>JBCNPK010000032.1:0-63615 GCA_039593355.1 Pseudoduganella sp.
CTCCAGCGCTGCTTCCGGCACCACCAGCCTGGGCGCTCTGCTGAAAGCCAAGTTCGACAACAAGAACTAATCTACCGAGCACTTAGATGACTAAGTCCGAATTGATCAACCGACTGGCTGAGCGTTACTCCCAGCTGGTGGCCAAAGATGCGGAGTATGCCGTCAAGACCATCCTCGATGCGATGACCAACGCCTTGGCCGACGGCCAGCGCATCGAGATCCGTGGTTTTGGCAGTTTTGCCCTGAATTCGCGGCCGCCGCGCATTGGACGCAATCCCAAGTCCGGCGACAAAGTGATGGTCCCTGAAAAACGGGTGCCTCACTTCAAGCCTGGCAAGCAGCTGCGCGAGCGGGTCGATGCGATGGTCGGGCAACCGATCATTGAGGACTGAGTCTCCGGCACAGTAGAATGAAGGGGCGGGCATTTGCCTGCCCCTTTTTTGTTGTTTTGAACCCGGTAAACCAGGGTCAGGCACAAGTGCCTGACCCTGAACGGTCTCCCCGTCACGGGCTTGGTTTGAGGCCTTTGACTTTTTGAGAAGATCAAAGGCGCGCAACCGAACCCCTGGCCGCAGATCAGACAGGGTCAGGCACTTGTGCCTGACCCTGGTTTACCGGGTTTAAAAAGATAGGAACCAAGAATGAAATTTATTTCCACCGCCATCGGCGTTGTCCTGTTTGTCCTGTTCTTTGGTTTTGCCCTGAAAAACACGCAGGAAGTCGACCTGCACCTGTTCCTGAATTACGAGCTGCGCGGCCCGCTGGTGCTGATGCTGCTGGCCTTTTTCGTGGCCGGCGCCGCCCTGTGCTTCCTCGCGCTGACTCCAACCTTGTTCCGCCAGCGCCGCGAATCGAACAAGCAGAAATCCACCATCCAATCCCTGCAAAGCGCGGCCATGCAAGTGAACGAGCGCCCGCTGCCGGACAGCATCAACACCCAGCACTAAGAAAAAAACATGGATTTTGAACTCTGGTGGCTGCTGGGCATTCCAGCTATGTTTGCCCTCGGCTGGATCGCCGCCCGCGTCGACATCCGCGCCGTGGTGTCCGAATCGCGCACCCTGCCGCGCGGCTATTTCCGTGGCCTGAACCACCTGCTGAACGACCAGCCGGACAAGGCCATCGACTCCTTCATCGAGATCGTCAAGCTCGACCCCGAGACGGCCGACATGCACTTCGCACTGGGCAACCTGTTCCGCCGCCGCGGCGAAACGGAGCGCGCCATCCGCGTGCACCAGAACCTGTTGTCGCGCCCCGACCTGCCGGCCGAGCAGCGCGCCCACGCCGAATATGAGCTGGGCCAGGATTACCTGAAAGCCGGCCTGCTGGACCGCGCCGAAGAAACCTACACGCGCCTGCTCGACACCTCCTACGCCGTGCAGGGCCGCAAAGCCTTGCTGGAAATCTACCAGCGCGAAAAGGAATGGACACGCGCCATCGAAGCCGCACTCGCGCTGCAGGATGCCGGTGCCGGCTCGCGCCAGAAAGAGATCTCCCAGTTCTACTGCGAATTGGCGCAGGACGCGCTGGTCCACATGAAGCCGGAAGAAGCGGAAACCCTGCTGGAAAAAGCGCTGCATGCCGACCGTTCCAGCGTGCGCGCCACCATCCTGTGCGGCGACGCCCTGCTGGCCAAGGGCGACACCGAAGCCGCGCTGCTGATGTGGCGCCGCGTCGAACAGCAATCCGTGCCGCACACCGCGCTGGTGGCCACGCGCCTGATGGACGGCTACCGCAAAGTGGGCCGCCCGCAGGAAGGCGTCAGCCTGCTGAAGTCCTACCTCGAACAGGCATCTTCGATCGACCTGCTGGAAGTCGTGTTCAAGGCCGTGATCGAACTGGAGGGCGTGGAAACCGCCAAGCAGCTGGTGATCGACGAACTGCGCCGCACCCCGACCCTGCTCGGCCTCGACAAGCTGCTGGAAGCGCGCATGATGGACGCGCCGGCCGCCGTGCTGTCCGAACTGTCGATGGTCAAGAACCTGGTGCACGGCTACACGCAAAAACTGGCCCGCTACCAATGCAGCCACTGCGGCTTCAAGGCGCGCCAATTCTACTGGCACTGCCCGGGCTGCAGCCGCTGGGATTCCTACCCGCCGCGCCGCACCGAAGAACTCAACGTAATGAATTGATATGAGCAAAGCCCCCGCACTCGATAAAGTACGCATCCTGGTCGCCGGCGACGTCATGCTGGACCGCTACTGGTTCGGCGATGTCAGCCGCATCTCGCCGGAAGCCCCGGTCCCTGTCGTGCGCATCGAACGCCGCGAAGCCCGCCTGGGCGGCGCCGCCAACGTCGCACGCAACGCAGCAGCGCTGGGCGCTCACGCCGGCCTGCTGGGCATCGTCGGCGCCGACGAAGCGGGCACCGAAGTGGAACAGCTGCTGCAAAGCGGCGGCATCCACAGCTACCTGAAGCACGATAACGCCATCTCCACCATCATCAAGCTGCGCGTCATCGGCCGCCAGCAGCAGATGGTCCGTATCGACTTCGAAGAACCGCCAAGCGATGCCGTGCTGCGCAACAAGCTGGTGCAATTCAAGACCCTGTTGCCGGAGTACGACGTGATCGTGCTGTCCGATTACAACAAGGGCGGCCTGGTCGACGTCGCCGAAATGATTTCGACTGCGCGCACCGCAGGCAAGATCGTCATGGTCGACCCGAAAGGCGACGACTTCTCGCCGTACAAAGGCGCCACCGTGCTGACCCCGAACAAATCGGAACTGAAGCGCATCGTCGGCAGCTGGAACAGCGAAGAACAGCTGATCACCAAAGCGCAGAACCTGCGCGCCGAACTGTCGCTGGACGCACTGCTGCTGACCCGTTCGGAGGAGGGCATGACCCTGTTCACCGACAGCGGCATCTTCAACGTCCAGGCCAGTGCACGTGAAGTGTTCGACGTTTCCGGTGCAGGCGACACCGTGATCGCCACCATGGCAGCCATGCTCGGCTCCGGCGCCGGCTGGCAGGAAGCGGTTGAGACCGCCAACCGCGCCGGCGGCATCGTGGTCGGCAAGCTCGGCACCGCCACCGTCACCCGCGAAGAACTGTTCGCTTAAGAGTCCGGGACGAAAAAAAAGGGGACGTAACACATTTTCGGCCTTGCCGAAAATGTGTTACGTCCCCTTTTTTCTTCGGTGATGACAGCGGTGGATTACCGGCGCGGAAGGCTGGGGAACTTTGTTATATTGGCAATCCGTTCAACCTTTCCGAATTGCCATGCGACTGCTCACTATTTCACTGCTTGCCGCAGTCTCGCTGCAAGCGCACGCTCAGCCTAATTTTTCCAAGGATATCGCCGGCGGCAGCGACCATCCGCTGCTGCGCCGCTACGAGGGCTCGTCGCTTTATATGGTCGGCGGCGAGAACCTGGGCCAGACCAAAGTCGTCGACACCGAAGCAGGCAAGCCCGTGCTGCACAAGGTCGAGGGCAAGACGGCCAACCGCTTCTATTGGGGTCCGAAGGGCCGCAGCGCGCTGGAGATCTACCGCAACTACCAGCAGGCGTTGACTGCGGCCGGCTTCAAGGTCCTGTATGCATGCGAGACCGACGAGTGCGAAAAGGCCGGCACCCAGCGCCTGGTGCAGGAGTGGCCGCGCGAAGTGAACTGGAAGGAATTCAATCCCTTCGTCTCGAACATGTTCAACAGCGCCAACCAGCCACGTTTTCACCTGCTCAGCGCGGTCAAGCCTGGTCCGGGCGGCAATACCTATGTCCAGGTGGGCTTGAGCGACTTTACCGAATTCCAGCGTGTGCGCCAGTTGGTGCAGATCGTCGAGCCGGCCGTGCTGGAGGGCGGCAAGGTGACTGTCGACACACGCGCCATCCAAGAGGGCTTGCAGCGCGATGGAAAGGTAGCTTTGTACGGGGTGACATTCGATACCAACAAGGCTGTCATCCGGGAACAATCGAGCGAGCAGTTGGCGCAGATGGCCAAGGCCTTGCAAGCGCAACCAAAGATGAAAGTGTTCATCGTCGGCCATACCGACGACCAGGGCGAGTTCGAGGCAAACCTGGCGCTGTCGCAGAAACGCGCCCAGGCTGTGGCAGACGCGCTGGCATCCAAGTACGGCATCCCCGCCAACCGGATGCTGCCGCGCGGCGTGGCGAACATGGCGCCAGTGGCCAGCAATGCCAGCGAGGAAGGCCGCGCCAAGAACCGTCGTGTGGAACTGGTTGTGCGTTGATTGATCTGCCTCAAACGCCGCGCCGCCCGCGTCAGCCGGGCGGCGTGTCGTGCGTTGTGTCGGGACGAGGTCTTCTCGTGTCCACATTTTGGAGGCAATCATGATCAGGAAACTGCTGCTCGCCGTCGCCACGCTGGTGGCTTGCATGGGCATGGCATTCGCCCAGGTTGACGTGAACAAGGCCGATGCTGCTGCACTCGATAGCGTCAAGGGTATTGGCCCGGCCAAGTCCAAGGCCATCCTGGCAGAACGGGCGAAAGGGGAGTTCAAGGATTGGGCCGACTTTGAACAGCGCGTCAAAGGTATTGGCGAGAAGAATGCCGCCAAGTTGTCGGAGGCGGGGCTGACGGTCAACGGCAAGCCCCTCGACGGCGCTGCGCAGCATAAAGACGCTACGAAGAAGAAATAAGGTGCCGCGGCAGGCGCTGCCTTTCGATTGCCATCCCGTCGGGCCAGGGCTAAGATGGGGCACAACTTGAACAGGAACGCCTGCCAAAAAATGGCTCATACCAAACCTACCTTGCTGGCCGTGGCAATCGCTGCGGCCTCCGCCAGTGCCATGGCGGCTGCGCCGGATACAGACCGTCGCCAGCCCCAGGTCGAAAAGATCGTCGCCGAGATTTCAGCGCAGCGCATCGAAGCCAATGTCCGCAAACTGGTCGGCTTCAAAACCCGCCACACCATGTCGGAGACCGAATCCGATGCCGTCGGTATCGGCGCCGCTCGGCGCTGGATCAAGTCGGAACTGGAACGCTGCGGCGCAGGCAAGCTGCAAGTGGCCTTCGACAGCCACATCGCTCCCGTTTCCGCCCGCATCAGCCGCCCGACCGAAGTAGTGAACGTGGTCGCCACGCTGCCTGGCGTGCAGGCCGAATCGAAGAGCCGCGTCTACGTGGTCAGCGGCCATTACGACTCGCGCAACAGCGACATCATGGATGCGAAGAACGACGCGCCAGGCGCCAACGACGATGCATCGGGCACCGCCGCCGTGATCGAAATGGCCTGCGTGATGGCCAAGTACAAATTCGATGCCACCCTGGTATTCATGGCCGTCGCCGGTGAGGAGCAAGGCTTGCTGGGCGCGCGCCATTACGCGGAGCAGGCAAAGGAGAAGGGCGTCAACATCGCCGGCATGTTCACCAACGACATCATCGGCAGTTCGCACGATGAACATGGCAACAGCAACGGCAAGTCGGTACGCCTTTTTGCCGAGGGACTGCCGGTCGAAAAGGAAACCAGCGAGACCACGCGCATGCTGGTATCGACCGGCGGCGAAAACGATTCGCTGTCGCGCCAGCTGGCGCGCCACGTGAAAGAACAGGGCGAGCGCTATGTGCCCGGTTTCAAGGTCAACGTGATCCAGCGGCGCGACCGCTACCTGCGCGGCGGCGACCACATGCCCTTTCTGGAGCGCGGTTACGCGGCCCTGCGCTTCACCGAACCGGCGGAAGACTTCAGCCACCAGCACCAGAACCTGCGCACGGAACACGGTAAGGTGTACGGCGATTTGCCGGAGTTCGACGACTTCGATTACATCGCCCAGGTGGCGCGCGTGAATGCTGCCGCGCTGGCGACCCTGGCCAATGCGCCCGCCGCACCAGCCAAGGTGCAGGTGCGGACCAAGGAATTGGAGAACGACACGGCCTTCGTCTGGCAGGCGAACAAGGAGCCGGACATCGCCGGCTACCGCATCGTCTGGCGCGAGACCACGGCCGCGGACTGGCAGTCCGGCCTTTTCGTCGGCAACGTGACCGACGCGAAGATCAGCCTGTCGAAGGACAACTTCTTCTTCGGCCTCCAGGCGGTGGACAAGGACGGCAATGCCAGCCCCGCCACATATCCAACGCCCTTGCGCTGAATGCGCGCAACGCTCGCCCGGCTTTCGCAGCGCCCGGTCCTGGCAGGTGGCCTGGCAGGATTGGCCGCCTTCGCAACTGGGCAGCTGCTGCTGACGGTGCTGGTTGGCGCGCCGCCGGCAGACCAGCCGGTAGCTGCGGAGCCCCTATTTGCCAGCAACAAGCTGTGGCTCATTGCCTTCATGGCGACGGTTTGGGCGCCGCTCTTTGAGACGGCCGCGGCGCAGTGGCTGCCAATCGAGTTGCTGCGGCGCGTTGGCGCGCCGTCGACGGTTCGCCTGCTTGTCAGCGCAATCGTCTTCAGCGGAGGCCACATGCTGAACGGCGGCGGTGCGCTGCAAGGCGCGGTCACTTTCGTGTTCGGTGCGTTGCTGGCGGCGATTTACCTCTATTTCCGCGATCAGGGCCCAGGGCGCGCGTTTGCCGCGTCCTGGGCCTGCCATTGCGTGAACAACAGCCTGGCGATCGCCGGCATCGCGCTCGGGTTTTAGCCGGCGCTTTCCACCGGCAGGTTGGCGAGGAAGGCGTGGATCTGCGATACCACGGCCGCGCCTTCGCCCACGCCTGCCGCGACGCGCTTGGTGGAGCCGGAGCGTACGTCGCCGATGGCGAACACCCCTGGCACGCTGGTTTCGAGCGGCGCGCGCTGCGGCGCGTCGGCCAGCGTCATCTTGGCGCGGCACTGGTCCTTGATGGCGTCGAAGCCGGTGCGGATGAAGCCTTGCGCATCGACTTCCACGCCGCAGTCGGCCAGCCAGGCCGTGTTCGGGTCGGCGCCGATGAACAGGAACAGGCGGCACACGTCGCAGCTGTCGACTTCTCCGGTGTCCTTGCAGCGGAAGGTCACGCGCGACAGACCGTCGTCATTGCCTTCCAGCGCCACGATCTCGGTGTGCGTGTGCAGTTCGATGTTGGGCGTGGCCTTGATGCGGTCGATCAGGTAGGTCGACATGGTCGCCTTCAGACCGTCGCCGCGGATCACCATATGCACCTTGGAGGCGTGGCCCGAAAGGAAGACAGCCGCCTGGCCGGCCGAGTTGCCGCCGCCGACCAGCACCACTTCTTCCGACTTGCACAGCTTGGCCTCGATCGGCGAAGCCCAGAAGTAGATGCCGCGTCCTTCGAACTCGCCGATGTTGTCGAGGGCCGGGCGCTTGTAGCGCGCGCCGGATGCCAGCACCACGGTCTTGGCGCGTACAACCTGGCCGCCGGCGATCTCCACGCGCAGCGGCCAGCTGTCGCACAGCAGGCGCGTGGCCGGAGCCGGAATCGCGACTTCCACGCCGAACTTCTGCGCCTGCACGAAGGCGCGGCCCGCCAGTGCGCCGCCCGAAATGCCGGTCGGGAAGCCGAGGTAGTTTTCAATGCGTGCGCTGGCCGCGGCCTGGCCGCCGAAGGCGCGCTGCTCAAGTGCCAGTACGGACAAGCCTTCCGAGCCCGCGTACACGGATGTCGCCAGGCCGGCAGGGCCGGCGCCGACCACCACCACGTCCCACAGCTTCCCGGTATCGATTTCCGGCAGCAGGCCGATGCAATAGCCGACTTCCGCGTTCGTCGGATTCTTCTTCACCACCCCGTCCGGGCACACCACCAGCGGCCAGTCGTCCGGGCCGGGCTGGTAGTACTCGCACAGCGCCTGCGCCTGTTCGTCGTCCTTCGGATCGAGGATGCGGTAGGGGTAGCCGTTGCTGCTGAGGAAAGAACGCAGGTGGAACAAGGCCGCGTTACCCGGCGGCGACACCAGCACCAACCCGCCGCCTTCGCGCTCCAGCAGCCCGACGCGGCGCAGGATCAGGGCGCGTACGATGCGTTCGCCCAGTTCCGCTTCCGCGATCACCAGGGCGCGCAGGTTCTCCGGCGAGACTTCCAGTACCTCGACGTCGTCTTTCGCTGTGGCGTTGACCAGCGAGGGACGGCCGGACAGCTGCGATACCTCGGCGGTAAATTCGCCGGGGCCATGTTCGGTCAGGAATTCCGAATTGCCCAGGCCATCGTATTTGCAGATGGTGACGGCGCCCTTCAGATGGACGATCAGTCCAAAGCATGTATGGCCCGCTTCGAGAATGCGCACGCCGCGCGCATATTGGCGCACTGTGCCAAAACGGTGCAGACGCTTGATTTCCTGCTCGGTCAGCACCGGGTTGACCTGGTGCCGGCGGCTCTCGAGCGTGGATGGCATGGAAATGACTTCGGTGTCGCTCATGGGGTAGGGCTCCTGTCGTGATGCATATAGTGTAACGCACAGCACGCCCTGCTATGATTTGCCATGACCTTTATCATCCGGCCGCTGGAATTTGAAGAATTGGCCGCCTTCTTCCATTACCTGAACGACCACCTGCGCGATAACGGGCGCGATGGCGCGCCCTTGTTCCAGCCTATGCCGCGCACCAGCGCCGGCTTCCCGCCCGAAAAGGCCAATGGCTTCAGCACCGGCATGCAGGCCAGCTTCGGCCAGCAGGGCTGGCGCCGCGTCTGGGTCGCCGTGCGCGACGGCGAAATCATCGGTCACATCGACCTGCGTTCGCGGCCCGAGGCGCAGGCGCGCCACCGCTGCCTGCTCGGCATGGGCGTGCACCGCGCCGCGCGCCGCTGCGGCCTGGGGACGGCGTTGCTGGCGACGGCCGTGGCCTGGGCGCGCGAACAGGGCCTGGCCTGGATCGACCTGGAGGTTTTGAGCGGCAACGCGCCGGCGCGCGCGCTGTATCGCAAATGCGGTTTCGTGCAGACCGGCGAAACCGCCGACATGTTCCGGATCGACGGCGAAAGCCTGGGATATGTGTTCATGTCGCTGCAACTCGCCGCCGAAGCGGATAGAATGGCCGTTTGACATCTCCAACACAAAACAGGACACATGGGATACAAGACAATCGCCGATACCATCGGCAACACGCCGCTGGTGCAGCTGGTACGCATCCCCGGCGCCGAAGCTGCCGCGCGCGGCAACATCATCCTGGGCAAGCTGGAAGGCGATAATCCGGCCGGCTCGGTCAAGGATCGCGCCGCCATGTCGATGCTGCGCCGTGCCGAAGAGCGCGGCCAGATCAAGCCGGGCGATACGCTGATCGAGGCGACCAGCGGCAATACCGGCATTGCGCTGGCTATGGCCGCCGCCATCCGCGGCTACAAGATGGTGCTGCTGATGCCGGAAAACCTGAGCGAAGAACGGCGCATGAGCATGGCCGCTTACGGCGCGCAAATCATCCTCACGCCCAAGACCGGCGGCATGGAATACGCGCGCGACCTGGCCGACCAGATGCAAAAGGACGGCAAGGGCATTATCCTCGACCAGTTCGCCAACGGCGACAACCCGCGTGCCCACTACGAGGGCACGGGTCCGGAAATCTGGCGTGACACCGAAGGCCGCGTCACCCACTTCGTTTCCGCCATGGGCACCACCGGCACCATCATGGGTGTGTCGCAATTCCTCAAGGAGCAGAACGAGAACATCCGCATCATCGGCGCGCAGCCTGAAGAAGGCTCGTCGATCCCCGGCATCCGCAAGTGGCCGGAAGCCTACCTGCCGAAGATTTACGACAAGGCGCGCGTGGACCAGGTGGAATACGTGTCGCAGGCCGCGGCGGAGCGCATGGCGCGCCGCATGGCTGCGGAGGAAGGCATCTTCTGCGGGATTTCGGCAGCGGGGGCCTGTGAAATTGCGCTGCGCATCTCGCAGCAAGTGGAAAACGCGACGATCGTTTTCATCGTCTGCGATCGCGGCGACCGTTACCTGTCCACCGGGGTGTTCCCGGCTTAAGCATAGCGGCGCTCACCCTCCCCGGGCGGGGAGGGCAAAACAAGCAGCTGGAATCAGCCCTTGTTTTCGGTCGAGCCGCCGGCGCCTTCTTTCGGCTTGAACTGCTTGTCGCTGATGCGGAACTTGTTGCGGCGATCGCCCATCAGGTAGCGCAGGTCACGGATGCTCAGGTCGGAGACCTCGTGCATGCGGATCAGCAGCGAAGCGCCAACCGGCAGGCGGTGGTGGCGGATTTTGGAGATCACGGGCGGTGCGACTTCCAGAGCGCGCGACAGGGCCGCATCGTTTTTCAGGCGCAGGTTTTCGATCAGAGTATCGAGCAGACGGTTCGGATTGTACTGCAGCAGATCATCGCCTTCCGACTCGTTGTTCATATCATTACCGACTTGGTTGGTCATGTCTTCTGTTCCTTCTCTAAAGTTGTCCTGCTAACGACCCTAAATCCTGCCACGGATTCCTGTTTAACAAGTTTCATAATATATACACAATTGTACAACAGTGCGGTCAGCAGTACTTGCGTGCAACAAAAAATAGTATATTGCTCTCGAAACGCGTTGTCCTACCGCAACATTCTGAGAGAATTCTACCCTAATTTTTGTGTTAGGGTAATTCCGTTCTCTTGCTTATCACACAAGTTACAAAGCTTTACAAAGTTTCCTTCATTGAAAGCTTTACCGCTTTCCCCAGCTCGATGACCGACATGGCATAGAAATAACTTCGGTTGTATTTGGTGATTGAAAAGAAGTTATTGCTGCCAACCCAGTATTCCGTAGGCTCGGAACCGTTCTGCAGATCGACCAGGCCATACAGCCCGGGCGGCAAATCGACGGCAGGATGCACGCCCGCGGCCAGCAGTTCTTCGCCGCTGTATTGGGCCTCGAGGCCGGTGCCGATGTATTTCTCCCAAGCCCGCTCGGGCGATACCGTCGCCGGATAGGCCAGCGTTGGCGGATCGTCGCGCTTCCAGCCGTGCGCGACCAGGAAGTTGGCGACGCTGCCGATGGCGTCGGCCGGCGAGTTGCGCAAATCGACCTTGCCGTCCAGGTCGAAATCCACGCCCAGCTTGGCGATATTGCCGGGCATGAATTGCGGCATGCCGACCGCGCCGGCGAACGAGCCCACCAGGGACAGCGGGTCGAGCCCGGTCTGGCGCGCCGAGACGATGGTCGCTTCCAGTTCGCTGCGGAAGAATTCCATGCGCGCGTCGCGATTCGGCGTCAGCGGATAGGCGAAGGCCAGCGTGGCCAGCACATCGAGCACACGGAACTTGCCCATGTCGCGGCCGTAGATCGTTTCCACGCCGAGGATGCCGACGATGATTTCCGCCGGCACGCCGTACAGCGTTTCGGCGCGCGCCAGCGCGTCGCGGTTGGCATTCCAGAACTCGACGCCGGCGGCGATACGCTTCGGTTCGATGAAGCGGGCGCTGTAGGCTTGCCAGTTTTTCGGCTTGCCCGGCGGCGCCGGTTTCACCAGCTGCACGGCAGCGTCGATGTAGCGCAATTCGAGGAACAGTTTTTCGCTTTCGGCAAGCGGCACACCGTGCTTCTGTTCCAGGTCGCCCATGAATTGCTGGACTTCCTTCCATTGGCCGAAGTTGACGAACTCGCCGGCGTAATCGATGGCAGGTTTTTTCGGGACTGCTTTTTTGACTTTTGCCGGCTTGCGCGTCGCGGCGCCGGCGGCTTGCGGCAAAGCGATGCCGAGGCAAGCCATGGCCAGCAAGGTAGTGGGGAGTTTCTTTAAGAGTGTCATCGGGATTGCTTCAGCAAACTATTCAGCCGTGCGACTGGGTTATCTTTTTGCGCTGACGGCGCGCCGTATTTAAGTGCGCTGTACAGCTCCAGGAATCCGGTCATTGCCGCTATTTTCTCGCGTGGCAAATTTAGTTGCCGCACGCGTTGGGACAGGTTCAGCGGACCTTCGTCCGGCGCCTTTGTCACGCCATGCCGCGCCAGCTGGCGGCAGAAGGCGAGGTAGGCGGCGTCGACGGGATCGCGCGCGCGCAAGGCCCAGCGCTGCCGGGCCAGTACTGCCAGCGCCGCGCAGCCGGCCAGCGCAGCCAGCACGCGCCAGTCGCCAAAGGCGGAAGCCAATTCTTTGAGGAAATTTTCCTGCCTGTTTGGATTGTAATCGAGGATCCATTGATTCCAAGCATTATTGACGGCACTGATGCCAAAACGCATCTTTGCCAGCCAGGAATTCTGGTCGCGCACCAGGTCGGCTAAGCCTTGCAATCCGAAAGGGGCTTGCCGCGGCAGGGTTTGTGCCAGGTTGCTGCGGATGCGTTCGGGCGCCACCGCGGCGGTTGGATCGAAGCGCGTCCAGCCACGCTGGGGCCCCAACCAGACTTCGCTCCAGGCGTGGGCGTCGGATTGGCGGATGGTGTAATAGCCGTCGACGGGATTGAATTCGCCGCCCTGGTAGCCGTTTACCACGCGCGCCGGCAGGCCCGCCGCACGCATGATGTAGACGAAGGCGCCGGAGAAATGTTCGCAGAAACCCTTGCGCGTATCGAACAGGAATTCGTCGACTGCGTCGCGCCCCAGGCGGTTGGGTTCCAGCGTGTATTCGAAGTTGCCGCGGAAGTTGGCCAGCACGGCCTCGATGGCGGCGTCGTCGCCCTTTTCGGTGCGCAGGGCCTGGATCTGTGCGGCGTAGCGCAGGGTGCGGGGGTTGAAGCCCTGCGGCAGCTGCAGCCAGGCTTCCAGCGCATCGGGCCCGAGGCCCGCTTGCGCCATGTAGGCGGGATGGGCCACGCTGTCATAGCGCAGGCGCTTGTCGCTGTTGGCTTGTACCAGCTGTTCCAGTTCGTCGCTGTAGGAGGCGGTGGCGCCTTCGATGTAGGCAACCGGGTCGCTCAGCTCCAGCAGGAACAGGAATTGGCGGCGGCCCGGTTCCAGCGTGACCTCGTAGGGATAGGACGGCCCGGTCCAGGCCAACTGCCGTTCCAACAGCACCAGCTCGCGCGGCGATTGCGGCTGGCCGATACGCGACCAGGTGCGGCCATCGTAGCGGCTCAGGACAGGGCCGCGCCAGTACAGCTGCTGCTGCAAGGGGGCCCCGGCGCTGAAGCTGACGCGGAAGGCGACTTCTTCCGACAAGGCCAGGTTGGTCATGGAACCGGGCGACATGGTATCGGACATGCCGCTCGTTCCGCTGGCGGCGTCGCCCGGCAAGCCCCACAGTGGCCCCTGGATGCGCGGGAAACCGACGAACAGCAGTACGCCGAGCGGCGCTGCGATCAGGAAAACGCGGCCCGCCAGCTTCAGGCGTTTGGCCAGCGGCGGCAAGGCACCCGTGTACTGGAAGGTGATCTGCGCCGTCAGCAGTACGATGATGGTGGCCACCATCATCAGGGCGGTAGCGATCGATTGCGAGTAGAAGAAGTTCGTCAGCAGCAGGAAAAAGGCGAGGAAGATCACCACGAACAGGTCGCGGCGCGCACGCATTTCCAGCAGCTTGAAGGTAAGCAGCAGGGTCAGCATGGTGACACCTGCTTCACGCCCCAGCAGGGTGCGGAAACTGAGGTAGACGCCGCCCATCGCCAGCAGCGAGACCGGCAGCAGCAGCCAGATCGGCGGCAGGCGGCTGCCGCGCATGGTGATGGCGGCGCGCCAGAGCAGGGTAAGGCAGACGGTGGCCGAGGTCCACGCGGGCAGGTGGCCGAAGTGCGGCGCCAGCACCATGAGCGACGCGAGCAGGAGCAGCAGGGTGTCGGACTTGTCGCGCGTGAGCGGGCCGGCCTTGGCGAAGATGCGGGCGATCATTGCCCCTCCTTGCCGTACAGGGCCAGCGCGCGCAGGCATTCGGCGCAGTGGGCTTCGCCCAGGCCCTGCGCGATCTTGCGCTGGCCGAGGTTGAGGGTGTAGGGCAGGGCGCGCCGCTCCGCTTCCAGCACCCAGGCCGCGAGCCGCGACAAACGCAGTTCGACATCGAGCATTGGCGGCAGCGCGTTCAGGTCCAGCAGCAGGTCGGACACGGCGCCGCCTTCGAAATGCTTGCTCACCAGGTTGCCGCCATCGGCCGGGTGCAGGCGCGCGATCTGGCGCCAGGCCAAATGGCGCATCGGGTCGCCGGGCTGGTAGCTGCGGATGCCGGAGAAATTATCCAGGCCCACGGTGCCGTAGCCGTCTTCGCGTGCGGCGCCGGTGGTGGGCAGTGGCGGCGGCGACACTTCCGGCTGCGGGTAGGCCAGCACTTTCAGGTCCGGCTGCCAATAGGCCCATGCGCCGAACAAGCCAAGCGGGAAGCGCGTGAACAGGCGCACGCGCGGCGCGGCCAGCCAGCCGCGCTCTTTTGTCAGACGCGACAGCACCACGGCTGCGCTGCCGCCGGCGGCCACGTCGACCGCCTGGCGCGGCTCCCCCTCGTCCTGGAAGCCGAGCCAGATGGCGTAGCGGTCGCGCGGCGTGTCGTTGCGCACATGCAGTTCGAACTGGGCTTCGGCGCCGGCAAACACCGGCTGGGCGCGGCCCGGCGCCAGGCGCAGGAAGGCCAGGTTCTTGGCCGTCAAGTACATATCGACCAGGGCGCAGGAGCCGGTGAAGAAGGTCAGCACGAAGCCCAGGCCCAGGTTGTAGTTGACCGAGCCGATGAGCATGATCAGCAGCAGGCCGACGAAGGCAATGCCGGGCCTGGTGGGCAGGATGAAGACGCGGCGCATGACCAGCCGCACTTCGCCCGGCTCCCTTTCCTTCAGCTGGAAGATCCAGCCTTGCAGCCACCTCCGCGTTGCGGCAAGCATGGCATTAAACCGGAACGGACTTTTGCAGCTGCAGCACCAGGTCGCGGCTGGCCAGCGCGGTGCCGTGCGAAGACTTGAGCGGACGCAGGCGGTGCGCGCACACCGGCACCAGCACGGCTTGCACGTCCTCCGGCAGCACGTGGTCGCGGCCCTCCAGCGCGGCCCAGGCGCGCGCCGCCTGCAGCAGGGCCAGCGCGGCGCGCGGACTCAGGCCTTCGGCGAAGAAACCGTTCTGGCGCGAGGCTTGCGCCAGCGCCTGCACGTAATCGATCAGTGCCGGCGCGGCATGAATCTGGCGCAGCGATTGCTGGGCGGCCGACAGCTCGGCCGGGGTCATGGCCGGGGCCAGGTGCTTGAGCATCTGCCGGCGGTCCTCGCCCATCAGCAGCGCACGTTCGGCGGCGGCGTCGGGGTAGCCAAGCGAGATGCACATCAGGAAGCGGTCCAGCTGCGATTCGGGCAGGGGGAAAGTACCCACCTGGTGGGTCGGATTCTGCGTCGCGATCACGAAGAAGGGTTCGGGCAATGGGCGCGTGACGCCGTCGGCCGACACCTGGCGCTCTTCCATCGCTTCGAGCAAGCCGGACTGGGTCTTCGGCGTGGCGCGGTTGATCTCGTCGGCCAGCAGCACTTGGGTGAAGATCGGGCCGGGATGGAAAGTGAAAGCGTTCAGTTCGCGTTCATAAATCGAGACGCCGGCGACGTCGGCCGGCAGCAGGTCGCTGGTGAACTGGATGCGGTTGAACTGCAGGCCCAGCGACAGCGCCAGGGCGTGCGACAAGGTGGTCTTGCCGACACCCGGCAAGTCTTCCAGCAATAAGTGGCCGCCGGCCAGCAGGCAGGTCAGCGACTGGCGCACCTGCAATTCCTTGCCGACGATGACCTGGCCGACCTGGGCTGCTACGGCGTGCAATTTGGTATACATGGTTTGGGGTCTCATCCCGCCGCGTGGTAGATTAGACGCATTCTATGCGAGAACGCGATTCATGAGCACAGCTATTTACAGCCATCCCGACTGTCGTCGCCACGAGATGGGCGACTGGCATCCCGAGTGTCCTGCCCGCCTGCAAGCCATTGCCGATCAGTTGATCAACGCCCACATCGATGAACTGCTGGACCACCGCGACGCACCGCTGGCCGCGGTGGAGTCGATCGCGCGCAACCACACAGCCAATGCGATCGCCATCGTGCGCGATCACCTGCCGGCCAGCGGCGACTACTACCCGATCGATGGCGACACCTCGCTCAATGCGCACAGCTGGAATGCGGCGCGGCGCGCGGCCGGCGCGGCGATCGCCGCCACCGATGCGGTGATCGACCGCGAGATCGACAACGCGTTTTGCGCGGTGCGCCCGCCGGGCCACCATGCGCGCCCCACCGAGCCGATGGGCTTCTGCCTGTTCAATAATGTGGCAATCGCCGTCAAGCACGCGCTCGACGTGCGGGGGCTGGAGCGGGTGGCGGTGGTCGATTTCGACGTCCATCACGGCAATGGCACGGAGGAAGCGCTGCTGAACGAACCGCGCGCGCTGATGGTCAGCTTTTTCCAGCATCCGTTCTATCCGTATTGCGAAGTGCTGCCGGAGACGCCCAACCGCGTCAACGTGCCGGTGCCTGCGGGCTCGAAGGGCGACACGGTGCGCGCGCTGGTGCAGGAAAAGTGGCTGCCTGCGCTGCATGCCTTCAAGCCGCAGATGATCTTCATTTCCGCCGGCTTCGACGCGCACCGCGAAGACGACATGGGGGGCATGGGCCTGGTGGAAGCAGACTACGCGTGGATGACGCAGCAGGTCATGGAGATCGCGCGCCAGTATGCACAAGGCCGCATCGTCAGCTGCCTGGAGGGCGGGTACAACCTGTCAGCGCTGGGCCGCAGCGTGGTCGCCCATGTGAAGGCGCTGGCGGAACTCTGAGATGCTGTCGCTGCTGATTGCGCTGGCGGGAGCTGGCGCCTTTCCTTACCAGTCGCTCGTCACGCCGGCCAGTTGCACGGTCCCCGAATGGCCGCGCGAAGCGCTGCGCTACGAAATCGAAGGCACGACCACGCTGCAATTCCAGATCGGCCTGGACGGCGCCGTGCGCAAGGCCAGGGTAATGCAGGGCAGCGGCTGGGGCATCCTGGACCAGGCGGCGCTGGCCGGGCTGGCGCGCTGCCGCTTCAAGCCGCGGCTGGAAGCGGCGCGCGAAGGGACCGAATTCCCGATCCAGTATGCGTGGACGCTGGAAGGGCCGGCGCCGCTGCGGCCCACGCTGGTGCCGGGGAGCTGCGCCCAGTCGCGCCATTTCCTGCGCTACGATGATTTCGACCGCCGGCTGGACGGCCGCGCGGCCATCAAGCTGCGCTTCCTGGTCGATGCGAATGGCAAGGCGCAGCGCGTGGCGGCCGAAGCGCGCCCGTTCGACGCCGCGGTGGTGCGCGATGCGGTGGAATGGCTGCAGACTTGCCGCTTCGGCATTGCCGCCAAGGCTGGCGGCGCGCGCACCGATACCTCTTATGGCTGGGCGGTGTTGAGGTAGTGCAGTTCGATCGTCGCTTCGTCGCTCCAGCTCTTGTCCCGCAGCGGTACGTCATAACCCAGGCCGTTCTTCGCAACTTTCAGCGGCAGCACCCGTCCACCCTCGCGCAATTCGGCGCTGGCCAGTGGCTGGATGGTCTCTTCCAGCCAGCGCGCACTCCGCGCATGGCACGGATCATTGGTGGCGGAAAACATGGCGCGCAGCAGGAGGCTGCTGTCTTCGCGACCGATGGTCCAGAACACCTTGCATTCCAGGCGCACGTCGCCCAGGCGGCGCCTGTCGTACGGCAGGCCGGGCGTGCGGATATCTGGCGCCCAGCGCACGGCGCCGCGCTTGCGGTTGGTGCGCAGGTCGGCGTCGTCCGCAGCCGCAGCCTCGTCGCGCGGCAGGGTAAAGGTCAATTGCTCGTCCAGCGGAACGGGGATGGCGTTGCCGTCGCCGACGATGCGCAATTCCAGCCCCTTGGCGTGCACGCCCCGGTCGGGCAGCAGTTGGAAGCGCAGCACGCCTTGCGGCGAAAGTGCGCGATTCTGTTCAAAGGCATCGACGCCGCGCAGCATCAGGCGGTACGATTTGAAGGCAGGGTCGCGAACGCTGGAGACTTCGACGGTCGGCTCGGTGGAGTCCTGGGCGGCTGCGGGCGCCAACGCGAGGGCCAGGAGCAGGGGAACGATTCTCATGCGTTTGGGGTAAAGTTGCAAGAAAGGCAAATAGTAACAAAGCCGTGCCGCCATGTAAAATAGCGGATTGTTCATTCGATTCGTAAGGCAAGAGCATGTCTATCCAATGGTTCCCCGGGCATATGAACGCTGCCAAGAAAAAGGCGGCGGAGCAGATGGCCGACGTCGACGTCGTCATCGAAGTGGTCGACGCACGCCTGCCTGCGGCCAGCTGCAACCCGCTGGTGGAAGAACTGCGCAAGTTCCGCCAGCGTCCTTGCCTGAAGATCCTGAACAAGATCGACCTGGCCGATCCGGATGCCACCGCGGCCTGGATCCGCCACTTCGAGCAGGACAAGACCGTCACCGCGTATGCGATGACCACCAAGAAGCCGTCCGACGTGGCCAAGGTGATCTCCAAGGCGCGCAAGCTGGCGCCGCACCGCAACGAGCCGACCAAGCCGCTGCGCATGATGATCATGGGCATTCCCAACGTTGGGAAGTCGACCCTGATGAACGCGCTGCTCAAGCGCCGCGTGGCCAAGGTGGGCGACGAGCCGGCCGTCACCAAGCAGCAGCAGAAGATCTACCTGGATATGGAAACGGTGCTGATCGATACTCCGGGCCTGCTGTGGCCGAAGATCGAGATGCCTTCCGACGGCATGGCGCTGGCCGCTTCGCACGCGATTGGCGCCAATGCGCTGATCGAGGAGGAGGTGGCGGTGTGGCTGGCCGAGGAATTGCTGAAGCGTTATCCGGAATTGCTGAAGGCGCGCTACAAGGCCGATGTCGCGGCCATGGACGGCGTGGCGCTGATCGAGCGCGTGGCGCAACTGCGCAGCTATCGCTTGAAGGGCGGGGATTGGGATTTCGAGAAGGCTTCGCACATGCTGCTGCTGGATTACCGCAGCGGAGCGCTGGGGCGGATTTCGCTGGAAACCCCGGCGACGCGGGCGGAGGCGCTGGCGGCGCATGCGGAAGCTGAGCGCATCAAGGCGGAAGAGGCGGAGCGCAAGGCTGCCGAGAAGGAGGCCGAGCGCATGAAAGGGAAGCGGGGTACTTGAACCCGGTAAATCGGGGTCAGACCCAAGGGTCTGACCCAGTCTGCATCGGCGCTGGTGGCGCGGTTGCGCGCTGTTGATGTTCGACGAAAGTCAAAGGCCCAGCCCTCTCTGGCCGCCAGATCATACCGGGTTTCAGCCCAGCTTGAAACTGCTGACCGCCAGCGCCCCCATGAAGCGGTCTTCGTGATAAACCACCTCCGCGACAGCATCCTCCGCCGCCCCGACAACCACCATCAACGGCAGCAAATGCTCCTCGCGCGGATGCGCCATGCGCGCCGCAGGCGCCCGTTCCCATTCCAGCAAGCGCGCCGTACGTTCGGCCGGCGCCGCCGCCATGGTCTCGCGCAGCCAGGCATCGAACACGCGCGAAGCCTCCGCCCCGGCAGCATTGAACGCCCGCAGGTTGTGATAGCTCAAACCGCTGCCGACTATCAGAACACCTTCGTCGCGCAAAGGCCGCAGCAAGCGCCCGGCCTCCAGGTGCTCGGCCGGGGCAAGCCCATGGCGCAGCGACAGCTGCACAATCGGCACGTCCGCTTCCGGAAACGCCGGATACATCGCACTGAAAGTCCCATGGTCAAAACCACGCTCAGGATCAAGCCGCGCGCGTCCGCCCAGCAGGCCGGCCACGCGCTGCGCCAGCTCCGGCGAGCCGGGAGCAGGGTATTGGATCTGGTAAGTATGCGGCGGGAAGCCGCCATAGTCGTAGATCATCGGCGGCTTGGCCGATGAAGACAGCAGGAAGTCGCGCCCTTCCCAGTGTGCCGTGACAACGAGAAGGGCTTTCGGCTTGCCGCCCGCCTGGCGCGGCAAGTCGCGCAGCGAAGCCTCGAGCTGGTCGTATGCGTTGCCGAACTGGTCACGCATCCAGGGCCATGGGCCGCCGCCGTGTGAAAGAAAGAAGGTGGGCAAGGTAGTCATGCCCACCAATATACTCCGGTCAGCGGTTCGTTGCAGACACCGTCATCAGCGCAAACAGGCGCGCCGCGCGCATCCACGCCACGGCCAGCGCGATCAGCTGCGCCAGCACGAAGGCCGCCACCAGCAGCAAGGCATTGCTGCCGGCCACCTGCAGGCGCGCCACGGCCAGCAGGCCTGCCAGCAGCAGGCCGCCGACGGTCAGCACCGCATACGCGCCCAGCATGGCGCCGGGGCGGCGCAGCAGCAGCTTCAGGCCCGACCACCATGCCTTGACGGCGGAACTGCGGCGGCGGTCGATTGCCAGCTGGGCGCGCCCTGCGTCGAGCGTCAGGTTGGCCAACAGCAGCAGCAGCGCCGTCACGATGTGCGCGGCCGTCGTCCAGGTGGCAGCGTCCGAGTCCAGCGTAGCGCCCAGCGCGTACTTCCCGGCCGCGTCGCCAAGCCCGCCGCCAATGGCCAGCGCCACGCCCAGCGGCACGATGGACCACAGCAGCATGCGGAACATGCGCGGGTACTCCGCCAGGCCGCCCGCGAACAGCTCGGCGAAGCGCGCCGTTTCCTGCGCGCGGCCGGCCGTGGTGATCACTCCGGTCAGGAAGGGCGACAGCAGGAGCGTCGCAGCCAGCGCGGCCAGGCCGCCGGTTTGCAGCCCGACGTTATTGCGCCGCAGTTCGCCCATCACGTCGGCCAGTGCGACCAGGTCCAGCGCGTGCGCCAGCTCGGGCGCGCGCACGGAATGGTTCAATAGTTCGGACAGCGTGCTCCAGACGGGCAGGGCGAGCAGCATGGCCGGCAGCAGCACGGCGGCCAGCCACACCAGCAGCAGACGCCATTGCAGGGCGGCGCGGGCCGCGTTTTTCAGGTTGGTGGTCAGCTTCATACGGTGGCAATCAGGGCGATCAGGGATTGGACAATGGCGGCGAAGTCGAAGGTCCAGCGGCGCGCGGCGCTGCCGTCGGACTTCAGGGTACGGCTGTCATCGAGCTTGCTCACGTCGAGCAGGTTCCTGTTGTCCGGGTCGATACGCGCCGAAACGGCTTTCACCGGCTTGCTCCACTCGAAAGTGTGCCAGCGCTCTTCGCCGCTCCAGTTCACGGTTTCCTTGCTGCCGTCGGCGAATTCCACCACCAGCACCTGCGGCACGTCGGCGCCGCGGCGGCGTACGGTGACCCTGGTCAGGTAAGGGAAGGGGCCGGTGTCCGGCTTGGCATCCGGGTGGGCCTTCTTCCAATCCTTGCGCTGCTTGTCGGCCTGTTCGTCGGCCTGTTCCTCGGTCAGTTCGACCCGCTTGCCGTTCACCAGCTGCACGCCCGGAAGCGGCACCACTTCCTCGCTGGTGAACCTGGCGACGCGGTCGTCGACCCGTTCGATGCTGTAGACCTGCTGGGCAAAGACTTTTTCCACCAGCGCGCGCTGGCCGCTGGTTTCGGCCAGGGTTTCGCGCAGATCGGCAATGCTCGGGTGGCGGAATTTCCAGCGGCGGTAGAACTCCTTGAAGGAGCGCTCCAGCACGTCCTTGCCCAGCTGGGCCTCCAGGTCGTGCATGGCCAGCGAAGTGCGCGAATAGACCGGTCCCACGCCCTGCAGGCGGTCGTAGGCGTTCTGGCCGATCGGGTCGGAGGGCTCGTCGCGCGGCGTGCCCAGGCGCTCGATGTGCATGAAGTCGACGCGCGGTGCAATGCCCAGGCGGCGCGACAACTTGTTGGCCAGGTAGTATTTGCGGCCCGTATCGCGCAGCATGCGGTTGTCCCAGAACTCGTTCAGGCCTTCGTCCAGCATGGGCTCTTCGAATTCGTTGTTGGCCAGGATGCCGTAGAAATAGCCGTGGCCGAATTCGTGGATGGTGACAAAGTCGAGCCCTGCGTCGCCGATGGTGCCCGGCGTGACGTCGCCGAAGTTATCCGCAGTGAAGAAGGTCGGGTATTCCATGCCGCCCGCTTCGTTGGCGTTGTAGGGCGGCACCACCACCGTCACGGTCTTGTAAGGGTAGGGGCCCAGCGTGCGCGAGAAGTAGTCCAGCGAGTCCTTGGTCGACTTCAATGCCGGCGCCGCGTGCGACGCGTATTCCGGCGGGAACAGCACGGTGATCTTCACTTCCGGGCTGCCTTCGCCATGCCAGGTGTCGATGAGCGGCTTGGCGGTGCGGCTGTCGGCGGTCCAGGCGAAATCGTGCACGTCGCCCTGCGTGAAGCGGTAGGTCCGTTTGCCGTCCTGCTCAACCGGCTCGCCCTGCTGCTCGCCGGTGGCGCCGACGGTGAAGGCTTTCGGCACGGTGAGCTTGACGTCGTACGAGCCGAAGTCGGCGTAGAACTCCGATTGCGCGTGGTATTCGTGCGCGTTCCAGCGCACGGCGGTGGCGCCGCGCTCGCCCGGCAATTCCAGCACGCCGATCTTGGGGAACCATTGCGCCACCAGGTGGAAGGTGCCGAAGTAACCGGAGCGGGCGACCACGCGCGGCAACTGGTCGAAGAAGCTGATGTCCAGCGTGGTGCTGGCGCCCGGGGCTACCGCCTGCGGCAAGTCCATGCGCACCACAGTCTGGTCGGTGGCGGGACCACCGTCCGGATGCACGAACTTCCACGGAACATTGGCGCCGCCTTGCTGCACGCTGCGCAGCTCCATATAGCCCCAGTCGCCATCCTTGGTGTCGACGCCGGAACGGAAGCCCGAACTGGTCTTGCGCTGCTCGGTGAAGAAGGTGCTGTCGGCATTCTGGAAAGCGTTCAGGTACAGGTGCACGTACACGCTGCGCACCGGCTCCTTGCTGCGGTTGCGCCAGGTCAGGCGCTGCTTGCCATCGACGGTGTGCTTGACCGGGTCCAGGCTGGCCTCGATCTTGTAGTCCACCACGCGCTCCGAGAGGGTGGCCTCCTGCCCGCTGCGGATGCCGCCCCAGGCGTCGGCGGCGCTCGGCTGGGTGACGGCGGCGGCCTTGGCCGGCGCCAGCGGAATGCCGGTACCGGTTTCCGGGGCAGTGGCTGGTGCGCCGCCTTCGGCCCACAGCGTGGCTTGGACCGCGACACCACCCAGGAGGGCCGCCGCGGCGAGAAGTCGTGCAATGCGCATAATTCTCCATTAAATAATTTGCAACGCGAAAATATAGCCTGAGTGTCGGTCAATTGCCAATATTTTCATGGGCCGCCACCGCTGCGTATATAATGTCGGCGCCTTGGTGCCCGCACCCTGTTCATGGGTGCAGTTAAACGGGAAACGCATCGTGCTGCCCCCGCAACGGTACGCAAGCGCCGTCATGACGACGGCAGGCCGCGCCAGATAACCACTGCTTTTTACTTCGTCGGCAGGAAGGTGGAACGGTCAGTCTTGCCAGCCCGGATACCGGCCAGGGAGGTGGAAGCGCGTCCGCACAGGGCGCGTCTTCTGTGGATTCCGGCTGCGGGGACGCAGGCGGATACTCTTTCTATCGAATTTGTCATGACCTTCATCACCCCGCGCTGCGCCCTGGCCGCAGCTGTAGCCCTGTGCGTGAGCGCAGCGGCCCAAGCCCAATCCGACACTGTCGTCATTACCGGTTCCCGTTTCGCCAGCGACCCGTCGCTGCTGCCGATCGGCGCCACCAGCATCACCGCGGCCGACATCCGCCGCGCCGGCGCCGCCGACGTCAACGAAGCGATCCGCAAGATCGGCGGCGTGTACGGCCGTACCAGCCTGGTCGGCAGCCCCTCCGATTTCAGCCTGGACCTGCGCGGCTTCGGCACCAACAGCGACCAGAACGTGGTGATCGTGCTGGACGGCGTGCGCATGAGCGAGAACGAATTGTCCAGTGCCACCCTGTCGACCATCCCGGTCGACCTGGTGGAGCGCATCGACATCATGCGCGGCGGCGCCAGCGTGCTGTATGGCGAAGGCGCCACCGGCGGCGTCATCAACATCGTCACCAAGCGTCCGCAGGCGGGCAAGCGCAGCGGCAACGTCTTCACGGAACTGGGCCAGTTCCACAGCGGTGAAGTGCGCGGCAGCGTGGTGCAGGGCTTTGACGGCTTCGCCATCGACGCCTCGGCCGGCCATCTGCGCACCGACAACTACCGCGACAACAACGACTACAAGCAGTCGCGCTTTAACGGCGGCCTGCAGTTCGACGGCGGCTTTGGCCGCCTGTCCGTGCGCGCCGACATCGCGCGCCAGGACACCCGCTTCCCGGGCAGCCTGTCGGAGAAGCAGTTCGACGCCAATCCGCGCCAGACCCTTACCCCGGACGACTTCGGCAAGATCGATACCGACCGTTACACCGCAGCCTGGTCGCACAAGGTCGGTGCCTTTGACTTTGCGGCCGAACTGTCGCACCGCAGCAAGGATGCCGAAGCCAATTACTTCGGTTCGAAGTCCGTCTACAACACCAAGCAGACCCAGTTCTCGCCGCGCGTGCGCCACCTGGGCCATGTCGACGGCCTGCTGAACGAACTGGTGGCCGGCTTCGACTTCGGCCGCTGGAACCGCGAAACCCACAGCGACTGGTCCGCAGCCGACGCGACCCAGCGCAGCAAAGCCTTCTACCTGCGCGATGAAGTAAAGTTCGCCGGTCCGCAGCAATTCCGCCTCTCGGCCGGCGCGCGCCGCGAACTGTTCGACAAGGACTCCGCCGATCCAGCGCCGTTCGCCTCCGACATCTACAGCATCAAGCAAGCGCACAACGCCTGGGAAGTGCAGGGCAGCATGCTGGCCGCGCCTGGCCTGACCGCCTGGACCAAGTTTGGCCAGAGCTACCGCGTCGCCAACTCCGACGAAAACGGCTACACCCCGCAGACCGGAGCGCCGCTGAAGACCCAGACTTCGCACGACGCCGAGATCGGCCTGGGCTATGCAGCAGGTGCCGCCAAGCTTGACGCGCGCCTGTTCCGTCACCGCCTGGAAAACGAAATCTACTACGACCCGACTGCGGGCATGTTCGGCTCCAACGTCAACCTGGCGCCGACCCAGCGCAAGGGCTTTGAACTGGACGGCAGCTACCGCTTCGCCAAGGAATGGCAGGTACAGGGCCACTTCCAGAAAGTGGACGCCGAGTTCCGCGGCGGCGCGAACGCCGGCCGCGAGCTGGCGCTGGTGCCGAAGCATATCCTGACCGTGCGCCTGGCTTGGCTGCCGAGCGATGGACAGAGCGCCGACATCGGCGTGCAGCGCGTCGCCGAGCAGCGTTTCGGTGGCGACTTCGACAACAGCTGCAGCGCCCGCATCCCGTCCTACACCACCGTCGACGGCCGCTACGCGCGCAAGTTCGGCCAGTGGGAGCTGGCGCTGACCGCGCTGAACATGTTCGACAAGGACCACTACAGCCAGGCCTTCTCCTGCCGCGGCGGCATCTACCCGGACAACGGCCGCCAACTGAAAGTATCGGCGCGCTACGACTTCTAAGCGCTTAAAGCAGCCTTAAAAACGCCCCGTTCGCGCCAATTTGGCCGGCGGGGCTGATCACAGCGCGCAAAAAATGGTAATCTCGCGGCGTTTACCATTTATCTGTAAGGATGACCATGCGCTTGCTGCGACTGCTGATTGCTTCTGCCGCCCTGATGTTCACCGCCGCCGGCGCCTATGCCGCCGAGCCGAAAGAGGGCGTTGACTACACGACCTTGGCCTCCCCGGTGCCGACCGAAGGCGCTGGCAAGAAGGTCGAAGTGATCGAATTCTTCATGTTCACCTGCCCGCACTGCAATGCGCTCGAGCCGCGCATGTCGGCCTGGGTCAAGCAGAACGCCGACAAGATCCACTTCCGCCGCATCCACTTCGCCCGCGGCGAAAAGGATCCGCTGGCGCGCGCTTACGTGACCCTGGAAACCATGGGCACTCCGGAAATCGCCAGCCAGAAACTGTTTGACGCCATCCACAAGGAACACAAGCGCCTGATGCGCGAAGAAGACGTGACTGCCGTGGTGGTCAGCGCCGGCGTGGACAAGGCCAAGTACGAAAGCGTCTACAAATCCTTCGGCGTCGAGTCTAAAATGAAGCGTATCGGCAGCCTGATCAGCCAATACAAAGTGGAGTTTGCACCGACCCTGGTGATCGATGGCCGTTATGTGACTTCGCCAAGCCAGGCGGGCCGTCCTAACCAGTCGGAAGAACAATCCCAGGCGGCCGCAATCGCCGTGGCGGATTACCTGGTCGCCAAGGTCGCGGCAACGAAAAAGTAAGCCATGGAAGAACGTGAAGAAGGCGTGATGCGCGCATTCAGGGAGTCGGCCCCGGACGAGGCCGGCCTGGTGCAGCACACCTGGGTCAACCACCTGGCCTGGACCCTGGTGGTCCTGCTGTGCGGCCTGGTGTTCTGGCTGGTCGTGGCCGTAGTCAATGCGGAAAACCAGCGCAACGCGCTGATGAATATGCAATGCCGCGACCAGGTCTTCAAGGAAGAGATCGACCGCCAGTGCATGCTGAGCGTTCAGTCACGCGAGCATTGGTGGCAGCACCTCGTCTACGCGATGAAGCACACCAAGCCTCAGAAATAAATTCGGGGTCAGCTCCGGCAATCGGACATTTATTGCGCTGCGCGCAATAAATGTCCGATTGCCGGAGCTGACCCCGAATGTTTATTTTCAGTCGTCAGGCGGTGACGTCGAGGTTGGCGAGCTGGCGCTTGAACAGCTGCTCCTGCACCTTGATGTCGTCGCTGTTGTAGCCTTCGTAGGCGCGCGTGGTGCGCGTCCAGACTTCCGGCATCACCTGCTCGATCAGGTTGCGGCCTGCGTCGGTCAGGGTGATCATCACGCAGCGGCGGTCGCCCGGGCGGTTGCCGCGGGTGATCAGGCCTTGCGCTTCCAGGTCGTTGCAGACCCGGGTCAGGTTGGCCGGCTTTTCCATGCAGGCTTCACCCAGGTTGGATGCGGTCGAAGTCTCGTTCTCCGAACCATACAGCACCGCCAACACCATATAGCTGGCATCGACCAGGTCGTACTTGCGCAGGACGGAATTCGCCAGATCTTTCATGCGTTTCTGGACGTGATAGGTCATGCGCAGCAGGCGTACCAGGTCTTCCGGGAATTCCGGGATGCGAGTATGAATGTTTTTCAGGCGCTTATTTGTTGCGTCAAAACTACTCATTCTGCAGGCACTCCTGTGCAATTTGTTCAAGCCTGAATTGTACTAGTGTTGACCTAAGGTAAATGCAACTTTGATCTGTATCAAACGTCAAACGTAAGCTCGGTGTAAGCATACCTTGCGTATTTTTTGATAGTTACACCTTGGGAAAACCTTATACATACAGGGGAAATTTGGTGTAAATGCTATAACACTGAAGATATTTCAGTAATATTGCGCAAGTAACATAGTGTTGGCAACTTCCAACACTGCGCCCCCTGGATGCTGGATTTGTTAAATTATTGCAAACAGGAGGACATCATGTCAGGTACCAGTACCCTCGATCCGGACAATATGCCAGTCGAGCCTGATCGCGAACTGCGCAAGGGCCATGGCACCGGGGCGCTCGGCCCCAGCGATTCATCCGATTCCGGCAGCGACTTGCAGGGCGCGCGCCCGCCAGGCCCCGGCGACACCGAACTCGACAGCGATTCCGATGCCCAAGGCACCGGCGAACGCGCCAGCGTGGGCGGCGATACGCCGGCGCCGGACGGCAGCGATATCGATGTCGATCATGTCGAATCGTTGCCCGACGGCGCCAGTCCGGAACGCGACGACGTCGAACGCGGCAGCTGAACAGCGTTGTGACCAGGCTAGTGCGGCCGCGGCGCCGGTTTGCGCGCGGAACTTGGACGCAGCTGATGCGCAGGCGCGGCGGGGTTTTGCTCCGCGCTCAGGTAAATCGGCGTCACCTCGAGCAGCGTGTCGATCGCCACGCGCAGCTTGGCGGGCATGTAGGGGGTATGCGGCCATACCAGATGCATGTGTGAGGCCTCCAGCTCCCCGCAGTCGAACAGCACTTTCAGCTCGCCCCGTTTGACATACGGCGCCAGCAGCCAGCAGGGCAGCCACGCCAGGCCCATGCCGCGCGCCGCCGCGTCGGCAATTACCTGTAAATCGTCCAACAGGATGCGCTGCTGCGGCAGCAAGTCCTGCGTACGCCCGCCCGGCGCTGCGATGGTCCATGGCTTCACCACGCGTCCGCGCGAGTAGATGATGCCGGGATGCTGGCTGACTTCCTGGATGTCCTTTGGCGCACCGTGTTCTTCCAGGTAGGAGGGCGATGCGCAGATCAGCATGCGTTGCTGGCCGAGAGGGCGCGCGGCCAGGCTGGTGGTGTCGGGCAGCGGGCCGACGCGCAGGCCCAGGTCGAAGCCTTCATCCACCAGGTCCACCACGCGGTCGTTGAAGGAAATGTCGATGGTCAGCCTGGGGTATTTCTGCGCCAGGTCCAGCATCAACGGCGCCACGAACTGGCGGCCGAACAGTACCGGGACGCTGATGCGCAGGCGTCCCATCGGTTCGCTGCGGCCGGTGCCGATGCAGGCTTCGCCGGCGTCCAGTTCGGCCAGCGCGCGCACGCAGCGCTCGTAATAGGATGCGCCGGCTTCGGTCAGGCTCTGGCTGCGCGTAGTGCGGTGGAACAGGCGCACGCCCAGCCGCTCTTCCAGCCGGGCGATGGACTTGGCGACGGCGGAGCGGGTCTGGTGCAGCTTGCTTGCGGCAGCGGAAAAACTGCCGGCTTCCACCGCTTGCACGAAGACGTTGATGCCGTTCAGGCGTTCATTCATATTGTTTCCAGTATGGCGACAATCTGTTGAGAAAACTCCACCACTGTGGAGTGAAGGGAAACTATATAGTTCTTTGCACTGAACCACAACCTGTAAGGAGTTTCCCATGCATGCTTACCAAATCACCCCCGGCGCCGGTATCGACAGCCTGCAGCCGATCCAACTGCCCCAGCGCGAACTGCAGCATCACGAGGTGCGTGTCAAAGTACGCGCCGTGGCCTTGAACTACCGCGACCTGATGGTGGCGCATGGCACCTATCCGACCGGCGGCGAAGGCGCCGTGGTGCCCGGCTCCGATGCGGCTGGCGAAGTGCTTGAAGTTGGCCCCGGCGTCCGGCGCTTCCGCGTCGGCGACCGCGTCGCAACCGCATTTTTCCCCAAGTGGGAGGATGGCAAGGTGACGCCGGATAAATCGGCGGAGACCCTGGGAGCAGGCGGCACCGGCGTGCTCGCGGAAGAACTTGTGATCCACGAGGGCGGCCTGACGGCGGTGCCTGCGCACCTGAGCTATGAGGAAGCGGCCACCCTGACATGCGCAGGCGTCACGGCCTGGAACGCCTTGTTCGTGGAAGGCGGCCTGAAAGCCGGCGATACGGTGCTCTTGCTGGGCACCGGCGGCGTGTCGATCTGGGCGCTGCAGCTGGCCAGGGCCGCTGGCGTGCGCGCCATCGTCACCTCGTCCAGCGACACCAAGCTGGAAAGGGCGAGGGCCCTGGGCGCCGATGTGCTGATCAACTACCGCAAGAATCCCGAATGGCAGGAGGAAGTGCTGCGCGCCACGGACGGCAAGGGCGTCGACCTGGTGCTGGAAGTGGGCGGCCAGGATACGCTGGCGCGCTCCATCGCCTCGGTCGGCATGGGCGGCAAAGTGGCCGTGATCGGTGGCCTGGGCGGCGGCTTCGAAACCGGCCTCCAGCTGCTCGGCATCGTCATCGGCGGCAAGAGCATGAGCGGTATCTACGTCGGCAGCCGCAAGATGCAGGAAGACTTATCGCGCCTGGTCTCCCAGCGCAACATCAAGCCCGTGGTGGACCGCGTTTTCGACGTCCACCAGGCCCGTGAAGCCTACCAGCATCTCGCCTCCGGCCAGCACTTCGGCAAGGTCGTGATCAGTATCTGATTACTCTTCCCACTGCACAGGGTATTCACGCAATTCCTGGGCATTCCAAGCCTGCACCCTGGCGAAGACGATTGTCTTCGCCGGGGTGCGCTGCACATTGACGCCGGTGGTGAAGTATTCAAAGCCAGGGCCGGTGTGGGCGGCAACTTCCTGGCGCGCTTTCGTTGCGTATTCTCCGTTGAGCATCTGCACGTTGAGCCCCGCGCCGGCCAGTCCCAGCACACCGCCCATTACCAGGGGAATGCGCATATCGCGCTGCTGGCGGCCAGCTGCCGCCCTGGCCGCCAGCACCGGTGGGCGGCCAAGCTGGCGGAAGATGTAGAAGGTCAGGGCAAGAACCAGCAATTGTCCGCCATAGTGCATCGCAGCCGCACCGGGAGCGAAGCGCCACTGCGCCGCGTGCAGGCTGGCTGGCAGCACAAGGATCTCACCCAGTATGATCAGGGCGCCCGACAGCAAGCCAAGGCACGCCAGCCAGCGCACCACCGAGACTACGCGCATATTGCCGAAGGCGATCGCGCTGCCGATCAGGATGCCGAAGAACTGAAAGTTAAATGTCCCTTTCGGGGCAGTTACCAAGCCCATGATGAATTCGACGATTCCGAGCAGGATGAGGATGGCGCCTGTGCGGCGCAGGATGACGCGGTCTTCCGAGTTTTCCATCAGGATTCCATGAAAAAAGCCCGCGTCGCTGCGGGCTTTCGGTTGCGGCAAATTCGCGATTAAGCGAAGTTCTGGGCCACGAAGTTCCAGTTCACCAGGTTCCAGAAGGTTTCAACGTACTTGGGACGTGCGTTGCGGTAGTCGACGTAGTATGCGTGCTCCCACACGTCGCAGGTCAGCAGCGGCTTGTCGGCGCCGGTCAGCGGGGTGGCGGCGTTGGAGGTGTTGACGATCTCGACCGAGCCGTCAGCCTTCTTCACCAGCCAGGTCCAGCCGGAACCGAAGTTGCCCACGCAGGACTTGGTGAATTCAGCCTTGAAGTTGTCGAAGGAGCCGAACTTGGCGTTGATGGCGTCAGCCAGTGCGCCGCTTGGAGCGCCGCCGGCGTTAGGCGCCATGCAGTTCCAGTAGAAGGTGTGGTTCCACACCTGGGCTGCGTTGTTGAACACGCCGCCGGAAGACTTCTTCACGATCTCTTCCAGGGACAGGTTTTCGAACTCGGTGCCCTTGATCAGGTTGTTCAGGTTGGTGACATAAGCCTGGTGGTGCTTACCGTAGTGGAATTCCAGGGTTTCCTTGGAGATGTGCGGCTGCAGCGCGTCCATCGCGTACGGCAGTGGTGGCAGGGTATGTTCCATGAATGTTTCCTTTTGATTGAGACGAAAAGTTATTTTTGCCGAAACGGCCACTATTGTAATACGAACGCTAGGTAAGCGTTGGTTGCACGGAGGCGACGCCGATGTCGGCGCTGCCTTCGGCCAGGCGTACGCCCAGCGATTGGCCCGGTTTGATGAGCGCCGGGTCGCGCAATACGGCGCCGGCGGCATCGGTGACGATGGCGTAGCCGCGTTCCAGCGTGCGCTGGGGATTCAATAATTCCAGCTGCGCCGACAAGGCGTTCAGCGCGTCGCGCCGCTGCAGCAGCTGGCCGCGCATGCTGGCGGCGGCGCGGTGCTGCAAAGCTTGCATGGCGGCGCGGGCTGCCGTGGCGTCCGGCTTGCGCGCCGCCAGGCGGGAGGCGAGACGGTCGACGCTGAAGCGCGCCTGCTGCAGCGGGTTGCGCGTGGCGTGCATCATGGCGGTGGACAGGCTTTGCAGTTGCATGCGCTGCTGCGCGATGCGGGCGGTTGGGCTGAGCAGGCGGCGTTGCAGGTTGTCCAGGGTCTGCGCGGCGTCGCCCAGGGCCCGGCGCATGGCGCGGCGCAGGTCGACCGCATCGGCGCGCAAGGAACCGAGCCAGTCGGCGCGCGGTGTCGCAGCCAGTTCGGCGGCGGCGGTCGGCGTGGCGGCCCGTACGTCGGCCGCAAAGTCGCAGATGGTGAAATCGGTTTCGTGGCCAACGCCGGAGACGACGGGAATGACGCTGTTGGCGACGGCGTAAGCGACGACTTCTTCGTTGAAGCACCACAGGTCTTCCATGCTGCCGCCGCCGCGCACGACCAGCAGCACGTCGCATTCGGCGCGGCGCGAAGCGGTATCGATCGCGGCGGCAATCTGGGCGGCGGCTTGCTGACCCTGCACCAGGGTAGGGTAAAGCACCACGTTCACATGCGGCGCGCGGCGGCGCAGGGCGATCAGCACGTCGCGCAGCGCGGCTGCTTGCGGGCTGGTGACGATGCCGATGGTGCGCGGGAAGAGGGGCAGGGCGCGCTTGCGCTCGTTGTCGAACAAGCCGGCCGCGGCCAGGCGTTCCTTCAGGCGCTGGAAGGCCTCGAACAGGGAGCCCACGCCGGCGCGGCGGATCGCTTCCACATTGATCTGGTAGTCGCCGCGCGGGCCGTAGAGGGTGACCAGGGCCCGCACCTCGACTTTGTCGCCCTCGCGCGGTACGAAGCCGGCATATTGCGAGCGGCCACGGAACATGAGCGCCCGCACCTGGGCCGCATCGTCCTTGAGGGTGAAATACCAATGGCCCGAACTGGCGCGGGTGAAGTTCGAGATTTCCCCGGATATCCACTGCAGCGGGAAAGAGCGCTCCAGCAGGCGCGCAACGGCCTGGTTGAGGGCACTGACGGTGATTACCTGGTTGGGTTCGGGGCTATTGATCATTGACCTGTCCACACTTTTTGAAAGCGGTCATGCTTATGTCATATATCACTTCAACTCGCAAGCATTTTTTGTAAACACATGATTATTAAAGGTAAACGGCAATGCTACATTACCGGGCAATTTACGAATTTCCTTATAGATCAAGGACTTTGCGATAGCGATTGGCTGTTACGCACAAAGATATCCACAGAATATGTGAGGAAGTGGCAGAGGGAGAAACTTGCGTGATGAAAATGTTTGCACGGTAACTTTCATTTTAGAAATCAAGGACTTGGCACTCCAGTCTGTCCCTTGCTAACAATTTTATCCACAGAAGCTGTGGGGAAAAATGCCGCCTAAAAATTGGGCGCGAATTGATTGTTCTTCTGGATCAAGGACTTGCGCCAGCTCCCGTGGCCTTGCACACAACATTGTCCACAGAATTTGTGCAGAAGGGCGGAAATTGTCCAGTTTCGTTCCGGCCCCTGAGCAAGATATGCTGGTGAGAATTTTTTACGCACGGCAAGAAAGTCCTTACGGATCAAGCACTTTACGTGGCAAACATAGCCTTGCTAACAATCTTATCAACAGATTATGTGAAGAAGTGCACAGCCCGGAAATACCAGCCATATGCCGATGCGCATTTTTTGTGCTTGAGAATAATTCGCTTTCCCATCAACTACTTAGCATATAAAAGCCACTATTCCCCACAATTTTGTCCACAGAATATGTGCAGAACTGGACCTTCTGAAGCTGATGAAAATTTTTGCATTAGAAAAAATCATCATCAAATCATGGGGTTAACGCGAAATAGTTGGATTGCCAACAATGTTGTCCACAGAAAATGTGAAGAATGCGCACACTTGCCTCTTAGCTCTCGACAGGCTACATTGCGCGTTTAGGATTTCTTTCTTAGGAGTATGTCTTGCTCGCAATTTTCCAGGCCGCCGGCTGGCCAATCTGGCCTCTGCTGATCGCTTCCATCGTTGCCCTCGCTCTGATCGTGGAGCGCCTGATGTATCTCCGCCGTTCCCGCATCATTCCCAAGACCTTGCTGGACGAGGTGGTGCGCGTGTACCGCAGCGGCAATATCACGGCAGAGATCATCGACAAGCTGGAAAAATCGTCCCAGCTGGGCGTTGTGCTTTCGGCAGCGTTGCGTAATGTCAACGCTCCACGCGATGTGATGAAAGAGTCGATCGAGGAAGCGGGCAGCGCTGTGGCGCATGACCTGGAGCGCTTCCTGACCACCCTCGGCACCATCGCCACCCTGGCTCCGCTGATGGGCCTGTTCGGTACCGTGGTCGGCATGATCGAGATTTTCGGCTCGCAGAATTCGACCGGCGCCAATCCGGCGCAACTGGCCCACGGTATTTCGACGGCGCTGTACAACACCGGCTTCGGCCTCGCGATCGCCATGCCGACCCTGGTGTTCTACCGCCACTTCCGCGCGCTGGTGGACTCCTTCGTGATCGACATGGAGCAGCAGGCGGTCAAGTTCGTGGACGTGGTCCACAACAGCCGCAAGTAAGCGGGGGCTCAGTTTATGGCGATGAATTTCCGCCGCGGCCAGAAGCGCGAAGATCCCGAGATCAACCTGATCCCGTTCATCGACGTGCTGCTGGTGATCCTGATCTTCCTGATGATCACCACCACCTACAGCAAGTTCACCGAGCTGAAAATCACGCTGCCGACCGCCGATGCGGAAAAATCGGTGGAGCAGCCGAACGACCTGACCGTGACGGTGGACGCCAAGGGTAACTACACCGTCAACGGCACCCCGGTGGCCTTCCGCGACGTGCCGGGCCTGTCCGAGCACATGAAGGAAGCTGCCAAGGGCGGCAACCCGATCGTCAAGATCAACGCCGACCAGTTCGCGATGCACCAGATGGTGATCAACGTGATGGAAGCGGCGCGCCTGGCTGGCTTCGAGAAGGTGACCTTCGAGGCACAGACCGCCCAGGCCAAGTAATGGCCTCTTCCCTGGAGACGACGTTCTCGCGCGAGTGGCTGCGGCGGGGGGCGCTGGCGTGTGCGCTTTGGCCGCTGTCGCTGCTGTTCCGCTTTCTTGCTGCCTTGCGCCGGGCTGCCTTTGCGGCCGGGCTGTCGTCTTCCGAGCGGCTGCCGGTGCCGGTGGTCGTGGTGGGCAATATCTTCATTGGCGGTACCGGCAAGACGCCGCTGACCATCTGGCTGGTCGACGCGCTGCGCGCGGCTGGTTTCCGGCCGGGCGTGGTGTCGCGCGGCTTCGGCAGCAAGGATGTGGCGCCGCGCGAGGTTGGCGCTTCGTCCACTCCCGCCGAGGTGGGCGATGAGCCGGTGCTGATCGCCGCCCGCACCGGTTGCCCGGTCTTCGTTGGCCGTGCGCGCGCCGCTGCGGGGAGGGCGCTGCTGGCGGCCCACCCGGAAGTCAACGTGATCGTTACCGACGACGGCCTGCAGCATTACGCCCTGGCGCGTGACGTCGAGATCGTGCTGTTCGACGGCCGTGGCGTCGGCAATGGCTGGACGCTGCCGGCCGGGCCGCTGCGCGAGCCGCCTTCCCGCAAGCGCGACTTCACCGTGGTCAATGCGCCCGAGCTGACGCCGGCGCTGGCCGGCGCCGTCGCCCCGCCAGGCGCCACGCGGCCGTCCGCTTCCCCCGCCGCGCCGTGGCAGATGCGCCTTGCCGGTGACGTCGCCGAGCGCCTGGCCGACCGTAGCGAGCGCATCACGCTGGCCGAGCTGGCGCGCCGCGCCGGGCCCGCGGAGACGCGGCAGGGCGCCGGGCTGCGCATCGCCGCCGCTGCCGGCATCGGCAATCCCGCCCGCTTTTTCAGCATGCTGAAGGCGGCGGGAATCCAGCCGCAAGAGCTTCCGCTACCCGACCACCATGACTTCAAAGACCGGCCGTTCGCGCATTTGCAGGCCGACTTTATTCTGGTGACGGAGAAGGATGCAGTAAAATGCTGGCAAATTGAAGAATGTCGCAACGATCCAAGAATCTGGGTCGTTCCAGTCAGCGCCCGCATCGACGCGGCGCTGGCCGATCAAATTGTGGAGAAACTACGTGGACGCACGCCTGCTTGATATCCTGGTCTGCCCTGTGTGCAAGGGCCCTCTGGAGTACGACAAAAAAGCCCAGGAAATGATTTGCAAAGGCGACCGCCTGGCATACCCGATCCGCGACGGCATCCCCATCATGTGGGCCGACGAAGCGCGCTCCCTGCCCGACACCACGGAGTAAGCGGTGTCCTTCATCGTCATCATCCCGGCCCGCCTGGCCTCGACCCGCCTGCCCAACAAGCCCCTGGCTGACCTGGGCGGCAAGCCGATGGTGGTGCGCGTGGCCGAGCGCGCAAGGGAAGCCGGCGCCGCCCGCATCGTTGTCGCCACCGACCACGCCTCTATTAAAGAAGCCTGCGAACAGCATGGCATCGAAGCCTTCATGACCCGTGCCGACCACCCGTCCGGCACCGACCGCATCGCCGAGGTTGCGCGCGCCATGAACCTGCCGATGGACGCCGTTGTGGTCAATTTGCAGGGCGATGAGCCCCTGATCGACCCGCAACTGCTGCAAGCGGCCGCCGCCCGCATCGGCGCCGACGTGCCGATGTCCACCTGCGCCCATCCGCTGCACGACGCGGCCGACGCCTTCAACCCGAACGTGGTGAAGGTGGTGCTGGACAAGCAGGGCCGCGCACTCTATTTCAGCCGTGCCACCATCCCGTGGCATCGCGATGCCTTCGCCAAGGACAAATCGGCCCTGCCGGCCGGCTACCTGCCTTTGCGCCATATCGGCCTGTACGCCTATAGAAACGACTTCCTGCAAGCCTACCCGGCGCTGGAAGTATCGCCGCTGGAAGGGATAGAAGCCCTGGAACAGCTGCGCGTCCTGTGGCATGGATACCCCATTGCCGTCCACGTGACCGATTCCGCTCCGGCGGCAGGGGTGGATACCCCGGAAGATCTGGCGCGCGTCCAGGCACTCTACAAAAGTGGCGGATAAGCCAACTTCTGTGGTAAGTTTCTAGCAAGGTGGCTAAGGCATCATCAAAAAATTATTATTAAATCGTTTAGGAACATTCATGCGTCTCATTCTGTTAGGAGCACCAGGAGCCGGTAAGGGCACCCAGGCCAACTTCATCAAGGAAAAGTACAACATCCCTCAGATCTCCACCGGCGACATGCTGCGCGCGGCGATCAAGGAAGGTACTGAACTGGGCCTGGCCGCTAAAAAAGTGATGGATGCTGGCCAGCTGGTTTCCGACGACATCATCATCGGCCTGGTGAAAGACCGCCTGAAAGAAGCGGACTGCGCCAACGGTTACCTGTTTGACGGCTTCCCGCGCACCACCGCGCAAGCCGACGCGATGAAGGAAGCAGGCGTCAAGATCGACTACGTTCTCGAAATCGCCGTGCCGGACGACCAGATCGTCGAGCGCATGAGCGGCCGCCGCAGCCATCCTGCATCGGGCCGCGTGTATCACGTCAAATTCAATCCTCCTAAAGTCGAAGGCAAGGACGACGTCACCGGCGAACCGCTGGTGCAGCGCGACGACGACAAGGAAGAGACTGTCAAGAAACGCCTGGAGGTTTACCACAACCAGACCGAAGTCCTGCTCAGCTACTACGGCGAGTGGGCCAAATCGGGCGAGCCTGGTGCGCCTAAATACCGCAAGATCGAAGGCGTTGGTCCAGTCGAAGAAATTCGCGACCGCGCGTTCGCGGCGCTGAACAGCTAATTACGCCAAACCCGGTAAACCAGGGTACGACCCAAGGGTCGGACCCAGGGTATGCCCCAGCCGCGGACTGCGGATCTGACTGGGTCTGACCCTCGGGTCAGACCCGGGTTTACCGGGTTCAAAGAACGGCCCCCTCGGCCGTGAAAAAGTCAAAGTTTTGCAGTACGCAGTTCGGTTGTACCGAGTTCGTTTTGTAGCTTTTGATTCTAATAACGTAAGGGGGCAATTTATGGCAGCAAGTTTGTGGTTCGCGATTGCGTGCGGCGTGCTCGCGGTAGTGTATGGGCTGTGGGCGCGCAGCTGGATTCTTGGACAGGACGCGGGTAACCCCCGCATGCAGGAAATCGCGACAGCCATCCAGCAGGGTGCTGCGGCCTACCTGGCCCGCCAGTACCGCACCATCGGCATCGTCGGTGTCGTGCTGCTGGTCGCCATCGGGGCGGCGATTGATGTCAAAACCGCCGTCGGCTTCCTTCTTGGCGCCGTGCTTTCCGGCGCCTGCGGCTTTATCGGCATGAATGTGTCGGTGCGGGCCAATGTGCGCACCGCGCAAGCGGCGTCGGTGGGCATGAATGAGGCGCTCAATGTCGCATTCAAGGGCGGCGCCATCACCGGCATGCTGGTGGTCGGCCTCGGCCTGCTGGGCGTGGCCGGCTTCTACTGGGCCCTGACCGCGATGGGCGCCGCGTCGCTGAGCGTGCACGATGTGCTGAAGCCGATGATCGGCCTGGCCTTCGGCGCTTCGCTGATCTCCATCTTCGCCCGCCTGGGCGGCGGCATCTTCACCAAGGGCGCCGACGTCGGCGCCGACCTGGTAGGCAAGGTCGAAGCGGGCATTCCTGAAGACGACCCGCGCAACCCGGCCGTGATCGCCGACAACGTGGGCGACAACGTGGGCGACTGCGCCGGCATGGCGGCCGACCTGTTCGAAACCTATGTGGTAACCCTGATCGCGACCATGCTGCTGGGCGCGCTGATGATCACCAGCGCTCCGGCGCAAGCGGCGCTGTATCCGATGCTGCTGGGCGCTGTGTCCATCATCGGCTCCATCATCGGCTGTTCGATGGTCAAGGCCAAGCCGGGCAAGAAGATCATGTCTGCGCTGTACACCGGCTTGTGGTGGGCTGCCGGCCTGTCGCTGATCGGCTTCGTGGTCGTGACCTGGATGGTCTGGCCCGACGACGAAATGCGCTACAAGATGCTGGGCGCAACCATTGTCGGCATCGTGCTGACCGGCCTGATGGTCTACATCACCGAGTTCTATACCGGCACCGAATTCACCCCGGTGCGCCATATTGCGGAAGCTTCCACCACCGGCCACGGCACCAACATCATCGCCGGCCTGGGCGTGTCGATGAAGTCCACCGCCTGGCCTGTGCTGGCTGTCTGCGTGGCCATCCTGATCTCCTTCAAGCTGGCCGGCCTGTACGGCATCGCGATTGCCGCGACTTCGATGCTGTCGATGGCCGGTATCGTGGTGGCGCTGGACGCCTACGGTCCGATCACCGACAACGCCGGCGGTATCGCCGAAATGTCGGGCATGCCGGATTCCGTGCGCGCCATTACCGACCCGCTCGATGCCGTGGGCAATACCACCAAGGCCGTGACCAAGGGCTATGCGATCGGCTCCGCCGGCCTGGCCGCGCTGGTGCTGTTTGCCGACTATACCCACGCGCTGGAGTCGCGCAGCCTGCAGATGTCCTTCGACCTGTCGGACCCGATGGTGATCGTGGGCCTGTTCATCGGCGGCCTGATTCCTTACCTGTTCGGCGCGATGGCAATGGAAGCGGTGGGCCGCGCCGCCGGTGCGGTGGTGGTGGAAGTGCGCCGCCAGTTCCGCGACATCAAGGGCATCATGGACGGTACCGGCAAGCCGCAGTACGACAAGGCAGTGGACATGCTGACCGCGTCCGCGATCAAGGAGATGATTGCGCCTTCGCTGCTGCCGGTGCTGGTGCCGATCCTGGTCGGCATGCTGCTTGGCCCGCGCGCCCTGGGCGGCCTGCTGATGGGCACCATCATCACCGGCCTGTTCGTGGCGATTTCCATGACCACGGGCGGCGGCGCATGGGATAACGCGAAAAAATATATCGAGGACGGCAACCATGGCGGCAAGGGCTCCGACGCGCACAAGGCGGCGGTGACCGGCGATACCGTGGGTGACCCGTACAAGGATACCGCCGGCCCGGCCGTCAACCCGCTGATCAAGATCATCAACATCGTGGCGCTGCTGCTGGTGCCGCTGCTGCCGGCGACCGGCATCCTGTCGGTGACCATGGCGCCGATACAGGCCAACCAGCAGGTGGTTGCGCCGGCTGCCGCCCAGGCTCCAATGCCAGCTGCGCTGGCCGCCGCGCCGGAAGCCGCGCCGCGGGCAGCGGCCGAAACGCCTGCGGCCAAGTAAGCAGCGCCCTTCCGCTCCCCCGCGGCGTATGATGGCCGTACGCTGCGGAGGGCATCATGAACCTACCCATCCTGCTGGCGCTGGCCGCCGGGCTTTCCGGCCCGGCTGCTGGCGCCAATTCCATTTCCACCGACGAGTACCGCAAGCTGCCGGAGTGCCGGCTGAGTGCCGATGGCAAGCACCTGGCGCAGGAGCCCTGCCGCACTGCGCCGGCACGCAAGAACATGTCGCGCCGCCCGGTGCCGCTGAACGTCGTGCCGACGCCGCGCATCGCTCCGGCGCCCGATCCGGCGCTGACCTGGGCACCGATCCTCACCCGGCGCGATGCGCTGGCGGCGCCAAGCGCGATTGCCCAGCTGCCGCGCGCCGGCCAGTCCGCGCTGCCGCCCGGCGCGGCGCTTCCTCCCACGACGCCCTTGCCGGGCCCCAGCGCGCCCATTCCCGTGACGTGCGACGCGGGCGGCTGCCGCGACCCCAGCGGCACCTATTACCATGGACCGCCAGGGCAGGTGATCAGCCCGAGCGGAAAAGTGTGTTCCCAGAGCGGAGGATGGATGACTTGCTACTGATTTCGCGTACAATACGCCTCGATTGACGTTTACGTAACGTAAAGTGAATAGGGGAGAAATCTATGCAAATCAAGGACCAAGTATTCATCATCACCGGCGGCGCGTCGGGCCTGGGCGCGGCGACCGCGCGCATGATCGTCGAGAACGGCGGCAAGGTCGTGCTGGCAGACGTGCAGGCGGAAGCCGGCGGAAAGCTGGCGGCCGAGCTGGGCGCAGCCAAATTCGTGAAATGCGACGTGACCTCGGAAGCGGACGGCCAGGCCGTGGTGGCTGCGGCGACCGCCTTGGGCACCCTGCGCGGCCTGGTCAACTGCGCCGGCGTGGCGCCTGCCATCAAGACCGTGGGCAAGGACGGCCCGCATCCGCTCGACTCCTTCGCCCGCACCATCAACATCAACCTGGTGGGCACATTCAATATGTGCCGCCTGGCGGCTGACGCCATGGGCAAGACCGAGGCGGCGGAGTGGGGCGAGCGCGGCGTGATCATCAATACCGCCTCGGTGGCGGCGTTCGATGGCCAGATCGGGCAAGCGGCTTACGGCGCCTCCAAGGCCGGCGTGGCTGGCATGACCCTGCCGATGGCGCGCGACCTGTCGCGTTCCGGCATCCGCGTGATGACCATTGCGCCGGGCATCTTCGAAACCCCGATGCTGCTGGGCATGCCGCAGGAGGTGCAGGATGCGCTGGGCAAGATGGTGCCGTTCCCGCCACGCCTGGGCAAGCCGTTCGAATATGCCGCGCTGGCCAAGGCGATCATCGAAAACACCATGCTGAACGGCGAGACCATCCGCCTCGATGGCGCGATCCGCATGCAGCCTAAATAAACCCGGCAAATCCGGGTCTGACCCGAGGGTCAGACCCATCCACTGCAGGATGCACCGACAGGGTCAGACCCTTGGGTCTGACCCGGATTTCCCGGGTTTGGTGTAGCATGCACCCATGAAAGCCCTCGCCCTCGCCGCAGCACTGCTCTGCACCCTCCCGCTCCACGCCCAGGACAGCCGGGCTCCTGAAATCGCCACCGGCTGGCAGGACAAACCCGGCTGGTCGGCGCAAAAGTACATGGTCGCCGCCGCCAATCCGCTGGCCACGGAGGCCGGCTACCGGATGCTGAAACAAGGCGGCTCGGCCGTCGACGCCGCCATCGCCACCCAGCTGGTACTGACCCTGGTCGAGCCGCAATCGTCCGGCATCGGCGGCGGCGCCTTCATGATGCATTGGGACGGCAAGAAAGTACGCTCCTTCGACGGCCGCGAAACCGCGCCCGCCGCCGCCACCGAAACCCTGTTCCAGGACGCCAATGGCAAGCCCCTGTCGCGCGCCGAAGGCGTGGTTGGCGGCCGCTCCGTCGGCGCACCCGGCGTGCTGCGCATGCTGGAGATGGTGCACAAGGAATACGGCAAGCTGGCCTGGCCCAAGCTGTTCGCACCCGCCATCAAGCTGGCGGAACAGGGTTTCGCCGTGAGCCCGCGCCTGAACGCCTTGCTGTCGAGTGAGCGCTACCTGCAGCGCGACCCGGTCGCCGCCGCCTATTTCTTCGACAAGGACAGGAAACCCTGGCCCGTCGGCCATATCCTGAAAAACCCGGCGCTGGCGAAGACCCTGCGCGAAATCGCGGCCGAGGGCCCCGACGCCTTCTACCGCGGCCACATCGCGCGCGATATCGCCGCCAAGGTACAGGCCCACCCGACCAATCCGGGCAGCCTGACGGCGGCCGACATTGCCGGCTACCAGGCCAAGGAACGCGAGCCGGTATGCTCCGACTACCGCGCCTACACGGTATGCGGCATGCCGCCGCCGTCCTCCGGCGGCATCGCGATCGCGCAGATCCTCGGCATTCTCGAAACAAGCAGGATCGGCGACTATGCGCCGGTCAACGGCGTGATCGGCGCCGACGCCATCCACCTGATGTCCGAAGCCGAGCGCCTGGCCTATGCCGACCGCAACCGCTACGTGGCCGATACCGATTTCGTGCCGCTGCCCGGCAAGGGCGCCGCCGGCCTGCTGGACAAATCCTACCTGCGCCAGCGCGCCTCCCTGATCGGCGACAAGTCGATGGGCCGCGCCCGCGCCGGCGTGCCGGTCGAGGTCAAGGTGGCATGGGGCGACGATACCGCCCTGGACAAACCGTCCACCTCGCACCTGGTGGTGGTGGACGCCATGGGCAACGCCATCTCCATGACCACCTCGGTGGAAGACGCCTTCGGCTCGCGCCAGATGGTCGACGGCTTCCTGCTGAACAACCAGCTGACCGACTTTTCCTGGGACTCGGTGGACGAAAACGGCCCGGTCGCCAACCGCGTGCAGCCCGGCAAGCGCCCGCGCAGTTCGATGGCGCCGACCCTGGTGTTCGACAAACAGACGAAGCAGCTGGTGCTGGCGACCGGTTCGCCGGGCGGCTCCACCATCATCAATTACGTATCGAAGGTGCTGGTCGGTGCGCTGGACTGGAAGCTCAACGTGCAGCAGGCCATCAGCCTGCCCAATTTCGGCAGCCGCAATGGGCCGACCGAACTGGAAGCGGGGCAGGTGCCGGCGGCCGTGGTGGAGCAGTTGAAAGCGCGCGGCCACGAGGTGCGCCAGGTGGAGCTGAACTCCGGCCTGCAAGGCTTGCAGCGCACGCCGACCGGCTGGTTCGGCGGCGCCGACCCGCGCCGCGAAGGCATCGTGCGCGGCGAGTGACGGTGGCGCGACAGGGCAGGGAGCGGCAGGGCCGCGGCCATTCCCGCCCCGCAGCCGTCATGTTACCCTTGATAAATGGGCATGAAAAAGAAAACGGGCTTGATCCTGACGGGCGGTGGCGCCCGTGCGGCGTACCAGATAGGTGTTTTGCAGGCGATCTCCGAAATCCTGTGGGAAGAGGGCTGGCCGCCGGCGCGTAATCCATTCCAGATCATCTGCGGCACGTCGGCCGGCGCCATCAACGCCACCGCCCTGGCCTGCCGCGCCGACAACTTCGGCGAAGGCGTGCAAAAACTGCTCGATGTGTGGAGCAATTTCGAGGCGAACCAGGTGTATCGCGCCGACTCGCTGGGCGTGCTGCGTTCCGGCGCGCGCTGGCTCTCGCTGCTGTCCTTCGGCTGGCTGCTGCGCAAATGGCGCGCCGCGCCGCCCCAGTCGCTGCTCGACAACACCCCGCTGGTCAACCTGCTGCACCGCATGCTGGACTTGCCGCGCCTGGACAACTGCCTGCAGGAAGGCCTGTTGCATGCGGTGGCCGTCACCGCCTCGTCCTACACCGGCGGCCAGCACATCACCTTCTACCAGACCGCCGCCGAAATCGCGCCCTGGATCCGCATGCAGCGGGTGGCGATGCAGGACCAGATCGGCGTCGAGCATTTGCTCGCTTCTTCCGCCATTCCCTTCATCTTCCCGGCCACCCCGCTGTACATGGGCGGCCACCTGGAATACTGCGGCGACGGCTCGATGCGCCAGCTGGCGCCGATTTCGCCCGCCATTCACCTCGGTGCGCAGAAGGTGCTGGTGGTCGGCGCCGGCCGCCTGACCGAGCCGCCGCGGCAGATGACGGAAACGCCGCGCTATCCGAGCCTGGCGCAGATCGCCGGCCACGCCATGTCCTCGATCTTCCTGGACGGGCTGGCAGTCGACATCGAGCGCCTGAACCGCGTCAACAAGACGCTCTCCATGCTGCCGGAGGACATGCTGGCCCAGACCCCATTGCGGCCGGTGGAGCTGCTGGTGATCGCGCCTTCCGAGCGGCTGGACGACCTGGCGGCGCGCCATATCGGCAGCCTGCCGGCGCCGATCCGCACCATGCTGTCGGGGATCGGCGCCACCGAGGCGCGCGGCTCTGCGCTGGCGTCCTACCTGCTGTTCGAGTCCAGCTACACCCAGGAGCTGATCCGGCTCGGCCAGCGCGACACCCAGGCGCGGCGCGCCGACGTGCTGGCGTTTTTCGGGTCCTGAGACGGCAAATAGTAAAATGGCAGCTTTTTGCTCTTCCTGACCCCGTGGCCCGCAAGACTCCACGCCTGCTACCCCGCCTGGCCGCACTGGCACTGGCCTGCACGCTCGCCCTCCCGGCGCTGGCGGCGCCGCCGCGCACCCTGCGTTTCGAGCAGCTGGACGTGGATGACGGTCTGGCGCAGGAATCGGTGCTGGCGATCGTGCAGGACGGCCAGGGCTTCATGTGGTTCGGCAGCCAGGCTGGCCTGAGCCGCTTCGACGGCTACAAGGTCACGGTCTACCGCAATATCGTGGGCGATCCGCGCAGCCTGTCGGAAAACTGGGTCGGCGTACTGCACCTCGATCCGCGCGGGCGCATGTGGGTCGGCACCGATGGCGGCCTTGACCTGTTCGACCCGAGGACGCAGGCCTTCCAGCATTACCTGCCGCGCGAACCGGAAAAGCGGGGCAGCGGCAATCGCCATATCAAGGCCATCGTCGATGACGGGCAAGGCGGCTTGTGGATCGGCACGGCCGACGGCCTGCAGCACTTCGATCCCGTCACGGGCAATTTCGACATCTACCACCACGAGCGCGGCAACGCCGCCAGCCTGGGGCACGACCAGGTCAACGCGCTGGCGCGCGACAAGCAGGGCAGGCTGTGGATCGCCACCTCGGCCGGCATCGACATGCTGCAGCCGGGCTCGCGCAGCTTCGTCCATTACCCGCTGCTGGCGGCGGGCGCGCGCGGCGCGCAAGCGCTGCTGGTGGACCGCGACCAGGTGCTGTGGGTGGGTACCCAGAACGGCATCGAGCGCTGGTCGCTGGAGGGCAAATACCCGCAGCGCCGCGTGCTGGGCGCCGCCCAGGGCCTGCCGCAGGGAGCCATCAAGAAGATCTACCAGGACCAGGACGGTACGCTGTGGGTCGGCAGCCAGACCAGCGGCATGTTCCGCTGGCGGCCGGAAGACGACCGTTTCGTGCAATACCGCCACCAGCAGGGCGACCCGCACAGCGTGGCGGACAACTACGTCTATTCGCTGTACCGCGACAACGTGGGCACGCTGTGGGTCGGCACCTGGTACCGCGGCGTGAGCCGGGTCGACCTGGGCAGCGGCGGTTTTTCGCGCCTGGTCAAGGACCCCGGCCAGCCTTCCACGCTGACCGACAACAAGGTCCGCGCGCTGCTCGACGCAGGCAAAGGCAAAATCTGGGTCGGCAACAGCGCCGGCCTGAATTATTTCGATCCGGTGGCCGGCAAGACCGATCTTTACCGCCCGGGCAGCGGCAATGACGCCCTCGACTGCGAGGTGACGGCGCTGCTGCAGGACCCGCGCGAGCGCAACCTGCTGTGGGTGGGCGGGCGCAACGGCGTGCGCCGCTTCGACGTGCGCACGCGCCGTTTCGGGCCGCTCATGCTGTCGCACGGCGATCCGGAAAACGACGTGATCCGCTACCTGTACGGCGATCGCGAAGGCATGATCTGGGCCTCCTCGCGCACCGGCCTGCACCGCATCGATCCCGCCAGCAACAGCGTGCAGACCTACCGCCACGATCCGGCCGACATCAACAGCCTGGCCGACAGCGTGGCGCGCCCGGTGCTGGAAGACCGGCGCGGCAACCTGTGGGTGGGCACCTTCAACGGCCTCGACCTGCTGGACCGCAAGAGTGGCCGCTTCACGCATTACCGCAACAACCCCAACGACCAGGGCAGCTTGAGCCATAACGAGGTGCATTACCTGTTCGAGGACGACAGCGGCACGCTGTGGATAGGCACCGCGGCGGGCCTGAACCGGATGGAGCAGCGCGCCGACGGCAGCGTGCATTTCCGCCGCTTCCTGCGCAAGGACGGCCTGGCCGACGACGCCATCGCCGGCATCCTGCCGGACCATGGCAAGTACCTGTGGCTGTCCACCAATACCGGCATTTCGCGCCTGGACATGGGCAACGGCCAGGTGCGCAATTATTCCGGCGTGGACGGCACCATCGAGGGCGCCTATTTCGACGGCTCCGCCTTGCGCGCGGCCGACGGCACGCTGTATTTCGGCGGCTTCAACGGCATTACCGCCTTCGACCCGAGGGAGGTGCGCGAGAACAGCGCCGCGCCGACGGCGGTCATCACCGACTTCCAGATCTTCAACAAGCCGGTGCGGCCGGGGCAGGGCGGCGCCAACAAGGGCGTGCTGCAGCAGGCCATCGAGTACACCAGCGCCTTGTCGCTGCGCGAGGGCGACTCTGTGTTCTCGCTCGAATTCGCGGCGCTGCATTACGCCGCGCCGCAGCGCAACCGCTTCGCCTACCAGTTGCTGGGCTTTGACAAGGATTGGGTGGTGACCGACGCCGGCAAGCGCTTCGCCACCTATACCAACCTCGATCCCGGCACCTACCAGTTCCGTGTCAAGGCCGCCAACAAGGACGGCATCTGGAGCGACAACGCGGCCACGCTGTCGATCACCATCGCACCGCCGTTCTGGAAAACCTGGTGGTTCCGCCTGCTGATGCTGGGCAGCCTGCTGGGCGCGGCCTGGGCCGCCTACCACATGCGTGTGCGCGTGCTGCGCCGCCAGCAGCAGCGCCTGGAGCAGCAGGTCAGCCTGCGCACCGCGGAAGTGGAAATGAAGAACCTGCTGCTGCTGGAGCAAAAGCGCGAACTGGAGCAGCGCGACAAGCACCTGTCGCAGGCCAAGCAGCGCGCCGAAGACGCGACGCGCCAGAAGTCCGAATTCCTGGCCAATATGAGCCACGAAATGCGCACGCCGCTGGCCGGCGTGATCGGCATGCTGGGCTTTGCGTTGCGCGACACTTCGCTGGCCGAACGCACGCGCGATCAGATCGAGCGCGGCCAGGGCAACGCGCAGTCGCTGCTGGCCATCATCAACGACCTGCTCGATTTCTCGAAGATCGAGGCCGGCAAGCTGAAGATCGAATCGATCGATTTTGCCCTGGCCAGCCTGGTGGAGAACGTGGTCAGCCTGTTTGCCGAGCAGACCATGTCCAACACGGTGGGCTTCGAAGTCGATTTCGCCGAGGATCTGCCGGAATTCGTGGTGGGCGATCCGACCCGCCTGCGCCAGGTGCTGGTCAACCTGGTCGGCAACGCTTTCAAGTTCACCGAGCGCGGCAAGGTGTCGCTGCGCGTGGAAAGCGAGAGCAGCGGGCCCGAAGGCCACCATATCCGCTTCACGGTTGAAGATACCGGCATCGGCATCCCGCCCGATGCCTTGCCGCGCCTGTTCCAGAAATTCGAGCAGGGCGACACCACCACCACGCGCCGCTATGGCGGTACCGGCCTGGGCCTGGCCATCAGCAGCCAGCTGGTGGAACTGATGGGCGGCGCGATCGAAGTGGTCAGCGCGCCCGGCGCCGGCTCCACCTTCGCCTTCACCATCCCGCTGCGCGACGGGGTGGCGCCGCCGCTGGCGCCGCACGTGGCGCGCGAGCCGCACACCCACCAGCTGCGCGTGCTGTGCGCGGAGGACTTCCCGACCAACCAGATCATCATCCGCATGATGCTGGAGGACATGGGCCACAAGGTCGATATCGCCGGCAACGGCGTGCTGGCGTTGGCGGCCTGCGCCCAGCAGCACTACGACCTGGTACTGATGGACGGCCGCATGCCCGAAATGGACGGCGCCACCGCAACGCGCCTGATCCGCTCCGGCGGCCCGCGCGAGGCGCCGGTGCTGGACCCTTACCTGATGATCGTGGCGGTGACCGCCAACGCCAGCGACGAGGACCGCAGCCGCTACCTGGCGGCCGGCATGGACGATTTCCTGACCAAGCCGATCGACGAGGGCGCGCTGCACACGCAGGTGGAGCGGGCCATCGAGCGCCAGCTGGCGCGCGGCAAGAAGCTGCCGCCGATGCGCGGGCGCGCCGAGCAGAGCCCTTCGGTGGCGCAGCTGGACGCGATGTTCGGGGTGTGCGGGGAGCCGCCGGTGGAAACGGCGTCGGCCCAGTCGGGGCAGGCGCTCAAGCTGCGCCTGCGCGACGCCTTCATCGCTGACCTGCCGCAGCGCCTGCGCGAAATGGACCAGGCCCTGGGCGCCGCCGACGCCGATGCGGCAGGCCGCCTGTTCCATGGCATGAAAGGCAGCGCCGCCTACCTGGAAGAGGCCGAACTCGAGGCGCTGTGCGGCGAACTGGAAAAAGCGGCCGACCGCGCCATGTGGCAGGCCATCCGCGACAAGCTGCCACGTTTGCGGGTACTGTTGGAGCACGTCGTTTCACCAACGCGTCATTAAACAATCTGCGGAGATAGCATGAAAGTATTGGTAGTCGACGACGATGTGGTCTCGCGCATGGTGCTGATGCACCTGATCGACGGTTGCGGCAAATTCGATATCGTCGAAGCGGAAGACGGCGCCGACGCCTGGCAGCAGCTGGAAGGCGGCCTGCGCCCGGGGATCGTATTCTGCGACCTGCGCATGCCGCGCCTGTCCGGCCAGGAGCTGCTGCAGCGCGTGCGCGCGCACGAGCAGCTGGCGCAGATACCGTTCGTGCTGGTGTCCTCCGCCACCGACAAGGACACGGTGCAGCAAGCCACCCAGGCCGGCGCCACCGGCTATATCGTCAAGCCCTTCCAGTCCGACCAGGTGCGGGCCCACCTCGGGGCTTTCCTTGACCAGGCGGCCAACGGCTACCAACACGTGGCGGAAGAACCCTCGGCCACGCTGGCACGGCTGGGCATCGGGGCTGACCGCCTGCTGGTCTACCTGGCAGGCTTCCAGAACCAGCTGACCGCGGCGAGCACCGAGCTCGATGGCCTGCTGGCGCGCGGCGACCAGGCCGAGGCCAGGGTGCGGATCGAACGGCTGCACACCGGCTGCACCACGCTGGGACTGCACGGCGCGGCGGCAGCCCTCAAGCCCTTGCTGGACGGGCATGCCGGCAACGAGGCGGTGCAGGCGGCGCTGACCGACGTGATCCGGGCGGTGCTGCACCAGTCTTCCCTGGTGCGCCAGGAATAGGGACTGCCGTGCCAGCCTTGCGGTAAAACTATTTTAGGTTTAAAGTAGTCTGCACATTTACGCAGGCTGACTTCAACCGAACCTTACCCAGGCGAACATGAACAGACCCACTGCAGCAGAACCGAGCGCGCATCTCGACCAGTTCGCGCGCCAGCATCTCCCGCCGTTTGACCAATGGCCGGACCTGGTATTCGACCTTCCCGAACTGCAGTACCCGGCGCGCCTGAACTGCGTCGCCGAACTGCTCGACAAGGCGGTGGCTGAAGGACGCGGCGCCCGCCTGGCCTTGCGCGGCGACGGCATCGGCTGGACCTACGGCGAGCTGCAGCAGCAGGTGGACCGCATCGTCAACGTGCTGCTCGGACCAATGGGCCTGGTGCCCGGCAACCGCGTGCTGCTGCGCGGCGCCAACCACCCGATGATGGCCGCCGCCGTGCTGGCGGTGCTGAAGGCGGGCCTGATCGCGGTGCCCACCATGCCGCTGCTGCGCGCCCGCGAACTTGGCATCATCATGCAGAAGGCCCAGGTGCAGGCGGTGCTGTGCGCCCATGCGCTGCGCGAAGAGATCGAGGCGGCGCCGAACCGGCCCGAGCGCACATTCTGGTTCAACGTGCAGGCCGATGCCGCAGGCGTGCCGCCAGAGCGTTCGCTCGACGCGTTGATGGCCGCGCAGCCGGCCAGCGCCGCCGCCTGCGACACTGCCGCCGACGATATCTGCCTGATCAGCTTCACCTCCGGCACCACCGGCGTCCCCAAAGGCACCATGCACTTCCACCGCGACGTGCTGGCCATCTGCGACTGCTTCCCGCGCCACATCCTCAAGTCCAGCCCCGACGACCTGTTCATCGGCACGCCGCCGCTGGCCTTTACTTTCGGCCTTGGCGGCTTGCTGCTGTTCCCGTTGCGCGTCGGCGCGGCGGCCGTGCTGCTGGAAAAGCTGACGCCGGAAACGCTGTTGCAGGCCATTGAAAAATATCGCGCCACCATCTGCTTCACGGCGCCGACCTTCTACCGCCAGATGGCTGCGCAGGCGGGCAAGCATGATCTCTCCAGCCTGAAAAAATCCGTATCGGCAGGGGAGGCGCTGCCGGTGGCGACGCGCGAGGCCTGGCAGCAAGCGACGGGACTGCGCATGATCGACGGCATCGGCGCCACGGAAATGCTGCACATCTTCATTTCCGCCGCCGGCGACGACATCCGGCCCGGCGCCACCGGCAAGCCGATTCCCGGCTATCGCGCCTGCGTGCTCGATAACAAGGGCCAGCCGGTGGGACCGGGCATTGTCGGCCGCCTGGCGGTGAAGGGCCCGACCGGCTGCCGCTACATGGACGACCCGCGCCAGCGCGACTATGTCCTGAATGGCTGGAACCTGACCGGCGATGCCTATGAGATGGATGCCGACGGCTATTTCTTCTACCGTTCGCGCACCGACGACATGATCATCTCGGCCGGCTACAACATCGCCGGGCCGGAAGTGGAGGACGCCTTGCTGCGCCACCCGGCCGTGGCCGAGTGCGGCGTGGTCGGCAAGCCGGACGACGAGCGCGGCCAGATCGTGGAAGCGCATATCGTGCTGAAGCCGGGCTTCGAACCATCGCCTGAAATGACGGCGCAGCTGCAGGACTTCGTGAAAGAGCAGATCGCGCCGTACAAATATCCGCGCGCGATCCGCTTCCTGTCCTCACTGCCGCGCACCGAGACCGGCAAGCTGCAACGCTTCAAACTCCGTAGCACCTGAGGAAACGCATGAATATCGTCTGTATTGGCGGCGGTCCCGCCGGCCTGTATTTTGCCCTGCTGATGAAAAAGCAGGACCCGTCGCACCGCATCGTCGTGGTGGAACGCAACCGGCCTTACGACACTTTCGGCTGGGGGGTAGTGTTTTCCGACCAGACGCTGGGCAACCTGGTGGCTGCCGACGAAAATACAGCGCGCGAGATCCTGCAGGCTTTCAATCACTGGGACGATATCGACGTCTTCTTCAAGGGTCGGAAAGTCACATCCGGCGGCCACGGTTTCTGCGGCATCGGCCGCAAGCGCCTGCTGAACATCCTCCAGCAACGCTGCGAAGAGCTGGGCGTCGAACTGGTGTTCGAGACCGACGTGCAGGACGAGCGCGAACTGGCGGCGCGCTACAACGCGGACCTGGTGATCGCTTCGGACGGGCTGAATTCCCGCATACGGACGCGCTATGAGGCGACCTACCAGCCGATGATCGAAGCGCGCCAGTGCCGCTTTGTCTGGCTCGGCACGACCAGGAAGTTCGATGCCTTTACGTTCGACTTCCAGCAGACCGAACATGGCTGGTTCCAGGCCCACATCTACCAGTACGACGGCGGAACGTCGACCTTCATCATCGAAACGCCGGAATCGGTGTGGCGTGCGGCGGGACTGGAAGACATGTCGCAGGAAGAGGCGCTGGCCTGGTGCGAAAAGCTGTTCGCGGACAGGCTGGAAGGGCATAAGCTGATGTCCAACGCCGCGCACCTGCGCGGCTCGAACGTTTGGATCAAGTTCCCGCGCATCGTGTGCCGGAAGTGGGTGCACTGGAACGGCAGCGTGCCGGTGGTGCTGATGGGCGACGCGGCGCATACCGCCCACTTCTCGATCGGTTCCGGCACCAAGCTGGCGCTGGAAGATGCGATCGAGCTGGCGCGCTGCTTCGCGGCGCATGGCAGCACCGCCGCCGCGCTGGCCGCCTATGAGCAAGTGCGCGCCGTCGAGGTGTTGAAGATCCAAAGCGCGGCCCGAAATTCCATGGAGTGGTTCGAGAACGTGCAGCGCTACACCGCGATGGAGGCGCCGCAGTTTGCCTACTCGATGCTGACCCGCAGCCAGCGCCTGTCGCATGAAAACCTGCGCTTGCGCGACAAGGATTACGTGGCGGGCTTCGAACGCTGGCTGGCCGGGCGCGCGTTCGCCCAGGCCGGGCTGGCCGCGCCCAGCCGCGCCGTTCCGCCGATGTTCACGCCTTACAAGGTACGCGACCTGGTCCTGAAAAACCGCATCATCGTCTCGCCCATGGCGCAATACAGCGCCGTCGACGGCTGCGTGGGCGACTGGCACATGGCCCACCTGGGCGCGCGGGCCATGGGCGGCGCCGCGCTGGTGATGGCGGAGATGACATGCGTTTCGGCCGATGCGCGCATCACGCCTTTCTGCCCCGGCATGTATGCGCCGGCGCACACCATGGCCTGGAAGCGCATCGTCGATTTCGTTCACCACAATACGGATGCGAAGATCGGCTTGCAGCTTGGCCACGCCGGCGCCAAAGGTTCGACGCGCGCCATGTGGGACGGCATTGACCGGCCGCTGGACAAGGGCAATTGGCCGCTGGTGGCCGCCTCCGAGCAGCAATACCTGGAAGGCATCTCGCAGGTGGCGCACGCCGCGACACAGGATGACATGCGCCGAATCGAAGCCGACTTTGTGCGCGCCACGCTGGCAGCGGAGGAGGCGGGCTTCGATTGGCTCGAGCTGCACTGCGCGCATGGCTACCTGCTGTCGTCCTTCATCTCGCCCCTGACCAATCATCGCGGCGATGAATTTGGCGGGTCGCTGGAAAACCGCTGCCGCTTCCCCTTGCAGGTGTTCGCTGCCATGCGTGCGGCATGGCCTGCGCACAAGCCGATGAGCGTGCGTATTTCGGCGCACGACTGGGTCGAAGGGGGCATTACGCCTGACGATGCGGTGCAGATTGCGCGTCTGTTCAAGGAGGCCGGGGCGGACATGATCGACTGCTCGTCGGGCCAGGTCAGCAAGCAGGAAAAGCCGGTGTTCGGCCGCATGTTCCAGACGCCGTTCGCGGACCGCGTGCGCAACGAAGCCGGTATTCCGACCATTGCGGTGGGTTCGATCTTCGAGGCCGACCATGCCAACGGCATCATCGCCGCCGGCCGTGCCGACCTGTGCGCCGTGGGGCGTCCGCACCTGGCCAATCCGGCGTGGACGCTGGCCGAAGCCGCAAAGCTTGGCTACACCCAGGTCTCGTGGCCGAAGCAGTACCTGGCGGGCAAGCAGCAGCTCGAGCGTAACCTGGAGCGCGAACGCCAGCTCGCCGCTGCCAGTGCCGGTCTGTCGCCGCAGCAGGTCGCGGCCAAGCTGCTGGAGGGCTGAGCGATGCCATTGCAAGGTCGTCACGCATTCATCACCGGCGGCAGCCGGGGTATCGGATTGGCTTGCGCCCGCGCATTGCTCGCGCAGGGCGCGAGCGTCACCATAGCCGGGCGCGATGCCGCCAGCCTCGAACAAGCCGCCGCCGTCCTCGGCGCGGGGATCGCCGCGCCCAGCGCCGTCCAGGCGCCCAGGGTCGGCATCAGCGTGCTTGACGTGACCGACGAAGCGTCCGTCCAGGCGGCGTTTGCATCGGCCGCCCGGCAACTTGGCCCGGTCGCCATCCTGGTAAACAATGCGGGGCAAGCGCGGCCTGCGCCGTTTGCGAAAACCACCTCGCAGCACTGGCAGCAAATGCTGGACGTGAACCTGACCGGCGCCTTCCACTGCACCCAGGCAGCCTTGCCGCAAATGCTGGAGCAGGGCTGGGGCAGGATCGTCAACGTTGCTTCCACCGCCGGCTTGAAAGGCTACAAGTACGTCAGTGCCTACGTCGCGGCAAAGCATGGCCTGGTCGGCCTGACCAAAGCCCTGGCCCTGGAGCTGGCGACCAGGAACATTACGGTGAACGCCGTCTGCCCCGGCTACACCGAAACCGGCATCGTGCAAGACGCCATCGCCAACATCATGCAAAAGACCGGCCGCAGCGAAGAGCAGGCGCGCGCCGAACTGGCCGCCGGCAATCCGCAGCAGAAACTGGTGCAGGTTGAAGAGGTCGCCAACGCCGTGGCGTGGCTTTGCCAACCCGCTTCGAGCGCCATGACCGGCCAATCCATCGCCGTCGCCGGCGGTGAAGTCATGTAAGGAAACCGGAACAATGCAACTAGACCTGGAAAGCCGCCTGACCAACGACCACCACCAGTCGCTCAAGCTCTGGCTGCGCATGCTCTCCTGCACCAACAAGATCGAAACCGAGATCCGCAGCCGCCTGCGCACCGAATTTGGCATCACGCTGCCGCGCTTCGACCTGATGGCGCAACTGGAGCGCCACCCGGAAGGCCTGCGTATGGGCGAACTCTCCAAGCGCATGATGGTCACCGGCGGCAACATCACCGGCATCACCGACCAGCTGGAACAGGAAAACCTGGTGGTGCGCGTGCCGGACCCGAAAGACGGGCGTGCCTTCAGCGTCAAGCTCACGCCCGCAGGCCGCAAAGCCTTCACGCAGATGGCCGAAGTGCACGAAAGCTGGGTCGCCGAACTGCTGCAAGACATTTCGCAAGAAGACAAGGGACAGCTGATCGAACTGCTGTCGCAAATGAAGGGCCACCTCTACGCCCGCGAAGAAAAGGACAAACCATGAAATACCTGCAAGGGGAACCGCAAAACCTGCCGGGCAACCGCATGCAATTGGCCGATTACCAGGCCAGGCACTTCCAGTTCACGGTGGAGCAGGGCGTCGCCACGCTCACCCTGGACCGCCCCGAGCGCAAGAATCCGCTCACCTTCGACTCCTACGCCGAACTGCGCGAATTGTTCCGCGCGTTGGCGTATGCCGACGACGTCAAGGTCATCGTCATCACCGGCGCCGGCGAAAACTTCTGCTCCGGCGGCGACGTGCACGAAATCATCGGCCCGCTGACCAAGCTCGATATGCCCGGCCTGCTGGCCTTCACCCGCATGACCGGCGACGTGGTGAAAGCCATGCGTGCCTGCCCGCAGCCCGTGATCGCCGCCATTGACGGCGTATGCGCCGGCGCCGGCTCCATGCTGGCGCTGGGCTCCGACATCCGCCTCGGCACGGAGCGCAGCAAGACCGCCTTCCTGTTCACCCGCGTCGGCCTGGCCGGCTGCGACATGGGCGCCTGCGCCTTGTTGCCGCGCGTGATCGGCCAGGGCCGCGCAGCGGAGTTGCTGTACACCGGCCGCTCCATGTCCGGCACGGAAGGCGAGCGCTGGGGCTTCTTCAACAGCCTGCATGCGCCGGAAAACCTGCTCGCCGCGGCACAAGCCTTCGCCCGGGGCCTGGCCGACGGTCCAACCTTCGCCCACGGCATGACCAAGAAAATGCTGCAGCAGGAATGGAATATGGGTGTCGACGAAGCCATCGAGGCCGAAGCGCAGGCGCAAGCCATCTGCATGGCGACCAACGACTTCCACCGCGCCTATCACGCCTTCGTGGCAAAACAGAAACCGGTATTCGAGGGCGACTGACATGGCCGACAAATCCTACCTGGGCTGGCCGTTCTTCGAGCAGCGCCACGCCGCGCTGGAGCGCGAGCTGGACGCATGGGCGGCCGAACACGTGCGCGACGCCCACGGCAGCGACACCGACGCCCAATGCCGCGACCTGGTGCGTGCACTGGGCGAAGCCGGCTGGCTGCGCCACGCCATCGGCGGCACCGCCTACGGCGGCGCGCAGGACGCGATCGATACCCGCGCCATCTGCCTGATCCGCGAAACCCTGGCCCGTCATAACGGCCTGGCCGATTTCGCCTTCGCCATGCAGGGCCTGGGCTCGGGAGCCATCAGCCTGTTCGGCAGCGAAGCCAATAAACAAGCCTACCTGCCGCGCGTCGCAAAAGGCGAAGCCATCGCCGCCTTCGCGCTGTCCGAACCGCAAGCCGGTTCCGACGTCGCCGCCATGCAATGCGCCGCCGTGCAGGACGGCGGGCATTATGTGCTCGATGGCGAAAAGACCTGGATCAGCAACGGCGGCATCGCCGACTTCTACGTCGTCTTTGCCCGCACCGGCGAGCAGCCCGGCGCGCGCGGCATCAGCGCCTTCATCGTCGACAAGGACACGCCTGGCTTCGAGATCGCCGAACGCATCAACGTGATCGCCCCGCACCCGCTGGCGCGCCTGAAATTCACCGGCTGCCGCATTTCCGCCAGCCAGCGCCTGGGCGAGGCAGGGCAGGGCTTCAAGGTGGCCATGGCCACGCTGGACGTCTTCCGCACCTCGGTCGCGGCGGCTTCGCTGGGCTTTGCCCGCCGTGCGCTGGACGAAGCGCTCGCCCACGCGCAAGGGCGCAAGATGTTCGGCCAGACCCTGTCCGACTTCCAGCTCACGCAGGCCAAGCTGGCGCAGATGGCCACCGGCGTCGATTCCTCGGCGCTGCTGACCTACCGCGCCGCGTGGCAGCGCGACCAGGGCCGGAAGGTCACGAAAGAAGCGGCCATGGCCAAGATGACCGCCACCGAAACCGCGCAGCAGGTGATCGATGCCGCCGTGCAGATGTTCGGCGGCATGGGCGTGGTCAGCGAACACCCGGTGGAGCGCCTGTACCGCGAAATCCGCGCCCTGCGCATTTACGAGGGCGCCACCGAAGTACAACAATTGATCATCGCGCGCGAACTGCTGCGCGAAGGCTGAAGGAGTTCCTATGCAAGTATTACAACCGCCAGGCTGGGCGCGCCCGCGCGGCTATTCCAACGGCATCGCCGCCAGCGGCCGCATGGTTTTTGTCAGCGGCATGATCGGCTGGGACGCCAACGGTGAATTCCAGACCGACGATTTCGCCGGCCAGGTGCGCCAGGCCATCGAAAATATCCTGGCGGTACTGAAGGAAGCGGGCGGCGGACCGGAACACATCGCGCGCATGACGTGGTACGTGGTGGACAAGCACGAATACATGGGCGCCTACAAGGAAATCGGCGCCATCTACCGCGAGCTGATCGGCAAACACTATCCCGCCATGACTGCTGTTGAGGTGGCTGGACTGCTGGAGCCGCGCGCCAGGGTGGAGATCGAAGTCACGGCAGTCGTGCCCGCGTAATTTTGGCAAAGTGATATATTCCGGCCGTGGAGGTGCAATGCCATGGCCAAACTTGTCCCGCGCCTGCTTGGCGCCTGCTTTCTGCTTATCCTGTCGACAGCGCAGGCCGCGACGCCGCTGCTGACGCCCTCGGACATTGCCCAGTTGAAGACTTGGCTGGGAGGCCCGTTCACGCTGGTGCGTTTGTACGAGAAGCACGACGGCCAGACCGCAGCCGATTTTCACGCGGCGGTGGACGGCAAGGGCCGCACCATTACCGTGATGGAAGCGACCACGGAACTCGGACAGACGTTCAAGATCGGCGGCTATAACCCGCAAAGCTGGGATTCCGCGGGCGCCTTCCATATCACGACGGAAGATGCCCTGCGCACCGGCTTCCTGTTCAACCTGACCGAGCGCCAGGTGCATCGCCAGACGCCGCGTACCTACGCGCTCGACACGGTCGGTTCCTTCCAGACCTGGAACGACGCCCGGACCGGCCCGGTCTTCGGCGCGGGCCACGACTTATATGTGGGATGGGACCTGACCACCGGCGGCTACTCGTCGATGTATTCCTATATCGACCCCGAGCGCAGCAACTTTGACTCCAGCCTGCTCGACGGGCGGGACTACACGGTGCCCAACATCACCTACGGGGAAATGGAGGTATGGCGTGTGTTCGCGGTGCCGGAAGCTGGGACGTGGAGGATGCTGTTGTCCGGCCTGTGCGTGATTGGCCTTATGTGGCGTGCCAGGCCGTCCATGGCTGCGTGCGCAAAGAGCTGAGGCCAGGACGCGCCAACTGTCGCAACGCGGGGGAGGCTATGGTCCCCCCGACTGGAATCGAACCAGTATCCCACGCTTAGGAGGCATGTGCACTATCCATTGTGCTACGGGGAGGACGCAAGGCGAGCGCAATTATAGCTGACGGGCTAGCAACAGGTAAAATGCTCGTTTTTCCGTCTCGATCTGCATTCCAATGGCTGTCATTTCCTTAACATCTGCACAACTGGCTTTTGGCCACCACGCCCTGCTGGACCACGCTGAATTCTCCCTGGAAACCGGGGAGCGGGTTGGCCTGATCGGGCGGAACGGCACCGGCAAGTCCTCGTTGCTGAAGATTATCGCCGGCCAGCAGAAGCTCGATGACGGCCTGCTGGTCATGCAGCAGGGCCTGAAAGTCGTCTACGTGGAGCAGGAGCCCCAGTTCGAGGCCGGCCAGAGCGTGTATGACGCAGTGGCGTCAGGCTTGGGCGAACTGCCTGCGCTGCTGAAGGAGTACGACGCGCTGACCGGCCAGTTCGGCCAGGGCGACGACGACAAGCTGATGGAACGCATGCACGATATCCAGGTCAAGCTGGATGCGGGCGATGCCTGGAACCTGAAGAACAAGGTCGAAACCGTGCTGGGCCGCCTGAACCTGAATGCGGACGTGGCAGTGGAAACCCTGTCCGGCGGCACCAAGAAGCGCGTAGCCCTGGCCCGCGCCCTGGTCGGCGCGCCCGACGTGCTGCTGCTGGACGAGCCGACCAACCACCTGGACTTCAGCTCCATCCAGTGGCTGGAAGGCCTGCTGCGCGATTTCAAGGGCAGCATCCTGTTCATCACCCACGACCGCTCTTTCCTGGACAACGTGGCGACCCGCATCATCGAACTCGACCGCGGCATCCTGCTGTCCTACCCGGGCAACTTCAGCGCCTACCAGACCCGCAAGCAGGAGCAACTGGCCATCGAGGAGGTGGAGAACGCCAAGTTCGACAAGGTGCTGGCGCAGGAAGAAGTGTGGATACGCAAAGGCGTGGAAGCGCGCCGCACCCGTAACGAGGGCCGCGTGCGCCGCCTGGAACGCCTGCGTGAACAGCGCGCAGCGCGCCGCGACACGCAAGGACAAGTGCGCCTGGAAGTGGCCACCGGCGAACGCTCCGGCAAGATCGTGGCGGAACTGGAAAACGTCAGCAAGGCCTACGGCGAAAAAGTCATCGTGCGCGACTTCAGCGCGATCCTGATGCGCGGCGACAAGATCGGCCTGATCGGACCGAACGGCGCGGGCAAGACCACGCTGCTTAAACTGATCCTGGGCGAAGAGCAGCAGGACAGCGGCACCATCAAGCAGGGCGCGCGCCTGCAGGTCGCCTACTTCGACCAGATGCGCGCGCAGCTGAACGACAACGCCACGCTGGCCGACACCATTTCTCCAGGTTCCGACTGGGTGGAGATCAATGGCCAGCGCAAGCACGTCATGAGCTACCTGGGCGACTTCCTGTTCGAGCCGCAGCGCGCGCGTTCGCTGGTGAGTTCGCTGTCCGGCGGAGAACGCAACCGCCTGCTGCTGGCGCGACTGTTCGCCAAGCCGGCCAATGTGCTGGTGCTGGACGAACCGACCAACGACCTCGACATCGACACGCTTGAACTGCTGGAAGAACTGCTGGAAGACTACACCGGCACGGTCTTCCTGGTGAGCCACGACCGCGCTTTCCTCGACAATGTGGTGACGCAAGTGATCGTCGCCGAAGGGCAGGGCAAGTGGAAGGAATACGTCGGCGGCTACAGCGACTGGGAACGCGTGCGCGACACGGCCCCGCTTGCCGCGCCTGCGCAGAAGAAACCGGAAGCCAAGCCGGCCGCGACGCCGGCCGCCGCGCCTGCGCCGGCGCCGGCGAAAGCCAAAAAACTCAGTTACAAAGAACAGCGCGAGCTCGAGGAATTGCCGCAACTCATTGCCAAGCTGGAAGATGAACAGACGGCATTGAATCTCACGCTGTCCGATCCGGACTTTTACAAGAAGACGCCCGCCGAAGCGAAGCGTCTCAACGAGCGCATCGCACAGATCGAAGACGAGCTGATGACGGCCCTGGAACGTTGGGAGCAAATCGAATCGCGCAACAACGTTTGATCTAAGTCAATCGCATCTTTGCAGTTTCTCACTTTCGTGCGCTTGCGCACGATTGCCCGCTGTAATATCTGACAACCTTAATGCCGAGGCAGCCTTGCTTCGGCATTTCCAATCGGGAAGGCAGATATCGTGACGATCCAGCGGCCACCAAAGCGCATTTCCCGGCCACCGCATGCCAGCGCGGCAGCGGCGCCCGTCATTGCGCTACACAAGCATGAAAGCGGCGCCTTGCCGCGCGTGCTGCCGTTCGCCGCCTATATTGCCTTCATCATCATCGCCGACCTGCTGGAACGCTTCGGTGCGCCAGGCAACGCCCTGCGCTGGCTGTATCCGGCCAAGATCGCGCTGGTGCTGGCCCTGCTCCTGCACATGCGCAAACATTACCGCGAACTGCGCGTGCGTCCCGCGCGCGGCGACATGCTGGCGGCCGTGGGTGTTGGTGTCCTGGTGTTCCTGTTGTGGATTGCGCTGGATGCGAGATGGATGCGCATCGGTACCCCGCACGCGTTTGACGCGGCCGGCAAGGATGGCATCGTCGACTGGCCGCTGGTGGCAGTACGCGCTGCCGGTGCGGCCCTGGTCGTGCCATTGATGGAAGAGCTGTTCTGGCGTTCCTTCCTGTTGCGCTGGCTGCGGCAGCAGGATTTCCTTGCATTGCGGCCCGCCCGTGCCGGCGCGCGCGCGGCGACCATCTCGGTTCTTTTGTTCGGTGTCGAACATAACCTCTGGCTGGCCGGCATTCTCGCCGGCATTGCCTACACCTTGTTGTACATGCGCAGCGAAACGCTGTGGACTCCCATCCTGGGACATGCGGTGACCAACGGCCTGCTGGCCGCCTGGGTCATCGCGACCGGTAGCTGGACCTATTGGTAGTTTTTAATAAGGCTAAAATCAATATGCGCATCCTGCCAACTCCACTGGCGCTGGCTGTTGCCCTGGCTTGCTGTCCGGCCAGGGCCGACATCAGCGACACCATCAAGCCCTTTGTCAGCCTGGGCTGGACCTATGACGACAACCTGCTGCGCCTGCCGGACGATGCCCCGCCCGGCATCCAGCGCTCGGACCGCGCGCGGCAAGCCATTGCCGGCTTCATGCTGGAGCGTCCCATCGGCCGCCAGAAAATCACCGGCCAGGCCAAGATTTCGCGCACCACCTTCGACCATTACGACCAGCTCGATTACAACGGCAAGGACTTCAGCCTGGACTGGGCCTGGGTACTGGGCAACCATTTCGACGGCAATATCGGTGGCAGCTACCAGCAGGTGCTGACGCCATTCAACGACTTCCACACGGAAGAACGCAACCTGCGCACCCAGCGCCGCGAGTATGCCAACGGCGGCTGGCGCATGCATCCGAGCTGGCGCGTGCACGCCGGCTTCCAGCGCGACCGCTACGATTACGAGCTGGAGGCGCAAAGCCTGAACAACCGCAAGGAAGACCGCAGCGAACTTGGCATCGACTACCTGCCATCGAGCGGCAGCAGGGTAGGGCTGGTGGCGCGCCATATCAAGGGCAACTACCTCAACCCCCGGCGCATCGGCGCCACCTTCCTCGACCAGAACTACACGCAGGACGAGCTGAAGGCCAACATCAACTGGCTCTACAGCGAAATCACGCAAATGCAGCTGTTGGCCGGGTACGCCAGGCGCAAGCACGACACCTTCGCCGAGCGCGACGCCAGCGGCTTGAATGGCCGGGTCACCGTGATCTGGCGCCCGCGCGTGAAGCTGCGCTTTACCGCCGACGCGTGGCGCGAATTCGCGGCGGTGGAAAGCGTGATCGTCAATAACAGCACCAACAAGGGCGCCAGCCTGAACGCGGCCTGGGATATCTCGGCCAAGGTACAGGCGAATGCCGGCGTCAAGCGCGAACGGCGCAATTTCGAACGCCTGCCCGGCGTCTTCTTCAACGGCGACCCGAGCGACACCACGCGCAGCACGACGCTGGGCCTGGTCTACCAGCCGGCGCGCAAGGTGCAGCTGAGCGCGACCGCTTTCCACGACCGCCGTACCGGCACGCCACTGGCCGGTACCGGCAGTTACAAGGCCAAGGGCGTTTCGCTGCTGGCCACCGTGCAATTCTGAACCAATGGAGCGACGATGACGGTAACCGATATTCCCCTGGTCTCCTTTTTCCAGCGTGTGCTCGATCCGCTGATCATCATGGGGATGCTGTACGCCACTTCGATGGTGTATGGGGAGCCGTTTACCGGGTATTCGCTGGTGCTGATGATCCTGGCATTCTTCATTTCATCGGCCGTGTACCAGCATGTCGATCCTTACCGCACCTGGCGCAGCGGCCGCATCGTCGCCTATGCGCGCGATATTTTCATGGGCTGGTTCGTCACCGCGCTGATCCTGGTTTTCCTCGGCAATGTGAGCGGCCTGGCTTACCACTATGACGAGGCGGTGGTGTTCAGCTGGTTCATGGTCACGCCCTTCGCCCTGCTCATGAGCCACCTGGCGGCGCGCCACGTCGGCACCGATCCGGCCAAGGAAAGCGAAGTGCGTTCGGTCGTCATCGTCGGCGCCAATGAAGTCGGCACCAAGTTCGCGCACACGGCCGAACGCATGCCCAACCTCTTCCTCAGCGTGCGCGGTTTCTTTGACGACCGCGTCGGCGATCGCATCAAGAAGGACCTGGTGCACCCGATCCTGGGCAAGATGGGCGAGGTGGCCAGCTTTGTGCGCGACAACCACATCAAGATGATTTTCATCAGCCAGCCGATATCGGCCCAGCCGCGCATCCGCAAGCTGCTCGATGAATTGCAGGACACCACGGCCTCGGTCTATTTCCTGCCCGATATCTATGTCTTCGACCTGATGCAGGCGCGCTTCGACAGCGTGGGCGGCATGCCGGTGGTGGCGATCTGCGAGACGCCGTTCGTCGGCTTCGACGGCATCGTCAAGCGCGCCAGCGACGTGATCCTTGGCAGCGCCATCGTGCTGCTGCTGGCGCCGCTGATGCTGGCCATTGCCCTGGCCGTGTGGATCAGCTCGCCCGGCCCGGTGATTTTCCGCCAGCGCCGCTACGGCCTGTACGGCGAGGAAATCATCGTCTACAAATTCCGCTCGATGCGCGTGACCGAGGACGGTCCGGTGGTGCGGCAGGCCACGGCGCACGACCCGCGCATCACGAAGATCGGCGCCTTCCTGCGCCGCACTTCGCTCGATGAATTGCCGCAATTTATCAACGTGCTGCAAGGAACGATGAGCATCGTCGGGCCGCGCCCGCACGCCGTTGCCCACAACGAACAATACCGCAAGCTGATCAAGGGCTATATGTTGCGCCATAAAGTCAAGCCGGGCATTACCGGCTGGGCCCAGGTCAACGGCCTGCGCGGCGAAACGGAGACCCTGGAAAAGATGGAAGCGCGCATCCGCTACGACCTGGACTACCTGCGCCACTGGTCGCTGTGGCTCGACCTGTGGATCATCTTGCGGACAGTCAAGGTGGTGCTGAATCGTCAAAACGCGTATTGAATCAATCGTGCGCGCCAGCCGCGCTATTAGAATGACTTGCAACAGTCGAGGGAGGATATTTTGAAGCACATCAACCCGAACATCGCTTGCGCAGGACTGATGCTGGTTCTGCTTTCCGCCTGCACCAAACAGGCGGAACACAAGCCCGGCCAGGCACTGGCCAACGTCAACGGCGAAGAAATCACCGTACTGCAATTGAACGACGAACTGTCGCGCAGCAATGCCCCAGCCACGCAGCAGGAAGCGGCGCGCAAGCAGGCACTGGAAGCGCTGATCGACCGCCAGCTCCTCATCGGCGAAGCGGCCAGGGAAAAAGTCGACCGCGACCCGCGCGTGGTGCAGGCCATCGACCGGGCACGCGCGGTGATCCTGGCGCAAGCGTATATGCAGAAACGCATCGGCACGCCGGCCAAGCCGACGCCCGCCGAGGTCGAGGCCTACTACAGCCAGAACCCGCAATTCTTTTCCCAGCGCAAGGCCTTCGATATGCGCGAGATCGTCCTGCCCACGCGCGAGGTGACCGATGAACTGAAAGCGGTCATGGATAAAACGCGTTCGCTCGACGAGGTGGCGGCTTGGCTCGACGCCCACAAGGTGAAGTACCAGAAGGCGCAGCTGAGCCGCAGCGGTTCCGAGCTGCCGCCCGAGCTGTCGGCCAAGCTGCTGGCCCTGGCCAAGGGGCAG
>JBCNPK010000033.1:0-63187 GCA_039593355.1 Pseudoduganella sp.
ATTTGGCCAAGTCAACGGCCACGGTAGTAGTATTCATGGTGGACTCCTTTTGTTGACTGATCCCCGTCCCCACGTTGACCAGTGCGCCCATGTTGGCGCAAAAAGGCAGGGGGAGTCCATCCCATCATTCCAGCGGACGCCTTCGGCGCCGCTGAATTCATCACGTTGGACGGCTAAAGGAGGATTTAGTGGCTGAACTGATGACCTCGGAAGAACTCGACCAATTCGAGAGAAAATGGAAGATTATTTTCACGATTTTTGCCGTCGTTCTCGCGGGGGCGCTACTAGATCACTTACTGCGTTCCCCTCATGGGGTCGAAGCTCTTTGGTGTTATTCCTTGGGTGCTTTTGGGTTGATCGTTTGTCTTTGGGCCGCTAGCAAACTTCGCGACGCTGCGCGTCACGACGCCGTAATTGGGGGAGTCGAACTCCTTGGTGAGGACTTGTCGATAGGCGACTCAGATGATTAGGCCCAACCATTCCGTCAACCGGACCTCCGCATCGCTTTGCGCTGCTGCGGCCGGTTACGTCCAACGTTGGACGCGAACGGTAACGCTATGAATATCATTGATCTACAAAATTACGTGCGGAACCTATCGGATTCCGAACGAGAGGAACTGGAAGACGAAGGACTTCGTGTCGACGACTCAATGGCTCCAAGCGGTTATGACGCTTCACCGAATGGGTTCGTCGCGTTTGCGTCAACTGGCGGAGATGGCGTCCATTTCAATGTTCCGGTCGGCGATGTCGGCCCCATAGTAAAGACTGTGCCTATGGCCTTTGATGGACCGAATATTGTGGTCGGAGCAAACATCGAGGAATTCTTATCGCTTGGGTGTGTTTATGGGTATTTTCGCTTGGAGCAGCTCGCATATGGCATGGAAGGAACAGCTAACGAGATCCAAACCGCAAAAGACCCTAGCCCAGCGCTATGTAAGTTGTCGAATCAATTTGATCTGCGGCCGTGGACTACGGTAGCCAAACGTCTCGACCAACTAAATACTGCCCAACCATTCAATCCAGCCGACGCCTGACGGCGTGGCTGATCGCTCACGATGGGCCAACATGGGAGAAGAAATAAGTGTCACACGCTAAGCACAAGTTTGAAAACGGAAAGGGCTATCTGTGCATTGCCCTAGGCGTTGTTTCCTTGGTTGTGGCAGTTGCAGGTACACTGCCTGTGTTTATGGGCATTGGCGTGCTGTTCTTTGGTGTTGCTGCTACCAATCTAAATAAGAAAAAATGACGCACCACGTGCCCAACACTTTGCTCAACCTCCCTCACTTTGTTCGCTGGACCCGCCAAAGCTGCGCCTTGTCGTGCCGGTTAGCGTGAACGTTGAGGGAATCTGTGAACGTCTTGCCTATGGCAGATGCGCGAAGTGACGATCTGGCGCGGAAGGAAATCCGCGCTGCGGTCTCTGCTAGAAACTTGGCAAGCGTCTCGAACAATACACGATGGAATGAACTAATCTCATACTTTCGCGGCCTTGAAGGCTGGCGCCCCTCGTACCGGTCCAAATCCGTCACCGGCCTTGTTTCAGAGTGGGACGTTGAATGGTTCTATCATCTGCCATTTCCTTTCGCGTATGTCGAATGGTTTGACATTGGTGTGTTCGAAGAAGGACCATTTGAAGGAATGCTGCTTCCCCGAACTCCGATTGACCACTCTAGTGAGATCCTGGCAGTCTTGGAAAAGATCGGCTTCGACTTCGAACAGCGTGGAGATGTTGTACGTATCTGGGGCTACCTACCGAGGTCATATGAAGACTTTCCGCCGCAATAGTCCCAACCTCAACCTTCGCAAGGTCAAAATGAAGCGTCTTTTCTATATTTCTCTGATCAGCCTATTCCTCGCGGCCCCGGCCCAGTCTCAATCTGGATACTGGCGAGACAGCAGCGGGAAGCCACTTGCCGAGACGGAATCGATGAAGTCCAAAAGCGACTTCGGCGGTTCTTTGCTTGCGACAACGGACGCAGACTGGGAGAAGAAGTGGAACACTCCGCCTGAAACAAAGCCAGACTTCACCAAGGCAGACGTGGTGCCATACGGGAAAAAAGTCTTCATTCTCACTTTCTTTTCGAACCCAAAGTTGGATGCGCTTGGCAAAGCAAACATTCGCTGCGATCTGCAGATCGCCTCTCCTACTGGCAAAGTGGCGCTGAAGCAGCGAGATATGACTTGCTTCTCCGGAGAAATCAAAGGCAGTCCGCACAACGTTTATCTGTCCGCGCCGGCGATTGCATTCTCGGGTGACCCCGGCGACGCTCCTGGTGTTTGGGCAGTTAACGTAGTGCTGCGTGATACGCACCGAAATGTAGAGCTGCCACTTCGAACCACCTTTGAGCTCCGTTGAGAAAGCCGGTTATTCTTTCCATCAAGCGGAGGCCGATTGTGCGCCGCATCGTCATTGATAGCCAAAGGAAAATTGATGTTTAAGCTTGATACTTGCTGCACCCTCGTACCATACTTCGAGATCGAAGACGGGCAACTTGAAGCTTTCAAAGCCCTGGCGTCGAAGCTCGTCGCCAAGACCAGCACGGAGCCCGGCTGCATGCACTACGCCTTTTCCTTCAGTGGCAACATCGCCCATTGTCGCGAGGGATATGTCGATGCCGCCGCCCTGCTCGCACACCGTGAGAATGTTGGTGAATTGCTTGGCCAGGCGCTGAAAATCTCGAAGATCATCAGATTTGAGGTCCATGCGCCAGCAGCGGAGATCGAGAAGCTTCGCGGCCCCATGGCATCGCGAAGCCCACAGTTCTTCACGCTTGAAGAGGGCTTCCGCCGGAGCCCTCGCGAAGACAATGTCGTCTAGGCTAAACTCGGATTTCACCTGCAACGTTGAGAGTCCATGAGAAAACTTCTTCTTATCGTGCTAGCTTGGATCATGCTGCCAGTTCAAGCGCAGCAAGGATCCAGCGCTTACCCGATACTCGCGATCACCCGATCTGCTGATCCCCAACGTTTTTCACCCGCACCACGTTCAGCGAATTTGAGCCGCGATCGAGCACACTATGGCTAAGTACTTAATTTCCTTTCCCAGCGCAGCGATGGTCGTGCCCGAAGCCGAGATGGCTGCAGTGGGGAGCGACGCACATGCTGTAATCGAAGAGGCTAAGGCTGCTGGCGTTTACGTCTTCGCCGGCGGCATCGACGAAAACATTCCGCCCGTTCTGGTTGCGGCTGACGGGGCGGTCGCCGAGGGCGGCTACGACTGGGCACCTCCGCTAAACGGTGGCTTCGCCGTGCTCGAACTGCCCTCGCGCGAGGAGGCCATTGCCTGGGCCGCCCGCATTGCGAAGGCTTGCCGGTGCGCGCAAGAGTTGCGCGTGTTCGGGTACGATCCGAGGTCCTAATTGAAGCGCTTCGCAAAATTCGCAGGTCTGACGCTGATTACTTCAATCATCTTGTTCGCGGTTGCCTCTATTGGCCCGTTGAGTCATCTGCCGACCGTCATCGTGCCGAACGACGGCTATTTTGCCCAAGTGCGAAACCATGAGCTCTTGCTTGGATTTTCCGGTTTTGTCATCGCTCTCGTGTCGGGCGCGTTTCTTCAGCAAAGATTTTTGACTTCGGCCGTGACTGCGGTACTCGCTGGTGGAATTTACTATGTCTCGACGCAGGCTGGGGATGTTGGACAGTTGTCAGAACTACTTGCAGGCCTGATGGAATTCTTCGGCCACTATCTTCTGGCGGGTACTGGCGTTGTTCTGGCCTTCCTGGCGGCCGTGAAAAAGTGGAAGAAGTCTTGATGAGAGTAATAGATCATGAGCCTCAGAGCTGGTTCCTTCTGGAAGACGATGGTTCGCTTTACCTTGACGCCAACTGCAACCACAGCTTTATCAGCTACGACTTTCTACTCCAGTTAGATGAGAGCGAAGCGGCGAGGTACCGGAGAGAAGGACGAACCTACATATCATGGCTGGCCCAGGATATTCAAAACTCCGCGCCAATCGTCGCTGCAAGCAATTCGAAGTACGCAGGCCGTGATCGGTCATCCGAACTTTCACAACGCGTCACCGCGGCAGTACAAGAGTGGAGGCAAACTGATTAAGCGATTCGAGGCACGGAGATGCACACATAGCCGCCAAAACAGCCTTGGGACGATTGATGTATATTTATCAATCCATTAACCAAGTAAGCTCGAAACTTCTGATGAGAACAATCCTCGTACTTGTCGCGGCATTGCAATTGTCGTCCGCGTCGGCTTCGACTGACGAAATCCCTACCGTTCTGGCGCACCCGATATTCGGGCAGCCGTTCGCTTGCACCGAGCATTGGCAAGGGAACCTCAAGACCTTAGGCGATGCGCTGGGCACTGATTGCGTGATCCAGGAACTTGTGGAGAACAAGGGCCGCACCTGGATGCGTTCGTACAAGCGGGATGGAAGCCGCAACGAGGATTGGTACGGTTGGGACAAGCCGGTACTTTCGCCGTGCACCTGCGAAGTTGAAAAAGTCAGCGAAAACCTCGCTCCCAACCGGCCTGGGATCTTGGGCAAGCCACCTGCCTCAATCGTGCGCTTGAAACGGGATGATGGCGTGTTCTTCATGCTGGGCCACGTTGCAAAGCTTTCCGTCAAACCGGGCGATAAGGTCGAAAGTGGACAGGTCATCGCTCACGTTGGCAATAACGGCTACTCGCGCCATCCACATATCCACATGGGTGCATGGAAGGGCGAAGAGCCGCTTCAGATTCGCTTCGACCAGGCGGCCATGGGAAGGCTGTTTGACAAACAATAACCATAGGGAGATCACATGAAACGAGTTACAGGAATCGGCGGCATTTTCTTCAAAGCCAAAGATGCCCAGGCTTTGCGGGCCTGGTACAAGCAGCATTTGGGCGTTGATGTTCAGTCCTGGGGTGGCGCTGCCTTCGATTGGACCGACGAGGAAGGCAAGCCAGTTGGCGGCACCACTGCCTGGTGCATCAACTCGCCAGAGAGCGACCACTTTGCTCCAAGCACCTCTTCGTTCATGGTGAATTACCGCGTCGCAGACCTTCATGGCCTGGTCAAAGCCCTGCGGGAGGAAGGCTGCAACGTCCTCGACAAAATCGAGGAATCCGAATACGGCAAGTTCGCCTGGGTCATGGATCCGGAGGGGAATAAGGTCGAACTGTGGGAACCGCCGGCAGGGCAGTAAGCAGCGCCGGGAGTATGCGGGCCTTGGCCAGCTAGTGGCCAAGGCCCGCACGTTCAGCGATCAGTTGATCGTGAAGTTGGCGTTCGAGACGTCAAAGAACACGTTCCCCACTGCCTCGACCTTGATACGAGCGGCGGTCGTCGCAACTGCCGGCAGCGTCACCAGCTTGCTGCCGTTGTTCGGCGTGCTGTCGGCGAGCACATAAGGGAAGGTCTGGCCGCCATCGGTGGACAGGCTAATCTTCACATTGGCCGTGCTCACCGGCGCGGCGGCGGTATTGGCTACGTTCCAGGTCACGTTCATTTGCGAACCGCGCGCCACCGTCACCGCCGTATTTGGCGACGTGACCAGGAATGGCCCGGCACCCGTCGCCAGCACCAGGGCCGTGGCTGCACTGCCAACACCACCATGACCATCGCGCGCGGTCAGGCGGAAGTTCAGCGTGGCGGGACGAGCATTCACTTTGCTGTAGCCGGTGTAGCTGGCCGTCGGCAGAAACTCCGAGAAGCAGGCGATGTTGTCCACCGTCGGCGGCGATGCTGCTGCCGGGCAGGAGCCGGTTTCCGCATTGGTGTTGTTGGCAAGGATCTGCGCCATGTCTGGGAAGACGCGCGTTGGATTCGTGCTCACGACGTTTTCACCCGGCGAGCCGTATTGCAAGGCGTCGCTGTCGCTGACCATCGCCTGCACACCGAACTGGCGGAACAGCGGGCCATTGGATTTGCTGTTGCTGATGAGCCCGGTGCCGCTGGTGCCGGCGCGGTCGTTCTGCTCCCACATATAGGTCATCACCTCCCCTGCCGCATTGCTTGCGCTGCCGGTCAGCGCGAACGGCGTGCGGATCGGGATGGTGTAGCTCGGTACGACGCTGACCACCGGTACGCTGTTGCCGGTCTGCGAAACCGCGCCGCCCTTTTTGGTCGGTCCGCCTGCGATAATTTCGCCGACGCTGCCGCTGCAGCCACCCGTGCAGTTTGTCAACTTCAGTACCCCTACCGGCACGCCGGACAGCGAGCCGCCGAAGGTAATGGTGAAGCCGGCATCGCTTACCGAGCTGACGGAGACCGTTGCACCGGACGGCCAGCCTGGGATAGCCTCGATCGCCGACTTGATGCCAGCAGTCGTGTAGTTGGTACCGCGAATGATCGGCGCCGATGTGCTGCCGCTGTAGGCAAGCGTAAATTGCTGGCCGTTGGCAGTAAAGCCCCGCAGTACACCCATCTGCAACGAGGTGAGATTGGTTTCCGCGCCCGAGGTATAGGCCGTGATTTCATCGAAGCTGCGCTGCGACCAGTAGGCGTCGCTGTGCCTCTGCAGGTCGTCGGTGCCGCAGATTCCCGCATAGGCCATGATGGACGATCCGCTGCCCGGCTCCACCGAGGTGGATGCATTGCGGTTGCCGCCTGAACAGCTTCCCGTGACGCCGTTAAAAGTATGGTTGCCCGCGAACTGGTGGCCCATTTCGTGCGCCACATAGTCTACCGCGTAGAAGTCGCCCACCGGCGTCGGGATGCCCGTGCAGCCCTGCGCCTTGTAGCTGCCGCCCACCACGGCCAGGCTGGCGATGCCGCCGCCGTTCAAGCCCAGCGCGATATGGCCGACATCGAAGTTGGCGGCACCGGCCAGCAGGCCGACCACGGTGCGGTTGCGGGTCAGCGTGGCTCCGCTGCAGCCGGATGCCTGGTCGGCGGTAAAGCAGGCCGTGGCGCCGCATGGGCCGTTGGCGCCGGTCATCTGCGCATCGGTATCCAGGTTCAATGCGTCGGTGTTGTTGATCAGGACCAGGCGGATCGAGGTTTCGTCTTCGTAAACCTGTGTCACACGGTTGATCAGGCTGACCTTGGCCGCCGTGACGTTGGCGCTGCCACCGAAATAGGTGGCGTAGGACGGATCGGTCAACAACGCCAGCCGGTAGGTGCGCAATTGCGTGCCGGTTGCTGCGGCGGCGCTTACGGTATCCGGCACCACGTGGTAGGAGCTCGTCGTCGTGGTCTTGCCGTCCGAAGCGGTAACGGTATAAGCGCCTTCGCCGCGCGATGGATCGGCTGCGAATGCCGCAGACAGCACGCCTTCCTTGTCGGCGGAGACCACCATGCTGTGCACCGGACCAAAGCCGGAGCCTTCATTGCTGACGGTGAGCGTGATCGAGGCGCCGGGATCGAAGCCGGCGCCATGCACTTCCACTTCATCGCCTGCGTGGACGAAGCTGCGCGTCAGGATCACTTGCGGCGCCTTTATTTCCCCCTCCTTGAATACGCCATGGCGGTTCGACAGGTCGCGCGCGTGGTAGCTGGTGTAGACGCTGTCGTCGAGATGGTGGGCTGGGTCCACATACCAGGCGCCGTTGGGCGAGCGCACCGATGCTTTCAAGCCCAGCGGCGAGATATCCATGCGCAGCGTGGCGGACGGATCGTCGATACCGCGTCCGGCATAGGTCCTGATCTCCGGATGCTTCGCTGCCAGTTCCGGCTCCATCACTGGCGAGTCGACGACGCGGAAGCGCTGGTAGCCGCCTTCGGGGTGCGGCAGCGAGATGATCAGGTCACTTTGCTTGGCCGACTGGGCTTTCTCGTGCGGCGCACGCGCAAGCAGTTGTGCCATCCCGGCGCGGTCCAGTGTGGCGGCGTGATAGCGGCGCGGCAGCGCTGGCGCCGATGCGCTCTTGCCATGCACGCGCTGCACGTCGGCTTCACCGGCATCGCGCCAGTAAGCGCCGCTTGCCTGCACCGGGATGTTTCGCTTGCTGATGTTGTCTGCTGCCAGGGTATTCACAGCGCCGAGAATCAGCGCACTCGCGAGTGCGAGCTTAAGGGGGGTATGCGTAGTCATTCCGTGCCTTTTTGTTTGGAAGGTTGTTGAAGGTCGAAACTGTGCAACTACTGCAATGGACGAGTATTTCGGAATTGATGACTTACCTCAAGCGGAGTTCGTTTGCGGCGTCGCCAGAAGTAGACAGGTAGCGAACTGTGTGCCGGATTCGCTGCGCGAAATGCGCAGCTGTGCACAGCAGGAATCGACGTGCTACCATTTGCAAGAATGTTAATTTTCAGCAACTACGAAATGTTTGAGATCTATGGCAAGCGTTGAACGCCACGTGACGATCAGCGCGCCAGTCGATGCCGTCTACCGCATCTCGCAAGACTATGCAGTGCGCTACGACTGGGACCCATTCCCGGAAAATATCTCCGTCGTATCCGGCGATCCCGAAGCGCTGTCCGTTGGCACACAGGTGATGGTGAAGTCAAAGCTGGGCATGGATATGCTGGTCGAGTTTGTCCAGGTCATGCCGCCGACGCGAGCTGCGGTGAAAATGATCAAAGGGCCTTGGTTCCTGGAGAAGTTTGCGGGGTCATGGATATTCCAGGTCAGCCACTCGGGCTCGCAGACCGAGGCCCGCTTTCGCTACACGATCATTGCAAGGCCTCGGGCCCTACGATTTCTGGTCGAGCCATTGGCCGCCCTTTATTTCTCGCGCGTGGTAGCCAAGCGTCTCGCTGGACTGAAAGCCTATTGCGAAACCAGGCACGCAGCAAAGGAGGCAATATGACAGTAAAGCGTATGGATAACGTTGGCATCGTGGTGGAAGACCTCGATGTGGCGATTGAATTCTTCAGCGAGCTTGGGCTCGAACTCGAAGGGCGCGCGCCGATCGAGGGCGACTGGGCGGACGGCGTCACCGGCTTGCGCGGCATGCGCGTGGAGATTGCGATGATGCGGACGCCGGATGGCCACAGCCGCATCGAGTTGTCCCGCTTTCTCGCGCCTGCCGTGGCGGCGGATCACCGCACAGCGCCCGTGAATTCGCTCGGCTACCTGCGCGTTATGTTCGCGGTAGATGACATTGACGACACGCTCGCCCGCCTCGGCAAGCTTGGCGCGCAGGTGGTGGGGGAAGTGGCCCAGTATGAAAACATTTACCGGCTCTGCTACATCCGCGGTCCAGAGGGGATCCTTATCGGATTGGCCCAAGAGCTCTTATCCTGAAAAGCATTGAAAATGGATGACGTAACGAGAAAAGAGATCCTGGCGCTGGGCCGGACCGCTCACGACTTGACCGAGCAGTCGTATCAGCAGAACGCCGCCGTGCGCGGGGATGCGGGTTGGGCGGAAAAGCAGCGAATGCTGTTGGCCGACATGGCGCTTCATTTGCTGCAGACGGCGCTGAAAGAAGGCGAGCTATCGGAAGAAGGCTTGAAACGCAACCTGTTCTCCATCCTGACCATCTCCGACCAGTTTGTGCAAGCCCACGATCTCAAGGCCTGTGCCGACAAACTGTATTCGCCAAACTGAGCAGAATTCGCCTGGGGCTTTTAATTGCGGCACTGCCGCTTTCGGAAGGGATTTGCAATGAACGAAGTTACTTCGCCGGGCAAGGTCGCGGCCGGCCTTACCGAACACTGGTCACCGCGCGTGGTGGCCGAACTTGATGACTCCTACGTCAAGGTCGCCAAAGTCCTTGGTTCGCTGACCTGGCATAGCCACGAAAACGAGGATGAATTGTTCTATATCCTCAAGGGCTCCTTGACCATCGAGATGGAAGACAGGACCGTCGTACTGCATGAGGGTGATACTTTCGTTGTCCCGAAAGGCGTGAGGCACAATCCCATCGCGGCAGAGGAATGCCACATCATGCTGATCGAGCGCAAATCCACGCTGCATACCGGCGCCGAGGTCACCGCAAAAACACGCAGCCTCGCCGAACAACTCCGTCCCGTTTAAGTCTTGAGCTTGTCGGCGTACACCTTGCGGAACTTGGCCACTTTGGGCGCCACCACGAAAGCGCAATAACCCTGCAGCGGGTGCTGGGCGAAATAGTTCTGGTGGTAGTCCTCGGCCTTGTAGAACGGCGCGGCCGGCGCCAGCTCGGTGACGATGGGTGCGTCCCACACATGGGCCATTTCGCTGATCACTTGCCGGGCAGTGGCTTCCTGTTCGGGAGTTTCATAGAAGATGACGGAGCGGTACTGGGTGCCGACGTCGTTGCCTTGCCGGTTCAGGGTGGTCGGATCGTGGATGGTAAAGAAGATCACCAGCAGGTCGCGGTAGCTGACTTGGGACGGGTCGAACTCCAGCCGCACCACCTCCGCGTGGCCGGTTTCGCCGGTGCAGACCTGCTCATACGTGGGATTGGGCTGCGCGCCCCCCATGTAACCGGATTCAACCTTGGTTACACCTTTCACCTCCAGGTACACCGCTTCGGTGCACCAGAAGCATCCACCGCCCAGGATTGCTACTTCAGCCATATCGCCCTCCTCACGTACCGGAAGTATTACTGTAGCGCAAATCGGCGGTCACTGCTCGAAAAGTGCCGCCTTAGCTAAAATCCCCGTCGCTTTCGCCAAAGGTTAGACTATCGTTCTTTGGCATAATCTCTTTGAAACAAACAGGTACCGCATGAATACCAGCTCCCCACGCGCCACCTCGCGCGAATTCGACAGTGTGCATTTTCGCCAGGCGCTGTCGCAATTTGCCACCGGGGTTACCGTGATCACAACGCGGCTCGCTGATGGCAGTTTCCGCGGCTTGACGGCCAGTTCCTTCAATTCCGTCTCGCTGAACCCGCCACTGGTGCTGTGGAGCCTGGGCACGGGCGCCAATAGCCTGCCCATTTTCAGCGGCAACTCGCACTATGTGATCAATGTGCTGAGCGCCGACCAGGCCCACCTGGCCAAGCTGTTTTCGACCCGCACGGAAGACCCGTTCGGCACGGTCGAATTCGAGCTGTCGCGCACCGGCCAGCCGATCCTGAAGGGTTGCACGGCGTGGTTTGAATGCCACAACCGCAGCCGCTATCCGGAGGGCGACCACGTGATTTTCGTGGGCGAGGTCGAGCAATGCGAGTTTGCCGGGAACGCGCCGCTGGTTTTCCACGGCGGCCAGTTCCGCGACCTGGTGAAATGATTGATTTTTTTACAAACAAAGAGAGACAGGAAGCAAGATGAGCAAAGCCGCATTCCACTGGGACGATCCCCTGCTGCTGAACGACCAGCTGACCGACGACGAGCGCATGGTGCGCGACGCCGCCGCGGCTTATTGCCAGGACAAGCTGCAACCGCGCATCCTGGAAGCTTTCCGCCATGAGCAGATGGACACCTCCATCTTCCGCGAAATGGGCGAACTGGGCCTGCTGGGCCCGACCATCCCGGAACAATACGGCGGCCCTGGCCTGAACTACGTGGCATACGGCCTGATCGCGCGCGAAGTGGAGCGTGTCGATTCCGGCTACCGCTCGATGATGTCGGTGCAGTCCTCCCTGGTGATGGTGCCGATCTATGAATTCGGCACCGAGGCCCAGAAACAGAAATACCTGCCCAAGCTGGCCACCGGCGAGTGGATCGGCTGCTTCGGCCTGACCGAGCCTAACCACGGTTCCGATCCTGGCTCGATGATTACCCGCGCCAAGAAGGTGCCAGGCGGCTACTCCCTGACCGGCTCCAAGATGTGGATCACCAACTCGCCAGTGGCCGACGTATTCGTGGTCTGGGCCAAAGACGATGAAGGCGCGATCCGCGGCTTCGTGCTGGAAAAAGGCATGAAGGGCCTGTCCGCACCGGCGATCCACGGCAAGTTCGGCCTGCGCGCTTCGATCACCGGCGAAATCGTGATGGACGAAGTGTTCTGCCCTGAAGAAAACGCCTTCCCGGATGTGCGCGGCCTGAAGGGCCCGTTCACCTGCCTGAATTCGGCCCGCTACGGCATCGCCTGGGGCGCACTGGGTGCAGCGGAAGCCTGCTGGCATACCGCCCGCCAGTACACCCTGGACCGCAAGCAGTTCGGCCGCCCACTGGCAGCGAACCAGCTGGTGCAGAAAAAGCTGGCCGACATGCAGACCGAAATCACGCTGGGCCTGCAAGGCTGCCTGCGCCTGGGCCGCATGAAGGACGAAGGCACTGCCGCCGTCGAAATCACCTCCATCATGAAGCGCAACTCCTGCGGCAAGTCGCTGGACATCGCCCGCGTGGCGCGCGATATGCTGGGCGGTAACGGCATCTCCGACGAATTCGGCATCATCCGCCACATGGTGAACCTGGAAGTGGTCAACACCTACGAAGGCACGCACGACATCCACGCCCTGATCCTGGGCCGCGCGATGACCGGCATCCAGGCCTTCCAATAACAAAAAGGGGTACGTCCCCTTTTTCCGAAAAAGGGGACGTACCCCTTTTTGGCACAAGCCCCGCCGCGTGCGGGGCTTTTTAATGCGTGCTAGCATGCATGCCGATCCCTCTACCTTTGCGGAGTGACAGCATGCCTCAAGATAGCGTTCCAACTTTGTACGAATGGCTTGGCGGCAGCCCAGCGCTGAACAAGCTCACCACCCGTTTCTACCAGCACGTCAAAGCCGACGACCTGCTCGGCGCAGTGTTTGCCCATATGGGGGAACAGCATCCGGCACATGTCGCGGCCTTTCTCGGTGAAGTGCTGGGCGGGCCGACCGCCTACTCGGAGGCGCATGGCGGCCACGCGCACATGATCCGCCAGCACCTGAACCGCCACCTGTCGCAGGAACAGCGCCGCCGCTGGGTAGCGCTGCTGCTGGAAACCGCCGATGAACTGGCCATGCCCGACGATCCGGAATTCCGCTCGGCCCTGGTGGGCTACCTGGAATGGGGTTCGCGGCTGGCCGTCATCAACTCCCAGCCTGGCGCCACGGTGGACGCCGACCAGCCCATGCCCAAGTGGGGCTGGGGCGAGGTCAAAGGGCCGTACGTCCCATAACGAAAGGTACAAAAAAGCCGTCTTGCGGCGGCTTGGTCGGGCTTAGAAGCGGTAGCCTACGGAGAGGCTGACGGCAACCGGATCGAGCTTGATGTCGAGCGTCTGGCCAGTGGAGAAGTGCGAGGTGGTCTTGAGCTTGGTCTTGACCACGTTCACGTCGGCGTAGAAACGCTCGGACAGCTTGGCGGTGGCGCCCAGTACCGCGCTGACCGCATGCTTCGAGTCCAGTTCATACGTTACCGGCGAACCGCCCGTGTTCAGGATGGCGGTCAGCTGCGCGGAGCCGGTCTCCTTGCGGAAGTAGGCGTAGGTGTAGCCGACGCCTGCATATGGACGCACGGTGGCAGTCGGCTCGCAGAAGCGGTACTGCAGGAAGATGGTCGGCGGCAGCACTTCGGCGGTACCGAGCTTGCCGGTGCCCTGGATGGTGCCGGCGCCGTACAGGGTGTGCTTGTACGGTGCGCCCAGCATCAGTTCGGTGCTGATGTGGTCGGTGAACATATAGCCGACGCTGAAGATAGGCTTGGTGTCGGAGCCGACTTCGGCTTTCACGCCCGGCTTGGATGGTGCGGTGACGTCGCCGGAAGTGACGTCCGGCGAGATGCGGTTGACGCCAACCTTGGCCAGCCACTCGCCCTGCGATTGCGCGGAAGCGCCCGATGCGGCGCCCAGCGCGGCCGCCATGGCCAGCAGCTTGATGGCGCTGTTGATTCGTTTGGTCATTGCTTGTCCTTTATTCTGTAATTACATCCAGCCTTTGGCGATCAGGCGTTCCGAGATGTAGCGCGCGGCCTGCAGGCCCATGTACGGGGTCGGGTGCACGCTGTCGGCGAAGGCATAGTGGCTGACGTCGCCGGCCTTCAGGTTAGTGGCGTTGCAGCCCAGCGAGTTGCCCAATGGGTTCTTGGCAGGGGTGAAATCGCAAGCAGGATCGGAGCTGTTGGTCAGGCCGTAGATGCCAGGGTTGGAGGCCTGGTCGTGGGTCAGGGTGTAGGCGTCGATCAGCAACACTTTGCTTTCGCTGCCCAGGCCCGCGTTCAGCGTGTCGTTGAACGATTTCACGGCCGCATTGATGACGGTGCGAGCGGCATCGGTGGTGGCGCGCCCTGCCGGCGTGGTGGCAATGTCGGGCATGCCGACCACGGTGACGTAATTGGCGCCATTGCCGATCAGCTGGGTCTTGACGGTAGCGACGATCTGGCTTGCCGCAGTCGTCACCGCTTGCACGACGCCCGGGGCATTGGCGGCGAAGTAATCGGTACCGGCCTTGGTGCCTGCGGCGGAGGCGTCAGCCTGCGCCTTGACCACCATCGGGCCGTACACGGTTGGCGAGCCGGCGGCGGTATTGCCCGCCAACACAGCTGCAGTGACTGCGGCGGTAACGATGCTGGTATCGGTGCTGCCTGGGCGCGCGGCTTCGGTCGCCATGGCGATGCTGATCGACTGGACAGCCGTGGTCGGGTTGGTGCAGCCGGCGGCCAACTGGGTCGCCAGGCTGGTCGCGAAGGCGGTCTTGCCTGCCGCGGTACCGGCGGCAGTCGCACCGTCACCGAGTTGCTGCATGCCGACCAGCAGGTCGTTATTACCGGTCAATACGAAGACGATCTCATCGCCCTTGAACTTGCCGCCGACTGCCGCCAGGTGGTTCGCCACCTGGGTGGTGAATGGATAGGTCAGCGCGCCAAGCGGGCTGCCGGTGAGCTTGTGGCCGATACCGACCGGGTTGCTGACGCGCGAGCCGCCCTGGCCATAGCCATAGCAGCCGGTGTGCGCTTGCACCGGCACGCTGAAGCCTTTGCTGGCATCGCCATCCAGGCCGGTCACGGCCGCGCATGGTTGCGGCAGGCCCAATTGGGCTGCAATCAGTTCAGGCCAGACCTTGCCGGTCAGGGCGGGATTCACCGCGGTGTTGTCGCCGTTGATGGTGAAGCGGCCGCCGCCGATGGCCGCCACGGTGCCGACCTTGTAGGTGCCGACGTCGACCAGGCTGTCGCCAAAGATCACTTCGGCGGAATATTTGGCTTTCGGGGTTTGGTCGCCGGGGCGCGGGTCGCTGCCGCCGCAACCGGCAATAACGGCCGCTGCCACGACCGTCAGAGCAAGTTTGAAATGACGCATTGTGTCTCCAGGGGGTTGTTTTCTTATAGGCTTTGCGAACGCACGTGCTATTCACAGGCAAACTAATATGCCAGCGATTGACGTTTTGTTACAAGGGGTATTTTGTAAAACGGCGCCTTCCGGCTAGGGCTTGTGGCGGCTGGTTAACAGCGCATCGAAGTAAGCGCGGGCGGCCAGCAGGCAGGGAGCGCCAGCCAGCCTTGCGTGATAGCTTTCCATCAGGACTTCTTCGACGCTGCGGCCGCTTTTTTCCGCCTCTTCCTGCGCCTTTTTCATGCTCTCTTCGCGGATCAGGACAAAGCTGCGGCGGGCCTCCGTGAACTGGTCCCGCATCTCCTGCTGCTCCAGGTCCACCACGGTGGGCGGCGCGCCGTGCCGGCTGAAATATTCGGCCGCCGCCGTCGCGTTAAAGAAGGGTACCGAGGGGTCGCGGCTGCCGCCGCACAGCAGCAGCGGACTTTGCGGGACGTAGTTGCGCAAATCGTTCTTCAGCATCCATTTGCGCAGGTTGTTGGCCGGCGCGCAGTCGCCGTCATCGCAGGGATGCTGGGCCAGGTCTTGCAGGTAGGCGTCGCGATAACTGGTGCGCACCAGGTGCGGGTTGCTGAAGTAGGCCGAAGCGCCGCGTCCCTGCGGCAGCGAGTCGCGCGCAAAGACGGCGGACTTGGGCAGCTTGCCTTGCTTTACCAGTTCCTTGCGTGTCATGGTCGTCGGGAACAGGGTCTCGATGCCGCTGGCGTAAGGCACTTCGTACAGGTCCTCCGGCCTGGCATAGATGGCGGCGCCGGCATGCTGGGCCGAGGTGGCGATCAGCGGCAGGTAGATGGTGATGCCGGCATTCGGCTCGCCGCGGAACACGGTGTCGGAAAAGCGCGCCATTGCATACGGTCCGGACAGGCCGGCGGCGGCGGTGACCTTGAACTCTTCGCTTTGCTGCATGGCGCGCTGCGTCGCCAGCGTGACATGCCCTCCCTGCGAGTAGCCGGCCAGGAACAGCTCCGGGCCGGGCTGGGCGTGCAGGCGCGCCATCGCCACGCGGGCCGCACGCAGGGCGTCGATCATGTCGGCCGATTGCTGCTCGGCGTTCAGGTAGGGATGATAGGGCAGCGAGGAGCCGTCGTAGCCCGCGTAATTGGGTGCGACGACGATATAGCCTTGCGCCGTGAACAGGGCGGCCACCAGCTTGGCTTCGCCGCGCAGGCGGGCCATATTGTGGTCCTTGGCGGTGGACGTGCCGTGGGCGTACAGCAGCACGGGACGCGGGCCCTGGCATTGCGGGTCGTCGCCGGAAGGCAGGATCAGCGCGGTGCTGGCGTCGGTCGCTTCGCCGCCGCCGCCGATGGTGCTGTAGCGCAGGCTGTAGGTGGTGATGGTGCAGCGCGGCTTGCCGGCGGCCTCCGCCAGCGAACTGCCGGCTTTCTGCAGCACTTCGGCCAGCATGGCCGGTTCGATGCGTTTGGCGGTGCTGAAAGGGCCGGTATCGATGCGCGACAGCGTGGGGCCGGATAACAGCGTGCCGCGTTCTGTGGAAGACATCAGGGAACGCACGAAGGAGCCGGATTCGGCGCCGCCGCTGGCCAGGGCGCCAGGCACCAGCAGCGCCGCGGCAACGGCAAGCCAGCCAGCGCTGCGTGCGATGTGTGCCGTGATCCGGGACATGGCTGCCTCCTCGCTTGCGCAGGAGGCGGGCTGCCCCGCTGCGGTTACGACTTCAGGAAACGCTCAATAATGCCGGTCGAGCCGAAGGCGGCGCGGCGCAGGCGGTCATTGACGCCCAGCCAGGCATCGCCGGTCGGCGGCGCTTCCACGAGGATCAGCTCAACGCCCTGCTGGTCCATCGCGCGCAACGCGGCATACACACCATAAGCATACCCCTTTGGCTCGGCAGGGAGCGACACATTTGCTTGAGTCAACGCAAACGGCGTGTAATGGATCAGCGCTGCATGACGCCCTCGCAGCTTGAGCTCTGCAAGGGTTTTTTCGATGTCGCCAGTCGGCAACAGTGCGACCGGGGCCTTGGGCGCGTAATGCGATTCCAGCGTGCCGGAAGCGCGCGGCGCGGCCTGGTCGGGCTGGCGCGGCATGGCGCCGATCACGTCGGCGATCTGCTGCGCGGTGATGTGGCCCGGGCGCAGCAGCACCGGCCCGTGCGTGGCCAGGCGCGACATGTCGAGGATGGTGGATTCGATGCCGACCTGGCTGGAACCGCCATCGAGCACGCAGTCGATCACGTTGCCCTGCCCTACTTCGCCGTGGAATTCGTCGCGCACGTGCTGGGCGGTGGTCGGGCTGACGTTGCCGAATTTATTGGCCGAAGGCGCCGCTACGCCGCCTTTGCCGCCCTTGAAAGCTTGCAGCAGCTGCATCGCCACCGGGTGCGATGGGCAGCGGATGCCGACCGTGTCCTGGCCGCCGGAGACGGCGTCGGGAATATGGGCATTGCGCTTGAGGATGAGGGTCAGCGGGCCAGGCCAGAAAGCCTTCGCCAGCTGGCGCGCTTCGTCGGGTACGCCGGTGGTCCAGTAATCGAGGTCGGCGCCTGGGGCGATGTGCACGATCACGGGATGGTCTTGCGGACGGCCTTTGGCGGCGTAGATCCTTGCCACCGCGGCCGGGTTTTCCGCGTCCGCACCGAGTCCGTACACGGTCTCGGTGGGGAATGCGACCAGCGCGCCCGCTTCCAGCGCCGCTGCGGCAGCGGCGATGTCGGCAGGCGCTGCCGCGGCAAGCGAGGCGCAAGCGTCGGTCATGGTGCGATCCCGAGGATGGCGCAAGCGGCGTTGAGGTGCTGCTGCGCTTCCGCCAGCGTCGGCGCGACGAAGGTCAGGTGGCCCATCTTGCGCCCACGGCGCGGCTCTTCCTTGCCGTACAGGTGCAGGTTGGCGCCCGGCAGCGCCAGCACCTTGTCCCAGGCCGGTTCGCGTACGGTGTCCGCGCCGGATTGCGCGGCGTCGCCGGGCAGCGGCAAGCCGGCATGGGCGACAGGGTCGGTCACGAAATCGTGCTTGAACCAGATGTCGCCCAGGATGTTCAGCATGACGGCCGGCGAATGCTGGCGCACGTCGCCCAGCGGCAGGCCGGCCATGGCGCGCACCTGCTGGGCGAACTGGCTGGTGACGCAGGCGTCGATGGTGTAGTGGCCGCTGTTGTGCGGACGGGGCGCCATCTCGTTGACGACCAGCGAACCGTCCGCCAGCACGAAGAACTCGATGCACAGCACGCCCACATAGCCCAGCTCCGCCACGATCGCCTGCGCGGCGCGCTGCGCTTTGGCGGCGCAGTCGGCGGTGATGTTAGGGCCCGGCACGGTGGTGGTGAACAGGATGCCGTCGCGGTGTACGTTTTCGGCGATCGGGTAGACGACCGAAGCGCCGTCGGCGCCGCGTGCGGTCAGCACCGACACTTCGTATGCCAGCGGCAGCATCTTCTCGAGCAGGCAGGTGACGCCGCCCATGGCTTGGAAGGCGGCGCGCACGTCGTCGCGCGACTTCACGCGGACCTGGCCCTTGCCGTCATAGCCCATGCGCACCGTTTTCAGGATACCCGGCAGCAGCTCGTCGCCGATGGCGTCGATATCGGCGTCAGTGGCGATGACCTTGTGCGGCGCCGGCATCACACCCGACTTGGCGGCGCTGGCGACGAAGAAGCTCTTCTCCGCGACGCGGTCCTGCGCCACGGACACGCCGTGCGCATCCGGCGCCACGAAGACCGACTGCGCCAGGCGCGACAGGCTGTCGGCAGGCACGTTCTCGAACTCGGTGGTGACGGCCACGCATTGCGCGGCCAGTGCATCGAGGCCGGCAGCATCGCTGTAGCCGGCGTTGATCAGGCGATTGGCCGCCTGCCCCGCAGGGCAGTCATCGGACGGCTCCAGCACGGCAACGTTGTAGCCCATGCTCTGCGCGGCATGCGCGAACATGCGGCCAAGCTGGCCGCCGCCCATCACGCCCAGCCACGCTGGAGGATTTTTCACATCTGTACTCATACTCTTACAACGGCAAAGTCATGGCCTTGGCGGCCGCGGTTTGCGAAGCGCGGAACTGTTCCAGCTTGGCAGCCAGCGCGTCGTCGGTGGTGGCGATGATCGCCACGGCGGTCAGGCCCGCGTTGGCGGCACCCGCCTCGCCGATGGCGAAGGTCGACACCGGCACGCCCTTCGGCATCTGCACGATGGACAGCAGCGAGTCTTCGCCGCGCAGGTACTTGGACGGGACAGGCACGCCCAGCACGGGCACGATGGTCATGGCAGCGACCATGCCTGGCAGGTGGGCCGCGCCGCCGGCGCCGGCGATGATGGCGCGCAGGCCGCGCTCGCGCGCGCTCTTGGCGTAGGCGTACATCTCGTCGGGCATGCGGTGGGCGGAGATCACTTGCGCTTCATACGGCACGCCGAACTGCTTCAGCATGTCGACGGCGTTCTTCATCACGTCCCAGTCCGAGGACGAGCCCATGATGATGCCGACCAGTGGTTTGCTCATTGGCTGATTCTCGGACATGGCTTATACCTTCAGCTTTTCGCCGGTCAGGCGTTCGATGGCTTCGAAGTACTTGGCCTGGGTCTTTTCGATCACTTCCGCCGGCAGGGCCGGCGCTGGCGGCGCCTTGTTCCAGTCCTTCAAGGTTTCCAGGTAGTCGCGCACGAACTGCTTGTCGAAGGACGGCGGCGAGATGCCTGGACGGTAGGAGTCGGCCGGCCAGAAGCGCGAGGAATCGGCGGTCAGCACTTCGTCCATCAGGTGCAGGACGCCGTTGTCGTCCAGGCCGAACTCGAACTTGGTGTCGGCGATGATGATGCCCTTGGTGGCGGCGTAGTCGGCGGCGGTGGTGTACAGCTTGATCGCCACGTCGCGGATCTTGGCGGCCAGTTCGGCGCCGATTTTCTTTTCCATCTCTTCGAAGGAGATGTTTTCATCGTGTTCGCCCAGGTCGGCTTTGGCGGCCGGGGTGAAGATTGGCTCTGGCAGCTTGTCGGCTTGCTGCAGGCCTTCCGGCAGCTTGATGCCGCAGATGCTGCCGGTCGCCTGATAGTCTTTCCAGCCGGAGCCAATGATGTAGCCGCGTACCACCGCTTCCACCAGGATCGGCTTCAGGCGCTTCGCAACCACTGCGCGGCCTTTGACCTGCTCTACCTCGTCCTGTGCCACCACGGATTCCGGCGTGACGCCGGTCAGGTGGTTAGGGACGATGTGGCCCAGTTTCTCAAACCAGAAATCGGACATCTGGTTCAGGACCATGCCTTTGCCGGGGATCGGTTCGTTCATCACGACGTCGAAAGCGGACAGGCGGTCGGTGGTGACAATCAGGATCTTGTCGGTGCCGACTGCGTAGTTGTCGCGCACTTTACCGTGGCCCAGCAGGGGAAGGGATTTGATGGAGGATTTGTACAGGCTGTTCATGGCGGGGGTACTTTGAGATTTGAAAACCGGTAAACCAGTGTCAGACCCACTGGGTCTGACACTTGCAAGCTCACGCGGCGGTGGTGTACCAGTGTCTGACCCTGCGGGTCAGACACTGCACTGCCGGTTTTACTTAACGATCTGGGCCAGTTCACCGGCCTTGTAACGCTCAGCCATCTTCTCCAGCGAGATAGGCTTGATCTGCGACGCGCGGCCTTCGCAGCCGAACGCCAGGAAACGTGCCTTCACGATTTCTTCGGCAGCAGCGCGGGCTGGCTTCAGGTAGTCGCGTGGGTCGAACTTCGATGGATTCTCGAACATGAACTTGCGGATCGCAGCGGTCATGGCCAGGCGGATATCGGTGTCGATATTGATCTTGCGCACGCCGTGACGGATGCCTTCCTGGATTTCTTCCACAGGCACGCCGTAGGTTTCCTTCATGTCACCGCCGAATTCGCGGATGATGGCCAGCAGTTCCTGCGGCACGGAGGAAGAACCGTGCATCACCAGGTGGGTGTTAGGGATGCGGGCGTGGATTTCCTTGATGCGGTCGATCGCCAGGATGTCGCCGGTTGGCTTGCGGGTGAACTTGTAGGCGCCGTGCGAGGTGCCGATAGCGATCGCCAGCGCGTCGCACTGGGTCTTCTGCACGAAGTCGGCAGCTTGCGCCACGTCGGTCAGCAGCTGTTCGCGGGTCATGGTGCCTTCCGCGCCGTGGCCGTCTTCCTTGTCGCCCTTCATGGTTTCCAGGGAGCCCAGCACGCCCAGTTCCGCTTCCACGGTCACGCCGATGGAGTGGGCGAACTTCACCACTTCCTTCGACACTTCCACGTTGTATTCGTAGGAAGCGACGGACTTGCCGTCAGCCTGCAGCGAACCGTCCATCATCACGGACGAGAAGCCGGAGCGGATCGCAGCCATGCAGACTGCCGGCGACTGGCCGTGGTCCTGGTGCATGACGACAGGGATGTGCGGGTAAGCTTCGATTGCCGCGTCGATCAGGTGGCGCAGGAAGGCTTCGCCAGCGTACTTGCGGGCGCCAGCCGAAGCTTGCATGATCACCGGTGCATTGACCGCATCGGCAGCAGCCATGATGGCCTGCACTTGTTCCAGGTTGTTGACGTTGAAAGCTGGGATGCCGTAGCCGTTTTCAGCAGCGTGGTCCAGCAGTTGACGCATGGATACGAGGGACATGGTAGTACTCCAAACAATAAAGAAATCGTTGAGCGCTCGTTAGCGTGCCGAATCGGCGCGGTGGGTGAACTCACCCACTTTCACGATACGCAGCGCGTTCGTGCCGCCCACCTTACCCATCGGCGCACCCCAGGTAACCACAATCATATCGCCCTTCTGGGCAATACCCTGTTTTACCAGGAGGTCTTCCGCGGCGCGCAGCACGACATCGGTCGGCGCATCCTGCATCAGCTGGTGGGTGCAAACGTTGCGGTACAAAGCCAGCTTGCGCTGGGTGGTGGTGCTCGGCGTGAGCGCAATAATCGGGGTGTCGATGTTGTGGCGGCTCATCCACAGCGCGGTGGAGCCGGATTCGGTCAGGGCCACAATCGCCTTCACGCGCAGGTGGTGCGCGGTGAACAGGGCGCCATAGGCGATCGACTGGTCGATGCGGGTGAAGCGGGCGTTCAGGAAGTCCGCATCGAGTTTGTTGTATTCGGATTGCTCGGCTTCGGTACAGATGGCCGCCATCATTTCCACAGTTTCCACCGGGTATTTACCGGAAGCGGTTTCGGCCGAGGTCATCACGGCATCGGTGCCGTCCAGCACGGCGTTCGCCACGTCGGACACTTCGGCGCGGGTCGGCACGGCGTTGAAGATCATCGACTCCATCATCTGGGTCGCGGTGATGGCAATCTTGTTCGATTCGCGCGCCATGCGGATCATGCGCTTTTGCAGCGCCGGCACGGCGGCGTTGCCCACCTCGACCGCCAGGTCGCCGCGGGCCACCATGATGCCGTCGGAAGCGTTCAGGATTTCCTGCAGGGCAGGAATTGCTTCGGCGCGCTCGATCTTGGCGATCATCATCGGCTTGAAGCCGAACGGCTCGCCGGCGATATTGGCCAGCTGGCGCGCCATTTCCATATCGGTGGCGTTTTTCGGGAAGGAAATTGCCAGGTAATCGGCCTGGAAGGACATCGCGGTCTTGATGTCCTCCATGTCCTTGGCGGTCAGGGCCGGCGCGGTCAGGCCGCCGCCCTGGCGGTTGATGCCCTTGTTGTTGGACAGTTCGCCGCCGATCTTGACGGTGGTGTAGATCTCGCTGCCGACGATCTTGTCCACGGTCAGCACGATCAGCCCATCGTTCAGCAGCAGCACGTCGGCCGGCTTCACGTCCGTCGGCAGGCTCTTGTAGTCCAGGCCCACGCGCTCCTGGTTGCCCAGCTCGCCGTTCTCGCCCCACTTGGCGTCGAGGATGAATTTGTCGCCCTTGGCCAGTTCGATCTTGTTGTTCTCGAACTTGCCGATACGGATCTTCGGACCTTGCATGTCGGCCATGATCGCCACTTCCTTGCCGCATTCCGCTGCGGCCTTCCGCACCAGGGCAGCGCGGTCGATATGGTCTTGCGCCTTGCCATGGGAGAAGTTCAGGCGGACCACATCGACACCCGCCTTGATCATCTGGATCAGGATATTCAGGTCGGTCGATGCTGGGCCGATAGTTGCGACAATCTTGGTACCACGTGCCATGAAGAATTCCTTCGTGTGAGCTTTAAAAAGTTCAAAAGGCGCCTTGCGGGCGCCTTTTACCGTGTTACTGGGCGCGTTGCGCCAGGATCTCCACTGCCGGCAGGGTCTTACCTTCCAGGAATTCCAGGAAGGCGCCGCCACCGGTGGAGATGTACCCGATTTTGTCGGTGATCTGGTATTTCGCAATCGCGGCCAGGGTGTCGCCACCGCCAGCGATCGAGAAGCCTTTGGAATTGGCGATTGCCATCGCCAGGGTCTTGGTGCCTTCGCCGAACTGGTCGAATTCGAAGACGCCGACCGGGCCGTTCCAGACGATGGTGCCGGCTTCGGCGATCTGGGCAGCCAGTTTGGCCGAAGTCTTGGGGCCGATGTCCAGGATCATGTCGTCGTCGGCCACGTCGGCCACGGCTTTCACGGTCGCGGCGGCGGTCGGCGAGAATTCCTTCGCGCACACCACGTCTTCCGGAATCGGCACGGTGGCGCCGCGGGCGGCCATCAGGTCAATGATGGCCTTGGCTTCGGCTACCAGGTCGGCCTCCGCCAGCGACTTGCCGATCTTCAGGCCGGCAGCCAGCATGAAGGTGTTGGCGATGCCGCCGCCGACGATCAGGTTGTCCACCTTGTCGGCCAGCGATTTCAGGATCGACAGCTTGGTCGACACCTTGGAGCCGGCCACGATGGCCAGCAGAGGACGGGCAGGCGCGCCCAGGGCTTTGCCCAGCGCGTCCAGCTCAGCGGCCAGCAGCGGGCCGGCGCAAGCGACCGGTGCGAACTTGGCGATGCCGTGCGTGGTGGCTTCGGCGCGGTGGGCGGTGCCGAAGGCATCGTTCACGTACACGTCGCACAGCTTGGCCATCTTCTGGGCCAGCTCGTCCGAATTCTTCTTTTCGCCCTTGTTGACGCGGCAGTTTTCCAGCAGCACGACCTGGCCGGCGGCCACTTCCACGCCATCCACCCAGTTCTGCTTCAGCTCAACCGGCTGGCCCAGCAGCTCGGACATGCGCTTGGCGATTGGCGCCAGGCTGTCTTCGGCCTTGAATTCGCCTTCGGTCGGACGGCCCAGGTGGGAGGTAACCATGACTTTGGCGCCTGCCTGCAGGGCCATCCTGATCGCTGGAATCGAAGCGCGGATGCGGGTATCTTCGGTGATATTGCCCGCATCGTCTTGCGGCACGTTCAGATCTGCACGGATAAATACGCGCTTACCTTGCAGGGCGTTTTGCGCTACCAGGTCTTCCAGGCGGTTGAATTTCAGCATGGTTACTCAGGGGTCACAGTTGGAAAGACCGCTATTTTACCTTAAGCCGGGGCCCCTTAGCCGCCTGTTAAGGTCAGGAAAAGTCGATATTTAGTTGCCTTCTTGCAATGTTTTCAGCTCCGCAGGTGTGCGGCCGATGAAGCGTCGGATACAGCGCGCCATGTGACTGGGATGGGCGAAGCCGGCTTCGAGGGCGATCTCAGTGTTGGTGAGTTTGCCTTCCTGGAGAAGTTGGCGGGCGCGTTCGACGCGACGGGTCAGGACGAAGCGGTGGACCGGCATGCCTGTGGCCTGGCGGAACAATTCCTTGAAGTGGGAAATGCTGAAGCCGGCGACGGCCGCTAATTCGGCCAGCGTGAGGTCCTGGTCGAGGTTGGCTTCCACATAGTCCTGCACGGCGCGCAGCTGCCAGGCCGGCAAGGCGCGGATGGGCGTTGCGGCTGGCTTGCGGGCCGCCAGTGTCTGCAGCGCCAGCAGGCGGGCCGCCAAGGCAGTCGCCAGACTGTCGGCGAAGATGCGGCCGCCGGGATGACCGTCCTGCTCTTCGGCCTGCATCATCCAGCCGATGCGCTCGATCTGCGGGTCGCGGATGTGGATCGCTGGCGCCAGTTCCGCTTGCAAGCGCATGTGCTCAGCCGTGGACTCCATCAGCGCTGGATTCAGCCGCAGCAGCAGGGAAGTCGCCGGCGCCGTCAGGGTCCAGCGCGTACTGGAGCCGGCTGGCACGACGCAGAACTGCCCATGCAAGCGCGTGCCTTGCCGCTCATAGCGCCCGGCGCGATAGCTGACCGGAACCGGGGCGCCAAGGTGCAGGCAAAGCACATGGCTCCTGTCGACGGGCGAGTCGAAGCGGCCGCGCGGCACGGGCGAGGTCAATACATCCAGCAGCGGCACCGCGTCCCGCTCCGGGTAACACGAAGGTCTGGTTGTCATGGCAGTCTCTTTCGCGCAAGCCGCTTCCGATCGGACTCGCAGGAAATGGAAGGGTGCGCCAATTTCTCCGGCAGCGCAATCGGAAAATCAGCCGATTGTGCTCGCCGCCGGCCGCCTGTGCGCGCGCAGCGCCGGCGGCGCCGATAGCATCGGCCTCACCAAATGCCACCTTATGGAGATTGCATTGAAACGCCGAAACTTCCTCACCCTGGCTGGCGCTGCGTTCGCAGCCAGCGCAGTCCCGCGCCTGACCGGTGCAGCACCGGAACCATCGCTGGCTGGCGCAGCGAACCTGGCCGACGTGGCCGTCTTTCGCGCCGCACGCAGCTTCGCCAGCCTGCCGCAAGGACGCATCGCCTATGTCGAGCGCGGCAGCGGCCCGACGGCGGCGCTGTTCCTGCATGGCGCGCCCCTGAACAGCTTCCAATGGCGCGGCGCGCTTGAGCGCCTGTCGCCATTTCGCCGCTGCATCGCCCCCGACTTCATGGGGCTGGGATACTCTGAAGTCCCGGCCGGCCAATCGCTGGCGGCCAGCGCGCAAGCCGACATGCTGGCGGCCCTGCTCGACAAGCTCGGCGCCGGCGCGGTGGACATCGTCGCCAGCGACAGCGGCGGCGCGGTCGCCCAGCTTTTCCTGCTGCGCTACCCGCAGCGCGTGCGCAGCCTGATGTTGACCAACTGCGACATTGAGCCGCACAGCCCACCCGCCGAAATCGGCCCGGTGCTGGAGATGGCCCGCAAAGGCACGCTGGCCGACGACACCGCCAAATGGCTGACGGATAAAGCCATGGCCCGCGCCACTTTTGGCGCCGCCGTCTTCCACAACCCGGCCCAGCTCACAGACGCGATCATCGAGTACTACGCCGCACCGCTGGTCAGCTCGCCGCTGAGGCGCACGCAGTACCACGAGTTTCACAATGCACTGTCACCCAATCCGCTGGCCGGGATCGAAGCCCAACTGCGGCGCAGCATGGTGCCGGTACGCATGGTCTGGGGCGCCAGCGACACGATCTTCACTCTCGCGGACGCGCGCTACCTCGACCAGTTGTTCCCGCGCTCACAGGGCATCCGAGCGGTCCCGGAAGGCAAGCTGTTCTTCCAGGAGGAATTCCCCGACATCATTGCCGAGGAAGCCCGCAAGTTGTGGCAAGTCTAGTAGCGGATTTCGAGGTTGTGCCCGTCCGGATCCTCGAAATAACAAGCCAGCGCCAGCCCGCGTGCCCCGAACTGGGGCTCCGGCTGGCCGCCGCTGCGGTCCATATGGTTGCCGCCAAACGGAATACGCCGTTCGCGCAGTTGCGCCATCACGCGTTCGAAGTGCTGCGGATCGACGCGGAATGCCAGGTGCAGCTGCATGTCCGGCGGTACCGCCAGCAAATCGAGCGTAAAACCCTCGTTCACGCGTACCACCTCGAACGGCCCCGCCCTGCCCTCGTGCTTAAATCCCAGCACATCCTCGTAAAAACGGACCGACTTCGCCGGCTCGCTCACCCGCAAGATCATGTGGTCGAGTTCCACCATCGCAACTCCCTCCCTGTTGGGTCAAATGCCAGTGTCCGCGATTTTCAAGAAAGCAGCAGGCGCAATGCGGTAAAGCAGGCCATGCCGAACACGATGGTCTCCAGCATGCTGCGGCGGGCCAGGTAGTAAGCGATGGACGCGGCGCCGGCGATCAATTTGTAGTTGTGGATGCTGAATTCGACACTGCCCTGCGGTCCCAAAAGCAAGTCGGGGCCGATGATGGCCGCCAGGGCGCACACCGGTGCGTAGCGCAGCATGCCCTGCACGCGCGTCGGAATCGTGATGTGCCCGCCGATCACCCAGAACGAGGAGCGCGTGAGCGCTGTGGCGCAGGCCATGGCGATAATGGTCAGCCAGATTTCAAGGTCAGACATTGGCGGCCTTTCGTCGTTCGGTTCGTCCTTCCACCACCATGGCGGTCACCATGCCGACAATCACGGCAGCCAGCAGGCCGAGCTTGTACGGCAAGCCATTTGCCAGCACGGCGGTGACGCCGGCCACCAGCGCGCCGGCCAGCGCCGGACGTGTCGCTACCATCGGCACAGTGATGCAGACAATCGCCAGCGTGCCGGCAAAGCCCAGTCCCCATTCGGAAGGCACCGCGCTGCCAAGGAAGATGCCGGCAATCGAACCGCCTTGCCAGGCGATCCAGTTCGGGTACAGCAGGCCGCGCAGATAGGACAGCTTGCCCGCTTCCGGCTTTTCGCTCGGAAAGCGTTGCAGATAGAGGGCGGTCGTCAGGTCGCCTGTGCCGAAACCGAGCAGGAAGCGCCGCAACAGCGGCAGCTTGGCGAAGTGCGGCGCCATCAGGGCGGCAAAAATCACGAAGCGCAGGTTGACCACGACCGCAGTCAGGAAGATCACCCAGACCGGGGCGGCGGCGGCAATCAAGGGCAGCGCGGCAAGCTGGGCGGAGCCGGCAAATACCACCAGGGTCATGCCCAGCGCTTGCATAACGGTCAGGCCGGACTTGACCATCGCCACGCCAACCACCAAGCCCCAGGCGACAATGCCAAACAGGGGCGGCGTACCGTCTTTGAGGCCGGCGCGCCAGGAAGGTTCATGGTGGGCCGCGACGTCAGGTTCGCTTGCGGTAGTACTCATGTGTGGAATCGTTGCGGCGGCAGCACCGGCCGCAGCATGGGAAAGCCGACATTCTACCGGCGAATGCTGATCGTTGCCGGGATCGATTAAAATCGTGGTTTTTGATCTCGCGGAGTGTTATAAAATGAGCAACGCCACCCAGCCAGTAGAACTCGATGGTAAAGACCTGCCGGCCTACTGCCCGAATCCAGCCATGCCGCTGTGGTCTTCGCACCCGCGCGTGTTCCTGGACTTCAAGCATGGCGAAGCGAAATGCCCGTACTGCGGCACCCAGTACAAACTGAAGCCTGGCACCGAAGTCGGCCACCATTAATCACTCAACGGAGCCCGGATGGCAGCGCGTAAACACCAGAATGGCAGTGCGGCAGAAGTCGAAGCAGCCTTTTACGATGCCTTGAACCGGGCCGACCTGGAAGCCCTGATGGCGCTGTGGGCGGACGACGAAGAAATCGTCTGCGTCCACCCCGGCGGCCCGCGCCTGATCGGCCATCGCGCCATCCGCGATTCCTGGAGTGCACTTTTGGAACACGGCGGGTTGCAAATTCGCCCATCCCAGCTGCACGAGACACACAACCTGATGAGTTCGGTGCATACTGTGATCGAGGGCGTCACAGCGGCAAGCGGCGAGCCGGCGCACCTGATTGCGACCAATGTGTACGTTAAGACACCGAAGGGTTGGCGCATTGTGTTGCATCATGTGTCTGTAGCGCCGGGACCAGTTCCCGTCGATCCGCGCGCTCAAATTCTGCACTAAAAAAAGGGGGATCGGACCCGCTGGGGCGATCCCAGCCGCGCCATGAATTACACTGCCCCGTTCTGGCTGCCCAGCGGCCATTTGCAGACCATCTATCCGGCTACCTGCATAGCCAAGCCCGACGTACGTTTCCGCCGCGAACGCTGGCATACGCCGGATGCCGATTTCATCGATGTCGATTTCGTGGACGGCACGCCCGGCATGCCCTTCGTGGTGCTGTTCCACGGACTGGAAGGCTCGTCCGACAGCCATTACGCACGTGCCCTGATGGCGGAAATCAAGCGCCGCGGCTGGTCCGGCGCGGTGCCGCACTTCCGTGGCTGCTCGGGCGAGCCGAACCTGGCGCCGCGCTTCTACCACTCCGGCGATTCCGGCGAACTGGACTGGATCATCCGCCGCCTGCATCCGCATGCCAGCGGAAAGTTCTACGCTTGCGGCGTGTCGCTGGGTGGCAATGTGTTGCTGCGCTGGCTAGGCGAATCCCAGCACCAGGCCGAATTTGTCGACGCGGCCTGCGCGGTGTCTGCGCCGCTCGACCTGGCGCAAGGCGGCAACGCCCTGTCGCGCGGCCTGAGCCGCCTGTACACGCGCATGTTCCTGCAAACGCTGAAACCGAAATGCCTGGCCAAGCTGCAGCAGTTCCCCGGCCTGTTCGACCTCGACGCGCTGATGGCGGCGCAGGACTTGCACGCCTTCGACAATGTGGTGACTGCGCCGCTGCACGGCTACCGCGATGCCGACGATTATTGGGACCGCGCCAGCGCCAAGCACGTGCTGACCGATATCACGGTGCCGACCCTGGTGCTGAATGCGCAGAACGATCCATTCATGCCGGGCCAGTACCTGCCGCGCAAGGCATCGCGCCAGGTGCTGCTCGATTATCCGCAGGAAGGCGGCCATGTGGGCTTTGCCACCGGCCGCATGCCCGGCAGCTTGAACTGGCTGCCGCTGCGCATGCTCAACTTCCTCACCGCCAAAGAGGCGACCGAAATGGCCGGGGCTTGAACGATGGATGAGATAGTCAAACAGGCCATGGCCAAGTGGCCCAACGTGCCGCATTGCTACGGCTGGCTGGCGCTCGATGCGCGCGGCAACTGGCGCATGCGCGATGAGCGCGCGCAGCATTTCAATGAGCCGGGCGACAAGCTGGCCAACCCGGCGCTGGTGGGCTTCATTACGCGGAATTACCAGTGCGATGAACGGGGCTGCTGGTATTTCCAGAATGGGCCGCAGCGGGTTTACCTGAACCTGGAGACGACCCCTTTCATTGCGCGCACCGATCCGGTTCATGGGTTTGTGCTGCATACCGGGGCGCCGCTGGGCGAGGTGGAGGCTGCGTGGCTGACCGAGGCGGGCGAGCTTTTGCTGCGCAGCGGGGATGTGCTGGCGCAGCTTGATGACCGGGATTTTGCGCAGGTCTTGCCGCAGCTGGAACTGAATGGACGTCCCGTTGGCGATAACGCGCTGCTGGCGTGGCTGGATGCGGCGGGCAACGATCCTGCAGGGTTGTCCCCTTTGACTTTGCGCTTGGGCGAGCGCGCGGTGCCGGTGGCTGCCATGGCGCGCGACAGCGTGCCTTCGGTGTTTGGGTTTCAGCGGGTGCCGCAGCCTTGAACCCGGTAAATCTGGGTCTGACCCAAGGGTCAGACCCTGTCTGCGCGCCTGTCGCGTGAAACCGTTGGGGGTCAGACCCTTGGGTCTGACCCAGGTTTACCGGGTCTAGTCCTTCTTCTTCTCCCCCATCTGCTCCCGCCGCTTGGCCTGCAGCTCCCGCTCGCGCGCGTCGATCACCGACTGGTCGTAATAAGTCGCATCCGGCGCCTTGCGCGCCAGCGCCAGCTGGTCCAGCGCCGCCAGCGTTCCCCCCAGCAGCACATACGACTCCGCCAGCGAGATATGCTGCAGCGCGATCTTGCCCTGCTTCGCATAAGCCTGCGCCATATAATCGTGCAGCTCCGGCTCGCGCCGGTACATCTGCAGCTGGTCGCGCAGGAAACGCGTCGCCTCCTCATACTTGCCGCCCTTGATCAAGGCATCCGCATATTGCCACACCAGCCCGCGCGAGAGCGGGAAACGGCCTTGCGCCTGCTTGGCTTCCTCGATGGCGGCGGCGATCACTTCCGGCTTGTTCTCCTGCGCCAGCTTGATCTCCAGCGACATGTAGGCCAACGCGGAATCGGTGGAGCCGCGCGGAATCGGCGTGCTGAACGCGCCCGGCACCGGCGGCTTGTCGATCGTGGCGCGCGCCTTGTCCAGCCACGCCTGCGCGGCAGCGAAGTCCGAGCGCTTGAGCGCGACCATGGCCATGCCGTACTGGCCTGCCGCCACGTTCTGCCGGCCCGGCTGCTGCATCTGGTTCTTGAACACACCCTCCGTCTCCAGCAAGCCCTGGCTGCTCTCATCCTGCAGGACGCGGGCGCGGGCGCGGATCAGGTGGAAGTCCATATTGTCCACGCGCTGCGTGTACTTCTGCTCGCGGATGCGCGCCTGGATATCGGCGATGCGTTCGGTGGTCAGCGGGTGGGTCATCAGCCATGGCGGCACCACGTCGCTGTACAGGCGCGTGCTCGCTTGCATCCGCTGGAAGAACGCCACCATGCCGCTGGCGTCGTAGCCTGCAGCATTCAAGATCTGGAAGCCGATGCGGTCAGCCTCACGCTCCGCCTCGCGGCCGAAATTAAGCTGGCGCTGGATCGCCAGGCCCTGCCCGCCCATGAACACGCCGATTGCGGCGTCCGGGCTGGACTTGGCGGCCAGCGCCGCCAGCAGCATGGCCGCCAGCGGAATCAGGGCATCGTTCTTTTGCGCCCCCAGCTGGCGCGCAATGTGGCGCTGCGCCACGTGGCCGATTTCGTGCGACAGCACCGAGGCCAGTTCGGATTCCGTTTGTGCGGCCAGCAGCAGCGCGGAGTGCACGCCGATATAGCCGCCGGGCAAGGCGAACGCATTCAGGTTCTTGTCGCGGATCGCGAAGAAGTAATAATCAAGGTTCGCGTCGCCGCGCGCACCGGGGCGCGCATCCACCAGCTTGGTGCCGAAATTGTTCAGGTATTCGATGATGGGCGGATCATCCAGGTAGTCGCGCTCGAAGCGCAGGCTTTGCATGATCTCTTCGCCCAGGCGCTTTTCCATGACCGGAGACATGTCTTCGCGCGATGCATCCCCCAGCGTGGGAAGCTCGGACGGCTGCGCAGGCTGCGACTGTTGCGCATGCCCCGCCGGCGCGGCAACCAGCAAGCCCGATACCAGTGCCGCCAGCAATGGACGGCGAAAATGTAGTGCATTCACAGTGCTATCATACCCGTTCAACAAGAGACTACGCGATGACCGAACACCTTACTCATTTCGACGCCGCCGGACAGGCCCATATGGTCGATGTCGGCGCCAAGGCCGAAACCCACCGCATTGCCGTTGCCACCGGCAGTATCCGCATGAAGCCGGAAACGCTGGCGCTCATTCTATCGGGAAGCGCCAAGAAAGGGGACGTTCTTGGCATCGCCCGCATTGCCGCCATCATGGCCTCCAAGCGCACCGCCGACCTGGTCCCGCTATGCCATCCCCTCGCGCTGACCCGCGTCGCCGTGGACTTTACCACCGATGAAGCGAGCAACGCAGTTCATTGCCGCGCCCAAGTGGAAACCTACGGCAAGACCGGGGTGGAAATGGAAGCGCTGACCGCGGTGCAGGTCGGCCTGCTGACTGTGTACGACATGTGCAAGGCGGTCGACCGCGGCATGGTGATGACCGATATCCGCGTCACCGAAAAGGCGGGCGGCAAGTCCGGCGACTGGAAGGCATGATGCGCCGCCGCGCGGCTGCAGGTTTGTGTCTCGCGTTCCTGCTCGCGGCCTGCGACCGCGATGGCGGCGGCGAAGGCGGCGCCGTGGCGGCGGTTGCGAATGTCGAATGGCACCGCAAGGACCTGAATGACCATGTGTCGCACTGGCTGAAGATAGCGCCCACTTCTTCCGGCCTGATGAACGGACTGTTCGACCGCAACTGGCGGCCAATGAACCAGGGATACGGCGAACTTACCCTGCACAGCCGTGTGGTGTACTCCTTGCTGGTCGGCTACGAAGCAAGCGGTGATGCGCGCTACCTGGAAGCTGCCAGGCGCGGAACGGACTTCCTGCTCGAATCCTTCCATGACCCGGTCAATGGCGGCTTTTTCGCAGTCGTCGACGGGCAAGGCAAGGTGATCAACCCGGGCAAAACCGCCTACAGTCACGCCTTTGCATTGCTTGCGCTGTCGCGCGCGGCGCGCGTGACCGGCGAACCAAAATACAAAGCTGCAGCCTTGCAGGCCTGGCAGGACATCCGGCGCGGACTGCAAGAGCCGGGCGGCGGCTTGCGCGGTTCGGCTCCTCGTGATTTTGCGGCGTCCATGCCCGGCAAGCACACGCAGAATCCGGTCATGCATATGTTCGAGGCGCTGCTGGCCCTGTACGACGCGACCGGCGACCAGCAGGTCCTGGCCGACGCGCGCGAAATGGGCGACTTCGTCCTGAACCGGCTCCTGGTCGGCCTGCCCGATGGCGGCGCGTATATCCCCGAGTGGTTCGACGAGCAGTGGAAGCCGCTGAAAGACGGCGACGGCTTCACGGACCTGGGTCACCAGTTCGAATGGAGCCACCTGCTGCGCAGCGCGGAAAAGCGCGGCTTGTCGCCGGTGTATTCCGGCGTGGCGGACCGCTTGCTGAAATATGCCGTGGCCACCGGCTATGACGAACAGGATGGCGGCGTCTTCTACCGCCAGTCGCCGAGCGGCAAAGTCGACCGGAACAAATACTGGTGGCCGCAGGCTGAAGCCATGAAAGCCTTCCTGGCCGTGGCACAGCGGCCGGAAATGGCACGCCGCTACCGCGATACGCTGGAACTGGTGGACAAGGAATTCATCGACCGCGAGAACGGCGGCTGGCGCTTCGGCGCCAAGGAAACCTGCGCCCATGGCCACTGCCCCGAGCAGCGGCCCGACCCCTACCATCTGGTCGGGCTGGACTGGGCGGTCATCTCGGCGAAATGATTGCCGGTACCCGAATTATGTACAATGGGAAATTGCTCATAAATAGACAATAACGACATGGCGGGCGAAAGCAAATTGCAGGAATACGGGTTTGAACAGATGAACCTGCAAGTGGGAGGGCGTATCCAGCTGATCACCCACCGCACTTTGCGGCCCATGCAGCATTTTTCCACCGTGATCGGCTGGGTCCGTGACGAATACATGATCGTCAGGATCCCGATGGAGAACAGCGGCCCGATTGCCATCACCGAAGGCGACAAGCTCACCGTCCGCGTCTTTTCGGGCGTGAACGTTTGTTCCTTTTCCACCGTCGTGCAGCGCGTCTTCCTGCGGCCGCTGATGTACGCACACGTGAGCTTCCCCAGCGAAATCCAGGGCACCAGCCTGCGCGCGGCGATGCGCGTGAAAGTGGAGATTCCCGCCAAGATGGTGCGCGACGACGGCCACCATGCATCGGTGTTCATCGTGAACCTGAGCGTGTCGGGAGCGCTGATCGAATCGGCGCAGCCGCTGAGCCGTGAAGGCGAAACGGTGCAGTTGGACTTCACTCTCCTGGCGCCGCCTGACAACCGACAGGTGCGCATCCATACGCCGGCGCTGGTGCGCAATGCCAGCATGGCACAGTCGCAGAAGGAAGGGAACGACGTCTTCAGCTATGGCGTTCAGTTCACCGGCCTCGATCCGGCTCACTTCACCCTGCTGCAAAACCTGACGTATGAAGCCATGCTGGCCGACCGCCAGAAGATCGTGTAAATGAAAAATGCCGCCCAGTTTGCACTGGGCGGCATTTCAGCAGAAGCTTGGTTCAGCGATCAGCCGATTAGGATGCGACGCTGTTCTTCTCGATGGCGTTCTTCACAGCAGTGTTGGTGGCGTTCGACACGATGGTCCAGCGCATGGTCGTGTCGTTGGCGTTCAGGTGCGGGGTGAAGGTGATGGTGGAGCCGTCAACACCGGAAGCTACGCCGGTGGATTTGAACGTCAGAGTAATCGTACCGCCCGAAACGGTTGCCGACTGAACTTCCTTGGTCGAGGTGAAGGTCGGGATACCGGAGCCAGCGGTACCGGTGGTGCAGTTGGTCAGGTCGCCGCCGGCTTCCTGGGCGCACATGGCGACAGCGGTTTTCAGCGATTCGACGGAAGAGATTGCGTTAGCTGCTTTGGCCTTGGCGGTGTAGTCGGAGTAAGCTGGGATGGCGACGGCAGCCAGGATACCGATAATGGCCACAACGATCATCAGTTCGATCAGGGTGAAGCCGGCTTGTGCTTGGCGCTTAATCATTTTCATGGATTTCATTTGCTGCTCCTTCAGGTAAGAAACTAAGTAGGGTTGGGACACTTGGATATGAGCAATCACCGTGCCACCCACTATTCGGGGGATCTCGCCCTGCTTTCTGCCAAAGAGTGTCAGTTTTCTCCGGTTGAGCCGACAATTTTAGTCAGCCTCCATACAGACTTTGTCAGTTTGCCGCGTCCGCTCAGAGCCGCAGAATGAAAAATGCCGCCCAGTTTGCACTGGGCGGCATTTCAACAGAAGCTTGGTTCAGCGATCAGACGATTAGGAAGCGACGCTGTTCTTCTCGATGGCGTTCTTCACAGCGGTGTTGGTCGCGTTCGACACGATGGTCCAGCGCATGGTGGTGTCGTTGGCGTTCAGGTGCGGGGTGAAGGTGATGGTGGAGCCATCCACACCAGAAGCTACGCCGGAGGACTGGAAGGTCAGAGTGATCGTGCCGCCGGAAACAGTTGCGGACGCAACTTCCTTGGTTGCGGTGAAGGTTGGGATACCAGAACCAGCAGTACCGGTGGTGCAGTTGGTCAGGTCGCCGCCGGCTTCCTGGGCGCACATGGCGACGGCGGTTTTCAGCGATTCGACGGAAGAAATAGCGTTGGCCGCTTTGGCCTTGGCCGTGTAGTCGGAGTAGGCAGGGATGGCAACGGCAGCCAAGATGCCGATAATTGCCACAACGATCATCAGTTCGATCAGGGTGAAGCCGGCTTGTGCTTGGCGCTTGATCATTTTCATGGATTTCATTTGCTACTCCTTCACTAGGAAACTAAGAAATTGGGTAGGGCACTTAGACTGCAAGCAACAGCCATGCCAAAGCAATTTCTGCGCGTTTACTCCCGATTTCGGTCACAAACTGTCAGTTTCAATGGTATCCGCTGACAATTTTGGTCAGCCGCCACCGAAACTTCGTCAGTTGCGGGCGTCATCCTTGAAAATTTTTGTCACTGTGGCGTTCAGCATGTTCAAACAAAAATGCCGCCCAGTTTGCACTGGGCGGCATTTCAGCAGAAGCTTGGTTCAGCGATGAGCCGATTAGGAAGCGACGCTGTTCTTCTCGATGGCGTTCTTCACAGCAGTGTTGGTCGCGTTCGACACGATGGTCCAGCGCATGGTGGTGTCGTTGGCGTTCAGGTGCGGGGTGAAGGTGATGGTGGAACCGTCAACACCGGAGGCTACGCCGGTGGATTTGAACGTCAGAGTAATCGTACCGCCCGAAACGGTTGCCGACTGAACTTCCTTGGTCGAGGTGAAGGTCGGGATACCGGAGCCAGCGGTACCGGTGGTGCAGTTGGTCAGGTCGCCGCCGGCTTCCTGGGCGCACATGGCAACAGCGGTCTTCAGCGAATCGACGGAAGCGATAGCGTTGGCAGCTTTAGCCTTCGCGGTGTAGTCGGAGTATGCTGGGATAGCAACGGCAGCCAAGATGCCGATAATTGCCACAACGATCATCAGTTCGATCAAAGTGAAGCCGGCTTGTGCTTGGCGCTTAATCATTTTCATGGACTTCATTTACTGTTCCTTCAATTAATAAACTAAATATAGAGGGTGCAACCCGGAAGGATCAGCAATTGCCGTGCCAGCTCATCTTTTCAGCAAATTGCCGTGTTTCCTGCAAAAAACTGTCAGTTCTCGAGGAATTACTGACGAAATTTGTCATTCTCACTACGCAATTTGTCAGTTATTGTGTTGCCGAATGACAATTTTCGTCAACTGGCACGGAATGCCATCAGGATGCCGCTGAGGTCGAGAATGTCGCCGGCCTTCAATGGCTGTGGCTGGCGCGGCATCGGGTCGCCGTTCAGCAGGGGGGATTTGTCGCCTTCGACGTGAGCGACGGAGTAGCCCTCCGGCGCGCGGGCGATTACCACCACCTGCACGCCTGGGCGGCCCAGGCTGGTGACGGCCTTGGTCAGGCTCAGGGTCTTGCCGGCATTGCTGCCGTTTAGGACTTCGATTTGTGCCAGTGGCAATTCGGCGAACTGGGTGTTCGGCGACGGCGACGGCGAGGCCGAAGGCGGCGCCGGCATGGCCGGGATGGTGGCGGCGGCAGCGGCCAGGGGGCGGATGCCGTCGCTGACAAATTCAAGGTGGTACTTGGCCATCTTGATCACATCCTTGTTCTGCAGGAAGTGCTTGCCGATGCGGTGGCCGTTGACAAATGTACCGTTGGTGCTTTGCAGGTCTTCCAGGAAGGAGTCGTCGAGAATGGTGGTGACGACGGCGTGCTGGCCGCTCACTGCGGGGTGATTCAGGACGATATCGTTATGTTTATGGCGGCCAATGGTCATGCGCTCCTTGGTGAGCTGCACCGTTTGTTCGATGATGCCTTCACGCATGACGAGTAGTTTTGCCAAATCGATATCCTCCTGTGGAAACGAAAACGGGGAGCCGAGGCTCCCCGTTATCTTACCGCTAATATTACAGCATTGCCTTCAGCAGGCGGCCCATTTCGGATGGGTTCTTGGTAACCTTGATACCGCAGGCTTCCATGATTTCCAGCTTGGCTTGCGCAGTGTCGGCGCCGCCGGAGATCAGCGCACCGGCGTGGCCCATGCGCTTGCCTGGAGGAGCGGTGACGCCAGCGATGAAGCCAACCACCGGCTTCTTCATGTTGTCCTTGATCCAACGGGCTGCGTTGGCTTCGTCCGGGCCGCCGATTTCGCCGATCATGATCACCGCGTCGGTGTCAGGATCGTCGTTGAACATGCGCATCACGTCGATGTGCTTCAGGCCGTTGATCGGGTCGCCGCCGATACCAACTGCCGAAGACTGGCCCAGGCCCAGGGCGGTCAGCTGTGCCACCGCTTCGTAGGTCAGGGTACCGGAGCGGGACACCACGCCGATACGGCCCTTCTTGTGGATGTGGCCAGGCATGATGCCGATCTTGATTTCGTCCGGGGTGATCAGGCCTGGGCAGTTAGGGCCCAGCAGCAGGGTCTTGGAACCTGCTTTCGCCATGCGGTCTTTCACTTCCATCATGTCGCGCACTGGAATGCCTTCGGTGATGCAGATGGCCAGGTCCAGTTCAGCTTCCACGGCTTCCCAGATTGCAGCGGCTGCGCCTGCTGGTGGAACGTAGATCACGGAAACGGTGGCGCCGGTTTCCGAAGCTGCTTCCTTGACGGAGGCGTAGATTGGGATGCCTTCGAAATCTTCGCCGGCTTTCTTCGGGTTCACGCCAGCGACGAAGGCATTCTTGCCGTTCGCGTAGTCGCGGCACATACGGGTGTGGAACTGGCCGGTCTTGCCGGTGATGCCCTGGGTGATGACTTTGGTGTCTTTGTTGATCAGGATAGACATATCGATTCCTTAATTATTTACCGGCAGCAGCGGCAACAACGGCCTTGGCTGCTTCTTCCATGGTGTCAGCGGCGATGATTGGCAGGCCCGATTCGGCCAGCATCTTCTTGCCCAGGTCTTCGTTGGTGCCCTTCATGCGCACGACCAGCGGCACGGACAGGGAAACGGCCTTGGCGCCGGCGATCACGCCTTCGGCGATCACGTCGCAGCGCATGATGCCGCCGAAGATGTTCACCAGGATGGCTTTCAGTTCCGGGTTCTTCAGCATCAGCTTGAACGCTTCGGTCACTTTCTCGGTGGTGGCGCCGCCGCCCACGTCCAGGAAGTTGGCTGGTTCGCCGCCGAACAGCTTGATGGTGTCCATGGTGGCCATGGCCAGGCCGGCGCCGTTCACCAGGCAGCCGATGTTGCCGTCCAGGGAGATGTAGGCCAGGTCGAATTTCGATGCTTCGACTTCCGCTGGATCTTCTTCGTCCAGGTCGCGGTAAGCGACGATCTCAGGGTGGCGGAACAGGGCGTTGGCGTCGAAATTGAACTTGGCGTCCAGGGCGATGACCTTGCCGGAACCGGTCAGGATCAGCGGGTTGATTTCGGCCAGGGAAGCGTCGGTTTCCCAGTAAGCCTTGTACAGGCCTTGCAGGTTGGCCACGGCGTCGGCAACGGAAGCGTCCGGTACGCCGATCTTGCGCGCCACGTCGGCTGCGTCGGCATCGGTCAGGCCCACGGCCGGGTCGATGGCGATCGAGTGGATCTTTTCAGGGTGCGATTCAGCGACTTCTTCGATGTCCATGCCGCCTTCGGAGGAAGCCATCAGGACCACGCGCTGGGTCACGCGGTCGGTCACCAGGGAAACGTACAGTTCCTTCTTGATGTCGGCGCCTTCTTCGATCAGCAGGCGGCGGACTTTCTGGCCTTCAGGGCCGGTCTGGTGGGTCACCAGCTGCATGCCCATGATCTGGTCGGCGTATTCCTTAACCTGTTCCAGCGACTTGGCTACTTTCACGCCGCCGCCTTTACCACGGCCACCAGCATGGATCTGTGCCTTCACGACCCACACTGGGCCGCCCAGGGTTTCAGCAGCTTTCACCGCCTCTTCCACGGTCATGCACGGAATGCCGCGCGGTACGGTCACTCCGAATTTTCGGAGGATTTCTTTGCCTTGATACTCATGGATTTTCATGCTGGCTTTCCCTTCTTTCGAATACCTGTTTTGTTGGTTAGATGTATTTTGTACAGCACCTATGCTGCGTCCGTCTTGTTGACGTACCAGCGTGGGTAGAACTCGGCAACTGCCCCGCCATCGGTCCTGAGGGCGTGGCACTTGTCAAGTTGAAACGGTTTTTCAGTCGCAGTGCTGGAGCGCTCGTTCACCGGCCAGACGTCGTTGGCGAAGGCTTGCAGGGCTGCCGTCGGCAGCACCAGGGCCAATTCAGTCAGGTGGGTACAGCCTTGTACACCGGCCAGCCTCTCCTTGACCGCATGGCGAAAACCCTTCATCAGGTTCAGGCCGATCAAGGCTTTGTAGGCTGGACCAATCGTGTTGCAATGGCCAGGATAAGGAACGGCGTCCGAACTTGCTTCGGCATCGACGATGGTCAGCTGCTTATCGACAGTCAGGCGCAGCCATAGGTCGTGCAGGGCTTCGTTGCCCTTGCGCGGGCCCGATGCCAGCATGGTGTCGAATGTTTTGATGTCCGTGATATGGGCGTCAAGATCCCACAGTCCATCCTCGCGCGAATACGCCTGGATGTCTATGGCGCGCGTGTGCCGCAGCGCTCGTCGGGAGACAGGATTTGACAGGGACATAAGACCGATGCCACAAAACGTGGCCAAAATTATAAGCAGCTAATCAGTACGCCGCAGCTTCTACGGACAACCACCGCACCCGCGGTGCTGCATAAAACTATCGAAGTGTAGCATACCTGCCCGGGCTTCAGAATTCCTCGTCGGGCATGCTGCCTTTCATGGCGGCGCGAATGGCCTTCTGCGAGAAGCCGCGCGACATCAGGAAGCGCAGCTGTTTCTGGCGGCCTTCGGGGTCTTCGGCCACTGCGCCGAATTTGCGGCGCCAGACTTCGCAGCAGCGTTCGACTTCGTCTTCTTTCAGCGATTCCTTGACTTCGGCCAGCATCTCGCCGCCGATGCCGTGCTGCTGCAGCTCGGCCACGATGCGGCTGTTGCCGTAGCGGGCGGCGCGGCGGTGGACCAGGTTTTCGGAGAAGCGCTCTTCAGAGAGCCATTTGTTTTGCTCGAGGAAGTTGAGCAGGGCTTCGACGTCGTCGCCCTCTTCCGCGTGGCGCTGCAGCTTGCGGGCGAGTTCGAGGCGGGAGTGCTCGCGCTGGCTTAAGAGGCGCAATGCGCGGGCTTTTAATGTGGGCTTGGGGAGGGGCATGCTTTTTTAGACCCGGTAAACCTGGGTCAGACCCAAGGGTCAGACCCCGGTATGCCGAAGCCAGTGGCCGATGATCAGACAGGGTCTGACCCTTGGGTCAGACCCCGAATTACCGGGTTTAGTCGACCGCGCGCAGCTTCGGCGCTTCTTCGCCATCATCGGTGACGGCCGGCAGCTCGCGCACGCCCAGCGCCGCACGCACCTTGTTCTCGATCTCGCGCGCCAGTGCCGGGCGTTCTTTCAGGAACTGGCGGGCGTTGTCCTTGCCCTGGCCGATGCGGTCGCCGCCGTAGCTGTACCACGAACCCGACTTCTCAACGATCTTGGCTTCCACGCCCAGGTCGATGATTTCGCCTTCGCGCGAAGTGCCTTCGCCATACAGGATGTCGAAGTGCGCTTCCTTGAACGGCGGCGCGATCTTGTTCTTCACGACCTTGACCTTGGTCTCGTTACCGATCACCTCGTCGCCCGACTTGATCGAGCCGGTACGGCGGATGTCCAGGCGCACGGAGGCGTAGAACTTCAGCGCATTGCCGCCGGTGGTGGTTTCCGGCGAGCCGAACATCACGCCGATCTTCATACGGATCTGGTTAATGAAAATCACCAGGGTGTTGGTGCGGTTGATGGTGCCGGTCAGCTTGCGCAGCGCCTGGGACATCAGTCGCGCCTGCAGGCCTGGCAGGGAGTCGCCCATATCGCCTTCGATTTCAGCCTTCGGGGTCAGCGCGGCGACCGAGTCGACCACGATCAGGTCCACGGAACCGGAGCGCACCAGCGCGTCGCAGATTTCCAGGGCTTGCTCGCCAGTGTCCGGCTGCGAGATCAGCAGCTCGTGCAGGTTGACGCCCAGTTTCTGGGCATAGACCACGTCCAGCGCGTGTTCCGCGTCGATGAAGGCGCAGGTGCCGCCCATTTTCTGCATCTCGGCGATCGCCTGCAGGGTCAGGGTGGTTTTACCGGAAGATTCAGGACCGTAGATTTCCACCACGCGGCCACGTGGCAGGCCGCCGACGCCCAGCGCGATGTCCAGGCCCAGGGAGCCGGTGGAGACAGTCTGCACTTCCTCGATCGGGGCCGATGCGTCCATGCGCATCACGGAGCCTTTGCCAAACTGCTTTTCAATCTGGGCCAGTGCGGCCGCCAGGGCCTTGGCTTTTTCCGATGCAGGTACTACGCCTTTTTTGTCGTCCATGATGTTCTTTCGCGCTAGATAAATATTGGGTCACTACGGTGTACAGGTGGTACTGTATAAAATTACAGTGCTTTTGACAAGCCCCTTTTTGCAAACTTTGCGATTTCTCAAACTTGTAGAGTAAAGTTAGCTTATGCGTATCCTATTAGCCGAAGATGACAGCGTCCTCGCGGACGGCCTGACGCGCTCGCTGCGCCAGTCCGGCTATGCGATCGACTGCGTAAAAAACGGGCAGGAGGCGGACACGGCCCTGTCCACCCAGGAATTCGACCTGTTGATCCTGGACCTGGGGCTGCCGAAAATGTCGGGCCTGGAAGTGCTGCGCCGCCTGCGCGCGCGCGGCTCGCTGCTGCCGGTGCTGATCCTGACCGCCGCCGACTCGGTCGAGCAGCGCGTGAACGGCCTCGACCTGGGGGCCGACGATTACATGGCCAAACCTTTCGCGCTGTCCGAGCTGGAAGCGCGGGTGCGGGCGCTGACGCGGCGCGGCCAGGGCGGCGGCTCCACCGTCGTCAAGCACGGCCCCCTCACCTACGACCAGGTGGGCCGCAGCGCCTATATCAATGAGCAGATGCTGGACCTGTCGGCGCGCGAACTGGGCTTGCTGGAAATCCTGCTGGCGCGCGCTGGCCGCCTGGTGTCGAAGGAGCAGCTGGTCGACCACCTGTGCGAATGGGGCGAGGAAGTGAGCAACAACGCCATCGAGGTTTACGTGCACCGCCTGCGCAAGAAGATTGAAGTGGGCGGCATCCGCATCGCGACCGTGCGCGGCCTGGGCTACTGCCTCGAGAAGTTCAACCCGCCCGTCCCGCCGGCCGCCAAGTGAACGGCGAGCAGCAGGCCGCCGACTGGGACCACGCACCGGCCGCCGAAGAAAACGAGATCCAGCACTCGCTGTTCGGCGAGATCCTGGACTGGATGCTCGCTCCCCTGCTGCTGCTCTGGCCAATGAGTATCGCCATCACCTACCTGGTGGCCAAGTCGATCGCCAACCAGCCCTTCGACCACGCACTGGAAGACACCGTCACCGTCCTCACGCAGCAGGTGCGCGAGGTGGGCGGCGCCATTCCGCGCCTGCCCGGCGCCGCGCGCGACATCCTGCGCGCCGACGACGTGGACAGCATTTATTACCAGATCATCGGCCCGGCCAGCGGCTTCGTGGACGGCGACCGCGATTTGCCGCCCCCGCCAAAACAGGACCCGGAGCTGCAGGAATTCCGCTCGGGCGAAGTGATGTTCCGCAGCGCCAACCTGCACGGCACTCCGATACGGGTCGCCCACACCTGGGTCAACCTGGAGGAAGACAAGGGCAAGCCGGCGCGCTGGGCCCTGGTGCAGGTGGCGGAAACGCTGGAAAAGCGCGCCAAGCTGGCCAATGAAATCATCAAGGGCGTGATCCTGCCCCAGTTCATCATCCTGCCCATCGTGCTGGCACTGGTATGGTTCGCGCTGTCGCGCGGGCTGCTGCCGCTGCGCGAACTGCAGGAGCGCATCCGCGCCCGCCCATCCGACGATTTGAGCCCGATCCCGCCGCGCCAGGTGCCGGAAGAGATCACGCCCCTGGTCAAGTCGCTCAACGACATGCTGGAGCGCCTGAAGCTGTCGATCGATATGCAGAAGCGCTTCATCGCCGACGCAGCGCACCAGATGAAGACCCCTCTGGCCGGCATGCGCACCCAGTCGGAGCTGGCGCTGCGCCAGACCGACCAGGCCGAGGTGCACCGCTCGCTGGAGCAGCTGGCCAAATCCTCGCAAGCGGCAACGCGCCTGGTCAACCAGCTGCTGGCACTGGCGCGCGCGGAGAACCAGCCGCAGGCCGGCGCCGCCATGCAGCCGCTGGAGCTGGGCGAGCTGGCGCGCGGCGTGGTGCACGATTGGGTGCAGGCATCGTTCACGGCCGGCATCGACCTGGGCTACGAGCCGGCCGCCTGCGACGTGCAGATTGCCGGCAACGCGGTGATGCTGCGCGAAATGCTGTCCAACCTGATCGACAACGCGCTGCGCTACACGCCGCGCGGCAGCGCCGTCACCGTGCGTGTGCGCAGCACCGGGGACCTGGCCCTGCTGGAAGTGGAAGACAACGGCCCCGGCATCCCGCCGGCGGAACGCGGACATGTGTTCGAGCGCTTCTACCGCATCCTGGGCAGCAATACCGAAGGCTCGGGCCTGGGCCTGGCCATCGTACGCGAGGTGGCGCAGCAGCACGGCGCGGAAGTCGACCTGTTCGCCAACCCGCGCGCCACCGATCCGAAACACCCGGGCTGCCTGTTCCGCGTGAGCTTCCCGCTGCGCATGCCCGACCGTCTGCCCGAAGAAGAAGAGGTACCGCATTTTGGATAAGCTGGAGCGCCACTGGCGCCGCGTGCGCCGCATGACCGGCTGGCTGCTGGCCGCCTGGCTGCTGTCGACGTTCTGCATCGTTTTCTTCGCGCGCGAGTTGAGCGGGCTGACGATCTTCGGCTGGCCGCTGTCGTTCTATCTCGCAGCGCAAGGCGCCTCGCTGATCTACCTGGCCATCATCGCCTTCTACGCCTGGCGCATGCGCGCGCTGGAGCGACGCTATCGGGAGGACGCGGCATGAGGACGCCCTTCTTCAAGAAGCTGCAGCGCTACTACACCATCTTCACCGGCTGCTTCGCCATGTTCCTGCTCGCGCTGGCGATGCTGGAAAAGGAAGGCATGCCGCGCCTGTGGATCGGCTACCTGTTCATGTTCGCCACCATCATCCTGTATGCGGCGATCGGCGTGATCAGCCGCACCTCGAACGTGGCGGAATATTACGTGGCCGGGCGGCGGGTGCCGGCCCTGTTCAACGGCATGGCGACGGCGGCCGACTGGATTTCCGCCGCATCCTTCATTTCGCTGGCGGGCGGCCTGTACCTGCACGGCTTCGACGGCCTGGCCTATATCATGGGCTGGACCGGCGGCTACTGCCTGGTGGCGCTGCTGATCGGGCCTTACCTGCGCAAGTTCGGGCAGTACACCATCCCCGACTTCCTGGCGGCGCGCTACGGCGGCGGGTTCCAGGGGCGCGCAGTGCGCATGATGGCGGTCGGCGCCACCATCATCGTTTCCTTCACCTATGTGGTGGCGCAGATCTATGCGGTGGGTCTGATCGCCTCGCGTTTCACCGGTGTCGATTTTTCAGTCGGCATTTTTCTCGGGCTGGCGTCGATCCTGGTGTGCTCCTTCCTGGGCGGCATGCGCGCGATCACCTGGACCCAGGTGGCGCAATACATCATCATCCTGGTGGCCTTCCTGATGCCGGCCATGTGGCTGGCGGTCAAGCATGGCGGCAACCCGGTGCCGCAAGTGGCATACGGCAAGCTGCTGCCCAAGCTCAGCGCCCGCGAAACGCAGCTGGCGCAGGACGAAAAAGAAGCCGAGGTGCGCGAGGTATTCCTGCAGCGCGCCGAGGATTACGAGGTGCGCCTGCACGGCCTGCCCGCCTCCTGGGATTCCGGACGCCTGGAGGCGCAGCACAATCTGGACATCGTCAAACAGGGCAATGCATCGCTGCTGGAAATCCGCGCCGCCGAAAGGGCGCTGGCCGATTACCCCAAGACGGTGGAAGATGCGGCGGCGTTATGGACGGCGCAGCGCGACTACAACCTGGCGCGTGGACAGGAACCGGTCAAGCACGCGGAGCCTTTTCCCGGCGCCAACCGCGCGCAGTCGGACCAGAAGCGCAACAATTTCCTGGCGCTGGTGTTCTGCCTGATGGTCGGGACGGCCGCCTTGCCCCACATCCTGATGCGCTCCTACACCACGCCCTCGGTGCGCGAAACGCGCAACTCGGTGTTCTGGACCCTGTTCTTCATCCTGCTGGTGTACCTGACCATTCCAGCGCTGGCGGTGCTGGTCAAATACGATATCTACAGTTCCCTGGTGGGCAGCGAGTTCACGCATTTGCCGACCTGGGTTTCGTACTGGGCCAATGTGGACAAGACCAACCCGCTGCTGTCGATCAGCGACATCAACCACGACGGTATCGTGCAACTGGCCGAGATCCTGATCGACGGCGACGTGCTGGTGCTGGCCACGCCGGAGATCGCAGGACTGCCATATGTGGTATCCGGGCTGGTGGCTGCCGGCGGCCTGGCAGCGGCGCTGTCCACCGCGGACGGCCTGCTGCTGGCGATTTCCAATGCGCTGTCGCATGATGTGTATTACAAGATCGTCGACCCGCAGGCCTCGACTCAGAAACGGGTGACCATCTCCAAGCTGCTCCTGCTGGCGGTCGCCTTCATCGCGGCTTATGCCGCCTCTACGAAACCGGGCGACATCCTGTCGCTGGTGGGCGCCGCGTTCTCGCTGGCCGCCTCCACCTTGTTCCCGGCCCTGGTGGCCGGCGTGTTCTGGCATCGCGCCAACCACCAGGGAGCGGTCGCCGCGATGATGGCGGGCTTCTTCACCTGTCTCTACTACATGCTGCATGCCAATCCCGTGCTGGGCGGCAGCGTCGGCGGACAGTGGTTCGGCATTGCCGCCAATTCGGCCGGAGTCTTTGGCGTACCGGCCGGCATGGCGGCGCTGGTGTTAGTCAGCCTGCTGACGCCCGCTCCCGACGCGCGCACCTTGTCGCTGGTGCGGCACATCCGCACGCCGGAACAGGCAAAGTGACAATGCGCGAGTATTTGCCGCCCGCCGCCGCAGTAAGATACCGGCGATGAAAATTCTTCCAATCGCCATCCTCGCCGCCATGGCGGCCATCGCCGGCAACGCCGGCGCCGATACGATATATAAGTGCACAGACCCCGATGGCAAGGTCTCTTATACTGCCCAACCTTGCACCGGGAAAAGCAAGTCGAGCACGCTGAACGTGAGCGAGTACGAGTACGAGGAGGACGAAGAAAGCGCGAGGATGAGGCGGGAAGACGAAAGGATGAAACGCCTTCAAGCCGAGCAGGACTTTCAGCGACGCCGCTGGCAACGGCAGAGGGACGAAGCTGCAGCGGAACGGCGGGCATGGGAAGCCCGCAGAGCGAGCGAAGCGGCAGCGCAGCCGACAGCTCCTCAAGCCCCCAGGCAGTCTACCAGCGCCCCGACTGGCTGGTCAGGCCGGTAGTTTGTCGCGGTCGCGCCACAGGCAGGTACGGAAAGTGGCGCCGGTTACATTTGGCGAGATTTTGAACTTGCCATTGCAGTAACATCCCTTTCCTATGAAACTACTATCCCCTCTGCTCGCGCTCGCACTCGGCCTGGCCGCTGTGCAGGGCGCAAACGCCGCTTCCGCCCCGCCTCCCGTCGAAGCATTTTTTGAAAACCCAGCTTTCACCGGCGCACGGCTGTCGCCGAGCGGCAAATTCCTGGCCGCCAAGGTCGCCAAGAAAGGCGAGCACACCATCCTGGTCGTGGTCGATCTGGCGACCCAAAAGACGGTGCCGGTCGCCCATTTCGACGACACCGACATTTACCACGTACGCTGGGTCAACGACGAGCGCCTGCTGTTCGATACCGCCGAACTCGACGCGGCCCAAAAGGAAGTCGTCAAGGGACCCGGCCTGTATGCGGTGAACCGCGACGGCAGCAAATTCCGCCAGCTGGCGGTGCGCTTCAATTCCTTCATGACTTCGGACGCGACCGACAAGATGCTGCCCTGGCACACCTTTATGATGGACCAGGACGGCGCCCAGGATTCCGAATTCGTCTACGTGAAGAACTATGTCCTGGGCGGCCCCGGGGTGGTGCGGCGCGTTGAACTGCTGCGCCTGAACACCTTGACGGGGGGCTCGCGCTCGGTCAGCACGCCGGGCGACGCGAAAGGCTGGCTGCTGGACCAGGCCGGCGAGCCGCGCCTGGCATATACCTATGCCGAAGACACCACCTCCATCCACCTGCGCGAGGGCGACAACTGGCGCAAGCTGGTTTCCTTCAGCAGCCACAATGGCGGCCCGCAGGAAATGGATGTCATCGCCTTCGGCGGCGGCAGCACACTGTACGTCAACGCCTCGCACGGTCAGGACAAGACTGCGCTGTACCGCTATGACAGCGCGACAGGAAAACTGGACGAAGAGCCGCTGGTCGACCTGGACGGTTATGACTTCGACGGCAGCCTGGTGATCCGCAACGGCAAGCTGCTGGGGGTGCACTACCTGCGCGATTCACAGGGCACCGCCTGGATGGACCCGGCAATGCAAGCCGTGCAGGCCGAGATCGACAAGCGCCTGCCCGGCCTGGTCAACATGATCGAGCTGCCCAAGGACCCGCAGGCCGAAAATGTGCTGGTGCGCGCCTATTCCGACGTCCAGCCCGCCATTTACCTGGTCTACAACCGCGCCAGCAAGTCGCTGCAGAAAGTCGGGGAGACCCATCCAGGGATCCAGTCCACCATGATGGGCAAGCAGATAACCTTCAGCTACGCCGCGCGCGACGGCCTGCAGGTTCCGGCCATGCTGACCCTGCCGCAGGGCGGCAAGGGCAAGAGGCTGCCCATGGTGGTCATGGTGCACGGCGGCCCGTATGTACGCGGCGGCGAATGGGGCTGGGAGGCCGACGCGCAATTCCTGGCGTCGCGCGGCTACGCTGTGATGTCGCCGGAATTCCGCGGCAGCACCGGCTTCGGCGCCAAGCATTTCCACGCCGGCTGGAAGCAGTGGGGCCTGAAGATGCAGGACGATATCGCGGACGCCGTCCAATGGGCAGTCGACAAAGGCTATGCCGATCCGAAGCGCGTGTGCATCATGGGCGGCAGCTATGGCGGCTACGCGGCCATGATGGGCCTGGTCAAGGATCCGCAGCTGTTCCAGTGCGGCGTGAACTACGCGGGCGTGACCGACATCCAGCTGATGTACACCGGCCACTGGTGGTACACCTCCGACCTGTCGGACGAGGCCAAGCGCTACAGCATGCCGGATATGGTGGGCGATCCGGTCAAGGACGCCGAGCAATTCAAAGCCACCTCGCCGATCCAGCAGGCACACCGCATCAAGAGCCCGCTGCTGCTGGTCTACGGCGGCAATGATGCGCGCGTGCCGTTGATCCACGGCATCCGCTTCCGCGATGCCGTAAGCGCCGTCAATAAAGACGTGGAATGGGTGGAATATCCCGAAGAAGGCCACGGCTGGCAAAAGCCAAAGAACCGCATCGACTTCTGGACCCGCGTCGAGCGCTTCCTGGAGCGCAATATCGGCGCCGGAGCGGGGCAGCAGTAATTGCACAGCGATTGTTACTTTTGGTGATTTTTATAAGATTGCCTATGCAGTAACATCGCTGTCCTATGAAAACCCTCTCCCTTTCCCTTGCAATCGCCCTGGGGCTGGCCGCTGCGCCGGCCGCCATGGCGGCAGCGGCTCTGCCACCGGTGGAAGCCTTCTTTGAAAACCCTGTGTTCAGCGGCGCCGTCGTTTCGCCGGACGGCAAGCGCCTGGCGGCCAAGATCGGCGCCAAGGGCAAGCGCAATATGCTGGCCGTGGTGGACCTGGCCACGCAAAAGACGCAGGTCGTGGCCCACTTCAGCGACACCGACGTCGGCAATGTGCAGTGGGTCAACGCGCAGCGCCTGGTGTTCGACACCCAGGACCGCCAGGCAGCCCAGGGCGATGTCAACTTCGCGCCCGGCCTGTATGCGGTGGACCACGACGGCGGGCGCTTCAAACAGCTCGCTTCGCGCTACAGCCAGGGGGTCAAGCAAAGTTCAGCCCAGCGCGACATGCTGCCGTGGCATACCGCATTGCGCAAGCAAGTCGGCCCGCAGGATTCCGACTGGGTCTACGTTGACGACCTCGAGCTCAATCGCAACAACACCATCGACAGCGTCAGGCTGCAGCGCGTCAATACGGTCACCGGCCGCTTCCAGGCGGTGGAGCGGCCGGGCGACGTCCAGTCCTGGCTGCTGGACCAGGAAGGCCGTCCACGCCTGGCCTACAGGCTGGAAAAAGACGACATCAGCATCAAGGTGCGCGACGCCGAAAACGCGCAATGGCGTACCCTCGCCACATTCAAAGCCTACGGCATCACCCACAACGCCATGAAGGCGGTAGCCTTCGGCCCGGACAACACGCTGTATGTTGAAGCGCGCCACGGCGCCGACAAAGCATCCATCTACCGTGTCGACCTGGCCAGCGGCAAGATGGACGACAAACCCCTGATCACGCTGGAAGGATATGACTTCACCGGGCGCCTGGTGCTGCGTGACGGCAGGCTGGTAGGCGTGCATTACCTGCAAGATGGCGAAGGCTCGCAGTGGTTCGATCCGGCCCTCCAAACCCTGCAAGCCGAGATCGACAAGCTGCTGCCGCAGACGGTGAACATGCTCGACCTGCCCGCCGACCAGCAAGCCCCGAATGTGCTGGTGCGCGCCTTTTCCGACGTGCGCCCGTCCAGCTATTACGTCTACAACCGCAACGCCAAGACCCTGAACAAGGTGGGCGACACCCGCCCCGGCATCTCGCCTGAGCAGATGGGTCATCAGGAACAGTTACGCATCAAGGCCCGCGACGGCCTGGAAGTGCCTGTCATGCTGACGCTGCCGGCGAAAAAGGAGGCGAAAGACCTGCCGATGGTCGTCCTGGTCCATGGCGGTCCCTATATGCGCGGCACGAGCTGGGGCTGGAATGCCGATGTCCAGTTCCTGTCTTCGCGCGGCTACGCCGTGATCGAACCCGAGTTCCGTGGCAGCGCCGGCTACGGCCAGCGCCTGTTCACAGCGGGCTGGAAGCAATGGGGCCTGAAAATGCAGGACGATATTGCCGATGCCACCAAATGGGCGATCTCCCAGGGTTATGCAGATCCAAAGCGCATCTGCATCGCAGGCGCCAGCTACGGCGGCTATGCTACGCTGATGGGATTGGTCAATGATCCTGCACTGTACCGCTGCGGCGTCGAATGGGTCGGTGTCTCCGACATCAAACTGCTGTTCACTGGCCACTGGATGTACCGCGACGACTTGAGCGACAGCTTCCGCCGCTATGGCATGCCGGTGATGGTCGGCGATCCGGAAAAAGACGCCGAGCGCTTCAAGGCCACCTCGCCGATCGAGCAGGCGCACCGCATCACGCAGCCGCTGCTGATGGCCTATGGCGGCGCCGACCTGCGCGTACCGCTGGTCCACGGCTTGAAACTGCGCGAAGCCGTGCAGCGCAATAACAAGCAGGTGGAGTGGATCGAATACGCGCAGGAAGGCCACGGCTGGTACCTGCCGGCCAACCGCATCGATTTCTGGACCCGGGTCGAGGCCTTCCTGCAACGCAATATCGGGAAGGCGCAGCAATGATCCGGCATCTCCTGATTTCCCTGGCGGCCATCGGCGGCCTGGCGCACGCGGCGCCGCCGCTGAAGGACTTCTTCGAACCGGCCCAATTCAAGGAAGCGCAGATCTCGCCGAGCGGCCGCTACCTGGCGCTGCGCATCGGCGATAGCAGCATGCGCGACGGCATGATCGTGCTCGATAGCGAAACATCGGCCGTTGTAGGCGGCGCCCGCATCGAGAGCTACGACATCGGCGACATCCGCTGGGTCAACGACAAGCGCTTGGTGTACAACGTGGTGGACCATCAAGTCGGGCCGGGCGACGCGCGCTTTGCCCCCGGCTTGTACGCCATTGACCGCGACGGCAAGAACCGGCGCCAGCTGGTGCAGCATACCGGCGCCGTATTCACCACGGGAACCCAGATCAATCACCGCATCGAACCGTGGAATACCTACCTGATGAATGAGCCGGGCGCCCAGGATTCGGAGTCCATCTACCTGCGCCGTCCGGTGTGGGAACACGCAGGCTATGCCCTGCTGCGCACTGACCTGGTCCAGCTGAACACCTCGACCGGTCAGTCGCGCTTCATCACGCGTCCGGCACCGCCGAGCCATTGGATGCTGGACCAGGCAGGCCAGCCCAGCATCATGGTGTCGGAGGAAGACGGCAAGGAGACGGTGCACTACCGCGATCCGGCCACCGGCGAATGGCGCACCCTGGCGAGCTTCCAGGCCTATGGCGGCGACGGCGGCGGCATTTCGCCGGTCGGCTTCATCGACGGCAAGCGCATGCTGGTCAAAGCGCACCTGAAGGGCGACAAGGCGGCGCTGCACGTGCTGGACCTGGGCACCGGCAAGGTCGATCCCGAGCCGCTGGTATCGCTCGGCGACTTCGACTTCAGCGGCAGCATGGTGTACTCCAACAAGCGTCTGCTGGGCCTGCACTACCTGGGCGATGCGCGCGGCAGCATCTGGTTCGACGCGGGCATGAAGGCGGTCCAGGCTGAAGTCGACAGCAAACTGCCGCAGCTGGTCAACCTGATCACCCCGCCAGCCGCGCCGGAAGTGCCATGGCTGCTGGTGGAAAGCTATTCCGACCGCCAGCCGCGCACCTTCTCGCTATACAACAGCAAGACCAAGGAGCTCAAGGGGATCGGCATCAGCCACCCCGATATCAAGCCGGCGGAAATGGGCAAGCAGGAACTGGTGCAGATCAAGGCGCGCGACGGCCTGCAGCTGCCGGCCTGGCTGACGCTGCCGGCCAAGGGCGGCAAGGGCCTGCCGCTGGTGGTGGTGATCCACGGCGGCCCCTACGTGCGCGGCGCCGAGTGGGGCTGGTCGCCGGTGAGCCAGTTCCTCGCCTCGCGCGGCTACGCGGTGCTGGAGCCCGAATTCCGCGGCAGCACCGGCTACGGCAATGCCCTGTTCAGGGCGGGCATGAAGCAATGGGGCCTGGCCATGCAGGACGATATTGCCGACAGCGTGAAGTGGGCGGTAGCGCAAGGTTATGCCGATGCGCGCCGGGTGTGCCTGCTGGGCGGCAGCTACGGCGGCTATGCCACGCTGATGGGGCTGGTCAAGGACCCGGAACTGTACCGCTGCGGCGTCGCGTATGCGGCCGTCACCGATATTCCGCTGCTGCTGGATAACGGCATGTCCTGGGCATCCGACTTGCCGGACGATTACCGCAAATACGGCGCTCCCGTGCTGCTGGGCGATGTGAAGGCCGACGCCGGCCGTTTCGAGGCGACGTCGCCGCTGAAGCAGGCTGCGCGCATCAAGCTGCCGTTGCTGCTGGCGCACGGCAGCGACGACCGCCGCGTGCCGCGCGCCCACTTCGCCAGGCTGCGCAGCGCGCTGGAAGCCAATCACGCTGACGCCGAATTCGTGGAGTACACCGGCGAAAGCCACGGCTGGAGCACCACCGCTCACCGCCTGGACTTCTGGGGCCGGGTCGAAAAATTCCTCGACAAGCATATCGGCGCGGGCGCAAAAACGGAGTAAGCTGGCGGCTCGTCCATCACTTACCTGAAGGAGGCAGCGCCATGTCGTCTGGCAAGATCCTGGTCGCACAAGGGGGCGGCCCGACCGCCGTGATCAACCAGTCGCTGGTGGGCGTGGTGCTGGAGGCGCGCCGCTTCCGCAACGTCACGCGCATCTACGGCGCGCTGCACGGCGTGCGCGGCATCGTCGACGAGGAATTCGTCGACCTGACGCAGGAGACCAGCCATAACCTGGAACTGGTGGCCGCCACGCCCTCTTCCGCCCTCGGCTCCACACGCGACAAGCCGGACCTGAAGTACTGCGAAAAGATCTTCGAAGTGCTGAAGGCGCACGAGATCGAGCACTTCTTCTACATCGGCGGCAACGATTCTTCGGACACGGTACGCATCGTGTCCGAACAGGCGCGCGCCGCCGGTTATCCGCTGCGCGCCATCCACATTCCCAAGACCATCGACAACGACCTGGTGGGCAACGACCACACGCCGGGCTTCCCGTCCGCCGCGCGCTTCGTGGCGCAGGCCTTTGCCGGCGCCAACCTGGATAACGCCTCGCTGCCGGGCGTCTACGTCGGCGTGGTGATGGGGCGCCATGCCGGCTTCCTGACCGCCGCCTCGGCCCTGGGCAAGAAGTTCCCGGACGACGGGCCGCACCTGATCTACCTGCCGGAGCGGGTGTTCTCCATCGAGCAGTTCCTGGCCGACGTGAAGGAGACCTATGCGCGCTTTGGGCGCTGCGTGGTGGCGGTGTCCGAAGGCATCCACGATGCTTCCGGCGAACCGATCGCCACCCTGCTGGCCAAGGAAGTGGAGCGCGACGCGCACGGCAATGTGCAGCTGTCCGGCACCGGCGCGCTGGCCGACCTGCTGTGCGACGAAATCAAGGAAAAGCTGGGCATCAAGCGGGTGCGCGGCGATACCTTCGGCTACCTGCAGCGCTCCTTCATCGGCTGCGTCTCGGACGTGGACCAGCGCGAGGCGCGCGAAGTGGGCGAGAAGGCCGTGCAGTTCGCCATGTGGGGCGACCGCGACGGCTCGGTGGCGATCAAGCGCACCGGCTTTTACTCGGCCGATTACGAGCTGCTGCCGCTGGAGGCGGTGGCGGGCAAGACGCGCACCATGGAGGATGAATTCATCGATGAAAAAGGCACCGGCGTGACCGATGCTTTCCGCCTGTACCTGCGCCCCCTGCTCGGTTCCGGCATGCCCGACGCCTTCCGCTTGCGCCCGGCGCCGGTGCCGAAAATCCTCAAGCGCTAGAACAGGGCCGCTCGCCGCGCGCCAGCTTATCCGCTTTCTGTCGAAAATAGGGCAGATTCTCGCCTGTTAGCGCACTACGATGGCGTCTCTTTCAATACGGAGACGAAAATGAGGAGACTGATTGGAGCACTGGCGATGGCGGCGAGCGGCACGGCCGGGGCGGCGGGCGCGGCGCCGGCGCCGGCTGACATCGAGCGCGCGCGGCATGCTTTCGATTTCCTGCATGGCGACTGGACGGTGCAGAACCGGCGCCAGTCCGACTACGCCAATCCAGACAGCGCTTGGGAGACGTTCAGCGCCAGCAACGTGGTGCATGCGCTGCCGGCCGGCATCGGCAACTACGACGAGTACCGGCCGCTGGGCGACTGGCGGCCCGGCTTCGTGGCGATGACCTTGCGCGTGTTCGACCCGGTTACCGGCCGCTGGAGCATCTACTGGCTGACCAACCGCGACGGCGGCCTCGATCCCGCCACCGGCACCCTGCTGCCGCCGGTGGTGGGCCGCTTCGATGCCGACGGCGTGGGCCGCTTCGAGGGCGAGGAAGTCTACAAGGGCCGCGCGGCCCGCGTGCGCTTCACCTGGACCCGCAGCAGCGAGCGCCAGGCACGCTGGGAACAAGCCTACTCCTGGGATGACGGCACCAGCTGGCAGACCAACTGGATCATGGAGTTCACGCGCAAGTAGAGCGCGCTCAGAAGCGGTAACGCACGCTGGCCACCAGCGTGCGCGGATCGCCCGGCATGTTGTAGTCGTTGGCGCCGCTGTGTGCGGACACGAAGAAGCGGCGGTCGAGCAGGTTTTTCAGCGTCAGCGTCACTTCCAGCTGTTCGCCGCTGTAACCGGCGCCCAGGTTCAGCACACCGTAGCCAGGCAGCGTTGTCAGGTCGTCCGGCGAAGCGTAGCGCGCCGCCGCGGCCTGCCCGCCGGCGGCGACGTAGAAGCGTTCGCCCAGTTTGTGCTTGAGCCACAGGTTGGCGGCATGGCGCGGCGTCAGCGACGGCGTGTTGCCCCTGAAGGGCGTGCCGGCCGAGGTGCGCTCGGTCGATTCTTCGATGCGGCCATGCAGGAAGGCATAGCCGGCCAGCAGCTCCCAGCCGCGCGCCAGCTCGCCGGCGAACGTCAACTCCATGCCGCGTGTGCGTTGCTTGCCGACCGGCAGGGCAAAGCCGGTATTGACCGGGTCGGCCACCTGGATATTCGTTTGCGACATGTCGAAGAGCGAGGCGGTCAGGCTGGCCTTGCCGCCCAGGTCCACTTTCGCGCCCACTTCCTTGTTGGCGGTGACGGTCGGCTTCAGGTCGTCGCTGTTGATGCGGAACACGAAGGAATCGGCGATCGGCTGGAAGGACTTGCTGTAGCTGGCGTACAGCGCGAGCGTGCTGTCCGGCTGGTAAACGGCGCCCAGGCGCGGCGAGACCGTGTGGTCGGTGCGCTGCAGGTCGATGTTCCTGGCCGTGCGGTCGTCGCGCTGCTGCTTCAACTGGTCGTAGCGCAGTCCGGCCAGCACTTTCCAGTGGGTCCCGATGCTCGCCAGGTCCTGCAGGTAGCCGGCGGCGATGTCGAAACGGTTCTTGTTGTCGGCGCCGGGCACCACGCTGTCGGGAATTGCCGGCAGCACGGCCAGCACCGGATTGAAAAGGTCGTAGGTGGCGACGTTGTTCTTGGCGCGCAGCAGTTCGGCCTTGTGCTGACGGCCGATTTCCAGCCCGTACAGCAGCTGGTGCTGGATGGCGCCGAACGCCAGGCGCTGCGACAGTTCGTTCTGCAGGTAGTAGCCATCCTCGTCGCGCGTGCGGTGGGTCTGGCTGATCGACACGGTCGGCTTGGCGCCGGTGGAAATGCTGCCGATGCCGGTGTAATTGCGGTCCAGCTGGAAGTCGTAGCGACGCAGTACGCTGTGCAGCTTCAGGCCGTCATTGAAGACGTGATCGAGGGTCGCGGTGCCGCTGGCGACCTTGGACTCGACGAACGCACGCTCAGCGCCATTGGCGGCGCCGTAATACGTCTCGATCGGCACGTCGACCGGGCGCCCCTGGTAGCTCGGCACGCCCTGGTCGGCCAGGCGCTTGTCGCGCAGGTAGTCGGCCTGCAATGTCAGGCTGGTGGCGCGGCCCAGGCGCAAGGTCGCGGACGGGGCCAGCGCCTGGCGCTTCACGAAAGACTGGTTGCGGAAGCCATCGGAATCTTCCAGCGCGCCGGTGATGCGCACCAGCACTTGCTTGCCTTTGCTGGCGGCTCCCAGGTCGAATTCGGTACGCAGCTGGCCATCGCTGCCGACGGTGGCGCCAAGCTGGCGCACTGGCTGCTCCTGCGGCTTGCGGGTGACGCTGTTCACCAGGCCACCGGCCGAACCGCGTCCGTACAACACCGAGGCCGGGCCTTTCAGCACTTCGACACGCTCAACGTTAGACAGGTCGCGGAAATACAGGGCATCGTCGCGCACGCCATCCACGAACTGGTCGCTGATGGCGCTGAAGCCGCGGATGGCGACCTGGTCGCGCTGGCCGTCGCCCACGCTGAAGCCCAGGCCAGGCACGTTTTGCAGTGCGTCCTGCAGCGAGGTGGCATTCTGGTCGCGCAGCACCGAGAGCGGCACGACGTTGACCGCCTGCGGTATATCGCGCAGGGCGGCGTTGACCTTGGTGGCGGCTGCCGAGTCGACCGCCTCGTAGCCGGTTTCCTGCGCAGCTTGTGCAGTCACCGTCACTTCCGGCAGCGTGGTTTGCGCGCAGGCGCCGTGCAGCGGCGCGGCAAAGCAGGCGGCGACGAAATAAGGCAGTGTGCGAAGCTTGTGATTCATGGTGTTCCCTGTTTTGGCGTGATAGAAGTAAAAATGGGCACGACGGCCATCAGCCGCATGCCAATGGCGGTCGCCGCATACAGCGCGGCCACCAGCCAGAAAATGTGCTGCAACGGCACCCAGGCCTGCGCCAGGCCGCCCAGCGCGGCGCCAAGCAAGGCGCCGGCTTTGGCGGCGCTGTTGCCGGCTCCCAGCACGCGGCCCTGCGCCTGCTCGTCCGCTTCCATCGACAAAAGGCTGTAAAAGACCGGCAGCAGCGCGGCCATGCAGGCGCCCCAGGCAAAGCGCGCCAGCAGGATCCAGCCCACATCGCGCAATCCGGCCTGCAGGGCCACCACGGCGGCGCAAGCCCAACAGATCCATTCGATGCGCAGCAGGATCCACGAGCGAGGACGGGACTTGAACCATCTGGCCCAGAGGGGGACGAAGAGACAGAGGCCGGCGGCGCTGGCGCCATAGCACAGGCCCGTGACCGATGGCGGCGCCTGCAACACCTGCTCGGTGAACAAAGCGAAGAATGCCTGCGGCATCATCTTGCAGGCCTGGACCAGCACGATGCCTGCCAGCAGTCCGGCCAGGACGCGCGCCGGCGCGCCGTTGGCCGCAGGCGGCGCCGCAGGCACAGGTGGATTTCGACCGCCAGCCGGTGCGGCCGTGGCGCTGGCGGTGCCACCAGGCACGCGGCGGCCAGCGCCGGGCAAGACGAAAGCGGCCGCGATGGCGCACGCGAGGCACAGCCCCGCCGCGCCCAGGTTGACCGCTGCGAAGCTGTAGGCGCCAAAGATCCAGCCGCCAGCCAATGGGCCGAGGACCGATCCGAGCGCGGTGGCGACCTGAAGGCGCGCCATCAATGCACCGCGTTCAGCGCGCGGCACGATGCCGGCGCCGTAGGCTTGCGCAGCGGCGATAAATCCCGCCAGCGCGCCTTGCAGCAGGCGCACCGCCAGCACAACTGCGCCGCTGGTTGCGAAGGCCAGCCAGAGCTGCGTGGCGGCCAGCGCCAGCAAGGCGCGCAGCAGCATCGGCTTGTGGCCGACGCGGTCGCCGATACGGCCCCAGACCGGCGTGAACAGCATGGCTGTCACCAGCGGTCCGGCGTAGGCCACCGCGCTGGCCACCGCCAGCCCGCCCGGCGCGTCGCCGAGCGCGCGCAGTTGCAGGGGCCAGAATGGGCCGCTCATCTCCAGCGCGCCCATCGACAGCAGCTGGATCGCGAACAGCCAGCGCAGCGCCGGCATCAGCGCATGGCCTCGCGCAGCGGGTTAGGCATGCTGCCCAGGGCATCGTCCGAGCTGTCGCTCAGGCGCATGCGCAGGAAGGACTTGGCGGGCCAGTCGCCTTCCAGCAGGACTGCGCGTTCTTGCGCCCAGCGGCCAGGGTCGGCATGACCGCGCAGGGCTTCGAAGGCGGCGGCAAGCTCGCGCGCGAAGATGCGCCAGAAGACGTCCTCGTCGCAGGCATAGCTGCGCGCCAGCAGCAGCGCCAGCTCCGACACGTGGCACAGCAGCACTGCATGCAGCAGCTTGTCGCGCACGATGCCCGCGTCGTCGAACAGGGTGTGGCCGGGACGGTGCGCCTGCAGCGTGTGACCGCTGCGCTCCAGCGTCGGGCGGTGGATGCGGATGTCGCCGAAATCGCGCACCAGCAGTTGCACCGGGCGGAATTGCCGGTCCAGCACGATGAAGCTGTTTTGCTGGTGCGCTTCGAAGGCTACGCCGTACAGCAGGTAGGCCGACAGCACGGCGCGCAGTGCGGTGGCGGCGTACTGGCGGAAGAATTCCTGCGCGCCGGCGGCGCTGTCTCCGCCGTAGAGTGCTACGGCTTCCGTCGCCAGCGGGCGGCCGCTGAACGGCGACTCCGCAAACAGGGCGCCGACCGGGACCGGCAGCATGCCGGGCGCCACACAGGCGGCGGGGTTGGCGCGGTACAGCGCCGCCAGGTGGCGGGCGCGGTCGTCGTCGGGGTCAAGCAGATGGACGCCGCACTGCTCCGGAACGATGGCGAGCGTGCCGCCAAATCCGCCCTCGCTGTCGAGGATGGCCGACAGCAGGCGCGAGACGCGCGGCCCCATCACCGCCGACTTCGGCGAGACCGTCCGCTGCACGCTGGTCAGACGCAGCGAGACCGGCAGCTTGACGTGCGGCTGCTGCGCCGAACCGTAAGGCACGACGGTGCGGAACGACATGGTCGGCGAGGCCGGCATTTCCGCCTCGAGCAGCAGCAGCTCGCCGTCGGCGATTTCCCGCGCGAAGAGCTGCGGCAGCTGGCGGCTGGCCTGGTAGGGGTGGAGCGGCAGCGGCAGCCATCCCTCATGCGGCAGGCCGCGCGCCTGCATGGCGGCGAGCCAGGCTTGCCACGCTTGCGGATAGGTGCGGCCGAACCAGATGCGGTAATCCTCGCCTTCTTCGGCGAAGGCTATATGGGCCTTGTCGATGCGGAGGGCTGCCAGCGGCACGCGCAGCTGCGCCTCGAATTCGGGCGACAGCGCCATGACGTCGGCCGCATCCAGTCCTAGCTTGGTTTTATAGTTCGGGTGCCAGGGGTGGCCGAGCGTGCCCCATTGTTCCAGCAGCAGGGGGGCATTGGCGTGCCTTGAGGAACGCAATGCGGCAAGGAATTGCGGGTGGCGTTCACGCAGGTTTGCCGACAACTCCTCCGCCCAGCCGCTACGGTAGGCCAGGCACAGGGCGTCGTTGGTGGTGCTGTTTTCCAGTTCGACGGCGAGGCGCTGCACGTCCTCGGCAGTGGGCGGCCCGGGCAGCGATGGCGCGACGCCGTCAATCAGGGCCGAAGGCGTGTCCAGCAGCTGCGGCGGGTGGCCCGGCCGCAGAAGCGAGATGGCGCCATTGAGCTGCAGGTTGCCGATGCGGCCAAGGCGCAGGCCTTCAAAGCGCAGCATGGCGCGCTGGCCCCACAGCGGCAGCCAGCTGGCGTGGCTATCGTGGATCAAATGTCCCGGTTCCAGCAATTGCTCGCGGAACAGGGCTTGGAGAGTGCGCTGCAAACCACGCTGCCTGGCGTTTAGCTGGGTAGGGTCAGCGGCGATGGGTTTCAGTCGCGCATTCATGGGTTTCCTTTTGGTTAAGGGAACCGCATCCTATCGTAAACGCGAATCATTCTCAATCGCATTTGAATCGTGCTTGAGAAATGTCAAACGGTGTATGATTTACATCTATGACAACTTTCCCACCAACTTTGCGCCAGGTCACGCTGCTGGCGCTGATCATGCTGGTCCCGCTGGGCGTTTCCATCGCCGCCGTTTCGCATTCGGCGTCGACGCCGACGATGGTCATACTCGGGGTTGTCCTGCTGGTCTTTCTCGCGATCCTGTTTTTTGTGGCGTCGAGGCATTCGGTTGAAGTTGGGCCGGAACGATTGACCGTCAGGCACAGCCTCTACACTTTTTCGATTGACCGCCGCGCGATTAATGCGGCCAAGGTCCAGCAATTGCGCACGAACGGCTGCCTGGGGTTGGCAGTCAGGACCAATGGGATTGCCGCTTTCGGCTACCTGTCTGGGTGGTTCCGCACCAGCGATGGCAGCCGTGCGTTTTGCGCGGTCTCACACGGCCCGCTTTACCTGGTGACGCTCGACGGCAGTCCAGACTGCCGCTATCTTGCGCTGAGCGGCAACGCCGACGTCGCGGGCAAAATCGAGGCCTGGGCGGCCGCCAAATAAAAACGGAGCCGCAAAGGGCTCCGCTCTTCGAAAAAAGGGGTACGTCCCCTTTTTTCTGCTTATACGACGATGGTCTGGTGCTCGCCTTCCGCGCGGGCGCGGATCTTGCCGATGCGGGACACGGTCTCGCCGGCCGCGGTCAGCTGGGCGACCGCTGCGTCGGCGTTTTCAGCGGAGACGATCACGGTCATGCCGATGCCGCAGTTGAACACGCGGTGCATTTCGGCGTCGGCCACGCCGCCGTGCTGCTGCAGCCATTTGAACAGTGGTGGCATGGTCCAGGAGGAGCCATCCAGTTCGGCGGTCAGGTTGTCGGCCAGTACGCGCGGGATGTTTTCCACCAGGCCGCCGCCGGTGATGTGCACCAGGCCTTTGACTTCCATCGATTCCATCAGCGCCAGCAGCGGCTTGACGTAAATGCGGGTTGGTTCCATCAGCACATCGGCCAGCTTGCGGCCGTGGAAGTCGGCCTCCAGGTCCGGCTTGGCCACTTCGATGATCTTGCGCACCAGGGAGTAACCGTTGGAGTGGGCGCCCGAGGAGGCCAGGCCCAGTACCACGTCGCCCGGCTGGATCTTGGAGCCGTCGATCAGCTTGGACTTTTCCACCGCGCCGACCGCGAAGCCGGCCAGGTCGTATTCGCCGTCCGGGTACATGGAAGGCATTTCAGCGGTTTCGCCGCCGATCAGGGCGCAGCCGGAGATTTCGCAGCCCTTGGCGATGCCCTTGATCACGTCGGTGGCGGTGGCCACATTCAGCTTGCCGCAGGCGAAGTAGTCGAGGAAGAACAGCGGTTCGGCGCCCTGCACCAGGATGTCGTTCACGCTCATGGCCACCAGGTCGATGCCCACGGTGTCGTGGCGGTTCAGTTCGAACGCCAGTTTCAGCTTGGTGCCGACGCCGTCGGTGCCGGAAACCAGTACAGGCTCCTTGTATTTCTTGCTGATCTCGAACAGCGCGCCGAAGCCGCCGATGCCGCCCATCACGCCTTCGCGCATGGTGCGCTTGGCGAATGGCTTGATCGCTTCAACTAGGGCGTCGCCGGCGTCGATATCGACGCCTGCGTCACGGTAGGACAGGGAAACATTCGAAGGTTGGCTCATGGTGTTTAACGCAACAGAGGCGGTAGAATAGAAAGCGGTGGCCGTTTTACGGCAAGTCCGCTATTTTAGCAGTTTTGACCCCGCTTTTTATTCCGTTAACCGCCTTTTTTCAGCGCAAAAAGCCCTTCCAGATGCCCTTCCCACTCTCGGCAGAACAAAAACAAACGCTATTCTGGGTGTCGGTCTGGGCGGCATTCTTCTTCCTTCTCTGGGCCCTCGGGCCGGTGCTGACGCCCTTCCTGGCGGCAGCCATCATCGCCTATGCCCTGAATCCGGCGGTCGATAGACTGTGCCGCATGCGCCTGTTCCGGCGCTGGGACATGCCGCGCGCCCTGGCCGTCACCATCGTCATCGTGCTCTTTGGCGCCTCGGTGGGCGCCCTGCTGCTGATCGTGGTGCCGGTGCTGCAGAAGGAAATCCCGCTGCTGCAGGCGGCGATTCCCGCCTTCCTGGCCAAGCTGAACGACACCCTGAGCCCGCGCCTGCACCAGATGGGCGTGGATTTCACGCTCGATGGCGCCACCATCAAGGCGCTGGCGGCGGAAAAGATGGCCGAAAGCGGCGACCAGATCTGGGCCGCCGTGCTCAATTCCGTGCGCACCGGCGGCAGCGCCGTCATTGGCTGGGTGGCCACCTTGGTGCTGATCCCGGTGGTGCTGTTCTACGTCCTGCTGGACTGGCACAAGCTGCTGGCCCAAATCGCCGGCGCCGTGCCGCGCCGCTATATCGAATCGACCATGTCCATGGCCAACGAGGCCGACGTACTGCTGGCCCAATACCTGCGCGGCCAGTTGCTGGTGATGCTGGTGTTGGCAATTTACTATTCTTCCGCGTTGACGGTGGCCGGCTTCGACGTGGCGCTGCCGGTCGGCATCCTGACCGGGGTGCTGGTCTTCATTCCCTACCTCGGCTTCGGACTGGGGCTGCTTTTGGCGCTGATGGCGGCCGTGCTGCAGTTTTCCGACTGGAGCGGTCTGGTGGCGGTGGCCGTGATCTACGGCACGGGCCAGGTGCTGGAAGGTTTTTTCCTCACGCCGCGCCTGGTGGGCGAGCGTATCGGCCTCGATCCGCTGGCCGTGATTTTCGCCCTGATGGCCTTCGGACAGCTGTTCGGCTTCGTCGGCGTACTGCTCGCTTTGCCCGCTTCCGCCCTCCTGATGGTCGGATTTAGGCACCTGCGCCGCCACTACCTGCGCAGCAGCTTTTATAATGCGTAGTGTGAAGATCGATTACGTTAGCAAAAAGTCCACAATACCGGGACAAGTCCAATGAAACAGCTGGTGCTTGACCTGGGTGCGGAGCCGG
>JBCNPK010000034.1:0-62798 GCA_039593355.1 Pseudoduganella sp.
TGATAGGTCAGGTGTGGAAGTGCAGTAATGCATTAAGCTAACTGATACTAATTGCCCGTACGGCTTGTCCCTATAACCTTGACGGTTATGTAGCACTTACCGTGTTTGAGAACACTACCCCACCTTTTACTTCTTCCCGGATTGTTGACAAGTCATGCCTGATGACCATAGCAAGTCGGTCCCACCCCTTCCCATCCCGAACAGGACCGTGAAACGACTCTGCGCCGATGATAGTGCTGCAACCAGTGTGAAAGTAGGTTATCGTCAGGCTCTTATTAGAAAAGCCCGCTAGGCAATGTGCCAGCGGGCTTTTTGCTTTTTAAACCCGGTGAACCCGGGTCTGACCCAAGGGTCAGACCCCCGACGGTCTCGCAGCCGCGGGGTGGGTTGTGCGATGTTGATGTTCGCAGAACGTCAATGGCCTGGAACCACCCCCAACAACCATTGAACAGACGGGGTCAGACCCTGCGGGTCTGACCCCGGTTTACCGGGTTTGGCTTCAGCCGCCACCCTATCGAACCGTAAGAATCAACACACTTTTCTTTCGATAGTCTAATTTGAGACTGTTGTAATGAAACTGTCTTAATTTGTAGAATTTTTGATTTCTCCATTGAACCAAGCTAGTGTTGAAGTTCGAGCCGAAAAAATCGGACGACAAACACAAAACTGTCACGGGATTAATGGAGCACACATGAAAATTCGCAAGACCCTGATCGCTACCGCGATCGCTACCGCGATCGCTTTGGTTGCCGCACAAGCTAGTGCCACCAGCACTATGGCTAGCCCAGTCGCTTTCTCCGCACAAGAAAAAGCGCGCCTGATCGCCACCCTGAACGGCGAGCGCGGCAAGTTTGGCCTGGATACGAATCACGGTTACGCCATCGCCTCCCAGCACCCAGGTGCTGCCGGCCAGGCGATCAGCCGCATGAACCATACCTTCAAGGGCGTGCGCATTTTCGAGTCCGAATCCGTGATCGTGACCGATAAAGGCGGCAACATCATCGGCGAGTCGGCTACCGATCGCCGCGGCGGCCTGTCGGCCCTGCGCTTCGACGTGAAGCCAACCCTGACCGGCGCTGACGCAATCGCCAAGGCAAAGAAAACCGTTGCAGCCGGCACCGACATCGATCCGCCATCGGCTGAACTGATCATCTTCCCAGTCATGAAGACCGTGCGTGTCGCCGGCGCCGAGAACAAGGCCGAAGCTGACCTGAACGCAATGGACGTAAAAGACGTGGTGGACAGCTACAAGCTGGCCTACCTGGTGAAGACCCGTATGTCCAAGGGCCAGGAAGCGGTATTCCACAACACCATCGTCAGCGCCAAGGATGGCAGCGTGCTGGACCAGTGGAGCATGGTGCAGAGCGTAGTAGGCACCGGTCATAGCCAATACAACGGCGACGTGCCGATCCAGACCACCCTCGTTGGCAGCACCTACAACATGCTGGATTCCACCCGTGGTGTCGGCGGCCAGTTCGGCGGTATGGCAATCACCAACGCCAACCACGCGTCCACCTCCAGCCCAACTCCTGGCGTGATCTACACCAACAGCACCAACGTTTGGGGCGACGGCCAGAATTACATCAACGGCGGCAGCACCACCAACGCCAACGGCCAGACTGCTGCAGTGAACGCGCTGTGGGGCCTGATGAACACCTACGACACGATGAACAACGTGCTGGGCTGGAAGTCGCTGGACGGTAACAATACCGCGACCTATATCGCCGTTCACGTGGGCACTGCTTACGACAACGCCTTCTACACCGACACCTGCAAGTGCATGTACATCGGCGACGGTTCCAGCTTCTACAGCCTGGGTTCGATCGACGTGATCGGCCACGAAATGGGCCACGGCGTGACCGCTGCAACCTCCAACCTGACCTACCGCGGCGAATCCGGCGGCCTGAACGAGTCGTCCTCCGACATCAACGGCGAAGCAGTTGAAGCGTACGCACGTAATGGCGGCACCGGCACCATCATCAATGCCGGCAACGACTGGATGATGGGCAAGGAAATCTCGAAGACCGGCACCCCGCTGCGTTGGCTGTACAAGCCAAGCAAAGACGGCAAGAGCCCGAACGCTTGGAGCACTTCCCTGAAGCGCCTGGATCCGCACTACTCGAGCGGTCCTAACAACCGTATGTTCTACTTCCTGGCCATGGGTTCGAGCTCGGTGTCGACCAGCGACTACTACTCGCAATACCTGACCCAGGCTCCGAAGAACATGACCGGTATCGGCATCGACAAGGCATACCGCATCTGGTTCAAGGCCAACACCACCAAGCTGACCTCCGGCTCGACCTATGCTGACGCACGCAACGCAGTTGTGGCTGCAGCACAGGAACTGTACGGCGTGGGCAGCGTGGAAGCCAAAGCCGCAATGCGCGCATACGCTGCAATCAATGTGGGCACCGACGTAGCAGAATAAGCTGCGTAAAGCCCCCCAAAAACCGCCAGGGCGACCTGGCGGTTTTTTTTTATCAGTAGCGGTGGGCTACCTTCAGCAGGAAGACATTGACGCCGCTGTTCGGCTCCTTGATGCCGCCGTTGGAGTAGTGCTGGCCCTTGATCGAAACGTCCCAGTTGTTGTCGAACACATAGCCGACTGCAATGTGGTCGCCAAACTCGAAGGCGGTCGACAAGCGCTTGCCGGCGTTGTTATAGAGTCCGGACAGCACGTGCGCACCGATACCGCCTTCGAGGTAGAAGCCCTTCTTGTTGGTCTTCTCGAAACGGAACACTGGCGTGAAGCCGATGTCATACAGGCGCTTCTTATTGCCAGGAACATCGTCCCACTCTCTGGCTTCCCAATAGCCGGCGCTGGCGTCCCAATACCCGGTGACATGGGTGCCGTTGGAATTGAACCAGCTCCACTCAGGCTTGAAGTCCTGCGTGGCGCCCAGGCGCACCATCTTCAGCTTGGAGGCGGAACCATATTCCACATAGGCGGAGTTGACGTCGAAGGCGAAGGCGGAGTGCGAAACCAACGCGGCGGCAGCAACAGCGAACAGTTTTTTGATTTGCATGTTTTTCTCTCTAGTCCTTGCCACAGTCTTCATATTTGCTGCGGCAATGCTGGGCATTCTACGTTCGTTCAGAATTTTTTTCAGGCGCCGCTACAATAGTTAAAATCACTGCAACGTTGGTATTTCTGGAGACTATTGTGACGCATCCTCTGCGAATTGCATTCCTCGGCATCGGACTGATGGGTGAACCTATGGTACTCCGTCTCCTGGGCGCCGGATACAAAGTCACGGCCTGGAACCGAACGGCCGGCAAGGCGGGCGTGCTGGCGGCGGCCGGTGCGGATCCTGACGACGTGCTTTCGCATGCGGTGCAGGATGCCGCCGTGGTGGTGTCGATGCTCTCCGCAGGCGATGCCGTCGGAGGCGTGATCGAAGCGGCTATCGATGCGCTGCTTCCGAACACGCTGTGGATCGATATGAGCTCCACGCGCCAGGACGAAGCGCAGGCATTCCATGCACTGCTCACCGCGCGAGGGCATCGTTTCATCGATGCGCCGGTATCGGGCGGCGTTGGCGGTGCTGAGGCCGGAACGCTGGCCATCATGGCCGGCGGCAGCGCTGCCGATTTCGAAGCGGCGCGGCCTGTGCTGGAAGCAATGGGCAAGCCCAAGCTGGTGGGTCCGGCAGGCAGCGGGCAGGTGGCAAAACTGTGCAACCAATTGATTGTCGGCGGCACCATCAATATCGTGGCGGAGGCCTTGCTGCTGGCGCAGGCGGCGGGCGCGGATCCCGTTGCGGTGCGCGAAGCGATCCGCGGCGGCTTTGCGGAGAGCCGCGTGCTGGAAGTGCACGGGCAGCGCATGCTGGACCGCAATTTCCTGCCGGGCGGGCAGGTGCTGACGCAGCTGAAGGACCAGCACAATATCCTGGCCGCCGCTGCGGCGGCAGGTGTGGCGCTGCCGGTCACCAGCGTGGTGACGGCGCGCTATGAATCGATCAAGGATGTGTATCCTCGCGCCGACCATTCAGCCGCGCTGCTTGCGCTGGAGCGGCTGAATGATGGCGTGCGTGTTGGCACGCAGCCCGACAAGCTGCCCTAGGTTTCAGGCATTCGGCAACGCGGCTTCGGCCAGGTGTACCCAGAAGCTGGCGCCGATCGGCAGCAGGCGGTCGTTGAAGTCGTAGCTTGCGTTGTGCAGTACGCAGGGGCCGAGGCCGTGGCCGCCGTCGCGATGGTCGCCTTCGCCATTGCCGATGAAAATGTAGCAGCCGGGCTTCTCCTGCAGGAAGAAGGCGAAATCTTCGGCGCCCATGGTCGGTTCGACATGGCCGTCGACCATCGATTCGCCGACGACGGATTTCATTACCCCCAGCGCGAACCGGGTTTCTTTCTCATGGTTCACCAGCGGCGGGTAATTGCGGCGGAAGGTGAATTCCACTTCCGCGTCGAAGGCGGAGGCGATGCCTTCGGCCAGCGACTGCATGCGCTGTTCGACCAAGTCCAGCACTTCGGTGGTGAAGGTGCGCACCGTGCCCACCAGCTTCGCATCGTCGGGAATCACATTGGTCGCGCTGCCGGCGTGGATCTGGGTAATCGACAGCACGGCCGTATCCAGTGGACTCTTGTTACGCGTGACGATGGTCTGCCAGGCCTGCGCAATCTGCACCGCGATCATGATCGGGTCGATGCCCTTGTGCGGCTGGGCCGCGTGCGCGCCCTTGCCGCGCACGGTCACGTGGAATTCGTTGGAGGAGGCCATCATCGGGCCCTCGCACACGCTCAGGGTCCCGGCCGCCGAACCTGGCCAGTTATGCATGCCGTAGATCGCATCCATCGGGAAGCGCTCGAACAGGCCATCCTTGATCATTTCGCGCGCTCCGGCGCCGCCTTCCTCGGCTGGCTGGAACACCAGGTAGACGGTGCCGTCGAAGTTGCGGTGCTTGGCCAGGTAATGGGCCGCACCGAGCAGCATGGCAGTGTGGCCGTCATGGCCGCAAGCGTGCATTTTGCCCGCATGCTTGGAAGCGTGCGGGAAGGTATTGATCTCCTGCATCGGCAGGGCATCCATGTCGGCGCGCAGCCCAATGGCACGGCGGGAGCTGCCGTTCTTGATGATGCCAACGACGCCTGTCTTGCCCAGGCCACGCTCGAAAGGGATGCCCCATTCGGTCAGTTTGGCGCACACCACGTCGGCGGTACGCTCTTCTTCATAGCAGAGTTCCGGGTGGGCATGCAGGTCGCGTCGGATCTGCTGCAACTCGGATTGAAACGCAATAATCGGGTCGATCAGTTTCATTGTTGTTCTCCATCGATCTTGCCATTCTAGCCTCCCGATGCGATTTTCTGGAATCGTTTACGATACGTATTTCCGCCGTCGATATACCAGTTCAAGATGCCTCAAACACAAGTCCGCGCCACCTGCCCGCACGATTGCCCCGATACCTGCGCCCTGCTCGTTACCGTAGAGAATGGCGTGGCCACCGAAGTGAAGGGCGATCCCGACCATCCGACCACGGCCGGTGTGCTGTGCACCAAGGTTTCCCGCTATACCGAGCGCACGTATTCGCCGGACCGCCTGCTGTACCCGATGCGCCGTGTCGGCAAGAAGGGCGAGGGCAAGTTCGAGCGCATCAGCTGGGATGAGGCGCTGGATGAGATCGCGGCCCGCCTCAAGCCACTGGCGGCCGCCGAGCCCGAATCGATCCTGCCGTACAGCTATGCCGGCACCATGGGGCTGGTGCAGGGCGATTCCATGTCGTCCCGCTTCTTCCACAAGATCGGCGCTTCGCTGCTGGACCGCACCATTTGCGCCACGGCGGGCGCCACCGGCTACAAGTACACGGTGGGCGCCTCGATCGGCACCGATATCGAACAATTCCAGAATGCCAAGCTGATCATCATCTGGGGCGGCAACCCGATCGCCTCCAACCTGCACTTCTGGACCCGCGCCCAGGAAGCCAAGCGCAACGGCGCCAAGCTGGTCGCCATCGATCCTTACCGTTCCTTGACGGCCGAGAAATGCCACCAGCACATCGCCCTGCTGCCGGGCACGGACGCGGCGCTGGCACTGGGCCTGATGCACATCCTGGTGCGCGACGACCTGCTGGACCACGACTATATCGCCGCCTACACCGTCGGTTTCGAGGAGCTGCGCCAGCGCGTGAGCGACTGGACGCCGGAGCGCGTGGCCGCCACCTGCGGCATCAGCGTGGAGGAGGTGGAAAACCTGGCGCGCGAATACGGCGAGACCGCCAAGCGCGGCGAGCCGGTCGCCATCCGCATGAATTACGGCGTGCAGCGTGTGCACGGCGGAGGCATGGCGGTGCGCAATATCGCCTGCCTGCCGGCGCTGGTCGGCGCCTGGCGCCACGCGGCGGGCGGCGTGCAGCTGTCCGCGTCGGGCACGTTCAAGAAAAACCTGGCTGCGCTGCAGCGCCCGGATTTGCTGGCGAACCAGCCGCGCACCATCAATATGACAACCATCGGCGACGACTTGCTGCGCCCGGCTTCGCCCGAGTTCGGTCCGCAGGTGAAGGCGGTGATCGTCTACAACTCGAACCCACTGGCGGTTGCGCCGGACTCGAGCAAAGTACAGGCGGGCTTCGCACGCGAAGACCTGTTTACTGTGGTCCTTGAGCATTTCCAGACCGATACCGCCGACTATGCGGACATCGTGCTGCCGGCGACGACGCAGCTGGAACACATCGATGCCCACAGCGCGTATGGCCATTTGTACATGATGGCCAATAATCCAGCCATCGCGCCGATGGGCGAAGCCAAGCCGAATACGGAGATTTTCCGCCTGCTGGCCGCGCGCATGGGCCTCGACGATCCATGCTTCCGCGACAGCGACGATGAGCTCGCATCGGTGGCTTTCGTCCAGTTTGACTGGGAGTCACTCAAGAAGAAGGGCTGGCAGAAACTGGAAGTTCCTGATGCTCCCTTTGCATGCGGCAATTTCCCCACACCATCAGGAAAATGTGAGTTCTATTCAGAAAGCATGAAAGCCGATGGCCTGGACCCCTTGCCGACCTATATCCCGAACTACGAATCGGCGGCATCTTCCCCCGAACTGGCGGCAAAATACCCGCTTGCGATGATATCTCCGCCAGCGCGCAACTTCCTCAACTCGACCTTTGTCAACGTGCAAAGCTTGCGTGCCACCGAGGGCGAACCGCATCTCGACATCAGTCCTGACGATGCGGCAACACGTGGCATCAACCACGGCGATATGGTGCGTATCTTCAACGATCGCGGCTCCTTCGTGTGCAAGGCGCGCGTCACGCCGAAGGCGCGCAAAGGCCTGGTCGTGGGGTTGTCGATCTGGTGGAAGAAGCTGGCCGGGGATGGCAAGAACGCCAACGAGGTCACCAGTCAACGGCTGACTGACATGGGTCGTGCACCGACGTTTTACGATACACTGGTCCAAGTCGAGAAAGCCGCCTGAGAATGATTTATGCGCTCGTTGTCACACCTGAAACTGCGCGCCAGATACCTGGCGACGGCGGGTGTGTGCGCGGCGCTCCTGGCGGGTTGTGCACAATTCAAGTATTACTTCCAGGCTGCCCAGGGCCAATACGCGCTCTGGTCCGACGCCCGTCCGGTCGATGACTGGCTGGGCGATCCAGCCACCGATCCCAAGCTCAAAGCCCGGCTTGAAAAGGCCAAGCTGATCCGCAAGTTCGCGGTCAAGGAACTCGGCTTGCCGGACAACGCCAGCTACAAGAACTACGCGCCACTGAACCGGCCATATGTGCTGTGGAATGTGGTCGCCACGCCCGAGCTGTCGCTGCGGCCGATCCAGTGGTGCTTCCCGATTGCGGGCTGCGTCAGCTACCGTGGCTACTACAGCAAGGCCGATGCCGAAGCCTTCGCCGAGGAGCTGCGCAAGGAAGGCAACGACGTGCAGGTGGGTGGCGTGCCGGCCTATTCCACGCTCGGCTGGCTGAGCGATCCGCTGCTGTCGACCTTCATCAACCACTCCGATGCCGAGCTGGCGAAGCTGGTTTTCCACGAACTGGCGCACCAGGTGGTCTACGTGCAGGGCGATTCCAAATTCAACGAAGCCTTTGCCACTGCGGTGGAAGAGGCAGGCGTCAACCGCTGGCTTGAGCTGTATGGCAACGACGCCATGCGCGAAGCCTACGTCCGTTACAACGCGCGCCGCCAGGACTTCATGGACTTGCTGGTCAAGCATCGCCAGATGCTGGCCGACAATTACGCCAGCAAGGCCAGCGTGAAGAAGAAGCGCGAAGAAAAGGCGCGCATCTTCGCTTCCCTGCAGGAAGGCTACAAGGTTCTCAAGGCCAACTGGGGCGGCTACAACGGCTACGACCGATTCTTTGCGGAATCGTTGAATAATGCCCATTTGGCATCTGTTGCAACCTATAATGATTTGCTGCCAGGTTTCCGCGCCTTGCTACTGAAAGAGAAGGGATTCCCTCAATTTTATGTTGCGGTGCGGAATATGAGCAACCTGCCATCAGTTGAACGGCATGACAGGCTGCACGATCTGGCGCGCTCTATGGCGCAAGTTCAAGAAACCACAACGGCCGCCGCAGCCAAGGAACCGGGCGCCGTCAATTGATGCTGCTTTGCAGCACGGAGGCCCGCTAGAGTACGCGTTCCAAATCCTGAAAATAGCTTGCCCTGTGCCATCCCGCACGATAGCATCTAGAGTGCGGGAGAGCACGGTCGTTCTATTTTCGCAAATAAAACATATAACACCGAGACAAAGAGGCACAGGATGGAAAAAATCTGGTTGAAGTCGTATCCCCCAGGCGTCCCAGCAGAAATCGACGCCACGCAATACCGCTCCCTGGTTCACCTGCTTGAAGAATCGTTCCAGAAGTTCGCGTCGCGCGATGCCTTCGTGTGCATGGACAAGGCCATCACCTACGCCGAGCTTGACCAGCTTTCCAAGCGCCTGGGCGCATGGCTGCAAAGCCGCGGCATGAAGAAGGGGGCGCGCGTTGCCGTCATGATGCCGAACGTGCTGCAATACCCGATCGCCATCGCCGCCATCCTGCGCGCCGGCTACACCGTCGTCAACGTCAACCCGCTGTACACCCCGCGTGAGCTGGAACACCAGCTGAACGACTCCGGCGCGGAAGCCATCATCATCCTCGAGAATTTCGCCACCACCCTGGAACAGGTGCTGCCGCGCACCCAGGTCAAGCACATCATCGTCGCCAATATGGGCGAGATGCTGGGCGGCCTGAAAGGCATGATCGTCAACTTCGTCGTGCGCAACGTGAAGAAGCTGGTGCCGCCGTTCTCGCTGCCGAACGCGGTGCGCTTCAAGGACGCGCTGGGCCATGCCCGCAGCATGAAGCTGACGCCCGTCGAACTGCGCCATGAAGACGTGGCCTTCCTGCAGTACACCGGCGGCACGACCGGCGTGTCGAAGGGTGCGACCCTGACCCACCGCAACATCATCGCCAACATTCTGCAGATGCAGGCCTGGTCGGCGCCCAAGCTGGCCGACCTGCCGGCGGACGAACGCACCATCATCTGCGCACTGCCGCTGTACCACATCTTCGCGCTGACCGTGTGCGCCATGTGGGGCATCCGCGAGGGCGGCCTGAATGTGCTGATCCCGAATCCGCGCGATATCGGCGGCTTTATCCAGGAGCTGTCCAAGTACCGCTTCAATATGCTGCCGGCCGTGAACACGCTGTACAACGCGCTGCTGAACCATCCCGATTTCAACAAGCTCGATTTCTCCGGCCTGAAGGTCGCCAACGGCGGCGGCATGGCCGTGCAGAAGGCGGTGGCCGACAAGTGGCTGGCCGCAACCGGCGTCACCATTGTGGAAGGCTACGGCTTGTCCGAGACCGCACCGGTGGCGACCGCCAACCGCTTCGACAGCAACGACTTCTCCGGCATGATCGGCTTGCCGATTCCTTCCACCGAAGTGGCGATCCTGGACGACGACGGCAATGAGGTACCGCTTGGCACTGCCGGCGAAATCGCAATCCGCGGCCCGCAGGTGATGGCAGGCTACTGGAACCGTCCGGAAGAAACGGCCAAGGTGATGACGGCCGATGGCTACTTCAAATCCGGCGACGTGGGCGTGATGGATGAACGCGGCTACGTCAAGATCGTGGACCGCAAAAAGGACATGATCCTGGTCTCCGGTTTCAATGTCTATCCGAATGAAATCGAAGACGTGGTGGCATCCCATCCGGGCGTGCTGGAATGCGCCTGCATCGGCGTGCCGGACGAGCATTCCGGCGAGGCGGTGAAAGTGTTCGTGGTGAAGAAAGACCCGAACCTGACCGTTGAAACGCTGATGGACTACTGCAAGCAAAACCTGACGGGCTACAAGAAACCGAAATATATCGAGTTCCGCACCGAGCTCCCCAAAACCAACGTTGGCAAGATCCTGCGCCGCATGCTGCGCGACGAGAAGCCTGCCGACGACAAGAAAGCTGCATAAGGCGGCAAGGACACGAAAGGCAATACGATGGAAAAAATCTGGTTGAAGTCATATCCCGAGGGCGTTCCCGCGGAGATCGACGTCTCGCAGTACCGCTCCGTGACCCACCTGATGGAAGAGTCTTTCCAGAAGTTCGCAAGCCGCAATGCGTACGTCTGCATGGACAAGTTCCTGACTTACGCCGAGGTGGACCAGCTGTCGAAGCAATTCGGCGCCTGGCTGCAGTCCAAGGGCCTCAAGCCGGGTGCGCGCGTCGCCATCATGTTGCCTAACGTGCTGCAATATCCTGTCGCGCTGGCGGGCATCATCCGCGCCGGCTATGTCGTGGTCAACGTCAACCCGCTGTACACCCCGCGCGAACTGCAGCACCAGCTGAACGACTCCGGCGCGGAAGCCGTGGTGGTGCTGGAAAACTTTGCCACCACCGTTGAACAAGTCGTCGCTTCGACTCCGGTCAAGCACGTCATCGTGGCTTCGATGGGCGATCTGCTGGGCGGCCTGAAAGGCATGATCGTCAACTTTGTGGTGCGCAATGTGAAGAAGATGGTGCCGGCCTGGAATATCCCCGGCCACGTCACCTTCAAGCAGGTGCTGGCCGAAGGCTCGAAGCTGCCGCTGAAGTCGGCCGACCAGAAGCCGGAAGACATCGCCTTCCTGCAGTACACCGGGGGCACTACCGGCGTTTCGAAAGGCGCTGTGCTGCTGCACCGTAACGTGGTGGCGAACATGCTGCAGAACGAAGCCTGGCTGCAGATGAAGCCTAGCAACGAGCAGATGGTGTTCGTCGCAGCCCTGCCGCTGTACCACATCTACTCGCTGACGATTTCCTGCTTCATGGGCTGGAAGACCGGCGGCATGAACATCCTGATCCCGAACCCGCGCGATATCCCGGGCTTCGTGAAGGAGCTGGCCAAGTACCGGGTGACCGTGTTCCCGGCCGTGAACACCCTGTACAACGCGCTGCTGAACAACCCTGACTTCTCCAAGCTGGACTTCTCCAGCTACAAGATCTGCAACGGCGGCGGCATGGCCGTGCAGCAGTCGGTGGCGGACCGCTGGCTGAAGGTGACCGGCACCCCGATCATCGAAGGCTACGGCCTGTCGGAAACATCGCCTGTCGCCACCGCCAACCGCGTGGACATCAAGGAATTCACCGGCACCATCGGCGTACCGATTCCTTCCACCGAAGTGGCCATCCTGGACGACGATGGCAAGGAAGTGCCGATCGGCTCGGCCGGCGAAATCGCGATCCGCGGTCCGCAGGTGATGGCCGGCTACTGGAACCGTCCGGACGAAACGGCCAAGTCGATCACCCCGGACGGCTTCTTCAAGACCGGCGACGTGGGCATCATGGACGACCGCGGCTTTGTGCGCATCGTCGACCGCAAGAAGGACATGATCCTGGTGTCGGGCTTCAACGTCTATCCGAACGAAGTGGAAGGCGTGGTTGCCGCCCACCCCGGCGTGCTGGAAGTGGCGTGCGTTGGCGTGCCCGATGCGAATTCCGGCGAAGCGGTGAAGCTGTTCGTGGTGCGCAAGGATCCGAACCTGACGGCGGAAGCGCTGCTGGAATTCTGCAAGCATGAACTGACCGCTTACAAGAAGCCGAAGTACATCGAGTTCCGCGACGAACTGCCGAAGACCAATGTCGGCAAGATCCTGCGTCGCCAGCTGCGCGACGAAAAGAAAGCAGCATAAGCCCGCACGATTGACCTGGCGCAAGCAATGGCTCCGGTTGGGCTGTAAAGTGGCATGAACCTCTAAGCAGCCTCCGGAACCACCATGGGCCAACTTTATAACCTCGCACTCACCATCAGCACCGAAGGCCGCCGCGCTCTAAGGCAGCGCGAAGGCCTGCGCGGCTACTACGAAGTTTCGCGCCCCGGCATGACGCCCGACCAGGTCGAGGCAGCGTTCGACCTGTCGGTGCGCAGCGCCGAGCGCGCCGTGCAGCGCCAGGTCAGCCACCACCCACTCACACAGGCGCAGTTCGATGCGCTGGTCAGCTATACCTTCAACCTGGGCGCCGGCGGCGCCATGCTGGTGCTGCGCCGGATCGACGCCGGCGACTTGGGCGGGGCGGCCGACGCCATGCTGCGCAATATCAACACTTCGATCGATGGCCGCCAGATACCGCACGCCGGGCTGGTGGCGCGGCGCAAGGAAGAAAGCGCGCCTTTCCGCGCATAGCCTGTGTCAACCGCTGCGCTGCGGGCCCGGTTTGCCGTCGGCGACAGTGAAGCGCGCCAGCGTGGACGAGCCGCTATTTGCATCGCGCACATCGTCAAGCGCTTCAAATGCCACGACGGCCCGCTCCGGGCGCAATTCCAGCAGCATGAAGCCACGCTTGTCGCTGCGGCCGTAATGCAGGTCGCGGTTCATGTCGACCAACTGCTGCGTGCGCGCTTGCGGGCGGGAGCTGGAGGTGATCGACGTACCGCAGAATTCCGTGGCGATGACCGGGTTGCCGGCGCTTCCTGCACGCGCCGGATCGCGCCGCAAATCGGCGGCAAAGAAAGTGTGCACGTCGCCCGACAGCACCAGGGGATTGCGGGCGCTGCGTGCGGCATCGAGCAGGCGCGCCCGCGCTGCCGCGTAACCATCCCATCCATCGGTCCAGAAGCGGCCATCGTTTTCACTGGCCAGGGGCACTTGCGACATCTGCGCCATCAGCGTCTGCTGGGCGATGATATTCCAGCGCGCCTTGGACTCCTTTAACCCCTGTGCCAGCCACTGTTCCTGCTCGCTGCCAAGCATGGTGCGGCGCGGGTCAGCCAAGTCGGGACAGGAGCGGCGGTAGACCGAGCTGGAGCCGCCGCGTCCCTTCGGCTGGCAGGCATGGATGGAGCGGTACTGGCGCGTGTCGAGCACGTGGAAGCGCGCCAGCTGGCCCCAGTCGTCGCGCTGGTAGACGCGCTGGGCGCGCACCGGCTGGTGTTCGAAAAAGGCCTGGTAGGCGGCCGCGCGGCGATGCATGAAATCCGGCGACAGCAATTCGTCGCGCGTGGGGCTGTAGTCGTTGGCGACTTCATGGTCGTCCCAGGTGATCAGCCAAGGCGCGGCACGGTGCGCCGCCTGGAGGTTGGCGTCGCTCTTGTACTGCGCATAGCGTGCGCGGTATTCCTCCAGCGTGAAGCTTTCGTTGCGGCGCTGGGCGGAGGCCGGATGCTGCAGGCTGTACGCACCCCACTCGTAGATGTAGTCGCCCAGGAAGGCCACCAGTTCGGGCTCGGCGCGCACGATATGGCGGTGCGCGGCGTAATGGCCGAATTCCCAATGCTGGCAGGACGCCACGGCCAGCCGCAGCGACGATGGCATGCTGCCGGGAGCGGGCGCCGTGCGCGTGCGGCCGGCAGGACTCACGGCATCGCCCAGCATGAAGCGGTACCAGTACCAGCGGTCCGGCTGCAAGCCGCGCACGTCGACGTGGACGGAGTGCGCCAGCTCGGGCGAAGCGACAGCGGTGCCGCTGGCCGCAATGCGCGTGAAGGCCTCGTCGTGCGCGACTTCCCAGCGCACTTGCTGCGCAATGGGCGGCATCGACGCAGCGTTCAGCGGATCAGGCAGGAGCCGGGTCCAGAGGATGACGGAGTCCGGGAGCGGGGCGCCGGATGCAACGCCCAGCGAGAAGGGATATGCGCCGTTGGCGGCGCTGCGCGCTTGCGCGGGGAGGTAGGGCGCCAGCACTGCCAGGGCGGCCACGCGGGCCGCAGTGTGGAGCAGCAGGCGGCGCCCGTCCTGCATGGTGTTACAGCAGCGATTCGAGCGGCGGCACGGGGCGAGGCTTGCGGTCGGGGCCGGTGGCCACATAGGTCAGTGTCGCTTCGGTGACCTTGACGATATTGGCCTGCAAGCGGTTGCGCTCCGCATAGACTTCCACGTTGACGGTGATCGAGGTATTGCCGACCTTGACGATGTCCGCGTAGAAGGTGAGCAAATCGCCAACGAAGACCGGGTGCTTGAACAGGAAGGAATTCACGGCGATGGTGGCAACGCGGCCATTGGCGCGGCGGGTGGCGGGCAGGGAGCCCGCAATGTCGACCTGGGCCATGATCCAGCCGCCGAAAACGTCGCCATACACGTTGGCGTCGGATGGCGCGGGCATCACGCGCAGTTCAGGCATCTTTCCGGGAGGAAGGCCGCGGGTGGTTTGTTCTTGGGAGGTCATCGCAAAATCTCATGAAGGACTACAATTGATGGGATTTTAAACCAGCCAGCCAACGCACGTATGCGACGCTATTCGAATTCACCGCCCCCACCTCTCGACGCTCAGCGCGGCGACCTTGCCACTCTGAAAACATTGCTGCCCTATCTCTGGGTCTACAAATGGCGCGTGCTGGCGGCCTTGCTGGCGCTGGTGGGCGCCAAGGCCGCCAACGTCAGCGTGCCGATCGTGCTCAAGCGCCTGGTCGACGACATGACCGTCAAGCCGGGCGACCCGCACGCGCTGCTGGTGCTGCCGCTGGCGACATTGGTGGCGTACGGCTTGCTGCGCCTGTCCACCACCATGTTCACGGAGCTGCGCGAATTCCTGTTCGCCCGCGTGACGCAGCGCGCGGTGCGCACCATTGCGCTGAAAGTGTTCCGCCACCTGCATTCGCTGTCGCTGCGCTTCCACCTGAACCGGCAGACGGGCGGCATGACGCGCGATATCGAGCGCGGCACGCGCGGCGTCAGTTCGCTGATCTCATACACGCTGTTCAATATCCTGCCGACGCTGGTCGAGATTACGCTGGTGCTGGGCTACCTGGTCACGCATTACGACCTCTGGTTCTCGGTGATCACCTTCTCGGCGCTGGTGATCTACATCACCTTCACCATCCTGGTGACGAACTGGCGCACGCACTTCCGCCGCACCATGAACGACCTCGACTCGAAGGCCAACACCAAGGCGATCGACTCGCTGCTCAACTATGAGACGGTGAAATACTTCGGCAACGAAGACTATGAAGCCAACCGCTACGACGAAGGACTGCAGCGTTACGAAAAGGCGGCAGTCAAGTCGCAGACCTCGCTGTCGCTGCTGAACACGGGCCAGTCGGCCATCATCGCGATTGCCGTCACGCTGATCCTGTGGCGCGCAACGCAGGGCGTCATCGATGGCAAGATGTCGCTGGGCGACCTGGTGCTGGTGAACGCCTTCATGATCCAGCTCTACATCCCGCTCAACTTCCTCGGGGTGATTTACCGCGAGATCAAGCAAAGCCTGGCCGATATGGAGCGCCTGTTTTCGCTGCTCAATGAAAACCGCGAAGTGGACGATGCGCCGCACGCCAAACCGTTGCAGGTGCAGGGCGCGGAAGTGCGCTTCAACCACGTGGACTTCAGCTACGACCCCAAGCGCCAGATCCTGTTCGACGTCGACTTCGCGATCCCGGCCGGCACCACCACGGCAGTGGTGGGGCATAGCGGTTCCGGCAAGTCGACGCTCTCGCGCCTGCTTTACCGCTTCTATGAAGTGAACAGCGGCAGCATCACGATCGACGGCCAGGACCTGCGCGACATCACCCAGCACTCGCTGCGGCACGCGATCGGCATCGTGCCGCAGGATACCGTGCTGTTCAACGACACCATCGAATACAACATCGCCTACGGCCGCCCCGGCGCCAGCAAGGACGAGATCATCGCCGCCGCACGCGCCGCCTCGATCCACGACTTCATCGCCAGCCTGCCGGATGGTTACGAAACCATGGTCGGCGAGCGGGGCCTCAAGCTGTCCGGCGGCGAAAAGCAGCGCGTGGCGATTGCCCGAACGCTGTTGAAAGACCCCGCGATCCTGATCTTCGACGAAGCCACTTCCGCGCTGGATTCCAAGGCCGAACAGGCGATCCAGGCGCAGCTGAAGGAAATCGCCAAAAACCGCACGACGATGGTGATCGCGCACCGCCTGTCGACCATCGCCGACGCCCAGCAGATCCTGGTGCTCGATCACGGTAAGATTGTTGAACGCGGCACGCATGCGGCGCTGCTCGCACGCGAAGGCCTGTACGCGCAGATGTGGGAGCGCCAGCAAGCGCGCGGAGATCAGGAACAGTCCTCGCCGGTTGCCGGCGAGCTTGTCAACTAACACGGAGGACGGGGATGGCGTTGAAGAAGGTTCTGGCAGTAGCACTTGCGGCAATTGGTGTGCTGGCGGTAGCAGTTGGCGTCAATACCGTGCGCAGCGGCAGCAGGCAGCTTGCAGTGGAGAAGGCCCCAGCCCTGGCCGTCGACGAAAACGCAGCGGCACTACGCCTGGGCGAAGCACTACGCTTCATGACCATCTCCGACTACAAGGACGCAGACGCCAACGCTGCCGAATTCGACAAGCTGCACGCCCACCTTCAAGCCAGCTTCCCGCGTGTGCACGCAACGCTTAAACGCGAAAACGTCAACGGAAAAGCCCTGCTCTACACCTGGCAGGGCAGCGACGCCAACGCCGCGCCGGTGATGTGGATGGCGCACCAGGACGTGGTGCCGATCGCCCCTGGAACGGAAAACGCCTGGGCGCAGCAACCCTTCGGCGGCGCGGTGCACGATGGCTACATCTGGGGCCGCGGCGCCTGGGATGACAAGGGCAACCTGTACGCGCAGATGGAAGCCATTGAAATGCTGCTGGCCGCAGGCTATCAGCCGCGCCGCACGATCTACCTGGCCTACGGCGCCGACGAAGAGGTGGGCGGCAAGCGCGGCGCGAAGAAGATCGCCGAGCTGCTCAAATCGCGCAACGTCAAGCTTGATTACGTGCTCGATGAAGGTTTGATGATCGTGCATGGCATGGTGCCGGGGCTGGAGCCAGGGGCGGCGATGATCGGCATGGCGGAAAAGGGCTACGCCAGCTACAAGCTGGAACTTGACACTGCCCCCGGCCACTCTTCAATGCCACCTCAGGACACTGCCATCGGCATGATGAGCAAAGCCCTGGTGGCGCTGGAGTCGAACCAGATGCCGGTTCGCATGGCCGGCCTGCCGCGGCAAAGCTTCGAAACCATGGCGCCTGAAATGAAGGGCATCAATCACGTCGCCCTGTCGAACTTCTGGCTGTTCCGGCCCATGCTGGAGCGCATGCTTGCCAAGGGTCCAAGCACGAACGCGTTGATACGCACCACGACTGCCCTGACCATCGTCAACGCCGGCGTGAAAGACAATGTGCTGCCCGGGACGGCAAGCGCCACGGTCAATTTCCGCCTGCTGCCGGGCGACACGCTGGCAGACGTCGAGCAGCATATGCACAAAGTGATCGGCAACGAGAAGATCCGCATCAGGCCCGATGGCGACTTCAACACCGAAGCCTCTCGCGTGGCGCGCCAGGACGGCGCACCATATGCCGCCGTAAACCGCACCATCCGCCAGGTCTTCCCCGACGTGATCGTGGCTCCCGGCCTGATGATCGGCGCCACCGACTCGCGCTATTTTGACGGCATGAGCGACAGCGTATTGAAATTCGGCCCCGTGCGCGCCAAGCCGGAAGACCTGCCGCGCTTCCACGGCACCAACGAACGGATGTCGGTCAAAGGCTACGCCGACATGATCCGCTTCTACCACCAGCTGTTGAAGAACAGTGCATAAAAAAAGTCGGGGTCAGCTCTGGCAATCGGACATTTTGCGCAGCAAAATGTCCGATTGCCAGAGCTGACCCCGACTTTTATCTTGGTCGCTCAGTGCCTTAAGGCAGCGGGCGATCCGACAGCTCGCGGTCGTCGGTGTTGGTCAGTTCGCCTTCCCACTTCGCCACGACGGCGGTGGCGATGGAGTTGCCGATCACGTTGGTGGCGGAGCGCGCCATGTCCAGGAAGTGGTCGATGCCGAGCAGCAGGACAAGGCCCGCTTCAGGGATCTTGAACTGCGTCAGGGTCGCGGCAATCACCACCAGCGAGGCGCGCGGTACACCGGCCATGCCTTTGGAGGTCAGCATCAGCACGGCCATCATGGTGATCTGGGTGCCCAGGTCCATGTTGATGCCGTACGCCTGCGCGATGAACACGGTCGCGAAGGTGCAGTACATCATCGAGCCGTCCAGGTTGAAGGAGTAGCCGATCGGCAGGACGAATGCGGCGATGCGGTTACGCACGCCAAAGCGCTCCAGGCCTTCCAGGGTTTTCGGGAAAGCGGCTTCGGAGGATGCGGTGGAGAAGGCCAGCAGGGTCGGTTCTTTGACTTCCGACATCAGCTTCAGCACGCGCTTGCCCAGGAACAGGAAGCCGGCAAAGATCAGGATCGCCCACAGCACGCCAATGGACAGGTAGAACTCCGCCATGAACACGCCGTAAGTCTGCAGCACGCCCACGCCGCTCTTGGCGATGGTGCCGGCAACGGCGGCGAACACGGCGAACGGTGCGAACTGCATCACGTAGCCGGTGACCTTCAGCATGATGTGCGCGATGCCGTCGACTGCATCGATCAGCGGTTCTGCTTTCTTGCCGACGGCGGCTGCCGCGGTGCCGAAGAACAGCGAGAACACCACGATCTGCAGGATCTCGTTCTTGCTCATGCCGTCCACGATGGAGGACGGAACGAGGTGGGTGATGAATTCTTTCAGCGTCAGGCTGGAAGTCTGCAGCGTCGCGGCGGCAGCCGCGCCGTCAGCCGGGATATGGCCAAGCAGGGCATCGCCTGGGCGGAACAGGTTGACCATGATCAGGCCCAGGGTCAGCGACAGCACCGAGGCGATGAAGAACCAGCCCAGGGTCTTGATACCGACGCGGCCAACTTCCCTGGTGTCGCCCATGCGCGCGATGCCGACCATCAGGGTCGAGAACACCAGCGGTGCAATGATCATCTTGATCAGGCGCAGGAACAGGGTGGTAATGAGGGACATGTAATCCGCGAAGCTGGCCGCTTGTGGCGCCATTTGCGAATTGATGGTGTAACCGGTAAGGATACCCAACGCCAGGCCGACGAGGATATAAGTGGTCAGGCGGTTTTTGTTGGCCATAAGCAAGATTCCTGAAGAGGGGCGGATTTGCCGTTAGAATGATGAGTTATTAAGCAAGTCCCGAAGTATCCTTGCGGTTCCGTACCACTGTCAAGCGAGAATAAACCTGCCGAAACCCGAAAAAGATGATCGCAATTAAAGACTTAAGTAAGTGGTATGGCAACTTTCAGGTGCTGGCTGACTGCAGTACCGAGGTGGCCAAGGGCGACGTCATGGTGATCTGCGGTCCCTCCGGCTCGGGCAAATCGACCCTGATCAAGACGGTCAACGGGCTGGAACCCTTCCAGAAGGGCGAAATCATTGTCGATGGCACGTCAGTCGGCGCAAAAGGCACCGATTTGCCGGCCCTGCGCGCCCGCATCGGCATGGTTTTCCAGAATTTCGAGCTGTTTCCCCACTTGTCCGTGCGCGAAAACCTGACTTTGGGCCAGACCAGGGTGCTGGGCCGCTCGCAGGACGAGGCCAACGAAAAGGGCCTGAAATACCTGGACCGCGTTGGCCTGCTGGCGCACCAGGACAAATACCCGAACCAGCTCTCCGGCGGCCAGCAGCAGCGCGTTGCCATCGCCCGCGCCCTGGCGATGGACCCGATTGCCATGCTGTTCGACGAGCCGACGTCTGCCCTGGACCCGGAAATGATCAATGAAGTACTGGACGTCATGGTCGGCCTGGCGCAGGATGGCATGACCATGATGGTGGTCACCCACGAAATGGGCTTTGCGCGCAAGGTGGCCAACCGGGTGGTATTCATGGACAAGGGCCGCATCCTGGAAGACTGCAGCAAGGATGAATTCTTCGGCGCCCCGCGATCCGAGCGCGCACGGGACTTTTTAGCGCGTATCATTCACTAACAGGGCGGGTCTTCGTCCCCGCCAGCGGAGGACACCATGACCTTTCTGCGCCTGTTTCCCCTTCTTTGCCTGGGCCTTGCCGCCCATGCCGCCAACGCAACGGACTCCGGCACCCTCGCCAAGATCAAACGCACCGGCCAGGTCGTATTGGGCGTGCGTGACGGCTCGATTCCCTTCTCTTACCTGGATGACAAGCAGCAGTACCAGGGCTATTCGGTGGACCTGTGCCTGAAAGTCGTCGAGCACCTGAAAACCGTGCTGGCCATGCCGGGTCTGAAAGTGGCCTACAACCCGGTCACCTCCGCCAACCGCATCCCGCTCATGGCCAACGGCACCATCGACCTCGAATGCGGTTCCACCACCAATAATGCGGAGCGCCAGCAACAGGTAGCGTTCGGGCCAACCATGTTCGTCATCTCCAGCCGCCTGTTGGCCAAGAAGTCGGCCAATATCCAGAAGCTGGACGACATGAAGGGCAAGGTCCTTGTGGCCACTGCCGGCACCACGACGCTCAAGCTCATGACCATGCTGAACACGGAGCGCAAGCTGGGCATGAAGATCCTGGTCGGCAAGGACCATCCGGAATCGTTCCTGATGCTGGAAACGGAGCGCGCCCAGGCGGAAGCCAATGACGACATCCTGCTTGCGGCGCAGGTGGCCACTTCGAAGGCGCCGGTCGATTTCGCCGTCAGCGGCGAGGCCATGTCGGTGGAGCCTTACGGGATCATGCTGCGCAAGGGCGATGCGCCGTTCAAAAAGGCGGTCGACGAGGCGCTGTACAAGGTTTACCAGTCCGACGAGATCCAGCGCATCTATAACAAGTGGTTCATGAGCCCCATTCCGCCGCGCGGGGTGAACCTGAACTTCCCCATGCCTGCCAGGCTGAAGGCCGTGCTGGCCAAGCCGACCGACTCGCCGGACCCTGCTGCTTACCAGTAGCATGCATTACAACTGGAACTGGCACAGTTTCTGGGAGCTGTCGCCGGACGGTGTGCACAGCTATTGGGAAACCCTGTTGTCCGGCCTCGCCTGGACGGTGGCGACATCGCTCGCCGGCTGGGTGATTGCGCTGGCGCTGGGCGTGGCCGTCGGCACGCTGCGCACCGCACCCAGCCGCTGGCTGCGCCGCTTCGCTATCTGTTGGGTGGAAGTGTTCCGCAATATCCCGTTGCTGGTGCAGATGTTCCTGTGGCTTTTCGTGATGCCGGAATTGCTGCCGCGTGCAGCGGGCGCCTGGGTGAAGGCGCTGCCCAATGCGCCTTTCGTGACGGCGGTGCTGTGCCTGGGCTTTTTCACCTCCGCGCGCATTGCGGTGCAGGTCGCGGCCGGCATCAATGCGCTGGCCGGCGGGCAGCGGCTGGCGGCGCTGGCGCTGGGCCTGTCGCGCACGCAGGCCTACCGCTACGTGCTGCTGCCGCTTGGCCTGCGCATCGTGCTGCCGCCGCTGGCCAGTGAATTCCTCAACATCATCAAGAACAGTTCCGTTGCCCTGACCATCGGGCTGATGGAGCTGACCGGAAGCGCGCGCTCGATGCAGGAGTTCTCCTTCCAGTTCTTCGAAGCGTTTGCGGCGGCGACGGCGATCTACGTCATGGCCAACATCATCGTCGTCGCCGGCATGACGCTGCTGGAGCGGCGCCTTGCGCTGCCCGGCACGCTGGGTGGAGAGGCCCGAGGGGCAGCGTAATGTTCGCCAACTTCGACTACAGCGTCATCGCCAATTCCTGGGTCTACCTGTTCAAGGTGGGCATGCTGTTCACCCTCAAGCTGACCGTGCTTTCCATGCTGGGCGGGGTTGCGCTCGGCACCTTGCTGGCCATGGCGCGCCTGGCGCCGCTGCGCATCGTGTCCCTGGCCGCTGCGGGCTATGTGAACCTGGTGCGCGCCGTGCCGCTGGTGCTGGTGATCTTCTGGTTCTACTTCCTGGTGCCGTACATCGCGGCGTGGGTGATCGGCGCGGACGAACCGGTGAAGGTCGGCACCTTCATGTCCGCGTTGATTACCTTCACCCTGTTCCAGGCCGCCTACTACTGCGAAATCATGCGCGGCGGCATACAGGCCATCCCAAGGGGGCAGTTCCAGGCAGCGCAGGCGCTGGGCATGAACTACTGGCAGATCATGTCGAAAGTCGTGCTGCCCCAGGCCTTCCGCAATATGCTGCCGGTGCTGCTGACGCAGACCATCGTGCTGTTCCAGGATGTGTCGCTGGTATATGTGCTGTCGGTGCCCGATTTTGTCGGCGCCGCCAGCAAGATCGCCCAGCGCGACGGGCGGCTGGTGGAAATGTATCTCTTCGTGGCGCTGGTGTATTTCATTTTGTGCACACTCCTGTCCTGGGCGGTGCGACGCCTGCAGCGGCGTCTCGCGTTCGCGTAAAATGTCGGGATTCGTTCAATGAAAGCCTTACGCCATGAGTGACTTCGAGATCCCGCACAGCATCACCATCACACGCCCAGACGACTGGCACCTTCACCTGCGTGACGGCGCCACCATGGCCAGCGTCCTGCCGGACACCGCGCGCCAGTTTGGCCGCGCCATCGTGATGCCAAATTTGAAACCTCCGGTCACCACCGTGGCGCAGGCTGCCGCCTACCGCGACCGCATCCTGGCTGCCCTGCCGCAGGGCATGGACTTCGAGCCGCTGATGACGCTCTACCTGACCGACAACACCTCGCCGGACGAAATCATCCGCGCCGCCGACAGCGGCTTCGTGCACGCGGTCAAACTGTATCCGGCCGGCGCCACCACGAATTCCGACGCCGGCGTGACCGATCTGGCCAAGTGCTACAAGGTGCTGGAAACCATGCAGGAAGTAGGCATGCCTTTCCTGGTGCACGGTGAAGTGACCGACCAGGACATCGACTTGTTCGACCGCGAGGCCGTCTTCATCGAGCGCGTCATGCGTCCGCTGCGCAAGGACCTGCCGGCGCTGAATATCGTCTTCGAGCACATCACCACCAAGGATGCGGCGCAATACGTGGCCGAAGCGGAAGGCCCGATCGCGGCCACCATCACCGCCCACCACCTGCTGTACAACCGCAACGAAATCTTCAAGGGCGGCATTCGCCCGCACTACTACTGCCTGCCCGTGCTGAAGCGCGAAGAGCACCGCCTGGCGCTGGTGACGGCGGCGACCAGCGGCGACGAGCGCTTCTTCCTCGGCACCGACTCCGCTCCGCACGCGCAGGGCGCCAAGGAAGCCGCTTGCGGCTGCGCCGGTTGCTACACCGCCCTGCACGCGATGGAGCTGTACACCGAAGCCTTCGCCCGCGCCGGCGCGCTGGATAAGCTCGAAGCCTTCGCATCGCTGAACGGTCCTGCCTTCTACGGCCTGGAGCCGAACAAGGGCACCATCACCCTGAAGCGCGAGCAGTGGACCCTGCCTGCCGACCTGCCGTTCGGCGATTCCAAACTGATCCCGCTGAACGCCGGCGAAACGATCAACTGGAAAATGGCCTAAGGGACCCAGTGTTTCAAGAGATCGACTGGTCGCGCGCCTGGTACGCCTCGGTGCGGGACGCAGCCTCACGCATCGACCTCTCCCTGCCCAGCGTCGTCGAGCCGTTCTGCCAGCAGGCGGCAGCGCTGGCGCTGGTCAACCACCAGGGAATGCCGCTGCGCTTCGTGCCGCAGGCTGCGCTGCCTGAAGGTACCGCTTACGAAGAATTCATCGGCGCCACTGGCCAGGTGCCCACGCGCGACAACCTGCACGATTTTTTCAACGGGCTGGTGTGGCTGACATTCCCGGTCATCAAACGCCAGCTGAATGCCCTGCAGGCCGCGCAGATCGCGCAGGACGGCGTTGGCAAGTCGCGCGGCCCCGCGCGCGATGCTGCTACTATCTACGACGAGAATTCCGCGCTGCTGGTGGTGCGCGACGATGCCGAGGGTGCAGCCCTGGTGGATGCCTTGCGCAACCACCGCTGGCGCGAAGCCTTTGTCGAACGCGCCGCGCAATTCGACGGCCGCGCGCAGGTCTGGCTGTTCGGCCACGCCCTGATGGAAAAGCTGGTGGCGCCGTACAAGGCCATCACCGCCCACACGCGCGTGGTGCTGGCCGGCGACGCATACTGGTCGCAGGACGATGCAGGCCGCCGCGCATGGCTGGACCGCGTGGAGGCACAGCGCCTGGCCGAAGAGGGCCTCGCCAAGGGCAGCTTCACGCCGCTGCCGGTGCTGGGCATCCCCGGCTGGTGGCCGCGGCAGGACAATGATTTTTACGAAGACCAAACGGTATTCCGCGCCAAGCGGACGCCGTCCTGAAAGGAGCTTTGCATGGACAAGATTATCCGCTGGGGCATCCTCGGCACCGGAAAGATCGCCAGGGCCTTCGCCACCGCGCTGCGCGAGGTGCCCGATGCTGAACTGGTGGCCGTCGCGTCGCGCAGTCTAGATAGCGCTACCGCGTTCGCCAAAGAGTACGGCGTCAAACGCGCCCACGGCACATACCAGGCGCTGGCCGACGATGCCGGCGTGGACGTGGTCTACATCGCCACCCCGCATGCCATGCACCACGAAAATGCCATCATGTGCCTGAACGGCGGCAAGGCGCTGCTGGTGGAAAAAGCCTTCACCCTGAACCGTCGCGAAGCGCAGGAGATCGCCGACCTGGCCCGCCAGCGCAAGCTGTTCGTGATGGAGGCGATGTGGACCCGCTTCCAGCCCGCCATGCTGGAGGCCAAGCGCATGATCGACATGGGCGAAATCGGCAATGTGCGCAACCTGCAGGCCGATTTCGGCTTCCCGGCCGAAGCCGGCCCCGAGCACCGCCTGTTCAACCCAGCGCTGGGCGGAGGCTCCCTGCTCGACCTGGGCATTTACCCGCTGTCGATGGCGGCCTTCTTCCTCGGCCCGGTGAAAGACGTTCAGGGCTTCGCCGAGCTGACGCCAGCCGGCGTCGACGTGCAATCGAGCTTTGTGCTGAAACACGAGGGCGGCGCGCTGTCGGCCTGCAACTGCAGCCTGAATAGCTGGACCCCGACGACGATGACCATTTGCGGCGACAAGGGATTCCTGCGCCTGCATGGCCGTTTCCACCAGACGGAGCGCTTCACCATTGGCCTGAACCGCGGCCCTGAACGCGAATTCCATTTCCCGCGCATTGGCAACGGCTATGCGCACGAAGCCATGGAAGTAGGCCGCTGCCTGCGCGAAGGTCTGCTGGAAAGCCCGGAAATGCCGCTCGGCGAAACTGTTGAGCTGATGGGCGTGCTGGACCGGTTGCGGGCCCAGGTCGGCGTCAAATACGCTGTGGATTAAAGGCACACTCTTTACAAAAAAATCATAGCCGCACAATTGCAAGAAAGTTATTATCGGATCTTTAACTTTCTTGGGAGGGTGTATGCATCAAGCAATCTTGAAGCTGGCTGGCGGCGTGGCGCTGGCCCTGGCATCCGGCGCGGCGTCGGCGCATTGGGTCACAACCGATATTGAAGTAACTGGCGTGATCCAGGAAGTGCCCGGTCCCTCGCTGCGCTGTCCATCCAATTTCGGCGGCTCGATCACCGGCTACGGCAGCAGCACCCTGCTGGGACGCGTGGCCTTTGTCGCCAGCGACTGCATCACGCCAAACGGCACGACCTACACCTTCGACCGTGGGCGCTTCATCATCATGACCCTGTCCGGCGACCAGCTGTATGCCGATTACAGCGGCCAGTTCGTGCCGACCGGCCAGGGCGCCGACTATGTCTTCAGCGGCGCTTCGTTCACGATCACCGGCGGCACCGGCCGCTATATCTTCGCCACCGGCGGCGGCCAGTTGCAGGGCAACGAGAACATGCTGACCGGCGCCGGCAGCATTGCGCTGAAGGGCCGCATCAGCTACTGGGCGCGCTGAAACCGGTCTTGAGGGGCCGCCAGCAGGATTTGACGGCATCCATTACACTGGCTTTCTTTGCCAGCCAGGATGCCCGCCATGTCCAACGACCGCCAACTCAACCTCAAGACGATCCTGATCGCGAGCGGTGTCGTGCTGACGCTGGCAATGGGCGTGCGCCACGGCTTTGGCTTCTGGATGCAGCCGATTTCGCAAGCCAATGGCTGGAGCCGCGAAACCTATTCGCTGGCGCTGGCGCTGCAAAACCTGCTGTGGGGCGCCTTCGGCCCCTTCGCCGGCATGGTGGCCGACCGCTTCGGCACCATGCGCGTGGTGATTGCCGGCGCCATTTCCTATATGGCGGGCCTGCTGTGGATGGCCACGGTGACCCATCCGACCTTGTTCATCGCCGGTTCCGGCATCTTCATCGGCCTGGGCCTGGCGTGTACCGCCTTCGGCGCGGTGAGCGGCATCATCGGCCGCGCGGCGCCGGTGGAAAAGCGCTCCTGGGCATTCGGCGTGTCGGGTGCGGCCAGCTCTTTCGGCCAGTTCCTGATGATGCCGGTCGAGCAGCAGCTGATTTCCTCGATCGGCTGGCAGCACGCTTTCTATGCACTGGCCGGCGTGATATTCCTGCTGATGATTCCCATGTCGACCTTCCTGCGCGAACCGAAGCAGGAGGTGGCGGCGGGCGGCGCGCACCAGAGCATCGGCGACGCCATGCGCGAAGCCGTGGGCAACCGCTCATTCCTGCTGCTGGTGGCGGGCTATTTCGTGTGCGGCTTCCAGCTCGTATTCGTTGGCGCGCATTTGCCCGCCTACCTGAAAGACAAGGGCATCGCCACGCCGGGTGTGGCGGTGATGGCGCTGGCGCTGATTGGCCTGTTCAATATCTTTGGCTCCTTCACGGCCGGCCAGCTTGGCGGCCGCATGCCCAAGCGCTACCTGCTGTCGGCGATCTACTTCGCGCGTTCGGTGGTGATTGGCCTGTTCCTGCTGGCGCCACTGTCGCAATGGTCGGTCTACCTGTTCGCAGCAGCCATCGGCTTCCTGTGGCTCGCCACGGTACCGCTTACCAACGGCATTATCGCCGGCGTGTTTGGCCTGAAGCATATGTCGATGCTGGCCGGCGTGGTCTTCCTGTCGCACCAGATCGGCAGCTTCCTCGGCGTGTGGCTGGGCGGCTACCTGTTCGACAAGCTTGGCAGCTATGACGTGGTGTGGGGCGTCACGCTCGGACTGGGCGTGTTCGCCGGCCTGGCCAATCTCCCGATTGACGAACGCCCGCTGGCGCGCATTGCGCCCAACTTGAAGGCCGCGTGATATGAAGCGCCGGCTGCTCCGTTTCGGCCTGTGGGCCTTGGGCGCAGCCGTGCTGGCGCTGGCATTTATGGCTTACCTGCAGCCGGCCTTCATGCTGGACCTGGCCAACCGCATTTACCTCTGCCTGTGACGCAGGCTTATGCCCGTTTGTGGGACTTGCCGGACTTCTGGGCGACCTGCGTGGATTTCTTTTTCGAAGCCTTGGCACTGCTGCTCGCAACGCGGGTGGCTTTGTCCTTCTTGCCTGCCTTGCCGCGGCTGTGGGGTGCCGGCGGGACTTCTTCGACGCCGGTACGCTTGGCGTGCATGGCCGATGGCAGGGCGTTGTCTTCCAGGTTGGCCAGCATGAAGCGGTTCGGGTCGATGCGCGTGCCGTTCTCGTAGGCTTCCAGGTGCAGGTGCGGGCCGGTGGCGTGGCCGGTGGCGCCGGACAGGCCGATCAATTCGCCGGCGCTGACGGTGTCGCCGACGCTCACATTGCGCTTGTTCAGGTGGGCGTACAGAGAACGCAGCCCGCCTTCGTGTTCGATCACCACCACGTTGCCGTATTTGCGGTCACCCAGGTAGCCCATGCCGGATGCGACCACGGTACCGTCATTGGTTGCCATCACCGGCGTATTGCGCGGCACGGAGAAGTCGATGCCGCCGTGCGCGCGGCGGCCACGGGAGGCCCCGAAGAAGCTGCTCACGCGGCCACCTTCCAGCGGCAGGCGCCATTGCTGCGAGAGCGCGTCTTTCTCTTCCTGCTGCAACTGCTGCTGCGGTTGCGGCGTTGGAATGTCCATTGGCTCAGGCATTGGCATCGGCATGGCAGCCGCGGTCTGCGCGATATTGGCGGCCGCCAGCACGGCCATTAGCAGGATGTGATTGATCTTTGGCATAGCGGGCGAGTTTCGCACACGTAGTGCTTTCTGGCAAATTCGTAAGTAACAGACAAGTTTTTCTTTCATCAGTTGAAGCCCTGCCTGTAGTTGAGCCGCAGCGTGGCGCCGCCGCGGCTGGCGATGGCGGACTGGCGCCAGGCGCCGCTGGCAGGATCGTCGTAGCGGTAGACGCTTGAGCGGTCGGGGTGCAGCACGTCGGACAAGGCCAGGCGCCATTCCTGGCGGGGCGATTGCTTCCAGGTGGCGCGCAAGTCCAGCTTGCGCTGGTAGGGGGCGATGGTGCTGGTGCTTGCCGACTCCCGGCTGGCGCCGCCCGCCTCGTAGGAATACTCGGCATCGAGCGTCAGCGCGGCGTGCTTGTAGCTGAGGGCAGCCGTGCCGCTCAGGGGCGTTTGCGCGGCCAGGCGGTTGCCGGGGCCGGGCACGCTGTCGAGGCGGGAGCGGTTGAAGGTGGCGTTGGCGCGCAGCGATAGCGCAGGCGTCAGCGGCATGCGCAGCTCCAACGTGGCACCGTAGACGCGGGCGCCGCCGAGATTGGCCGGCATGGCGATCCAGCGGCCGCTTTCCTCGCGCAGCGAAACCAGGATCGCGTTGTCGATGTCGCGCGCGTAGACGCTTGCGCTGAGCAGGCTGTCCTTGGCGAAATAGTAGTCGATGCCGGCGTCGAGGCCCCATGCCAGCTCCGGGCGCAGCGCTGGATTGCCTTGGGTGTCGGGGTTGGTCTGGCTGTTGTTGTTGTCGGAGGTGAAGCGGCGCGGGATCAGGTCGAGCATGTTGGGCGCCTTGTAGCTGCGGCTTGCGCCGACGCGCAACTGGGTATCGCCGGGCAGCTTGCGCAGCCATTCCAGTACGGGACTGGCGACGGTGCTGCGCTGGCGCACCGGGGCGGTGTTGCGGTCCCATGCTTCGGTGCTCATGGCTTCCCAACGCAGGCCTGCGGACCAGGAATCGGCGCCTTGCTTCCACTCGTCCTGAACGAAGGCCGCCAGGCGGTCGATGCGGCCGTCATAGCGGTCGTCCTTGAGGAAATTGAGCGCGCCTTTGTGGTCGTATTCGTGTTCGATGCGGGTCTGCGTGCGTTGCAGGGCCGAGCCGTCCCAGCCCGCAACCAGGGCGTGGCCGTTGCCGAGCGGGTGGGAGTATTTGCCGCCGGTGTTGAAGCCGTGCTCGCGGACGTCGCCGTCGACGTGGCGCAGTGTGGGGCCCCGAGCTGCCAGGGGCCAGCCGGTGAAATCGAAATCGGTATTGCGCGGAGCCTTGGTCGCTCCAAGCTTGAGCTCCCATTGCGCGCCGTTGCCCAGCGTGCGTTGCCAAGCCAGTTCGCTGCGCAGGAAGTAGCCATGCATGCGGAAGCGGGTGCGCACGTCGGAAAAGTCGCCGGTTTCTCCTTCCTGCACTTCTTCGCGCGAGCGGTAGCGTATGTCGCGGCGGTTGATGGTGGCGATGGCTTGCAGCGAGAAGTTGTCCCCGCCTGCCGAGGTCCAGTTCAGGCGGGGACTGAGGTTGAGGGATTCGCCGATATTTTCTTCGTGTGAGTAAGTGTTGCGTTGCAGGCCCGGGGCGCTTTCCGTGATTGTGCGGTCGGCGGGCGTACTGGCGCGGGACAGAACAGCGCTGACGTTGTGCGACCAGCCATCCGACTTGCCGGACGATTGCGCGGTAACACGGGGCGACCATGTGCCGTGCAGGCTGTCCGCCCCGAGCTGCATTTCCTGCGTGCTGCGGCTGACGGATTTGCGCAGCACTATGTTGATGGTGCCGGCGATACCTTGCGTTCCCAGCACGGCGGAGGCGGTGCGCAATACGTCGACGCGTTCGATCAGTTCGGGAGGCAGGCTGTCGAGCGAAAAGCCGTTCGGCGCGGGCTGGCCGTTCAGCAGCACCTGCGTGTAGCCGTTGCCCAGGCCGCGCATGCGGATCCCGGCGCTGTCGCTGATGGTGATGCCGGGCAGGCGGCGCAGTGCGTCGGCGAGCGTGCGGTCGCCGTTGGCGGCCAGTTCTTCGCGCGTCAGCACGACGGTGCTGGCCGTGTCTTCCTTGCGCTGGTCCAGCTTGGCGGTTTTGATTTCCACCACTTGCTGTGCGGATGCGGGCTGGCCTGCCAGCGCGGCGGCCAGCATGAATGCTGTCTTCTTCATTGCGTTTCCTTGGGACGAGCGCCGCCACTGCCGGGCGGTGCCCGGCATGTGCTCAGTGGCGGCGGTGTGGATTAGCTGGCGCGGCTGGCCTTGAGGCGCTGCAGCGCGGTTTTGGTGGCGTTGGCTTCCAGGTTGCCCAGCAGGGTTTGCGGGTCAATGTTCTGGCCGTTGCGGGCGACTTCCATGTGCAGGTGCGGACCCGTGACTTTGCCGGTGGCGCCGCTGATGCCGATCTGCTGGCCTGCCGTTACGTGGTCGCCTTCTTTTACTTGGCGTTGGTCCATGTGGGCGTACAGGGAGCGCAGGCCGTTGGCGTGTTCGATGGCGACCAGTTCGCCCCATTTGCCCTCGCCCTTGTAGTTGTTGGTCGAGGCGACGACGATGCCATCGGCCGGCGCGACGATCGGCGTTCCGATGCGGGCGGCGAAGTCGATTCCGCCGTGCGGGCGGCCGGTCGGCGCGTGCTGGATGCCGAAGAATGCGCTGACACGCGGACGTTCCACTGGGGCTTGCCAGCGGGGCAGGGCGGCGGGGCTTGGTTCGCCAGCCACGCCGGGCGTTGTGGCTGGCTCCGGATCGAGGCGCCACGCGAGGACCGGTTGCAGCAGCACGCTGGCGGCCAGCACGGCGGGCAGGGCAGCCCAGCCGATGGCGCCGGCTACTGCGCGAGGCATGGCTGGCACCCCGTCGCGGATCATGCCGATGCGGGCGGCAACCGCGTCCACCACGCTGCCGCCGAAGGCGAGGGCCGTGGCATGGTCAGGTGTCGCCTGCATGCGCATTTGCGCGACCAGTGCGGCGGCGTAGGCTCGGCGCAGGGTGTGGGGCCGGCCTTGCAGGACGCTGCGGTCGCAGCCGAGTTCCTGTGCCCAGGCCATCCGCCGGCCGAGGCGCGCAACCATGGGGTTGAACCATTGGACCGCCTGCAGGAGGAAGCTGGCGTGCATCCACAGCGGGTCGCGGCGGGCGAGGTGGGTCAGCTCGTGCTCGATCACCAGGCGTTGTTGGGCGGGGTCGAAATCGCGCAGGTGGCGCGGCAGCAGAAGCACCGGGCGCGCCAGGCCGACCAGCATCGGGGCGATGGGTGCGTCGATTTCGCGCACTTCCGGCAGCTTGCGGTAAAGGTTGGCGAAGCCGGCGTGGGCCGCGAGGTCTAAGTGGTCCAGGCGCTGGGAGGCTGCCATGAGGGCGGCCAGGCGGCGCCTGGCTTGCAGCCAGCGCGCGGCGCTGAACGCCAATCCAGCGCTATACAGGCCTAGCCAGGCGTAGCCCAGCCAAAGCAGCGCCGGCGCTGGCTGGACTGGCATGGCGTCGTTGCTGAAGGCCGTGTCGTCGCCGGCGGTATCGCCGCCGTCGGCTCCCACATGGCTGGACGGGGGCGCGATCACGGCGGGCAGTGCGATCGAGGGGACGATGCTGGGGCGCGTGGAGGCGGGCAGCAGGCCAAGGGCCAGGGTCAGGGCGGCGGCGGCGGCGCCGAGCAGCCACGGCGTGCGGCGCGCTTCCAGGCCGGGCCAGGTGCGTGCGGCGGTGCGCAGCAGCAGCCAGGCGCCGGCGCCGGCCAGCAGGCTGGCGACGCTCGCCTGCAGGAAGAGCAGTGCGAACATCGCTTACTCCTTATCTTCCGGCCATTCGCTGAGCAATTGCTCCAGTTCTTTCAGCTCGTGCTGGTTGACCAGCTTGGAGCCGGTGAACATGTTCACCGGCAGCGGCGCGCTCATTTCCATCACGCGGTGGCTGAAATCGTGGGCAAATTCGGCCAGCGTTTCAACCTTTTCGACCACTGGCGCGTATACGTTCATACCATGGGCGGAATGCTGGCTGATCATGCCTTTTTCCAGCATGCGTTCCAGGGTCTTGCGCGTGGAGGAGAAGGACCAGGCCAGTTCTTCCTCCACACGGTCATGGATTTCACGGGCGCTGAGCGGTTGCTGCTTCCACAGGGCTTTGAGCAGCGTCAATTCGGTAATCGATGGGATGGCCATAGGAGCTCCTTGTGACGTATGACGGCATTGTGCGACAAGTGTCGCGCGAAGGCAAGGAGTTTATGCGACACGTGTCACATAATGTATCATTGGGCATATGAAGAAAATTGCAATAATTATCACAATACTTTCCGCTGCTCTCGGCTGCAGCAACAAGCGGCTTACCGAAGCGGAGGTGCGCACCGTGATGGGCAATATGGAAACCTCGGTCCAGCGCCACGATGCCGACCGCCTGATCGCCAATTTCGCGCCGAACGCCATGATCATGGTGTCCATGCCGGGCACTGGCGGCGGCCTGTCGCGCATGAGCGTGGCCGAGTACAAGGCCATGCTGGAAAGGCTGTGGAGAGTGCAGCTGCAGGCGACGTACGAGGTCAGCAACCGCGAAGTCGCACTGTCGGCCAATGGCCACAGCGCTACTGCGCGCGACGTGACCAAGGAAGTGGTGCTGCTGCCGGGCGAGCGCATGGAATCGCTCAGCAAGCAAAAGGCCGAAATTGCGCTGGTCGACGGCGTGCCGCGCATTATTTCGCTGACGGCGGAAGTGGAGTCGCTGGTCGCAACGCCAACTTCGCGAAACTAGACTTTCAGGAATTCCTCGCGGCCGCCGAGCCAGCGTTCCAGGTGGGCTTCCACCGTGGCCTGGTTGGCGGGGGTCGCTTCGTGCAGCAGGGCGTGCGCCACGTCGCGCGCCTGGTCCACCAGCCAGCCGTCCGTTTCCAGGTCGGCAAAGCGCAGCATGGCCTGGCCGGACTGGCGTGAGCCGAGGAATTCGCCGGGGCCGCGGATCTCCAGGTCGCGGCGGGCGATTTCGAAGCCGTCCGTGGTCTCGCGCATGGTCATCAGGCGCTGCTTGGCCACTGGGCCCAGCGGGCTTTGATACAGCAGCAGGCAGACCGATGCTGCCGACCCGCGTCCCACGCGGCCGCGCAGCTGGTGCAGCTGCGACAAGCCGAATCGTTCGGCATGTTCGATCACCATCAGCGAGGAATTGGGCACGTCCACGCCCACCTCGATCACGGTCGTGGCCACCAGCACGTGAATTCCGCCGGCGGCGAAGGCGTCCATCACTTCCGCTTTCTCGGCCGGCTTCAGGCGGCCGTGCACCAGGCCGACACGCAGGTCGGGCAGGGCGGCGGCCAGCGTCTCATATGTTTCGGTCGCGGTCTGTAATTGCAGCGCTTCCGATTCCTCGATCAGCGGGCAGACCCAGTAGGCCTGGCGGCCCTCCAGCGCGGCGGCGTGCACGCGGGCGATGACTTCGTCGCGGCGGTTCTGGTCCACCACGGCGGTCACAATAGGGGTGCGCCCAGGCGGCAGCTCGTCGATCACCGACACTTCCAGGTCGGCGTAATAAGTCATCGCCAGGGTGCGCGGGATCGGCGTGGCCGACATCATCAACTGGTGCGGCACGTTGTCGCCGTTGCCCTTGTTGCGCAAGGTCAGGCGCTGGCCGACGCCGAAGCGGTGCTGTTCGTCGACGATTACCAGGCCCAGTTTCGCGAACTGCACCGTGTCCTGGATGATGGCGTGGGTGCCGATCACCAGCTGCGCTTCGCCCGATTCCACCAGGGCGTAGGCCGCTTCCTTCTCTTTCTTTTTCAGGCTTCCGGTCAGCCATGCGACCTTCACGCCCAGCGGTTCCAGCCAGGCCGCGATCTTGCGGAAGTGCTGGTCGGCCAGGATCTCGGTCGGCGCCATCAGCGCGGCCTGGTAGCCGCTGTCGATGGCCTGCGCGGCCGCCAGCGCGGCCACGATGGTCTTGCCGCTGCCCACGTCGCCCTGCAGCAGGCGCTGCATCGGGTAGGGCTGCTTGATGTCTTCGCGGATTTCCTTCAGCACGCGTTGCTGGGCCTTGGTCAGCTTGAACGGCAGCGAGGCTTCGAAGGCGGAGGACAGCTTGCCCACCTTGCTTAGTTTCGCAGCGCCCTTGGCGCGGCGTGCGCGCTGCGCCCGTTTCAGCGAGAGCTGCTGCGCCAGCAGCTCGTCGAACTTGACGCGCGTCCACGCGGGATGGGTGCGGTCGATCAGGGCATTTTCGTCGATCTGCGGCGGCGGGTAGTGCAGGGTGCGCACGGCTTGCTCCAGCGGATGCAGGCGCATGGTCTTGAGCACTTCCGGCGGCAGGGTGTCGGTCCAGTCGACGCGCTTCATCGCATCGGCAATGGCACGGCGGAGCACCAGCTGGGACAAGCCTTCGCCGGATGGGTAGACGGGCGTGAGGGAAGTCGGCAGCGGCGCGCCCTCGTTCACGATCTTGTAGGCCGGGTGCACCATCTCGGCGCCGAAAAAGCCATGGCGCACTTCGCCGCGCGCACGCACGCGGGTGCCCTCGGCCAGCTGCTTGACCTGGCTGCCGTAGAAATTCATGAAGCGCAGCTGGATATCGCCCGTTTCGTCGGCGATATGCACCAGCAGCTGGCGGCGCGGCTTGTAGGCGATTTCATTCGAAGTGACCACGCCTTCCACCTGCGAGACTTCGCCGCCGCGCATGCAGGCTTCGCGGATGGTCAGGACCTCCGTCTCATCCTCATAGCGCATGGGAAGGTGCAGCACCAGGTCCATGTCCGTGCGCAGGCCAAGCTTGGCGAGCTTGCTCTCGGCGGTGGCGGCTGGTTTTTTTTTAGCGGGCGGCTTCGTTTCCGGCATTTTTGCGTGATTTTTGGGCAGATAAAGTAAAATAGAGGGTTGCCCAACAGTTTTACTAGTCCGTCAATGTACTCGTTATCCGATTTCGATTTTAACTTGCCGCCAGAGCGAATTGCGCAATTTCCGCTGCCGGACCGCAGCGCATCGCGCCTCCTGCACGTGGATGGCAAGACCTTGCACGACCGCCAGTTCACCGACATCGTCGACCAGCTGCAAGCCGGCGACCTGCTGGTGATGAACAATACCCGCGTCCTCAAGGCCCGGTTCTTCGGCGTGAAGGAGAGCGGCGGCAAGGTCGAGGCGCTGGTGGAGCGCGTGCTGGATACCCGCACCGTGCTGGCCCAGGTGCGCGCGTCGAAGTCGCCCGGCCCCGGCGTGAAGATCCGCCTGGCCGACGCCTTCGACGTGACGGTGGGCGAGCGCGCGGGCGAGTTCTACACCCTGCATTTCGACGCCGACGTGTTCGACCTGATCGAACAGTACGGCCGCCTGCCGCTGCCGCCGTACATCGAGCATGCCCCGGGCGAAGTGGACGAAACGCGCTACCAGACTGTGTTCAACAAGGTGCCGGGCGCCGTCGCCGCACCGACCGCCGGCCTGCACTTTGACGAAGCGCTGCTGGACAAGCTGCGCGCCAGGGGCGTGAAGTTCGCCTACGTCACCCTGCACGTGGGCGCAGGCACCTTCCAGCCGGTGCGCACCGAGAACCTGGCCGAGCACAAAATGCATACCGAGTGGTACACGATGCCGCAGGAAACCGTGGACGCCGTGCGCGAAGCCCGCGCCGCCGGCCGCGACGTGGTGGCCGTGGGCACGACTTCGCTGCGCGCGCTGGAATCGGCTTCGCAAAGCGGCCAGCTGGAAGCCGGCAGCGCCGACACCAGCCTGTTCATCACGCCGGGCTACAAATTCAAGACGGTGACACGACTGATCACCAACTTCCACCTGCCGAAATCGACGCTGCTGATGCTGGTCAGCGCTTTCGCAGGCTTTACCGAGATCCGCCACGCCTACCAGCACGCGATCGCGAACGAATACCGCTTCTTCAGCTATGGCGACGCCATGCTGCTGACGACGCACAACAGGGCATAAGGAACAGCGATGCTGGAATTCAAACTCATTAAAAAAGACACCACCGGCAAGACCCACGCCCGCCGCGGCACGGTCAAGCTCAATCACGGCGAGGTGCAGACCCCGATCTTCATGCCGGTTGGCACCTACGGCTCGGTCAAGGCCATGTCGCCGCTGGAACTGAAGGAAATCGGCGCCCAGATCATCCTCGGCAATACCTTCCACCTGTGGCTGCGCCCTGGTAACGACGTCATGTCCAAGTTCGGCGGCCTGCACGGCTTCATGGGCTGGGACAAGCCGATCCTGACCGACTCCGGCGGCTTCCAGGTGTTCTCCCTGGGCGAAATGCGCAAGATCACCGAAGAAGGCGTGACCTTCAACTCGCCGATTAATGGCGACAAGCTGTTCCTGTCGCCGGAAATCTCGATGCAGATCCAGCGCGTGCTCAATTCGGACATCGTGATGCAGTTCGATGAATGCACTCCGTACGAAATCGACGGCCGTCCGGCCACGCTGGAGGAAGCGGCCAAGTCGATGCGCATGTCCCTGCGCTGGGCCCAGCGCTCGATGAACGAGTTCAAGGCCGGCGAAAACCCGAACGCGCTGTTCGGCATCGTCCAGGGCGGCATGTACGAAAACCTGCGCGATGAGTCGCTGGCTGGGCTGGAAAAGATCGATTTCCCTGGCCTGGCCATCGGCGGCCTGTCCGTCGGCGAGCCGAAGGAAGACATGATGCGCATCCTGGCGCACGTCGGCCCCCGCCTGCCCGAAAACAAGCCGCACTACCTGATGGGCGTCGGCACGCCGGAAGACCTGGTGAACGGCGTGGCCAACGGCGTCGACATGTTCGACTGCGTGATGCCGACCCGGAATGCCCGCAACGGCTGGATCTTCACCCGCTTCGGCGACGTCAAGATCAAGAATGCGCGTTATAAGGATGACAAGGAGCCGCTGGACCCGACCTGCTCCTGCTACACCTGCCGCAACTTCAGCCGCGCCTACCTGCACCACCTGCACCGTGCGCAGGAGATCCTGGGCGCGCGCCTGAACACCATCCACAACCTGCATTATTACCTCGACATCATGCAGCAGATGCGCGACGCCCTGGATGCGGACCGCTTCCCGGACTGGGTGCAGCAGTTCCACGCCGACCGCGCGCGTGGTATTTAAATCCTGGCAAGTCGCCTATATATAGGTCGGCAGCAATGGCGGTGCTAGAATACACCGCTTGATTTTTTAACTAGAACAACTGGAGTCACCGTGTTCATTTCCAACGCATACGCCCAAACCGCCGCCGCCGACGCAGGCATGATGGGCAACCTGACCACCTTCGCGCCACTGATCCTGATGTTCGTGGTGATGTACTTCCTGATGATTCGTCCGCAGCAAAAGCGCGCGAAAGAGCAGAAAGCCATGATGGAAGCACTGGCCAAGGGCGACGAAGTAGTCACCATCGGCGGTGTCCTGGGCAAAGTGTCCAAAGTGACCGACCAGCACGTGACCCTCGAAGTGGGCAACACCGAGATGATCGTGCAGAAGCACGCCATTTCCTCCCAGCTGCCGAAGGGCACCCTGAAGAGCCTGTGATAACCGGCGCAGGCGGCGATTTCGCCGCCTGTTTTGTTATTGCCTGAACGCTGAAGACTATGAATCGTTATCCAATCTGGAAATACATCCTTATCGTCGTGGTGGTGCTGCTTGGCGCCCTGTACACGGCGCCTAACTACTTCGGCGAATCGCCTGCGCTGCAGGTCACCAGCGGCAAGTCCACCGTCAAGGTGACCAGCGCCCTGGCCACCCAGGTGGAATCCCTGCTGAAGCAAGCCAACATCAAGACCGACGGCGTGGCGCTGGACGGCTCCGGCATGCACGCTTCCGTGCGCGCCCGCTTCGCCGACACCGACAGCCAGTTCAAGGGCCGCCTGGCGCTTGAAAAAGGCCTGAATGCCGACCCGAACGACCCAACCTATATCGTCACCGTCAACCTGGTGTCGAATACCCCGAACTGGATGCGCGCCGTGGGCGCACTGCCGATGTACCTGGGCCTGGACCTGCGCGGCGGCGTGCACTTCCTGATGCAGGTCGACACCCAGGCTGCGCTGACCAAGCGTATCCAGGGTTCGCAGGCTGCCATCAAATCCCAGCTGCGCGACAAGAACGTGCGCGCGATTGTCGACCGCGTCGGTAATTCGGTTGTCATCAAATTCCGTGACGACGCGAGCCGCCAGCAGGCCAAGGCCATCATCCTGGACCAGCAGCCTGACATGAACGTGGCCGAAGCCGCCGAAGGCGACGAACTGCGCCTGGTTGCCACCCTGAAGCCGGCCGCCCTGAAGGCGACCCTGGACAATGGCGTGCAGCAGAACATCGCCACCCTGGGCAAACGCGTGAATGAACTGGGCGTGAGCGAACCGGTGATCCAGCAGCAAGGCCCTGACCGCATCGTGGTGCAGCTGCCGGGCGTGCAGGATGCCGCACGCGCCAAGGACATCATCGGCCGTACCGCCACCCTGGAAGTGCGCATGGTCGACGAAACCGTTACCCCGGGCACCGAGCTGACCGCCTCGATTCCTTACAACTCGGAGCTGTTCACCGTCGGCAAGGGCGTACCTGTGGTGCTGACCAAGGACGTAGTTCTCACCGGCGACTACATTTCCAGCGCTTCCTTCACGCAAGACCAGAACGGCCAGCCAGCCGTCAGCATCGACCTGAACGGCGACGGCGGCCGCAAGATGCGCGAAGCGACCCGCGACCGCGTCGGCAAGAAGATGGCGATCGTGCTGTTCGAGAAGAAGAAGGCCGAAGTGCTGTCGGTGGCGACCATCCAGAGCGAACTGGGTAGCCGCTTCCAGATCACCGGCATGGGCAACGCGGAAAACGCCACCGAACTGGCGCTGCTGCTGCGCGCCGGCGCGCTGTATGCACCGATGGAAGTGATCGAACAGCGTACCGTCGGTCCTGCACTGGGCGCTGAAAACATCGCCAAGGGCTTCCACGCAACGATGTACGGCTTTGCCGCCATCGCCGTGTTCATGATCGTCTACTACATGATGTTCGGCGCCTTCAGCGTGATGGCCCTGGCCGTCAACCTGCTGCTGCTGATCGCCGTGCTGTCGAAACTGCAGGCGACCCTGACCTTGCCTGGTATCGCGGCAATCGCGCTGGCGCTGGGTATGGCAATTGACGCCAACGTGCTGATCAACGAACGTATCCGTGAAGAGCTGCGTAACGGCGCCAACCCGCAGTCCGCGATCTCCGCCGGCTTCGAGCACGCATGGCACACCATCCTGGACTCCAACGTGACCACCCTGATCGTGGGTATCGCGCTGCTGGTGTTCGGCTCCGGTGCGGTGCGCGGCTTCGCCGTGGTGCACAGCCTGGGTATCCTGACCTCGATGTTCTCCGCAGTCTTCGTTTCGCGCGGCGTGGTGAACCTGTGGTACGGCCGTAAGAAGAAACTGCAGTCGCTGTCGATCGGCACCGTCTGGAAACCTGCGAACTAAGGAATAGAGATGGAATTTTTCCGCATCCGTAAAGACATCCCGTTCATGCGCCATGCGTTGATCTTCAACGTGATTTCGGCGCTGACCTTCGTGGCGGCAGTGTTCTTCCTGATCCACAACGGCCTGAAGCTCTCGGTGGAGTTCACCGGCGGCACCGTGATGGAAGTGAAGTACGCGCAAGCGGCCAACCTGGAGGGCGTGCGTACCACGCTGACCGCACTGGGCTACCACCCGGAAGTGTCGGCTATCGACACCGCGCGCGACGCCATGATCCGCCTGCCTAACGAGAAAGGCACCTCTGCCGCCAATACCGCTGCTAAAGTGTTCAGCGAGTTGTGCAAGGCCGAGCAAGGTGTTGTGACCCAGGTCGACAAGGTCACCGAGAAAGGCGCCCACGAGCAGAAGAGCGCCTGTATGCACGCCGACGGGTCCGAAGGCGTGTCGCTGCAGAAGGTTGAATTCGTCGGCCCGCAGGTTGGCGACGAACTGACCACCAACGGCGTGAATGCCCTGTTCATGGTGGTTATTGGCGTGATGATTTACCTGGCAGTCCGCTTCGAATGGAAGTTCGCAGTGGCGGCGATCATCGCCAACTTGCACGACGTGGTGATCATCCTGGGCTTCTTCGCCTTCTTCCAGTGGGAATTCTCGCTGACCGTGCTGGCGGCCGTGCTGGCCGTGCTGGGTTACTCGGTCAACGAATCGGTGGTTATCTTCGACCGGATCCGTGAGAACTTCCGCAAGCAGCGCAAGATGAGCGTGCATGAAGTGATCGACAACGCGATCACCTCCACCATCTCGCGTACCATCATCACCCACGGCTGCACCCAGATGATGGTGCTGTCGATGCTGTTCCTGGGCGGCCCGACCCTGCATTACTTCGCAGTGGCGCTGACCATCGGTATCTGCTTCGGCATCTACTCTTCCGTGTTCGTTGCAGCCGCCGTGGCCATGTGGCTGGGCGTCAAGCGCGAAGACCTGATCAAGCCGATCAAGGAAAAAGACGAGACTGACGGCGCCGTGGTGTAAGCCTCGCGTCACTCAAAAAGGCAGCCTTCGGGCTGCCTTTTTTTTATCCCACCCCATTCTGCGGCAGACATATGTCAGGGTCAGACCCTTGGGTCTGACCCAGGTTTACCGGGTTTGCGGGCATCGTGATAGAGATAGCCGGTGCCGGGACATTTTCCGATAACCCGGTAAACCACGGTCAGACCCTTGGGTCTGACCCGCCTGCTCCACCGACCAAGGCAATCCATGAATCACTTTTGGTCATGCGCTTTCGCGCGCGACCAGGGTGAAGCCGAGGTCGATGCGGCGGCTCGGCACCTCCTTGCCGCGGATGCTGGCCAGCAGCAGGCTGGCGGCCTCGAACCCGGTCTGGTAGCGCGGCGTGCCGATCGTGGTGACCGAAGGGTTCATCCAGGCCGAGGCGGGGAGGTCGTTGAAACCGCAGATCGCCAGCTGTTCCGGCACCTTGATGCCGCGCCGCTGGCACTGGAAGATGGCGCCGTGCGCCAGGTCGTCGTTGCCGCAGAAGATGGCATCGAGGCCCGGCATATTGGCCAGCATGCGGCCCAGCAGCTCGGCGCCCAGCGCGATAGTCGAAGGCTCGGGGCACATCATTTCCAAGGCGGGGTCGGCCAGGCCGGCTTCCTGCATGGCCTTGCGGTAGCCTTCGCCGCGCTTCAGCGTCCGTTCGTCCAGCTGGGCGGCCATGTAGCCAATGCGCTTGTGGCCTTTGTCGATCAGGTAGCGCGTCATGGTGTAGCCGGCGTCGGTCTGGGAGAAGCCGACCGACATGGCGCCCGGCTCGGAGGACAGGTCCATCATCGACACCACCGGCACGCGCGAGGCGGCCAGCATCTGCTGCACGCGCGGGCTGTGCGTCAGGCCGCTTAGCAAAATGCCGTCCGGGTTCGACTGCATATAGGTCGCCAGCAGCTTCTCTTCTTCCGCATCGGAGTAGCGCGTATTACCGATCAGGATCTGGTAGTTGCAGGGATCGAGGGCGTCCTGGATCCCGGCCAGCACCGCTGTGAACACCAGGTTCGACAGCGACGGGACCAGCACCACGATCACTTTCGATTGCGCCGAGGCCAGGGCGCGCGCCGCGCGGTTCGGCACGTAGCCCAGTTCCTGCACGGCCTTGTCCACGCGCTCGCGCAGCAAGGCAGACACCAGTTCCGGTTGATTGATGGCGCGCGACGCCGTCATGGGCGCCACGCCTGCGCGGGCGGCAACGTCGGACAAGGTGACCTTGCCGAGCGCGCGGCTTTTGGTATTTGGACTCTTGCTCATCCGGCGATTATATCTATGTTAAGCTGCACGCCTTGCAAAAAGGGGGAGCAGCAATGAGCCGTACCGGCCGCCTGTTCCAGCTGATGGATGCCTTGCGTGCCAACCGACGTCCCGTCACGGCGGCCGCGCTGGCGGAGCAGCTGGGCGTATCCGAACGCACGATCTACCGCGACATGCAAACCCTGGCCGAACTCGGCGCGCCGGTGGAAGGCTCGGCCGGACTGGGCTACCTGTTGCGCAGCGGCTTCTTCCTGCCGCCGCTGATGTTCGACGTCGACGAGCTGGAGGCGCTGGTGCTGGGCGCGCGCTGGGTGCGGCGGCAGGGCGATCCGGCCCTGGCGCAGGCGGCAGCCAACGCGCTCGCCAAGATTGCCACCGCCACTCCCAAGGACCTGCGCGACGACATGGCCGACACCAGCCTTTGGGTGCCGCTGGTGCGCGACACGCCGGAGCACGACGAATTCGTGCAGCCCGCGCGCGAAGCGATCCGCCGCCAGCACAAGATGCGCATCCACTACAACGACGAAAACGGCAGCGCCTCCGAGCGTACGGTATGGCCGTTCGCGCTGGCCTTCTTCGGCGGCCGGCGCCTGCTCGCCGCCTGGTGCGAGATGCGCAAGGCCAACCGCCACTTCCGCATCGACCGCATCACGCGTGCCGAGGCGCTGGCTGAACGCTATCCCAAACCCCGGCATGAATTGCTGAAAACCTGGCGCGAAGAAAACGCGATTGTTGAAGACTCCTGACAGAAACTGTCAGGGGCTTTCAGTACCATGGACGCATTCGATCAACCCAACAAGGAGTTAAACGATGCGCCTCTATCACAACCCGCTGTCCTCCAACGCCCGCCGTGTATTGCTGGTTGCAAGCCAACTGGGCATCAAACTCGATGAACAGATCATCGACTTTGCCAGCGACGCCGACCGCAAGCGCCTGGAAGAAGTCAACATCTGCGGCAAGGTACCGGTGCTGGAAGACGAGGGCTTTGAGCTGTGGGAATCCTGCGCCATCATGCAATACCTGGCCGACAAGGCCGGCGCGGAAGACCTCTACCCGCGCGGCCTGAAAGAGCGCGCCGACATCAACCGCTGGATGTTCTTCGGCGCCCAGCATTTCGCACCCGCTATCGGCATCCTGACCTGGGAGTACCTGTGGAAGAAGCTGGTCACCGGCGAAGGCCCGGACCCGGTCGAGATTGCCAAAGGCGAGAGGTATGTGCACGAACACGCGACCGTGCTGAACAAGCATCTGGCCACGCGCCAATGGCTGAGCGGGAACAAGCTGTCGCTGGCCGACTTCGCCGTGGCCGCACCGCTGATGTATCTGAGCCGCGCCAAGGTTCCGGTCGAGCAATACACGCATATGCTGGCCTGGTTCGAACGCATCCAGCAACTGCCGGCATGGAAGAACACCGAGTCCCCATGGCCTTTTTAATTCTTGTGTGAAGTGACGCACAGAGTGTGGCCGGTCCAGACCCTAAGATGGAACCGTCTCTTTCAGGACATCCCTAGTTTTGGACTTGGCCCACTCTCAGGAGTGGGCGTTTTTTTTCTGAGAGAGACAATCATGCATTCCCTTTCTGTACTCGATTCCAACATTGCCTATCGCGAACTTGGCGAGCGCGGCGCGCACGCCGTGATTTTCTTGCACGGCAATCCAACGCATTCCTTTATCTGGCGCGACATCATGCCTCACGTGGCGGACAAGGCCTGGTGCCTGGCGCCTGACCTGATCGGCTTCGGCGCGTCCGGCAAGCCCGATATCGCATACAGCTTCCTCGAACACGCCGCTTACCTCGAAGGCTTCCTGCAGAAAATGGCAGTGGAGCAGTTCACCCTGGTAGGACAGGACTGGGGCGGCGCGCTGGCCATCCACCTGGCCGCGCGCTATCCCACCAAGGTGCGCGGCGTTGCGCTGATGGAGTTTGTGCGCCCCAGCCCCACCTGGGAAGACTTCCACCCGCTTGAGCAGGCGCGCGAACGCTTCAAGCTGATGCGTGCACCGGGCAGCGGCGAAGACTTCGTGCTGCAGCAGAATGCCTTTATCGAGCAGATGCTGCCCAAAGGTTCGCTGCGCCCGTTGACCCTGCAAGAAATGGACGCCTACCGCGCCCCGTTCCCGACACCCGAATCGCGCAAGCCCATACTGGCCTTCCCGCGCATGATGCCGATCGCAGGCGAACCGGTCGACGTGTACCAGCTCATCGAACGCAACGAAGCGATCATGGCCACGGCCCAATATCCCAAGCTGATCCTGTTCAGCCCCAATGGCGTATTGACCCCGCGCGCCGTCGCCGAGCGCTACGCCGCGAAGCTCGCAAACTGCAAGCTCGTCGAGCTGGGCGAAGGCACGCATAACGTACAGGAAGACCACCCCCACGCCATCGGCCGCGCCATCGCTGCTTTCATCAGCTAAGTAAAGACGTTACGCTTGCCCTCGCTTAGCGGACTCGATAGGATGGCATCAACAGGATAAGGGGGACCAGAGATGCCATCACCCGCACTTCCCACGACTGAGCAGGTCGACCGCTGGCAAGCCATGCGGCAGAAGGCTTTCAAGTCGGTACCCGAAGGTGGACGCACCATCACCTACCTGGGTAAGAAATTCCATGTCTACCCGAATACTTTCTGGCCCTTCCTCGATAGCCAGCCGCTGGTGCGCAATTTCCGCATCAAGCCGGGGGAAAGCGTGCTGGATGTCGGCACCGGGTCCGGCGTAATCGCCGTCTTCGCCTGCTACCAGCAAGCTTCGCGCGTGCTGGCGGTGGATGTGAACCCTGCCGCTATCCGCAGCGCGCGCCATAATGCTCAGGCGCATGGCTTTGCCGACATCATGGAAGTGCGCCGCTCGGACCTGTTCGACAAGGTCGGCGATGAGCGCTTCGATGTGATCACCGCCAACCTGCCATTCCGCGACAAGCCGGCGCCGGATGTGGTGGCGCGTTCGCAATGGGATACCGACTTCCAGACCAACACGCGGTTCTTCGAACAGGCTGCGCGCCATCTCAAGCCCGGCGGCCGCATCTACTTCGCGCATTCGAATTTCGGTGCGGTGGAGGAGGTGAGGCGGCTGGCGAAACAGCATGGCTTCAGCATCCGGATGATGGCGCGAAGCGCGGCGGAGCGCGACCAGGAGCGCCAGTTCTTTGCCTTCCTGATCAAACCGGCAGGCAAGCATGGACGGGCTGCTTGAGTCCATCCGCCGGCTGCGCGCCGTGCCGCGCGCGCCCTGGCGCAGCGCGGTAAGGCGCGTTGCTGTCATCCTCACCAGCTCACGTTCTGGCTCCACGCTGTTCAAGGCGGCGCTGGCGCGTCATCCCGACATCGCCAGCCTGGATGGCGAGGCGGAGCCTTTCCTGGCCCTGAGCGGCAACGGCTTCGGTCAAGATCCCGCCTGCGGCAGCGACGCCATTGCCCACCTGCGCAATGCGGATGCGTTGGCCGACGATATCTTCAATGGCTTGACGGTTCCCTGCGAAAGGCCGGCGCCGCTGCCAGAGTTGAAGGAACGCTGGCGCAGGCGGTTGCTGCTGCAGTTTCCCGCCCTGTTCGCGCAGGCTGCCGCCTACGCCCAGCTGGAACGGGCGCTGGACGAGGCGCTCCTGTTCAGCCGTTCAGCCGATGCGCCAAGCGAACATGCGCTGCAGCGTGCCGTGCTGGGCTCGGTGTTCTGGCGCGAGCCTTGGCGGCTTGATTACTATGACGGCGGCCATGGCCCCGGCGAGCGCCGCCCTTTCAACGAGCCGGCCAAGATCGAAGAACCGCCCTTTGTGTCGCCCGCGATGTATGCCCGGCATTTCGCGGAAGACGACGCCGCCGCCAAGGTGCTGCTGTTCAAGACCCCGTCCGACGCGTACCGCATCGGCCTGTACGAACAGCTGTTCCCCAATGCGCAAGTGCGCTACCTGCACCTGGCGCGCAGCGCCGCCGCCAGCGTCAACGGCTTGATGGATGGCTGGCTTTCGCCCGTCGGCTTCCATGCGCACGATATGCAGCGCCAAGGGGTAAAACTCGGCATCGGCGGCTATTCGGAGCAATGCGAGGGCGGCCAGCGTTGGTGGAAGTTCGACCTGCCGCCTAACTGGCGCAGCTACATCGAAGCGCCGCTGGAAGAGGCATGCCTGAACCAGTGGCTGTCCTGCCACCGGCATATTGTCGATAGCGGCGTATCCGCGTTGCCAGTGCGCTTCGAGCACTTCATGTCCGATCCCGCCGGCGTGCTGGCGCGCAGTTGCGAGTGGCTCGGCTTGCCGCCGCTGGCGCAGCCGCCCGAGCTGCCCGTCACCATGGCCACCGAGGCCCCCGCGCCAGGCCGCTGGCGCAAGCGCAGCGGCCAGCTGCTGCCGCTGGTGCAGCGCGCCGAAGTGGCAGAGATGATGCACGCGCTGGGCTACGGCAGGGCGCCGGAGCAGTGGTCATGATCCGCCGCCTGCTCGTGCCATACCTGATGGGCAAGCGGCGCGATGGGCTGCAGCGGGTGCAACTGCTCGACCGGCATCCCTGGACCGTGCTGCGCTCGCCGCAATCGACGGCCACCGAGCTGCTCGAAAAGGATGAACAGATGCGCAGCATGGGCCGCGTCTATGCCGTGCTGGCGCAGCATGTGGAAGCGGCTGCGCGTGCGGGCGACCTGCCGTTAAGCATTTCGGGCGATTGCGTGTCGACCATGGGCGTGATGGCCGGCCTGCAGCGTGCGGGGCGCGAACCGCAGCGCATGCTGTGGCTCGATGCGCACGGCGATTTCCATACCTGGGGCACGACCCATACCCAGTACCTGGGAGGCATGCCGCTGGCCATGCTGGTCGGGCGCCAGGACAGGCGCCAGCACCAGCGCGACAGCATCAGCGCCTTGCGCCAGGCCCTGGGGGCGAGGCCGTACGCCGAGGATAAAGTGGTGCTGTCCGATGCGCGCGACCTGGACCCGGGCGAGGACGAAGCGCTGGCCCGGTCGGCGATCGTGCGCTGCCCGCTGCACGAGGTGCTGCAGCACCTGTCGCCGCAGGAAACGCTGTATGTGCATTTCGATACCGACGTGCTGGATGAGGCGCAGCGCATGCCGGCCCTGAAATACCACGTTCCCGCCGGTCCGCGGGTGGAGGAGATGGCGGAACTGTTCCGCCGCCTGCGCGATTATCCGTTGCTGGCCGTATCGGTATCGGCCTGGCATTCGGAACTGGACGAAGGCGACCAGGCCGCCCGCATCTGCCTGGAGCTGCTTGACGAACTGCTGCCCGGCGCACGCAATACGCCGCGCGAGAACAGTTCGTCCAGCACCAGGCCGGCGCATTCGTCCAGGCTGCAGCGCGCGGTGTCGAGCGACAGCTCGGGCGCCAACGGCTCTTCGTAAGGGGCGGACACGCCGGTGAACTGCGCCACTTCCCCAGCCCGTGCGCGACGGTACAAGCCTTTGACGTCGCGCAGTTCGCACACTTCCAGCGGGCACCGGCACCAGGCCTCGATGAAGTCGCCCTCTGCCTGCATGGCGCGCACGCGGGCGCGGTCGGCGCGCAGCGGTGAAATCAGGGCCGCCAGCACGATGATGCCGGCATCGGCGAACAGGCGTGCTGCCTCGCCGGCACGGCGGATGTTTTCGCTGCGGTCTTCCGGCGAAAAGCCAAGACCGGCGCACAGTCCCTGGCGCAGGCGGTCGCCGTCCAGCACCACGGCCTGGCAGCCGGACTGGAACAGGCGCTGCTCCAGCGCGCGCGCCAGCGTCGTTTTGCCGGATCCTGACAGTCCGGTGAACCAGACCACCGCCCCGCGATGGCCATGCTTTTCCTCGCGCTGCCGGCGCGTAACGTGGAAGGAGTCCATGATGCGACTATATACGCGATGCAGGTGGCCGGCATGCGCACGATACTGATCGTCGGCGCCGGATTTTCAGGTGTGGCGTGCGCGATACAGCTGCTGCGCGGCGCCGGCCCTGAGCCCCTGCGCGTGCTGTTGTTGAACCGCAGCGGAAAGCTGGCGCGCGGCATGGCGTATGGGACGCAAAGCCCGCAGCACCTTCTCAATGTGGTGGCGGCCAATATGAGCGTGCTGCCCGACGATGCCGGCCACTTCCTGCGCTACGCCGGCATGCGCGATAGCCGCGTGACGGAAAATTCCTTCGTGGCCCGCAGCGTGTACGGCGACTATCTCGAATGGGCGCTGCAACAGGCACAGTCGCAGGCGCCGCGCCACGCCACGCTGGATTGCGTGAGCGGCAGTGTGCAGCACTTGCAAGCCAAGTCCAGCGGCGGGCTCGCAGCGATGCTCGAAGATGGCCGGCGCATCGAAGCGGAACAGGTGGTGCTGGCATTCGGCCATTTCCCCGGTCCCCCGCCTGCGCTGGTGCAGGGCGCGCTGATCGACAGCACGCGCTATGCTGCGGATCCCTGGCACCCCGGCTTGCTTTCCACTATTGACGTGCATGCCCCGGTGCTGTTGCTGGGGACCGGCCTGACGGCGGTCGACATCGCGCTGCAGCTGCTGCGCCGGCACCCCGCCCAACGCGTGCATGCGGTATCGCGCCACGGCCTGCTCCCGCAGGCCTACGCCGTACCCGCCACGCTGGCAGGCAGCGTGCTGTTGCGCGCGCAGGCGCCGACGGTGCGCGCCGCCATGCGGGCTTTCATGCAGCGGCTGGAGCGACTGGAAGACGCCGGCCATGGCTGGCACGATGCGCTGGCCGCATTGCGCAGCCAGACGGCAGGCATCTGGCAAGGCTGGCCGGCCCAGGAGAAGCGCCGCTTCCTGCGCCACGTTCGGCCGTACTGGGAAGTTCATCGCCACCAGCTTCCTCCGGTCGTGCAGCAGGAGCTGGACGCCGCACTGGCGCGCGGCGCATTCAAGGTAACGGCGGGACGCATACAAAGCGTCCGCGACGAAGCGGAACTGACGGCGCTGGAAGTGCTGCCGCGGGGCGGCGACGATTGCATCACATTGCGCGCAAGCCGCATTATCAACTGCACTGGCAACTGCGCCAGTCCGCGCCGCGCCGAAGTCCCCCTGGTCCGCCAGCTGCTGGCAGAGGGCATGATGCAAGCGGACGCGCTCGGCCTCGGCGTCGAGGTCGACGCCAACTGCGCCGTATTGGCCGCGAATGGCCAGCCCACGCCCGGCCTGTACTATATCGGCCCCTGGCTCAAAGCGCGCTACTGGGAAGCTACTGCCGTCCCCGAGCTGCGCCAGTTCGCAGCCACCATAGCCCGCGCTTGCCTACGTCAGTGAAGCAGGGCGGCGGTGAGGGATTTCACTTCTTCCGCCGACTCTTCCATGATGGTGGCCAGCGTGCCGTCGCCGACGGCGAAGTCGATGGTGCTGGCTGCGGCCACCGAAGTGGCTCCCGGGCGGGCATGCAGCGGGGAAGCGATCGGGGAAAGGTCGTTGGCCAGCAGCAGGGTGTCGCCCAGGCTCTCCGGCGGCAGGGCGCGCATGCCTTCCCACATGGCTTCCACGGCCTTGAACACGTTCTCGGGAATCATCAGCTTCTGCAGCACGCCACGGCCGATCTGCACCTCGCCATGGGTGGTCCAGTCTTCCGGATCGCCTTCCATCACTTCCGGGTAGGCCTCGGCCTGCGACAGCATGTAGAAGCCGCCTACTTCATGCACGATGCCGGCGAACATGGCGGTATCGGGATCAACGTGGGAGACGCGCCGGGCGATCACTTGCGCCAGCGCCGCCACATGGGCGGTGTGCTCCCACAACTGGTTGGCCTTGGCCTTGAGCAGGGGATTGCGGATCTTGGTGCCGAGCTGGCGCACGATGACCGAGGTCACCAGCGATTGCAGGGTGCGCACACCGAGGCGCTGCACCGCTGTCTTCACGCTGGAAATTTCCATGCCGGAGCGGTTGTAGGCCACCGAATTGGCGATTGCCACCGTGCGTGCCGCCAGCAGCGGGTCGGCCTGAATCAGCTTGGCTGCCAGGTCGATGTGGCAATTCTCGTCGTTCAGCGCGCGCTGCAGCTTGATCGACGCATCGATATTGGTGGGAAAGGTAAGCTCACCGCGGCCGGCTGAGGCTGCAATTGCTTTGAAGGCGTCCAGTCTGTCCATGCGAAAATTATAAGCAGAAATTGCCCTATGGAACTACCGCAGGGCGATTATTTTGATGAATTTTTCCGCAAGCCGTGCCGGACCCCATTAAATCAGGCTATGCGTGCCGCTTAGCCCTCGCCGAAGATGGCGTCGCACCCTTCCACGGTGCCTTCGACATCTCCCAGCTCGTCGACCAGTTCCAGGTCTTCGAGTTCTTCTACCGCATTGGTGAAGCTGTTGTGCTTGGTGGCGCCGATCAGGCGGTAGATTTCACCGTCTTCATTGCGGATGCCAATCAGCAGTTTTTCCTTGCGCACGGCCTCTACCGTCGTGGTTTCCAGCAGCAGGTTGGCAGCGATTTGCTTGTCGAACTTGGCTGGCTTGATGCCATCCAGCAGGGTGGTTTTTAACATTCTTCTCGTTCTTTATAGTGGTGAACCGGCACTGATCGTGGCCTTCAGCCCGGCCAGGGTGCGTTCCAGGGCTTCATAATCGGCGTCGCTGTAGTCTGAGAATAACTCTACACCCTTGGCGACAATCATTGGGAACACTTCGGCAAACAGCTGTTCGCCCGCCGGAGTCAGGCGCACGAAGAAGGAGCGCTTGTCGTCGGCATTGCGTTCCCTTTCCACCAGGCCCTTCTGTTCCAGGCGTTCGATGACGCCGGTCAGGGTACCCTTGGTGATCAGGGTGCGCTCGCCCAGCTCCTTGTAGCTCATGCCGGGCGTGTTGCCCAGTGTGGCAATGATATCGAATTGTGCGTGGGTCAGGCCGCACTGGCGTACATGATCGCCGGACCACCTCTCAAACCCTTGCATGCATTCGGCCAACAACCGGATGCTTTTCAAATATCGTTCGCCCATGGCTTGGGATTATAGCGCCCGCCAGCCTGGCCCTGCATCGGTTACTATATGCAAACTTATAACAAGATGTGGTTTTCGCCATGCCTCAACACGCACGCGGTATTCTTGCCCTGCTGGTGGTGACGATTGTCTGGGGCACCACCTTCCCGGCCATGAAGGATATGACCGACCATCTGTCGGCCAACTGGATCGTGGTGTCGCGCTTTGCCATTGCCGGATTGCTGCTCTCGCCCTTCCTGCTGCGCGCCACCTGGCGCGACCTGCACTACGGCTTCCTGGCCGGGGTGCTGTTGTTCTTCTGTTACCTGACCCAGGTCGAGGGCCTGACCCTGACTTCCTCCAACCGCAATGCCTTTATCTGCGGCTTGAACGTGCTCGTCGTGCCCTTGCTGGGCATCGCCATGGGCAAGTGGCCGGACAAGCGCATCGTGCTGGCGCTGCTGTTGGCGGTGGGCGGCCTGTTTGCCCTGTGCTGGGAAGGCAGCTTCAGCTGGGGACGCGGCGACTGGCTGGCGCTGGCGGCCGCTTTCCTGTTCGGCCTTTACATCAAGGTGATGGAACAGTTCTCGCGCAAGGTCGACCGCTTGATGACCCTGACCGTGGCGCAGATCTGGACGGTGGCCCTGTTCGCCGGCCTCTGGATCCTGCTGCGCGAAGTGCCGCGCGGGGTGATCGACGTGCCGAACGATGCTCCGGACTATTACAGCTATATCTGGCAGAGCCTGGTGACCTACAAGTGGAACCTGATTTACCTGGGCGTGATTGCCACGGCGGCAATTATTTCGCTGCAAACCTGGGGCCAGAGCCATGCCAGCGCCAATGAGGCGGCGGTGATTTACGCTTTCGAACCCGCCAGCGCGGCCATTTTCGGCTATTTCTGGCTGGGGGAGACCATGGGGGTGATGCAGCTGCTGGGTGCGGCCCTGTTGATTTCCGGTATGATCGTCAGCCAATGGAATACCCCGGAGCGCCCGGCGTCGGCGCTCGTCCCAGAATAGAAGAATGTCATTTGCTCAACTTAGTCGCCTGACCCGGGAGCGGCCGCTGCGCATGCTGCTGGTGAATGCGGGCGAGCCGGACAGCCTGGCCTGGTCCGGACTGGTGCAGCCCTTGCGGCTGGCCCAGCGCATCCTGCATGGCGGTTTCCAGCTTGATGTGATGAGCCCGTCCCAGGCGGCGGCCGCTGGCGGGGACTGGCAGCTGGCGCTGCTGGTCGCGGATGAGGGGGCGGCGCGCCTGGCCGATGCCGAGCTGCGGGCGGTAATCGAGCGTTGCCGTTCCGCCGAGTATTGGGGCGGGGTGGGCGCGGGCGTGCTGTGGCTGGCCCAGACCGGGGCGGCCGGCGGGGCGCGCATCGCCTTGCCTTGGGCGCTCTATGCGGAAACCGAGGATGTGACCGAGCGCGCCATCCTCACGCCGAACTTGTTCGAGATCGACGGACGGCTGGTTTCTTGCTGCGGCGGCGCGGCTTCGCTGGACTTCTCGCTGACCCTGATCGAGGCGCTGTTCGGGGCCAATGTGCAGGCGGAGATCAAGGAAGCCCTGTGCATTGACCGGGTGCGCTCGCCGGAGGAACGGCAGCGCGTGGCCTTGCAGGCGCGCTTTGGTGCCCTGCAGCCGAAGCTGTCGGAGGCGGTGACCTTGATGGAGGCAAATATCGAGGAGCCGCTGTCGACCGACGATATCGCCGGGCTGGTGGGCTTGTCGCGGCGGCAGCTGGAGCGGCTGTTCAAGCAGTATTTGGGCTCTTTGCCCTCGCGCTATTACCTGGAGCTGCGCCTGCAACGGGCGCGGCAGTTGCTGCTGGAAACGAATCATTCCATTGTGCAGGTGGGGCTGATGTGCGGATTCTCGTCGGGGTCGCACTTTTCCACGGCGTTTGGCACCTTGTTCGGCAATACGCCGCGCGAGGAGCGGCAGCGCAAATTGAACCGCTAAGCCCGATAAACCTGGGTCAGACCCAAGGGTCTGACCCTGTCAGCTCACGGGCCGCAGGCTCCATTCTCGCCGCGCAGGTTGTACATACAGGGTCTGACCCTCGGGTCAGACCCAGGTTTCCCGGGTTTGGACTTTTTTGAAAATCCTTGTCGCAGATTCAAAAGAGTTTTAGCATCCCCGCTTTTACAATGCAGTACACCTTACCATTGATGGGGATTTGCCATGAACGCCAAGCTTGACTCGACTGTTACCACCCGCCCTGTAACCCGCGCCACGTTCGACGAAGTCATCGTCCCGACCTACGCACCTGCCCAGATGGTGCCAGTGCGAGCAGCGGGCCTGGACCTGTGGGACCAGAACGGCAAGCATTACCTGGACTTCACCTCCGGCATCGCCGTGGCCTCCCTGGGCCATTGCAACCCGGTCGTGGTGGAAGCGCTGACCAGGCAAGCCAACACCCTGTGGCACCTGGGCAATGGCTACACCAACGAGCCAGTGCTGCGCCTGGCCCTGGCCCTGACCGAAGCCACCTTCGCCGACCGCGCTTTCTTCTGCAACTCCGGCGCCGAAGCCAACGAAGCGGCCCTGAAGCTGGCCCGTAAAGCCGCCCATGCCAAGTACGGCGACAAGAAGCCGCGCATCGTGTCCTGCCTGAACTCCTTCCACGGCCGTACCCTGTTCACTGTCTCCGTCGGCGGCCAGGTCAAGTACACCGAAGGTTTCGAGCCGCTGCCGCCATCGATCGACCACATCCCTTACAACGATATCGAAGCGGCCAAGGCTGCCATCGGCGATGACGTCTGCGCCGTGATCGTTGAGCCGGTGCAGGGCGAGGGCGGCGTGATGCCGGGCAATCCTGAATACCTGAAGACCCTGCGCGAGCTGTGCGACAAGCACAACGCCGTGCTGATCTTCGACGAAGTGCAGTGCGGCATGGGCCGTACCGGCTCCCTGTTCGCCTACCAGGGCTACGGCGTGACTCCGGACATCCTGACCTCGGCCAAGGCGCTGGGCAACGGCTATCCGATCGGCGCCATGCTGACCACCGACGAGCTGGGCAAGCACCTGGCAGTGGGCACCCACGGCACCACCTACGGCGGCAACCCGCTGGCTGCCACCGTGGCGCTGACCGTGCTGGAAACCATCAACCAGCCGGCCTTCCTGGCGCGCGTGAAAGAGGCTTCCGAGAAGCTGATCGGCAAGCTGGAAGGCCTGGTGCGCGATTTCCCGCAGGTGTTCTCGGCTGTGCGTGGCGCAGGCCTGCTGCTGGGCCTGGTTGTGGCTGAGCCGTTCAAAGGCCGTTCCAAGGATATCCAGCGCGCCGCTGAAGCACAGGGCCTGATGATCCTGATCGCTGGCACCGACGTGGTGCGCCTGGCGCCAGCGCTGATCGTGTCCGATGCCCAGATCGATGAGGCGGACCGCCTGATTCGCTTGGCTGTTGCTGAGCTGACCAAGGCCTAAACCCGGCAAACCTGGGTCAGACCCAAGGGTCAGACCCATCCACTGCACGCCGCGCTGACAGGGTCAGGCCCTTGGGCCTGACCCGGATTTACCGGGTTTCGTTTTAGAGAAGAACAAAGAGGAGTACCCAATGTACGTAGTCCGTCCGGTAGAAACCGCCGACATCGCCGCCCTCGAATCACTGGCCGCGGTCAGCATGCCGGGTGTTCATACCCTGCCGAAGACGCGCGAAAAGATCGAGCAGGCAGTCGAACGTTCCATCGCTTCCTTCTCCGCCCATGTCGACATCCCGAGCGAAGAGTCGTACATGTTCGTGATGGAGTCGCTGGCTGACAAGAAGATTGTCGGCACCGCCGCCATCCACGCCTCCGCAGGCTCGAACGGCACTTACTTTTCCTTCCGCAACGACGTTATCCAGCAAGTTTCGCGCGACCTGAACATCAGCCACAGCGTGCACGCGCTGACGCTGTGTTCCGAGCTGACCGCCTACTCGCAGCTGTCCGGCTTCTACGTCGACGCCAGCGTGGCGCACCGTCCGGAAGCGGCCTTGCTGTCGCGTTCCCGCCTGCTGTTTGCCGTGCAGGCGCCGCACCGCTTCGGCGACCGCTTCTTCGTGCCGCTGGCCGGCCTGACCGATGAAAACGGCGGTTCGCCGTTCTGGGACGCGCTGGGCCGCAAGTTCTTCAAGATGGACTTCCTCGATGCCGAGCGCGTGATCGGCGGCGCCCGTAACCGCACCCTGATCGTGGAGCTGATGCCGCACTATCCGGTGTATGTGCCGCTGCTGCCCGGCGATGCGCAAGCCGTGATGGGCCAGATCCACCCGAGCGGAGAGCTGGCCTTCAACCTGCTGACCTCCGAAGGCTTCGAAGCCGACGAGTACATCGACATCTTCGACGGCGGCCCGATCCTGCAGGCGCACAAGCACACGCTGCGCACCTTCAGCTCTTCGCTGCCGCGCCGCGTGGCCAGCGCGAACGGCACCCAGGCCAGCGATGCCGTTGCCACTTACGCCGTATGCACCGGCCCCGACCAGCGTTTCCGCGCCGTGACGATCAATTGCGCGCCGCTGGAGAACACCGATACCGTCTGCCTGTCCAGGGAAGCCCAGGAAACCCTGCGCGTGGAAGAGGGCGACACCGTGACCTGCGTCCGCATTTAAGAACGAGAAAACCTATGCTAGTTGTACGCGCCATTAAAGCGAATGACCTGGACGGACTGTTCAACCTGGCCAGCCAGGTAGGCACCGGCATGACCACGCTCAAGCCGGACATGAAGATGATGGGCGACCGCGTCGCCGTGGCCGTGGCGTCCTTCGCCGAAACCATCCCGCCGGAAGAACGCGACTACATGTTCGTGATGGAAGACACCGATACCGGCCGCCTGGCCGGCGTGTGCGCCATCAAGGGCGCGGTCGGCCTGACCGAGCCTTTCTACAACTACCGCATCGGCACCCTGGTGCACTCCAGCCGCGAGCTGAACGTGTTCACCCGTATGGACACGCTGTACCTGTCGAACGACCTGACCGGCTGCTCCGAGCTGTGCTCCCTGTTCCTGCACCCGGACTACCGCCAGGGCAACAACGGCAAGCTGCTGTCCAAATCGCGCTTCCTGTTCATCGCCCAGTTCCCGCACCTGTTCGAGCAGAAGATCATCGCCGAGATGCGCGGCTACCAGGCCGAAGACGGCAGCTCGCCGTTCTACGAAGGCCTGGGCCGCCACTTCTTCAAGATGGACTTCCACCACGTCGACGACTTGACCGCGCTGGGCAAGAAGTCCTTCATCGCGGAGCTGATGCCGCGCCAGCCGCTGTACGTCGACTACCTGCCGAAAGATGCACAGGAAGCCATCGGCAAGGTGCACCAGGCCACCGCGCCTGCGCGCCGCCTGCTGGAGCAGGAAGGCCTGCACTACGAAGGCTATGTCGACATCTTCGACGCCGGCCCGGTGCTGCAGGCCCGCGTGAGCGAGCTGCGCGCGATGCGCGACAGCGAACTGGCCATTGTGGAGCGCGATACCGACACGGCCCACGCCTGTGCGCTGCACACCAACGAATCCTACCTGGTATCGAACACAGTCATGCAGGACTTCCGCATGATCCTGACCGACGCCAATCCGTCCGACGGCAGCATCGACCTGTCCAAGGAAGAACAAGCACTGCTGCACTGCCACTCCGGCGACACCGTGCGCACACTGTCTCTCAACGTGAGGAAGAACCAGAATGTCTGAACTGAGCAATTTCATCAACGGCCAATGGAAATCCGGTCACGGCGAGACTATCGTGACCACCAACCCGGCCACCGGCAAGCGCACCTACTCCTCGCAGGAATCGACCGCCGACGACGTGGCGGAAGCGGCGCAAGCTGCGCGTGCCGCTTTTGAAGCCTGGGCCTATGGCCAGCTGGAAGAGCGCATCGCCATCGTCACCAGATTCCGCGACCTGCTGAAAGAAAACGCGGAAGACCTGGCGCAGACCATTTCCGAAGAAGTCGGCAAGCCGCTGTGGGAAGCGCGCACCGAAGTGACCACCATGGCCAACAAAGTCGATATCTCGATCACCGCCTACGGCAACCGCACCGGCGAGAGCCGCAGCAAGGTAGCCGACGGTGAGGCGGTGCTGCGCCACCGCCCGCATGGGGTGTTTGGCGTGTTCGGTCCCTATAACTTCCCTGGGCACCTGCCGAACGGCCATATCGTGCCTGCGCTGATCGCGGGTAACACGGTGGTGTTCAAGCCTAGCGAATACGCGCCGCGCACCGCCATCAAGACCGTGGCGCTCTGGGAAAAGGCCGGCGTGCCAGCCGGCGTGATCAACCTGGTCAACGGCGGCCGCGAGACCGGCATCGCGCTGGGCCAGAACCAGGAAATCGACGGCGTGCTGTTCACCGGCTCGAGCCAGACTGGCGCAGCCCTGCACAAGCAGTTCGGCGGCCAGCCAGGCAAGCTGCTGGCGCTGGAAATGGGCGGCAACAATCCGCTGATCGTGTGGAACCCGACCGATATCGACGCGGCCGTGTTCATGGCGATTTCCTCGTCCTTCATTTCCGCCGGCCAGCGCTGCACCTGCGCGCGCCGCGTGATCGTGCAGAAGGGCGAGCAGGGCGATGCCTTCGTCAAGCGCTTCGTGGAAGTGGCGTCGAAGCTGGGCGTGGGCGCGCCGGCCGCGGAACCTGCGCCGTTCATGGGACCCGTGGTTTCCGCTGCGGTGGCCGAGCGCCTGATCGAGGCGCAAGCCGATATGGTGGCCAAGGGCGGCAAGATGCTGCTGGAAATGCGCCAGCTGGAGCCGGGCACCGGATTCGTTTCGGCCGGCATCGTGGACACCACCGACGCCAAGGGCATCCCTGACGAGGAATGGTTCGGCCCACTGGCACAAATCATCCGCGTCGACGATTTCGACGCGGCGATCCGCGCCGCAAACAACACCGGCTACGGCTTGGCTGCCGGCCTGATCTCGACCGACGAATCGCTGTGGCAGAAGTTCCAGGTGCGCGCCCGCGCAGGCATCGTGAACTGGAACCGCCCGACTACCGGCGCGGCCAGCTCGGCGCCGTTCGGCGGCGTCGGCAAGTCCGGCAACCACCGCCCCAGCGCCTACTATGCGGCGGACTATTGCGCCTACCCGGTCGCGTCGATCGAGAACAGCGCCCTTGAAATGCCTGCCAAGCTGTCGCCTGGCATGAACTTCTGAGGATGACCATGCGCCCAGCACGCGAATACAACTTCGACGGCCTGGTTGGCCCGTCGCACAACTACGCCGGCCTGTCGTTCGGTAACGTCGCTTCCTTCAACAACGTCAAGAGCGCTTCCAATCCGAAGCAGGCCGCCCTGCAGGGCCTGGCCAAGATGCGCGAGCTCGCCAGGCGCGGCTTCGCCCAGGCGCTGTTGCCGCCGCAGGACCGTCCGAACTTCCGCCTGTTGCGCAGCCTGGGCTACACCGGCTCGGATGCCGACGTGATCGCCAAGGCTTACAACGATTCGCCGGTGGTCCTGGCTTGCGCCTATTCGGCTTCGCCGATGTGGACCGCCAACGCTGCTACCGTCAGCCCGTCGGCCGACACGTCGGACGGCCGCGTGCACTTTACCGCCGCTAACCTGAACAACAAGCTGCACCGCGCCTTCGAGCACGTGCAGTCGGCCCGCGCCCTGCGCGCCATCTTCAAGGACCCGCGCTTCTTCGCGGTCCACGATGCGCTGCCTGGCACGCCGGCCTTCGGCGACGAGGGCGCGGCCAACCATACCCGCCTGTGCGACCAGCATGGCAATCCTGCCGTGGAACTGTTCGTCTACGGCCGCGTGGAGTTCGATCCGAGCGCTCCGGCACCGAAGAAATTCCCGGCACGTCATACGCTGGAAGCTTCACAAGCGGTGGCCCGCCTGCATGGCCTGGATCCTGCGCGCTGCGTGTTCGTGCAGCAGAACCCGGACGTGATCGACCAGGGCGTGTTCCACAACGACGTGATCGCAGTGGGTAATGGCAATGTGCTGTTCTATCACGAGCAGGCGTTTGCCGACGAACATGGCGCGCTGGCCGCGATTCGCTCCGCCATGCAGGGCGTAGGCGCGGAGCTGGTGGCCATTCGCGTGCCCACCGCCGAAGTGTCGGTGGCGGATGCGGTTTCCTCCTACCTGTTCAACACGCAGCTGCTGTCCAAGCCGGACGGCAAGATGGCGCTGGTGACGCCGCATGAGTGCCAGGAGATTCCTGCTGTTGCGGCATTCCTGGAGAAGCTCGTTGCCTCCGGCGGTCCAGTGAATGAGCTGATTCATTTCGACCTGCGCCAGTCGATGCGCAACGGCGGCGGGCCGGCTTGCCTGCGCCTGCGCGTGGCGCTGACCGACGAGGAAGCGGCGGCCATGCACCAGGGCGTCGTGATGACAGAAACGCTGTACCATAGCCTGGTCGCGTGGGTGGAGAAACACTACCGCGACCATTTGGAACCAAAAGATTTAGCAGATCCGCAATTGGCTGTTGAAGTGCATACCGCATTGAAAGAGCTGGAACAGATCCTTGGCTTACCCGGCCTATACGATCTGTAAAACCCGGCAAGTCTGGGTCTGACCCAAGGGTCAGACCCTGTCTGTTCACCCGCGGCTGACGAGCAGACAGGGTCCGCCCCTTGGGTCGTACCCAGGTTTACCGGGTTTAAAGAAGCAAAGATACCCACAACGTATTTGGAGAAGCAGATGAAACAAATGCCACAAGAGTTGCGCAAGCAAACGCTCGAACTGGTCAAAACCAGCGGCCCGATAGCGCAACTGATCGAAGCCTGGCTCGGCTCCCTGGACGATGAAGACCTGGCCGACCTGTCTCCCGGCAGCCTGGCGCCAGTCCTTGTGGAAGGTTTCACCCAGCTGGCCAAGCGCACCGGTTCCGGCTGCCAGATCGCCAAGCTCCAATACGAAGAAGCGCGCGGCGGCCACGCCACCGCACTGCTGATCGTCAACGACGACATGCCCTACCTGGTCGACTCGATCGTGATCGCCATGCGCAAGCTGCGCGTCGGCTCCAACGGTGTGCTGAACGCCGTGCTGCCGGTCCGCCGCGGCGCCGATGGCAGCGTTGAAGCAGTCGGCCAAAAGGGCGACAAGCTCGAATCCATGGTCCTGTGCCTGCTGTCCGAAAAACTGGAAGACGGCGCGCTGAAAGAACTGACCGACCGAATCGAAATGGTGGCGCGCGACGCCGCCGTCGTGAAGCGCGACCAGGCCGCGATGAAGGACCGCTTCACCGCCGTGGCCGACGAATCTTCCGCCCACGGCGAAGAAGGCCAGGAAGTAGCGGCATTCCTGCAATGGGCCCGCGATGAAGGCTTCGAAGTGCACGGCTACGCCTACTACCAGGTGAAGCCGGGCGCACGCGAACTGGAACGCGATATCCCAAGCCGCATCGGCGTGCTGCAGGATACCTCGCACCCGATCTATGGCACCTGCCTGGCCAACATCCCGGGCGACTTCGATACCCTATCCAAGCGCGCGCACACCCTGTCGATCGTCAAGGCCGACGTGGGCGGCACGCTGCACCGCGACCAGTCGCTGGACTTTATCGGCGTGCGCCACACCGACGGCAAGGGCGCCATCCTGGGCGAGCACTGCTTCGTCGGCCTGTTCACCCGCGCCGCCAACCTGACCCCGCTGGCCCGCCTGCCGTTCGCGCGCGGCCGCATCGCGCAAGTGCTGAAGATCGCCGGCGTGCGCGAAACCGGCTTCCGCGCCGAGAAGTTCATCGAGATCCTGGAATCGCTGCCGCGCACGGAAGCGCTGGAGGCGGAACCGGAATGGCTGGCCGAAGTGTGCGGCGCCGTGGTGTCGCTGTACAAGCAGCCGCGCGCCAAGGTGTTTGCCCGCCGCGACGTATATGCGCGCCACCTGAACGTGCTGGTCTACCTGCCGCGCGAACGCTACTCGGCATCCGTGGCGCACGCGCTGGCGCGCGCCCTGCAGGACAGCTCCGGCGCCACGCATGTCAGCTCGCAGACCCTGGTGTCGGACGGCCCGCTCGCCCGCCTCTACCTGATCGCGCACGCCGCACGCTATCCGCTGGACCTGGAAAGCGATATCCAGCGTCCGCTGTTGACGGTGCTGGACGGCTGGCATGACCGCTTCTCCGAACTGGCAGACAAGGTGGGCGAAGAGCCGCTGCGCAACAGCCTGCGCAAGCTGTGCTCCACGCTGCCGGTCGACTACGTGGCCGCCACCCCGCCGAACGTCGCCTTCCACGACCTGGACAAGATCCTGCGCAACGGCATGGGCGAGCGCGTTGCCGTGCGCGTCGAGCTGCCATCGGAAGGCAATGCCTCCACCACCATCCGCCTCTACTCCGTGGACCGCGTGCCCGCACTGTCGTCGATCCTGCCTGCGCTGCATAACGCCGGCGTGGCAATCGAGCGCGAATCGGCGCACACCATCCGCACCAACGACGGAAAGAAGCACTACGTGACCAGCCTGGCGGTCGATGCGCAGAGCGCGAGCGAGCTGTCGCGTCCCGGCGTGGTGGAAGTGGCGGAAGAACTGTTCAACGCCCTGTTCAACAACGAAGCCGAAGACGGCCGCCTGAATGGCCTGGTGGTCGAAGGCGGCCTGCGCCTGCGCGAAGTGCAGCTGGTGCGCGCCTACATGAGCTACTGGCGCCAGGCCGGTACCCAGTTCTCGGTGCGCTATATCGCCGAAACCCTGCGCCGCCAGCCGGCCCTGGTGAAGGAACTGGTCGATGCCTGGAAAGAGCGCTTCGACCCGGCCCTGCCGGAGGCTACCCGCAACGCGGCCAAGGACAAGCTGCTGGCCATCAAGGGCCGCCTGCCGTCGATCAACCACGCCGACACCGAGGTGATCGTGGCAGCGATGATCGACCTGATGCTGGCGACCCTGCGCACCAACTACTTCCAGAACGGCGGCCAGGGCGACAAGATCATCTTCAAGTTCGACACCAGCAACCTGCACCTGGTGCCGGAACCGCGTCCGTTCCGCGAGATTTATGTGTTCTCGCGCCGCTTCGAAGGCGTACACCTGCGCGGCGGCCCGGTTGCCCGCGGCGGCCTGCGCTGGTCGGATCGCATGGAAGATTACCGCACCGAAGTCCTGGGCCTGGTGAAGGCGCAGATGGTGAAGAACGCCGTGATCGTGCCGGCCGGCGCCAAGGGCGGCTTCGTCTGCAAGCAGATGCCGAAAGACGCGCCGCGCGACGTGGTGGCTGCGGAAGGCGAAGCGGTCTATCGCCTGTTCATCGCCAGCCTGCTGGAAATGACCGACAACCGCGTGCTGGGCAAGATCGTGCCGCCTGAAGACACCGTGCGCTACGACAACGACGACCCGTACCTGGTGGTGGCAGCCGACAAGGGCACCGCAACCTTCTCCGACATCGCCAACAGCATCGCCGTGAAGCGCGGCTTCTGGCTGGGCGACGCGTTCGCGTCGGGCGGCTCCAACGGCTATGACCACAAGAAGATGGGCATTACCGCCAAGGGTGCGTTCGAAGCGGTCAAACGCCACTTCTACGAGATGGGCCACGACATGAACACCACCCCGTTCACCGTGGTGGGCGTGGGCGATATGTCGGGCGACGTGTTCGGCAACGGCGTGCTGCTGTCCAACCAGATCAAGCTGCTGGCGGCCTTCGACCACCGCCACATCTTCCTGGATCCAAACCCGGACACCGCGAAGTCCTTCGCCGAACGCCAGCGCATGTTCGCGCTGCCGCGCTCCTCGTGGGACGACTACAACAAGGAGCTGATCTCGAAGGGTGGCGGCGTATTCCCGCGTACCGCGCGCACCATCGAGCTGTCGCCTGAAGTCCGCGCTGCACTGGATATCGAAGAGACCTCGCTGACGCCGGAAGAACTGATGCACCGTATCCTGCTGGCGCCGGTGGACCTGTTCTACAACGGCGGTATCGGCACCTACATCAAGTCCTCCACCGAGACCCACGCGCAGGTGAAAGACCGCGCCAATGACAATATCCGCGTCAGCGGCAACGAGCTGCGCTGCAAGGTGGTGGCGGAAGGCGGCAACCTGGGGGCGACCCAGGCCGGCCGTATCGAGTTCGCCCTGGCCGGCGGCCGCATCTTCACCGATGCGATCGACAACTCGGCCGGCGTGGATTGCTCCGACCACGAGGTGAACTGCAAGATGTGGCTGGACGTGGAAGTCAACGCCGGCCAGACCTCCGAGGCGG
>JBCNPK010000035.1:0-62521 GCA_039593355.1 Pseudoduganella sp.
CGTCAGCAGCTGCGGAAGCAGCGGAAGCGGCAGCAGCAGCAGCGTCAGCGGCTGGAGCAGCAGCAGGAGCAGCTGCGTCAGCTGCTGGAGCTGCAGGAGCGGCTGCTGGAGCAGCTGCTTCTGGGGTAGCTACTGGGGCTGGAGCTTCTTCTTTCTTGGAGCAAGCAGCCAGAGCAACGGCCAGCAGGGAGGCGATCAGCAGGGATTTTTTCATTTGTTTTCCTTAAATAACAACAAAAATATTAACAATGTTGCGATGAATAATTACCGGTAATTATCGCTCGTACGGCGTTTCGTCGGCCTTTCCAACCTTCAGAAAAAGGTCGACCAGACACGGAAACACACCGGATATTATAGCGTTTTCTGCTGCGTCGCAATAGCAAAACGGATTGTTTACGCAACTATTTTGCGAAAACGCAATATTTTTTTACCGCTCCGTATTGCATGCAACTGCAGCGATCACCGGACAACCTCGAACCGCAGCATTTTACAGTTTTCCGGCTTACAAGCCAGTGGTTCCTGGCCGCAAACCCGGCTGGGTTTCAGCCCAGATAGCCTCATAACGTTCCAGGCTGATTTGCGTTGACGAAGGATTATTAATATCCGCCTCACCACGGAAATGGTCGGAATGAAAGCGCCGCACGATGGTGACACCGTCGGCGATGCAGAACGAGTCGGTCAGGGTGCGGATACTGCGCGTCGTCAGCCGGCATTCGATCTGGTGCGAGTAATCCTCAAGCAGCTTGAGGAAGCGCGGTTCGTTGCGTTCCAGATGGGCATTGCTGTGGGCGACCAGTTGCAGGCGGCCTTGGTGCTGGAGGAAGTGGCGCAGCAGGGCGTCCGTCTTGGAATGGCCCAGCTGCCACCATTCATAGTTGGGGTCGAACATCTGCAGCGTCAGGCGGGCTTGGGAAATGCAGTCCAGCAGCAGGGCCTGGAACTGGGTACGGCTGTCAAAAAGCTGCTTTTCCATCCTGATCTCCATCTATTTATTCAGTTCCAGCCAGCCGTCGGTGTACCAGGCGTAAAGGGCCTCCAGCACGTCCTCGGAAGCGCTTGCTACGGCGGCGCCATCCAGCCCGCGCGTATTGGCCAGGGTTTCCAGCGCGCTCTTGTCGGCCTTGTTCATGGCAAACGATTCGCCATTGATGAAGACGTTCTTGCCGCGATACAGCATTTGCGTCTTGCGCGAGAGGGTAACCCCCTTTTTCTCGGCAGCTTGCTGGAATTTGCCTGCAGTTAGCGGCTTTTCCAGGGGCTGGAAGAACACATTATGCTTCGGTTCGGACAGGTATTCGCCCAGGAAGATGGCGAAGTCGTCTTCGGTGAAACTGACTTTATTCAATTCATCGGCCAGTTTCGACAGCATGGCTTTCGGAATTTCAGCTGGCTTATTGGTCGGTTCCAGGTCCGGGTCGGCATAACGGCCAGGCAGGTCGATCGAGTCGGCCATGAACTGAAGGAAGGCTTCTCCCAGCTCCTGGTAGGACGGGGAACGGAAGCCGATCGAATAAGTCTGGCAATCGCCGATCGCTTCGCCGTCGTGGGCGTAATGCGGCGGCAGGTAGAGCATATCGCCCGGCTCGAGGACGAATTCCTCGGTGGCCTTGAATTTCTTCAGGATCTTCAGCGGCAGGCCTTCGATCAGGGTAAGGTCTTTCTGCGCACTGATTTTCCAGCGGCGCTGGCCCTGGGCCTGGAGCAGGAACACGTCATATGAATCGAAATGCGGGCCGACGCCGCCGCCGTCGGTGGCGAAGCTCACCATCAGGTCGTCCAGGCGCGCATCAGGGAGGAAGCGGAATTGGCGCAGCAGCTCGTCCGCCTTGTCGTCCTGCAGGTTGACGCCTTGCACCAGCATGGTCCATTCGCGCTCGCTGCGGGGAGGCAGCGATTTCAGCGGGCCGTGCTGCATATCCCAGCTGCCGTCCGTCTTGGTCACCAGGCGGCTTTCGACGTAGTCCTTGGTGGCCAGTTCGGCCAGTTTGTCGAAAGGCAGCAGCGGCTGGAAGCCGGGCACGGCCTGGCGGATCAGCAGCGGCTTTTTGTGCCAGTAATCGCGCAGGAATTGTTCGGGCGTGATGCCGCCCAGGAGAGTGAGTTTTTTCATGGGGGCGATTATAGCAAGCGGTATAATCCTTCCCAGCTTAGAAAAGAAAGGAAGCTCAATGAAGATCGCCAAGAATACCGTTGTGACGGTGGAGTACAAACTGTCCGACGCGCAGAACAATCTGATCGAAGACGGTCGCCAGCCTATGGTTTACCTGCACGGTGGCTACGAGAACACCCTGCCAAAGATCGAAGAAGAACTGGACGGCAAAGATGTCGGCTACGCAACCACGATCCAGATTGAACCGGAAGACGCCTTTGGCGATTACGATCCGAATCTGCTGAAAGTGGAAGAGCGCGCGCGCCTGCCGGAGCCGCTGGAAGTCGGCATGCAGTTCGAAGGCCTGCCTGAGGGCGGCGAAGACGACGACGCGATGATTTTCACCGTGACCGAGATCGCTGAAGACAAAGTGGTCCTGGACGGCAACCACCCGCTGGCCGGCATGGCCCTGCGCTTCGAATTGAAAGTGGTGGACGTACGCGCCGCCACCGAAGAGGAAATCGCCCATGAGCACGTGCACGGCGCCCATGGCCACCATCACGATGATGAAGAAGGTGACGAGGGCGAGGAAGGCGATCACTTCCGCACGCACCCGATCCACTAAAAAAAATCCCCGCCAGCGCGGGGATTTTTTTTTGCGGGCTGCTTAATCGGCGCCCAGTGTGAACAGGGCAGCGCTGCCGGATATCACGCGCAGCGCCGTCCATTCAGCGCCCAGCGACAGGTGGCCGACGTTCCTGGTCCAGGTAATCGCCGGCGCGGCCTTGTCCTGCTTGCGGTTGTCCACCAGCAGCAGCTGGCCGGTGTATTTGTCGGCCTGCGAGCGCACGATGCGGCGGATCTCCGTGAACCCATCCCGTTTTTGCGACAGACGGGCGAAGAAGCCTTGCTCCACATGGGCGCCGATGTCGCCATCCATCACCAGCACCATGCCCGCCAGCTTCTTGCGTTTGGCCGTCAGGAAGGCGCGGTGCAGCCACGCGCGGTTGGCCACCATGCGGTCTTCATACTCGCTGTTGCGGCCTGCCTCGCTAAGGTAGTGGTTGTTCTTTGCCGGGACGTTGATGGTGACGAACAGGATGTTGTCCTGCTCCCAGTAGGTGTTCTCCGCGTAGTCGCGGAACTTGGCGATGGCGGACTGGCGGCTGACGGCCAGCTTGCGCGTACCCAGCGATTCCGGTTCGGCGAAGAACAATTCGCGGATGCGGTTCAGGCGTTCGGTTGCGTTCGATTTGCCGTTTGAGTTGCGGCACTCGGTCCAGTCGCTGCCGGCTGGCAGCACGACCACAGGGTGTTCCGCGCTGTTCATCAAATCGCGGCGCGCTTCGTACAGCCGGTCCGTGCAGGGCTCGCCGGCCGACTTGATGCCGGTGGCGATGATGAAGGCCGGGTCGGCGCGGTCGGCGTCGGCCAGCATGCGGCGCACTTCGGCATCGCCGCCGTCCTTGCCAAAATTATGGCCGAGCAGGACGAAGCTGAAGTCGCCTTTGCGCGGCGTGGCCTTCTCGCTGCGCGCCTGCGCAGCCGGTGCGGACTGCGCGGCGGAGGCGGTGGACCCGCAAAGCAAGGCTGGTGCGGACAGCATGGCCGCTGCCAGCACAGCGCAGGCGGCCAGGTGGCGCGGGGCGCGTTGCGGCATCATGCCTGCGCCAGGCGCTTGAGCTGGTACAGGCGGTCCAGCGCTTCGCGCGGGGTCATGGCGTCGGGATCGATGCCGTCCAGCGCGGCCAGCAATTCCCCGGCACGCGGATCGGCGGCTGCGGCTACCGGCGCCTCGTCGTCGTTGGCATCGGCCACCGGCGCGGCGAACAGGTCCAGCTGCGGGGTGGCGTCCAGCGCCTGCGCTTCCAGGCGCGCCAGGTGCTTGCGCGCGGCCTTGATCACCGGCTGCGGCACGCCGGCCAGCTGCGCCACCTGCAAACCGTAGCTTTGCGAGGCCGGGCCGTTCTGCACCGCGTGCAGGAAGACGATGGAATCCTTGTGCTCCACTGCCGACAGGTGCACGTTGGCGGCGGTGGGATGCGCTTCGGGCAACTGGGTCAGCTCGAAGTAGTGGGTCGCGAACAGCGTGAAGCTGCGGCTCGATTCGATCAGGTGGCGCGCAATCGCCCACGCCAGCGCCAGGCCGTCGAAAGTGGACGTGCCGCGGCCGATTTCATCCATCAGCACCAGCGAATGCTCGGTGGCGCCGTTCAGGATGGTGGCTGCCTCGGTCATTTCGACCATGAAGGTGGAACGGCCGCCGGCCAGGTCGTCGGTCGCGCCGATGCGGGTGAAGACGCGGTCGATCGGGCCGATGGTGGCGCTGGCAGCCGGTACGTAACTGCCCACGTAGGCCAGCAGGGTGATCAGGGCGACCTGGCGCATGAAGGTCGATTTACCGCCCATGTTCGGACCGGTGATCAGCAGCAGGCGGCGCTCGGCCAGCAGCTTGCAGTCGTTGGCGATGAAGCGCTCGATCTGGTTTTCCACCACCGGATGGCGGCCTTCGACGATATTGATGCAGGGCTCTGCCACCAGGTTCGGCGCGCACCAGTTGTTGCGCAGCGCGTGTTCGGCCAGGGCGCACAGGGTGTCGACCTGCGCCAGGGCCTGGGCGATGGCCTGCAGTTGGCCGATGAAGGGGGCCAGTGCGGCCAGCAGCTCGTCGTACAGCATTTTTTCGCGTGCCAGCGCGCGGTCCTGCGCCGACAGGGCCTTGTCTTCGAACGCCTTCAGTTCCGGCGTGATGTAGCGTTCGCAGTTTTTCAGGGTCTGGCGGCGGCGGTAGTCTTCCGGCACCTTGTCGGCCTGGCCGTTGGTCACTTCGATGTAGAAGCCGTGCACGCGGTTGTATTCGACACGCAGGTTGGCGATGCCCGTGCGTTCGCGTTCGCGGGTTTCAAGGTCGACCAGGAACTGGCCGGCGTTTTCGGACAGGCCGCGCAGTTCGTCCAGTTCGGCGTCGTAGCCGCGTGCGATCACGCCGCCGTCGCGCACCATGGTGGCCGGTTCCGGCATGATGGCGCGCACCAGCAGGCTGACGCATTCCTGCGGTTCGTTCAGGCCATGGTGCAGCTTGGCCAGCAAGCCTTGTGCGTTGTCGTGGCTCAGGGCGCGCTGCATGGAGTGCTGCAGCTTGGGCAGCTGCTGCAGGCCGTCGCGCAGGGCCGACAGGTCGCGCGGGCGGGCCGACAGCAGCGCCACGCGGGTAGTGATGCGTTCGATGTCCGGCACTTGCGCCAGATGGTAGGCCAGGGAGCCGGTGGTGTCGTGCTGCATCAGCGCGGCGATGGCGTCGTGGCGCGCGCGGGCCACCGACTGGTCGCGTTTCGCATGGTGCAGCCAGTGGCGCAGCAGGCGCGAACCCATGGCGGTGCGGCAGTGGTCCAGCAGCGAGAACAGGGTAGGGGACTCCTGGCCGCGGATGGTTTCCGTCAATTCCAGGTTGCGGCGGGTAGCCGCGTCCAGGCCGATGTATTCGTTTTCCGTTTCGCAGGACAGGCTCTTGACGTGCTGCAGGCCGCGGCCCTGGGTCGACTGGGCGTAGCGCAGCAGGGCGCCTGCCGCACCGAACGCTGCGCCCAGGCCTTCCGCGCCGAAGCCGGTCAGGGTGGCCACGGCCAACTGGTCCAGCAGCGCCTTGTGGCCGTGCACCACGTCGAAATGCCAGGCCGGCACGTTGTTGACGTGGCAGACCGAGATATCGTCGAACATGTCGGCATCGTCGCCGCGCAGGATTTCGGCGGGGGCAATGCGTTCCAGCTCCTGTTGCAGGCGCAGGTTGACGCTGCGCTGGTCGCCCGAGAATTCCATCAGGCGCAGCGCGCCGGAAGCGAGCGACAGCCAGGCCAGGCCGCACGTGACGTGCTTGCGATTGTTGATCATCGTCATCGCCAGCAGGGGGCGTTCCGACTTCTCCGGCAGCAGGTCCGAATCGGTCAGGGTGCCCGGCGTCACCACGCGCACCACCTTGCGTTCGACCGGACCCTTGGCCAATGCCGGGTCGCCGATCTGCTCCGCGATCGCGCAGGATTCGCCGACCTTGACCAGCTTGGCCAGGTAGCCGTCCAGCGAGTGGAAGGGCACGCCCGCCATCTTGATCGGCACGCCGTTCTGGCTGCCGCGTGCCGTCAGCGTGATGCCGAGGACGCGGGAGGCCTTTTCGGCGTCGTCGAAGAACAGTTCGTAAAAGTCGCCCATCCGGTAGAACACCAGCATGGTCGGGTAATCGGCCTTGATGCGCAGGTATTGCTGCATCATCGGGGTGACTTTTTCGGCCGGGCTGTTCTTGACGGCGTCAGGGTTGATTTCGGATGGCAGGGTGGTCATGGGGTCAGTGTCGGTAATGCAACGCCCTCTGGCGTGGAATCAAGCCCGCCATTTTACCCTTTTCGCAATGGTGCTACCATCCAGAGACGGGCGGCTGCTGGCCGCGGGAGCAAGTGATGATAAGGATAACCTTGTTGACTGGCCCCATACTCGCGCTGGCCGCATTGTCGGCCCTGGCGCAGACGCCTGTCACTCCCTTCGGTACCCTGGACGTCACGGCGGAAGTTGTGCATGCCGGGCAGGTTGACCGACAGTCGCGCGTCAGCAGCAACAGTTCGGGATTTGGCTTCCGGGGCAGCGAAAACCTTCCCGATGGCTGGAAGGCGATGTTCCAGATCGAAGGCGGCATCAACGTCGATACCGGCAGCGGCGGACTCAATTCGCGCGACACCTTTGCCGGCCTGGCCGGACCGCTTGGCACGCTGCGCCTGGGCTTCATGACCACCCCCATGCGGGCGCTGGGCGGCCGCCTGAATTTTGTGCCGGGTTCGACTTCGATTGCCAACAATATCGGGCTGATGACAACCCTGAACGGCCTGCACGCCGGCCTGAATGCCCGCCTCGCCAATTCGGTGCAGTACACGTTGCCGGCACCGGCCGGCTGGTCGTCGACCCTGCTGTGGTCTCCCGGCGAGGCTCGGCCGCACGGCTTGGATGACCGCACGCTAGGTATCGGCATCAATTACGAAGCGGGGGCATGGTTCGCCGGCTGGGCCTACGAGAACCGCAGGGCGCAACAAAAGCTGGCCCAGGGCGATTCGAGCGATTGGGAAAACCGGCTGGTGCTGCGGTATGCCGGCGCCGTGTGGAGCGCGGTTGCCGGCTGGGACCGGCTGGGCTCGCGCGGCGAGTTCGGTGGCGGCCACGGCTCGGTGCAGCGCGATGCCTGGACGGCGGGCCTGATGTGGCGGCGCGCGCAGCACGACCTGATGCTGCAATGGAGCCTGGCGCGCCAGCTGCGATGCGCCGGCGCGGCCGCGCAAATCGGACAATGCGCCCGCAGCAATATCGGCGCCACCGGCGCGCGCCAGCTCGCCCTGCTGTACCACTACACGCTGAGCAAACGCAGTACGCTGGGACTTTTTTACACGCGTATTTTCAACGATGGCCAGGCGCTGTACGACTTCGACGCCAACCCGGTGGTGCCGGGCCTGGCGCAGCGCCAGCCCGGCGCCGACCCCACCGGCATAGGCTGCGGCCTGCGCCACGCCTTTTGAGCCGCATGAAGCTGCGCTTCCCTCGCTCGCTGCGCTTCAGGCTGGTCATGACCAGCGTGCTGGTGGAGCTGGCCTTGCTGGCGCTGCTGATCGCCAATTCGGTGCGCCTGATCGACAAGGCGGCGCGCGCCAGCGTGCAGGCCACGCTGGAACAGGTGGTGCCGATGCTGAACGCGGCGACGGCCCCCTACCTGCTGGAGCGGGACTTTGCAGGCCTGCAGGACATGCTGGGCGCCATCATCCAGGGCGAGGCGCGGGAACTGAGTTACGCCAGCATTGTCGATGCCGATGGCCACGAGGTCGCGCGCGTCGGCCTGGCGCGCGGCGTGCCGCTGGCGCCGCCCAGCACCAGCGTGGAGCAGGCCGTGGCCCAGGGCGAATACCGCACGGAGCGGCGCATCGTCGTTGGCGGCCAGCCGCTGGGCGTGCTGCGCATCGGCCTCTCGACCCGCATCGCCGCCGAGACACGCGCCGCCTTGCTGCGTCAGGGCAGCTTGATCGCCGGGGCGGAAATCCTGGCCAGCGTGCTGGTATTGAGCCTGCTCGGCTTGTGGTTGACCCACCACCTGGAGCACGCGGCCGCCGCCAGCCGTGCCATCGGCGACGGCGATTACACGCGCCGCCTGCCGGAGCAGGGCGGCGCCGAAGTGGCGGAACTGGCGCGCGCCGTCAACCGCATGGGGCGCGAAGTGGAGCAGCGCGAACAGGCGCTGCACCGGATGAACCTTGAGCTCGAGCGCCGCATCGCGGAGCGCACCCACGCGCTGCAACAAAGCCTGCTGGAGCAGAGCACCATCCTCGACAACGCCATCGTCGGCATCCTGTTCGTGCGCGACCGCATCATCCTGCGCTGCAACCGCGGCTGGGCGGAAATGCTGGGCTACTCCATCGCCGAGCTGGAAGGGCAGAGTACCCGCATCTACTATGACTCCGACGCCGCCTATGAGGAGCAGGGGATGCTGCTGTACCCCTCCATCCTGGCCGGCCATGCGACGTCTGGCGAGGCCGCCTTCCGGCGCAAGGACGGCAGCCTGGTCGAATGCAGCTTCCAGGGCAAGGCTATCGACCCGCACGACGCGGCGAAAGGCAGTATCTGGGTGCTGCAGGACATCACGGCGCGCAAAGCGGCAGAGCGCTCGCTGGAACAGCGCAGCCGCGACCTGGAGGAGTCACTGGACCGCTTGCGCAGGACCCAGCTGCAGCTGGTGGAGGCGGAAAAGCAGGCCGCGCTGGGCCAGCTGGTGGCCGGCATGGCGCATGAGCTGAATACGCCGATCGGCAACATCCTGACGTCGGCCTCGGGCCTGACGCACCTGTACCAGCAACTGGCCGGTGCGCTGGAGAGCGGTGAGCTGACGCGCACGCGCCTGGCCGAGAGCAACCGCCAGGGGCACGAGGTGGCGCTGCTGATCGAGCGCAATGCGCAGCGCGCCGCCCAATTGATCGATCGCTTCAAGCTGGTGGCTGCGGACCAGCGCGAAGAGCAGCGCCGCGTATTTGCCGGCGCGCCGCAGGTGCGGGCGGTGCTGGAGGGCTTCGAGCACCGGTTGCAACGCCGCGGCATCGCCGTAAACGCCGAGCTGGCCGAGGACATCGTCTTCGACAATTACCCCGGCATGCTGGTGCAGGTGCTGGTGGCGCTGCTGAACAACGTGCTGGACCACGCTTTCGACGGCGTGCAGCAGCCGCAGCTCTGGGTGCGCCTGCTGCGCGTGCAGGCTGCGCGCGCCGAGCTGGCAGTGCGCGACAACGGCAGCGGCATCCGCGAGGAGTCCCTGGCGCGCGTATTCGAACCCTTTTTTACCACGCGGCGCGGCGCCGGGCACGCCGGGCTAGGCCTGCATATCCTGCATAACCTGGTGCAGGCGCTCGGTGGCGAGGTGCGCATCGACAGCGCGCCTGGCGCCGGCACAAGCGTCGCGATTTCCCTGCCTTGCCTGCCGCGCTAGCATGCCTTACTGGCGCGCTTCCCGCGGCAGCTTCTGCATCTGGCGCGCAGCGCTGCGGACAAAGGCAAAGTCCGCATCGCTTGCCGGGGCAAAGCCGCGCACCGAGGCCGTGGCAAGCGCCTTGCGACCTTCCTCGCTGCGGGAGATGCGCAAGATGGCCTGGGCGATGCGTTGCAGTTCGGCCTCGTCCATGTCGGCGCGGGCGATCCATACGCCGTGCGGGATGGGCGGCGAGCGCCAGATGATGCGCAATTCATCGAGCTTGACGCCATACTTCTCGTTCAGCTGATTGTCCGCCATGGCGCCGGCGTCGACCTGCCTGTTATAAACGGCGATGGCGGCATTGGGCTGCTTCTTCACGTGCTCCACCTTGGCCAGGTCCGACAGCCTGATGCCATTGCGGTAAAGCTCAAGCAGCGGCATCAGGTAACCGGAGGTGGATTTGACGTCGGTGAATGCGAAGCGCTTGCCGCGCAGGTCGGCCACGCTGCGCAGGCCCGAGTCCTGGCGGGTGAAAATGATCGAGTGGTAGGAATCGCCGTCGTCCTCGACGTAGCGCACCACAAGGCGTGCGCCAAAATCGTCGTGGGCGGAAACGTAGCCGAAAGCGCCCGTGCCGGCGATGTCGACCTGGCCATCTTTGAGCAGGTGCAGCGTATCGTCGTAATCGCGGCCGGCCACCAGGCGTACCGGGCGCCCCAGTTCCTTTTCCAGCTCGCGCGCCAGGGGGCCGAAATTGTTCAACAGCTCAATGGCCGAGAGGTTGGGGTTGGCGGCCAGGCGCAAGGCTTTGTCCGGTGCCTGCGCTTGGGCCAAACCCAGGGAAAGTGCCGCAAGCAGCGCCGCCAGAATGGATTTCCCAGTCGCCATAGCAATCCCCCGCTTGTCCATGGAGCCATCATACTCCGCCCCGCGCTCGCGTTTAATGCCAATTGACGGCGCGGCCGCGCTGCTCGGGCACCAGCACTTCGACGTCGCCTGCTTCGATGGCGTTGCCCGGGTTGGCCAGGAAGCGCGACAGGCCGCCTTCGCCGCTGCGGGCCTGCACGCCGACCCAGGCGTCGCGCCAGGTGTGCTTGGCGGCGTAGAGGGCGGCGTCGGCCACGCGCTGCAGCGATTCCGGCGTGAGCGCGCTTGGACGGCCCGGCATGCCAGGGAAAGCGGAGAAGCCGATCGAGACGGTCTTGCGCAGCACCTGGCCGCCCGGAATGTGGAATTCATGGGCGGCGACGGCGAGGCGGATCTTCTCGGCCAGGGCGGGCGCGTCGTTGCGGTCGATGAAGCGCGCCACCAGCAGGAATTCCTCGCCGCCCCAGCGCACGACGTGGTCGGAGCTGCGCATGCACTCGGTCAGCAGCCTGGCCGTCTGCTGCAGCACGGCGTCGCCGGCGGCGTGGCCGTATTCGTCGTTGACGCGTTTGAAGTGGTCAAGGTCGAGCATGAACAGCACCAGGTCTGAATGCGGTTCCGGCGGCATGCTGCGGTGGCGGCGCGCGGCCAGGTCGAAGTCGGCCTGGATGGTCTGCTCCAGGTAGCGGCGGTTGTGCAGGCCGGTCAGCGGGTCGGTCAGGCTGGCTTGCTCCAGGCGGCGCGAGGCCGCTTCCAGTTCGGCGGTGCGCTCTGCCACCAGGCGCTCCAGGCGTTCGCCGCGGCGGCGCAGCGCATGCAGGCGCAGCCGGAACAGGAAGGCGACGCCAACCGCGCCCAGCACCCACATGGCACTGCGGAACCACCAGGTCTGGTAGAAGGAGGGCGCCACGTGCAGGGCCAGCGTCCATTCCTGCGGGCTCCATTGGCCGGCGCGGTTGCTCGCCTGCACCCGCAGCTGGTATTCGCCGGGCGGCAGGTGGGAGTAGGCGGCCACGCGCTGGCGCGCGTCGACGTTGACCCAGCCCGCATCGTAGCCGTCCAGGCGGTAGCGGTATTGCTGCTGTTCGGGCGCGCTGAAGTCGGGCGCCGCGAATTCCAGTCGCAGGTCGCGCTGGCCGGGCGAGAGCGTGCGTTCGGCAATGACGCCGGCGCCGGGCTGCTCGACGCCGTCGATGCTGAGCGCAGTCGCCGTCACTGCGGGTTTGTAAGCCCAGTTGCGCACCATCTGCGGCCGCACGCGCAGCAAGCCTTCCGGCGAGCCAAACAGCAGCTCGCCGGTGCGCATGCGTGCGCGGCTGGCGTAGTACAGGGTGCGGAACTCATTGCCGTCGGCGCGGTCGAAGCTGCGCCAGCGCCAGGTCAGGGGATCGATGCGCACGCGGCTGCCCAGCCAGACCTGGCCTTGATCGTCCTGCACCAGCGATTCGGGCGGGTGCGGCGGCAATTTCAGGCGCGTGGAAAGGATGTCGAAATGCGCCGTCTTGCCGTCGAAGGAGCGCAGGATGGCGGCGCCGGATTGGGTGGCGAGCCACAGCTGGCCGTCCCGGGCCACCATCAGGTCGGGCACCCAGTTGTCCGGCAGGCTGTCGGCGCGCGTGGGATCGCGCTTGATGCGTTTTGCCTTGCCGGTTTTGGTGTCGAAGGCGTTCAGGCCATCGTTGGTGCCGACCCAGAGCGTGCCGTCCGGGGTGAAGGCGAGCGATTCGACTTCGCGGCCGGACAGGCTGTCCGGGTCGCCGGGCTGGTGGCGCCAGGCGCTCACCGTGCCGTCCTTGCCGATGCGCGCCATGCCCTGCTGGGCGCCGGTCCACAGGGCGCCGTCGGCGCCGAACACCATGCTGCGGATTGGCCCGCCCGGCAAACCCTGCGCGCTGCCGTAGCGCTGAAAACCACGCTCTCCGGGGCGCTGGCGGTGCAGCGTGCCGTCCAGCGTCGCGACCCACATGCTGCCGTCCGGGCCTTGCGCCAAGCAGGTGATGGCGCCGTCGGCCAGCGCATCGCGGCGTTTGGGATCGGGGCGGAAGCCGCCCACCAGCTTGCCGCCGGCATCGAGCACGTCGATGCCGTTGCCATTGGTGCCCAGCCACAGCTTGCCGTCGGCCGCTTCCAGCGCGCGCACGATGGCGGGGTGGCTCGGGCCCAGCGGGTTGGACGGGCTGTGGCGCAGTTTTACGAAGGCGCGGCTGGCGGGATCGTGCAGGGCAATGCCGCCGCCCCAGGTTGCGGCCCAGGCCAGGCCTGAGCGGTCCACCAGCAGGGCGCCGATGCGGTCGTTGCCGATGCTGGCGCTGCCGGCGCTGTCGTTTTGCAGGTGGTCCACCACGTTAAGGCTGGACCCATCGACGACATCGATGCCTTTGCCGAAAGTGCCCAGCCAGATTTCGCCCGGCACCGGTTCGGCAATGCTGTAGATCCAGAAGTGGGTCAGGCCTGACAGCGTGCGCACAGCGCCGCTGGCCGGGTCGAGCACGGCGGCGCCCTGGCGCGAAGTGCCGATCCAGATGCGGCCCTGGCTGTCCTGGAACAGGCGGATCGCGTTGGCGGGGCCGGACGGCGGCGAGAAGCGGCCATCGCCCAGCCAGCGCTGGACTCCCGCTTCGCCGGCCACCCACACCCGGCCTTCGCGGTCGGCGAGGACGGCGCGCAGCTGGTTGCTGGCCAGGCTGCTGCTGTCGCCTTCGATGTGGCGGAAATGGCGGAACTGTCTGGTGGCCGGGTCAAATACCGAGAGGCCGTCGTCGGTCGCGAGCCACATGGCGCCGCCCCGCACTTCGGCGATGCCGTCGACGCGGTCGTTGGCCAGGCTGTCGGCGCGCTGCGGGTCATGGCGGTATTGGGTAAAGCGTTCGGTGCGCGGATCGAAAACGGACAAGCCGCCGCTGAAGGTGCCCACCCACAGCCTGCCGTCGCGCGCTGGATACAGGGCGCGGATATAGCTGCCGCCGAGGGAGCCGGCATCGCCGGTTTGCGGGCGGAATACCTTGTAGCCGTAGCCGTCGTAGCGCACCAGGCCGTCCTGGGTGCCGATCCAGAGCAAGCCTTGCGCGTCCTGCACCATGGCCGTGCCGAGATGGGCGGGCACCTGGTCCGGCATGGCGATGCGCTGGAACGATACTTCGCCCGGACGCTGCTGCGCCGATGCGATGGCGCCTGCGGCCAGCAGGCAGGCGAACAAGGAGGACCGCAGCAGCGAAGGCATTGCCTGTATGGGATGATTGGAAACTATCATTATGCCATGCTGAGTTGACGCTCCAGCAATCTACTGGTACCTGGACGTCATGCGCTGCCACTGCGGGTCCTCGCGCATGCGCTTGACGATGGGGGCGAGCTTGTCGAACAGGTCCTGGCGCGCCAGCGGCACCAGGAAGCGGCGCTCCGTCAGGCGGCCCGGCAAGTCGACGAAGGTGAAACTCGCGCCCAGGCCATGCAGCCGTACGAAATAGCGTGCCGCCGACTCGGATACCGCCACGCAGTCGATGCGGCCGCGGCGCAACTTCTCCAGGTTGATTTCTTCGCTCATGGCGTCCTGACGCAGCAAGCCGTGGCGTTCGATCCAGTCGTCGATGCCAGGGTAGACATAGCCGAGCGTCAGCCCGATCGACTTGCCGGCCAGCGAACCGTGGCCGTTCATCGCAACAGGGTGTTCCGCGCGCGATACCAGCACGAAGCGATCGACGGCAAAGGCGCTGGTCCACAGATATTTCTTCTGTGCGACGTCATCGAACCATTGCGGCATCATGCCGATAACGATGCCGTCCAGCGAACCGTCCTCGAGGCGCATTTGCAGGCGCTTACGCGGCAGGTAGGCCAGGCGGTAACTGGTGCCGTCGGTGGCTTGCCTGTTCAGGTAGTCAATTGCTTCATGATAGATGCCGCGCGTGCCGTCGATGACGAGGGGAGCAAAGTTGGCGCTGGTGTACACGGTCACCGTATCGGCACGCGCGGCGTGCGCCAGCAGCGACACAATCAGCGTCAGCAACAGCATGAGGAATTTCATGAGCGCACTATACCAAGGCCCTTGTGCTTGCAACATGAAAGTTAAATTCTTCATTGGCAATTGTTTCGCGCGGCTGCAACAGATGTGATGTTGAAGTAAGAGATTTTTGTGATTAATTCTCACGAATTGTAACGCCGGGCTTTAAATCGGCATATGATCAAAGCAAGAGGTAACGCGGTGCCGCAACGTACCTTTACCAATCTTCTCTTTGGGAAACTGCCATGAATCCTACCTCCGTTCTCGGCCAGCTCAAGCTGGGCCACAAGTTCCTGATCCTCGGTTTGATTGCTGTACTGCTGGCCGTCATCCCTGCCTATCTTTACATGCACGAAGCCGGCAAAGTCTTGCAGGCTTATGAGGATGAGCACGACGGCTTGGCCGTGGTGGTCGACGGCCTGAAGGCCGTGCAAACCACGCAGCAGCATCGCGGCTTGTCCGCCCTGGTGCTGGGCGGCGTGACCAACGCGGCGGAAAAACGCCGCGCCAAGCAGGTGGAGGCGGATGCGGCATACGGCCGGCTGGAGAAAGCGGTGGCGAAGCTGGGCGACAAAGCCATCATCGATGCCTTTGCCGCCGCCAAGCAGGAGTGGGAAACCCTGCGCAACAACGTGGCCGAGGGCAAGATCACAGTAGCGCAAAGCTATGCGGGCCATACCGGCCTGATGCCCAAACTGCTGAAGGTGAACGAGCTGATCGGCGACGCCTACGGCTTGAGCCTGGACCCCGACAAGGACAGCTACCAGTTGATCCAGTCCATGTTTTACCAGTTGCCATGGCTGACTGAGGAAACCGGCAAGGCGCGTGCCAAGGGCGCAGGCCTGCTGGCAAAAAAAGAGGCCACGGCGGAAGACAGGATGACGGAAGCGGCCATCATGGCGCGCGTCTCGGACCGGCTGGACCAGACCATGACCGCCTTCGGCAAGGCCGCCAGCGCGAATCCCGCCATCGAGGCCAAGCTGGGCGCCCAATTGCGCGAAGCGGCAGACGCGGCGCGCAAGATCGTTGAGCTGGGCACGGAGCAGATCGTGAAGGCCGATCCGTTGACCTATTCCGGCGAGGAATGGGTTGCCAAGTGCACGGCGGCCATCGACATGCAGTTTGCCGTCAACGAAGCGTCAGCCAAGGAGATCGACAAGATGCTGATGGAGAAAATCAGCGGCTTTACCAAGCAGCGCTGGATCATGATTTCTTCCATGGCGGGATTGTTTGCGCTGGCCGCCTGGATCTGCGTCCTGATCGCGCGTTCGGTAACGGTGCCGCTGCAAAACGCCATCGCCGTGGCGGACGAGGTGGCGAAGGGAAAGCTCGACAACGATTTCGATGTCGGCCCGCCGAATGAAGTGGGGCAGCTGCTGCGCTCCCTCAAGTCGATGAGCGAGAGCTTGCGCGGCATCGTGTCCGACGTGCGCGCCAGCGTGGACCAGATCAATGCCGCCAGCCGCGACATCGCCACCGGCAATGCCGACGTGTCGGCGCGCCTGGAATCGCAGGCTTCCAACCTGGAGGAAACGGCTTCCTCGATGGAGGAGCTGACGTCCACCGTCAAGCAAAACGCCGACAATGCACGCCAGGCCAACCAACTGGTGCACAGCGCTGCGGACGTGGCCGGCAAGGGCGGCTCCGTGGTGTCGCAGGTGGTGACGACCATGGGCGAGATCAATGACAGTTCGCGCAAGATCGTCGACATCATCGGTGTGATCGACGGCATCGCCTTCCAGACCAATATCCTGGCCCTGAACGCAGCGGTCGAAGCCGCGCGTGCCGGCGAGCAGGGCCGCGGCTTCGCGGTGGTGGCGTCCGAAGTGCGCAACCTGGCGCAGCGTTCGGCGTCGGCGGCCAAGGAGATCAAGGACTTGATCAACCACAGCGTCGACCGGGTCGAGACCGGCAACCGCCTGGTCGGCGAAGCCGGCCTGGCGATGCAGGAAGTGCTGAAGAGCGTGCAAAGCATCACCGCCATCATGCAGGAAATCGCCACCGCCTCGGCCGAGCAGGGCAACGGCATCGAGCAGATCAATATGGCGGTGACGCAGATGGACGACACCACGCAGCAGAACGCTGCCCTGGTGGAGCAGACGGCGGCCGCGTCGGCCAGCCTGCAGGAACAGGCGCAAATGCTGGTGAAGTCGATCAGCATCTTCACCCTGGGCAATGAGGACAGTGACACGGTGGCCCAGGCGGCGCGTCTGGCCCCGGCTGCCGCCAAACGCCGCGCGCAAAGCAATGTGCGCGCGTTGCGGGCGGCGTCGGTATAATTTCCTGCATGGAAAAGCTCAGGGACCTGGCTACCGTCATTTCTGAAATGCAGCGTGGGGAACTCGTATTCCCCACCAGCGTCAATGCCGCTTTGTCCTTGCAACTAGCCCTGTCTGACCCCGATTGCCACGACGATGACATAACGCGCAAGGTGCTGGGCGAGCCGGTGCTGGCGGCGCGCGCCGTGGCGCTGGCCAATGCCGCCGTATTCCGCCGCAACGGCGCGCCGCCCGTCACCAGTGCCCGCGCGGCCGTGCAGCGCCTGGGCTACCGCAACCTGTATTCGCTGGCCGCCGCCATGGTGGTGCGCCAGTTTGGCGCCCGCCTGCGCGACCGCGTGCTGCGCGAACAGGCCGAACAGCTTTGGAAGTTTTCCGCCCATGTGGCAGCCATCGCCTACCAGGTGGCGCGCCACATCACGCAGGCCGATCCGGATACCGCGCTGTTCGCCGGCATTGTGCACGAGGCCGGTAATTTCTACTTGCTGTCGCAAGCAGACCAAGTGCCTGGCTTGCTTGATGAAATGGGTCGTAGGCTGGGTCCGGTCCAGGAAATTGTCGCGCGCGGCGTGCTGCGCAGGCTCGAGGTGCCGGAGCCGGTGGCTGCCGCCATCATCAGCTTGCGTGACGGCGCCATCAGCTTGCCGCCGGCCGGGCTGCGCGATACGCTGCTTCTGGCGCGCCATCTGTGCCCGGTGCTCTCGCCCTTGCCTGCGCCGCAAGACGATTACCTGGTGCGGCGCGCCGACATGGTGCATTGCCTGGAGAGCTTCCCCGGCCTGTCCGAGCTGCTCGACCTGGCCGCCGCCGAAGCGCGTTCAATGGGCGTTGCGCTACTTGCCTGACGCGCCGGACGGTGCGTCCTGCATAAATTGCTGCGCCAACAGGCTGGCGTGCGGCGTCAGCGCCGCGAAGTCCCGGGCGCAGAGAAATAGCCGGCGCGTCGCCCAGGGCTCGGCCAGCGGAACGACCGCCAGGTCGCGCCGCAGTTGCCGGGCCAGTGCGCCCGAGAGGATGGAAATGCCGATGCCCGCTTCCACATGCATGGCCACGTTTTCGATATTGCGCAGCTGGATGCGGTAGTCGAGCTGGCGGCCCAAGCGCGAGGCGCGTTCTGCCAGGTGCACTTCCAGCGCGGTATCGGCGATGCCCACGATAGGTTCGCCAACGATATCGGCAAACGCCGCCGCCGCTTGCCGCGCCAGGCGATGGCCATGGCTGGCAGCCACCACCAGCTGGTCGCTGGCGATGAGGTGCGTTTGCAGCGGGCCGAAGTCCGTGATGTCGGCCACAAAACCGAGGTCGGCCCGGCGCTCCACCATCGACTGCACGATTTCCGCGCTGGGACGCTCCAGCAGATCAATTGACAGGTCGCGATGCGCGGCCAGGAAGCGGCACAGGTGCGGCGGCAGGAAGGCCGCCATGGCGGCGGTGTTGGTCATGACGCGGATGCGGCCCTTCAGGCCGGTGGCATAGGTGCGCAGTTCGCCGCGCATCTGCTCGACCTGGCCCAGGATTGAGCGCGCGTGGCGCACCAGGGCTTCGCCGGCGGCAGTGGCGCGCACGCCGCGCCGGTTGCGTTCGAGCAGGGCGGCGCCGAGCGTTTCCTCCATGCCAGCGATGCGTTCGCTGACCGAGGCCAGCGCCAGGTGCATGGCGCGTGCGCCTTGCGTCAAGCTGCCGCATTCCACCACGGTCAGGAACAGCCGTATATCGGTCAGGTCAAACCGCATCTTGCCTCCAGCATTCGGAATTTCCGAAGTGTAGCACCGGAATTGCCAGATTGTGGCGGTGCTGTCAGGCGGCTAACATCGCTTCCATGGGCCGATCACCGTTGGTCAGCCCGCCAGCGCTGATATTGGCGGGTGTGCCACCGGTTCAGGCGAAAGCTTCCAGTACGGTTGCATGCTGCGGGAGGCCTGGCCAGCTTGACTGAAACGAGGGGAGAAAACCATGTTGAATGCACTGTTGGAAACCATCGGAACGCTGGGCGTTATCGCCAGCATCGCCGCAAACGTGATCGCACGGCGCGCCAAGGCGCACGAGCAGAATCAAGCAGCTGGTCGACAGTGAACGGGGCCCAGCCGAGCGCGACCGGGGCAGATGCTGCGATGAATCAGCGACGGGTTTGCTCGAGAATGCGGACCAGCGATTCGATGCCTTCGGCGTCGACCGCGTCGAAGCGGCCAGGCAGCGGACTGTCGAGGTCGAAAACCCCGATCACCTCGCCATCCTTGCCGAAGATCGGCACGACCAGTTCGGAACGCGAGGCCGCGTCGCAGGCAATATGGCCAGGGAAGGCATGTACGTCTTCCACCACGCTGGTAGCGCGCTTCTCGACGGTGCTGCCGCACACGCCGCGGCCCTTCCTGATGCGGATGCAGGCCGGCTTGCCCTGGAACGGGCCGAGCACCAACTCATCCGGACCTTGCATGAAATAGAAGCCTGCCCAGTTCAGGCCCGGCATGCTGTTGAACACCAGCGAGCTGGCATTGGCCGTATTGGCGATCCAATCGTGCTCGCCATGCACCAGGCCACCGAGCTGGGTGCGCAGGTCTTCATACATGGCGCGCTTGGCTTCGGGAGTGTCGGTGCCGTAGGTGGTTTCGCTCAGGGAAAATGACATTTGCCGCTCGGTATGTTACTTAGGTCGCCGACATCTTACCAGCAATCGCGCTAAGTTGCGGCCATGGCTACTCATCATCAAATCCGCCACCTGCTGCGCGACGTGTTTGGCGTCGAGCGCCTGCGGGCCGGCCAACAGCAAGTCATCGACAGCGTGCTGGCTGGGAACGACACGCTTGCCATCATGCCGACCGGCAGCGGCAAGTCGCTGTGCTACCAGATCCCGGCAGCAATCTTGAAGGGCAGCACGGTAGTCGTGTCGCCGCTGATCTCCCTGATGAAGGACCAGGCGGACAAGCTCGATGATGTCGGTATCGAGGCGGCACAGCTCAACAGCAAGGTCCCGGCCGGCGAGCAGCACGAGGCATTGCAAGGCTTGCGCAACAATGAAGACCGCGTCGTGTTCTGCACGCCGGAGCGGCTGGCGACGCCGGAGTTCATGGCATTGCTGCACAAGGCCGACATCGGTCTGGTCGTCGTCGACGAGGCCCATTGCATCTCGCGCTGGGGCCACGACTTCCGGCCGGCTTACCTTGATATCGGTGCTGCACTCGATGCATTGGGGCGGCCGCCCGTGCTGGCGCTGACTGCCACCGCGACCGACGAAGTCGTCGACGATATCCGCAACCAGCTTGGTGCGCCTGAGATGCGCGTTGTGAATACGGGCATCTACCGGCCCAACCTTCGCCTTGCCGTGCGCCAGGTGACCAACGCCGACGAGCGCGCCGCGGAAGCACTGCGCCTGGTGCGCGGGACCGCGGGCAGCGGCATCGTCTATGCCGCGACCATCAAGGCTGCACAGGACATGCTGGCGCTGCTCGAGGAGTCCGGCGAAAGCGTGGCCCTGTACCACGGCAAACTGCATGCCACCGAGCGTCGCCAGAACCAGGAAATGTTCATGTCCGGCGCCCGCCGCGTGATGGTGGCGACCAACGCTTTCGGCATGGGCATCGACAAGCCCGATATTCGCTTCGTGATCCACCTCCAGGTCCCGGCCAGCCTGGAAGCGTACTACCAGGAGGCGGGACGGGCGGGACGCGACCGGGCGGCGGCCGATTGCACCTTGCTGTACTTTCATGACGACAAGCGCGTGCAGCAGTTCTTCCTGGCGCGCAGCTATCCCGACGCCGCCTTGCTGCGCGCCGCCTATGACGCTGCAGCAGGCGGCGAGCGGCCACGCGACAAGCGCAGCCAGGTGGCGCTCAAGCTGCTGAAGGAAGGCGGCTGGCTGAAACAGGACCGCAAGCTGCAATACAGCGTAACAGGCGAAGCGCCACGCCCGGTCGACCTTGAACGCCTGGCGGAACGCTATCGCGAAAAGCAGGAGCGCGACCGCGAGGCGCTGGCGCAGATGGTGTCCTATGCGCAGAGTGGATTCTGCCGCTGGAAGCTGCTGCTGGACTATTTTGGCGACGAGTCGGCCGGCATCGAGCGCTGCGGCACTTGCGACAACTGCAGGTCTCCGCCAACTATCGATGCGGGAGAGTGAGCATGCCGGACATGGTGGTCGTGCGCAAGGAAGGTTTGTATTGCGTGCCGGGCGGCTTCTACATCGACCCGTGGCGGCCGGTGGAGCGAGCCGTGATCACCCACGGCCATGGCGACCACGTGCGCCCCGGCAACGCGCACTACCTGTGCGCCGCGGCGGGCATGGGCATCCTGCGTGCCCGCCTGGGCCAAATCAATGCCCAGGGCCTCGGGTACGGCGAGACATTGGAGCACAATGGCGTGCGCATTTCGCTGCACCCGGCCGGCCACGTGCTTGGATCGGCGCAGGTGCGCATGGAATACCGGGGCGAGGTGTGGGTCGCCTCCGGCGACTACAAGGTGGAGCCGGATGCCACTTGCGCGCCGTTCGAGCCGGTACGCTGCCATTGCTTCATCACCGAATCCACATTCGGCCTGCCGATTTACCGCTGGCATCCACAGCAGGCGATCTTCGACGAGATGAATGCCTGGTGGCGCCGCAATGCGCAAGAGGGGAGGTGCAGCGTCATGCTGTGCTACGCGTTCGGCAAGGCACAGCGCATCCTCAGCGGACTCGATGCGTCGATTGGCCCCATCGTCTGCCACGGGGCGGTTGAGCCGCTGAACCGGGTGTATCGCGAGGGCGGGGTTGCGCTGCCGGCCACCGTCATGGTGGGCAATGTGGACAAGGCCGCGTTGCGCCAGGCCCTGGTGCTGGCGCCTCCCTCGGCAGCCGGCTCGCCCTGGACCCGCCGCTTCGGCGATTTCAGCGATGCCTTTGCCAGCGGCTGGATGCAATTGCGCGGGGCGCGCCGGCGGCGGGCAGTGGACCGCGGCTTCGTGCTGTCAGACCATGCCGACTGGCCCGGCCTGATGCAGGCCATCCGGGAGACAGGCGCGCAGCGCGTGATCGTGACGCATGGCTCGATTCCCGTCATGGTGCGCTGGCTGTGCCAGAACGGCTACGACGCCAAAGGTTTCGACACCGAATACGGCGATGAGGAAGCTGGGGAAGCCGGCGGCGCCGTGGAGGCAAGCGATGCGTGAGTTCGCCCGTCTCTATGCCGAACTGGATGACACCACGTCCACCAAGCGCAAGCTCGACGCGCTGCAAGCCTATTTCAGCAAGGCCGCGCCGGAGAATGCAGCGTGGGCCGTGTATTTCCTGGCTGGCGGCAAGCCGCGGCAAGCAGTCCCGGTCAAGCTGCTGCGACAGTATGCGACGGAATATGCGGGGCTGGACGAGTGGCTGTTCGATGAATGCTACAACGCTGTCGGTGACCTGGCAGAGACGATCGCCCACATCCTCCCTGCGCCAAAACAGGAGAGCGACATCGGCCTGGCGGAGTGGATCGAGCAGCGCCTAGCTCCGCTGCGCGGTGCAGCGCCGGAGGAAGTGCGGACGGCACTGTTCCGCTTTTGGGACGAACTGGAGACACGCGAGCGATTCCTGCTGGTGAAGCTGATTGGCGGCGGTTTCCGCGTCGGCGTATCGCGCCTGCTGGTCACTCGTGCGCTCAGCGCGATCGCAGCGGTGGACAGCAAGCTGGTCGCGCAGCGGCTGATGGGCTGGACGGATGGCAGTGTGCGGCCCACCGCGCAAGGCTTCCTGCAGCTGATCGCGGCGCCGTCCGCCACCGAGCATACGGAGCGGGGCGGCCAGCCTTATCCGTTCTTCCTGGCGCACGCCTTGCAGGCCGATCCTTCGACGCTGGGAGATTTGGGGGATTGGCAGGTCGAATGGAAATACGATGGCATGCGCGCCCAGCTGGTCTCGCGTGCCGGACTGAATTTCCTGTGGTCGCGCGGCGAGGACTTGATTACCGAGCGGTTCCCGGAACTGGCGACCATCCGCCTGCCGCCGGGCACGGTGATCGATGGCGAAATCCTGGTCTGGCCGCAAGGCGATGCGCCGGCGCCTTTCGCGGCGCTGCAAAAACGCATGGGCCGCAAGGTGCTCGGGGCGAAACTGCTGGCGGATTTGCCGGCTGTGCTGGTGGCGTACGACTTGCTGGAACTGGACGGTGTGGACGTCCGCCAGTTGCCGCAGCACGAGCGGCGCGCCTTGCTTGAACAATTGGTGGCGCAGGCAAGGCAGCCGCAGTTGCGCCTTTCGCCGCTGGTGCTGGCGGAAGACTGGGCGCAACTGGCCCGGATCCGTACCGAGTCGCGTGCGCGGGGCGTGGAGGGCATGATGCTCAAGGCAAGGAACGCACAATATGGCGTGGGGCGCACCAAGGACGTGGGTACGTGGTGGAAGTGGAAGATCGACCCGTTCAGCGTCGATGCGGTGCTGGTCTATGCGCAGGCAGGGCATGGACGGCGCGCCTCGCTGTACACCGATTACACGTTCGCGGTATGGGATCGCGATGGCGAGGGAGAGCGCAAGCTGGTGCCGTTCGCGAAGGCCTATTCGGGACTGACTGACGCTGAAATCGCCCAGGTGGACAATGCGGTCCGCCGCACCACCGTCGAGCGTTTTGGGCCGGTCCGCAGCGTAAGGCCGACCATGGTGTTCGAAATCGGCTTCGAGGGCATTGCGCTGTCGCCGCGCCATAAATCGGGGATTGCGGTGCGTTTTCCGCGCATCCTGCGGCGGCGCGACGACAAGGCTGTCGAGGACGCCGATACGCTCGATACCTTGCGCGGCTTGCTGGCGCAGGCCCTGCCATGAGTCCAGCCTTTCCCCGTCCGCGGCCCTTGCCGCCACGCCGGCCGCCGGTAACGCCGGGCGATGCGAGCGCCGGCGGGGACATGGCGGCAGCTCCCGTCGGGCTCTCCGCCGCGGGTTCTTCCGCCGGCCCGTCGCGCGAGTCGGTAGAGGCCTGGTTCGCCGCACGCGGCTGGTCGATTTTTCCCTTCCAGCGCGAAGTATGGGATGCCGCCAAGCGCGGCGAGTCCGGCCTGCTGCACGCCAGCACCGGCTCCGGCAAGACGTTGGCTGTCTGGCTCGGCGCCTTGCAGCGCGTCCGTGCCAACCGCAAGGCCGGACTGCGCGTGCTCTGGATCACACCCATGCGCGCATTGGCAGCCGACACGCTGCGCGCCCTGCAGTCTTCGGCGGCAGACCTGCTGCCCGGCTGGCACATCGAAGCGCGCACCGGCGATACCGACAGCGCAACCCGGGCCAGGCAGGCGCGCAGCCTGCCGCATGCCCTGGTGACCACGCCGGAAAGCCTCACCGTTCTGCTCAGCAGGCCGGAAGCGAAGGAACTGTTCGCGCAACTCGATACACTGGTCGTCGACGAATGGCACGAACTGATGGGCAACAAGCGCGGCGTGCAGACCCAGCTCGCGCTTGCACGGCTGCGCAGCTGGCGGCCCGGCCTGGTGGTATGGGGGCTCTCGGCCACGCTGGGCAACCTGCAGCAGGCGCGCGAGGTACTGGCGCCGCGGGGCGTGATCGTCGAGGGGCACATAAGCAAGGATCTGCGGGTCGACACCTTGATACCCGACCACCCATCGCGCTTTCCGTGGGCGGGGCACCTTGGCATTCAGATGCTCGAGCCGGTAGCCAATGAAATCGCACAGCATGCCAGCACCCTGGTGTTCTGCAATACGCGCTCCCAGGCCGAGCTGTGGTACCAGAACCTGCTCGATGCGAGGCCAGCCTGGGCCGGCCTGATCGCCCTGCATCATGGTTCGCTCGATAAGGAAGTCCGCGAGTGGGTCGAGCAAGGCCTCAAGCAAGGCAAGCTGAAAGCGGTCGTGTGCACCTCCAGCCTTGACCTGGGCGTCGACTTCCTGCCGGTGGAAAGGGTGCTGCAGATCGGCAGCGCCAAGGGGATCGCGCGCCTGCTGCAGCGCGCCGGACGTTCAGGCCATGCGCCGGGCCGCACCTCGCGCGTGACGCTGGTGCCGACCCACAGCCTGGAACTCCTCGAAGCCGCAGGCGCCATTGAGGCAGTCCGGGCACGGCATATCGAACCGAGGCCGCCGCCCGAAAAGCCTTTGGACGTGCTGGTGCAGCACCTGGTCACGATTGCGTTGGGCGGCGGATTCCGCAGCGGGGAATTGCTGGCTGAAGTGCGCACGGCCTGGTCTTACCGCGCGCTGAGCCAGGAGGAGTGGCAATGGGCGCTGGACTTTATCGCGCGCGGCGGCCAGAGCCTGTCCGCCTATCCTGAATACCGCCGCGTTCTTCCGGACGAAGAAGGCGTCTACCGCGTGCCCGATGCCGCCATTGCACGGCGCCACCGCATGGGCATCGGCACCATTGTGTCCGAAGCGACGGTGCAGGTGAAATACATGAACGGTTCCTCGCTTGGCAGCGTGGAAGAGGGCTTTGTCGCGCGGCTGGCCAAGGGCGACCACTTCCTGTTCGGCGGGCGCATCCTCGAGTTCGTACGCATGCATGAAATGACGGCGTTCGTGCGCCGGGCGACAGGCGCTAAAGGCGCGGTGCCGCGCTGGCAGGGGGGAAAGATGCCGCTGTCTTCCGAACTCGCGCACGCAGCGCTGGAACAGCTGCGGCGCGCCACCGAAGGCCGCTACGACGGCCCGGAAATGCAGGCCATCCGCCCGCTGCTGGAAATCCAGCAGCGCTGGTCGGCGCTGCCGACACCGGACACCACCGTGATCGAAGCCATGGAAAGCAGGGAAGGCCACCACCTGTTCATCTATCCGTTCGCCGGCCGTTCGGTGCACACCGGGCTGGCCTCCTTGCTGGCCTACCGCATTGCGCGCGCACGGCCTGCCACATTCTCGATTGCCGTGAACGATTACGGTCTTGAATTGCTCTCGCCGGAAGCGCTGCCCTGGCGCGAGGCGCTGGACGCCGGCGGCGTCTTCACCACCGAGCATCTGCTGGAAGACGTGCTGGCCAGCCTGAATGCCAGCGAGCTGTCGCAACGGCGCTTCCGGGAAATCGCGCGGATCGCCGGCCTGATTTTCCAGGGCTTTCCCGGCCAGGCGAAGAGCAATCGCCAGCTGCAGGCATCGTCGTCGCTGTTCTTTGAAGTCTTCCGCAAGCACGATGCGGGCAACCTGCTGCTGACACAAGCCCAGCGCGAGGTGCTGGAGCAGGAGCTTGAACTGGGGCGCCTGCGCAGCACGCTGAGCGACTTGCAGCGGCGGCGAGCCAGCTTCCACGACGTGCGCCGCGCCACCCCGTTCGGCTTTGCATTGATGGTTGAACGCTTCCGCGAAAAACTGACGACCGAAAGGCTGTCGGACCGTGTGGCCCGCATGCTGCGCGAACTTGAAAAGGCGGCCGGCCCATGAGCGCCATCGCCACCGAACTTGCGGGCGAGCGCGTGCTCCTGTTACCGCAGAAGGCCTTGTACTGGCCTGCCGAGAGGACCTTGCTGATTGCCGACATCCACTTCGGCAAGGCCGCCAGTTTCAGGGCGCTGGGCGTGCCGGTGCCGCGCGGGACCACCAGTGAAAACCTTGCTGCGATCGAAACGTTGTTAGCGACGTATGAGGTGCAACGCATCGTTTTCCTCGGCGACTTCCTGCATTCGAAGTCGGCACAGGCCCCGGCAACCTTGCAGGCAATGCTGGATTGGCGCGGACGGCACCAGGAACTCGATCTATTGCTGGTGCGCGGCAACCATGACTGGCATGCCGGCGACCCGTCAGAGTCGCTGCGGGTGGCGATGGCCGACGAGCCCTTTGCCTGCGGCCCTTTCGCCTTGTGCCACCATCCCGACCTTGCTTGCGAAGGGTATGTGCTGGCCGGGCATGTGCATCCCGTGTTTCACCTACGCACCCAGCGCGAGTCGCTGCGCCTGCCTTGCTTTCTGCTCGGCACTAGCCGCGCCATCCTGCCGGCCTTTGGTGCCTTTACTGGTGGGCATTCTTTGGTTCCACAAGACAGCGACAAGGTCTATGTGGTGGCGGACGAATCAATTTTCCTGATTGAAAAAAGGTAGGCGATATCCTACATTTGTCGCGCTGAACGTCCTATATTACCTGTACAGTGCTTGCACTAACATGAGTTCTCCCGCGCCTACGGTAAGGGGCGGGGGTCTTTTCCACCGAACCAAGCAGGGGGACGAATCATGGCTTCGAATAATCCAGGCGACAAACGCGGCAACCGGCAGGACAGTCCGTCCGGCAGCAAGCAAAGCGCACGTGGCTTTGCCTCCATGGACCCACAGCGTCAACGCGAAATCGCTTCCGAAGGCGGACGTGCCGCCCACCAGAAGGGCACGGCACATGAGTTCACTTCCGAGGAAGCGCGCAGGGCCGGCAGCATGAGCCACAAGAACGATGGCAATCGCCAGAGCGGTTCGAAGGGCAATGCTAGTCGTTCCGGGCAGCAACCTAGCCAGGGCCAGCAGGCAGGCCAGGAATACCAGCAGGACTACCAGGGCAACAAGCAGGGTGGCGACAAGTATTAAGGTTTCATTGCAGCAAGGAGGCCAGCATGGCAAGGCCTGATAAACCCAGTAAGGATACGGAGAACCAGCAAAACTTTGTGCTGGTCGATACAGAGCATCCGGAGATCGCGAACACCACGGTTCCGGAAGGCCAGATCCGCCGCGCCGACCGACCTTTGCCGGGCAACCGGCAAAGCGCTACGGAAAGCGGTTCGCGGCAGGGCGGCAGTGGACTGGGCACCGAAGGCGGTGCGCCAGGGCCGGAAGCAAGTTCCGGCGTGTAAACAAGGCGGGCAGCTTGCCCGCCTTTTTTTCGTCCCTGCCTTGAAACACAAAATTCGCGGTCAACTGCGCAGTGCGCGATGCACCGGGGGATGCCATGCTCCGTGAGGCAAGGCTGGTAACAGGACGCAAATGATAACGATTCTCAATTGCATTGACGGGCGCTGTGCATTATCATTCCGTGTCATCCCTTGAAAGCGATCAATTGAGCAGTCCAGAAATCCAAGCGAAACGGGCCGTGTGGCTCAAGCTCCTGCATGAGTGGCATTGGGTCAGTTCGGCCCTGTGTCTGCTCGGCATGTTCCTGTTTGCGATGACCGGCATTACGCTGAACCACGCCAGCCAGATCGAAGCCAAGCCTTCCGTGCAGCGCAAGCAGGCAAGCGCACCGGCGGACCTGGTCAGCGAGCTGCATGCCTTCGCCCAACAGCACGACGGCGGCAAGGCGCCGCTGCCGGAAGCGGGCGAACGCTGGCTGCGCGAGACCTGGTCCATCAAGGCCGGCGGGCGCGAAGCCGAATGGTCGGTCGACGAGGTTTACCTGCCGATGCCGAAGGCGGGCGGAGACGCCTGGGTGCGCATCGGCCTGGAAGACGGCGCCGCAGAGTACGAAAATACGGACCGCGGCTGGATTTCCTGGCTCAATGACGTGCACAAGGGCCGCAACACCGGCGTGGCCTGGAACTGGTTTATCGATATCTTTGCGGCGGCCTGCCTGGTGTTCTGCATCACCGGGCTGCTGATCCTGAAATTCCACGCGGCGAAACGGCCCTTCACCTGGCCGATGGTGGGCCTGGGCGTGGTGATCCCATGTGTCATAGCTTTGCTCTACATTCATTAAGGACTTCTGTATGAAACTTCGTTATTCCATCGCCGTCGGCTTGCCGCTGGTAAGCGCGTCCGCGATGGCGGCCGACCTGACGCTGAAATTCGATATCCCGCAGCTGAACGTGGCGGAATACCACCGTCCCTATCTCGCGGCCTGGCTGGAAAACGCGGACCAGAAAGTCGTGGCCAACCTCGCCGTACTGTACGACGTGAAGAAGAAGGACAACGGCGGCGCGAAATGGCTGAAGGACTTGCGCCAGTGGTGGCGCAAGTCCGGCCGCGACGTGGAGATGCCGATGGATGGCGTGAGCGGCGCAACGCGCGGCCCGGGCGAGCAGACCCTGAACTTCCCGGTGGCCAAGGAAGCCTTGAATAAGCTCCCTGCCGGCAATTACCAGCTGGTGGTCGAGGCCGCGCGTGAAGCCGGCGGCCGCGAACTGGTGAAAGTGCCGCTGGCATGGCCGCCGAAGTCGGCGCAGTCCTTCTCCGCCAAGGGCAAGGAAGAACTGGGCGAAGTGACCGTGCAAGTCAAACCATAAGGATCCGACATGAAGTTGAGCAAAACCCTGATCGCGCTGGCGCTGGCCTGCGCCGCCTTCAGCGCACAAGCGCATAAGCCATGGCTGCTGCCCTCGTCTTCGCTGGTCGATTCCAAGGATGCATGGGTGACTGTCGATGCGGCCATCTCCGAAGGCTTGTTCGATATCGACCACATGCCTTTGAAGCTGGACGGCCTCACCATCACCGGTCCTGACGGCGGCAAGGTCGAGATGCAGAACGCAATGACCGGGCACCTGCGCTCGACCTTCGACGTGAAGATGGCCAAGCCGGGCACCTACAAGATCGCGCTGGTGAACCAGTCGGTCATGGCCAGCTGGAAGGTGAACGGCGAAGTGAAGCGCTGGCGCGGCAGCGAGACTGAACTGGCGGCTAATGTGCCGGCCAAGGCCGACGAGCTGAACGTGTCGCGCACCTTCGGCCGCCTGGAAACCTTCGTCAGCGCCAGCAAGACCGACGAGGCAGTGTTCAAGCCGACCGGCGTTGGCCTGGAGCTGGTGCCGGTGACTCACCCGAACGATATGCGCGCGGGCGAGGAAGCCAAGTGGAAGTTCCTGCTGGATGGCAAACCCGCGGCCGACCAGGCCTTCAGCCTGATCCCCGGCGGCGTGCGCTATCGCGGAACGCTGGGCGAGATCCGCCTGTCGACCGATGCCAAGGGCGAGGTGACGTTCAAGATTCCGCAAGCCGGCATGTACCTGGTGGCGAGCAGCTGGCCTGCCGCGCCGGCAGCCCTGGCCGGCCAGCAAGCCGGCCCGCGCCCGATGCCACCGCGCCGCGTGACTTACGCGGCGACCGTGGAAGTGCTGCCGCAGTAAGCTGGTGCGCCGCGTCCTGCTACCGCCCACCATCTCCGCCGAGCCGCCGCCGGCGGGGGCGGTGGTCGTCGATTTCGGCGGACAGACGATGGGCACGAGGTGGTCGGCGCGCGTGGCGCCGACCACGCGCGTGGACGCAGACCTGCAGGCCGGGCTTCAGTGCCGGCTGGACGAGGTTGTAGCCGAGATGAGCCACTGGGAGCCCGGCTCCAATCTGGGACGCTTCAACCGCGCCGGCGCCGGCACCTGGCATGTGCTGCCGGACGATTTTTTCACTGTCCTGCGTTACGCGCTCTCAGTAGCGCGGGAAACCGGCGGCGCCTGCGATCCCTGCGCCGGCGCGCTGGTCAACCTGTGGGGCTTCGGCCCGGCCGGGCGCCATGACGAAGCCGGTTTCGTGCCGCCGACTGCACACGACGTCGCCGCAGTGCGTGGCGGTATGGCCGGCCGCGTTGTGGAACTCGATGTACCGCGCAAGCGCGCCTTCCAGCCGGGCGGCGTGCAGCTGGACCTGTCGGCGGTCGCCAAAGGCTTCGCCGTGGACAAGCTGGCGCGGTATCTGGAAGGACAGGGCTGCGGGCATTTCCTGGTGGAGGTAGGCGGCGAACTGCGGGGCGCAGGCTTCAAGCCCGATGGGCAGCCTTGGTGGGTCGCGCTGGAAGAGCCGCTGCCAGGCGCAGGCTCGGAGCCTGGCGCCTCCGCACAGGGCGAGGTTGCTATCGCCTTGCACGGCCTGGCGGTCGCCACCTCCGGCGACTACCGCAAATACTTCATGCAGGACGCCACCAGGCGTCCGCACACGATTGATCCGCGCACCGGCATGCCGATCACCAATGCACTGGCATCGGTGACGGTGGTGCACGAAAGCGCCATGGCGGCCGATGCCTGGTCCACCGCGCTGACGGTACTGGGCCCCGAACAGGGGCTGGCGCTGGCCGAACGCAAACAGCTGGCCGCACGCTTCCTGTGGCGGGAAAACGGGGCAGGGCTGCGTGAAATCCTCAGCAGCTGCTTCCAGAAGATGCTCGAAGACGAATGATCCTCACCAACGACCCAACGCGCCTTGGCCTGACGGCCGCCATGCTGGCCGGCTATGGCATTGTATGCCTGCTGCCCTGGCTGCGCGCCCGCCGCGCCCGCGCCGAAGCAAAGGCCGCGCGTGCGGCGGCGGGCGATGCGCCATGGCTGGTGGCGTACGCCAGCCAGACCGGCAACGCCGAACTGCTGGCGCGCCAGACCAGCGAAACCCTGCGCGTGGCAGGCATCGCCAACCATCTGTGCGACTTTGACGAAATCGACGCCGGAATGCTGCAAACATCGGAGCGCATCCTGTTCCTGGCCTCGACGTACGGCGAAGGAGATGCGCCCGATGCGGCGGCGCGTTTCGCGCAGCGCCTGATGACGCGCAGCGACCTCGCGCTGGGCCAATTGCACTACGCCGTGCTGGCGCTGGGCGACAGCGCCTACGCCAGATTCTGCGGCTTCGGGCGCGCGCTCGACGCCTGGCTGGCCGCGCGTGGCGCCCAGCCCCTGTTCCCCCGGGTGGAAGTCGACCGCAGCGCACCGCCGGCCATCGCCGCCTGGCGCCAGCAATTGAGCCATCTGGCGGGGACCAGCGACGCACCGGACTGGGATGCCCCCGCCTTCGGCGAATGGCGCCTGGCGGAACGGCGCCACATGAACCCCGGCAGTGCCGGCGCGCCGATCTACCATCTTGAACTGGAAGCCGCAGGCGATGCTGCGCTGCCCGACTGGCAGTCGGGCGACCTGGTGCAGATTGCTGCGCCGGCCGATCCCGGTCGGCCGCGTGAGTACTCGATCGGGTCGATACCCGCCGACGGACGCGTGCACCTGCTGGTACGCCTGCACAGCCATGGCGACGGCAGTCACGGCCTGGCCTCCGGCTGGCTCACGCAGGAGGCGGAAGAGGGCGCCACGGTGCGCCTGCGCCTGCGCGAGCACCGCCGCTTCCGCCTCGAAGCAAACGCGGAACGGCCACTGATCCTGGTGGGTAACGGCAGCGGCTTCGCCGGCCTGCGCGGCCACCTCAAGGCACGCGTCGCAGCCGGCCAGTCCCGCAACTGGCTGCTGTTCGGCGAACGCGACCCCGCGCACGACGCCTTCTACGCCGCGGAACTGGAAGCCTGGCAGCGCCAAGGCATGCTGCCGCGCCTGGACCTGGCCTGGTCGCGCGGTCCGCAAGGCAAGGAATATGTGCAAGACGTGTTGCTGCGCCACGCCGACAGCGTGCGCAGCTGGATCGCCGACGGCGCCGCCCTCTACGTCTGCGGCAGCCTGGAAGGCATGGCGGCCGGCGTCGACCAGGCGCTGACGCAGGTCCTGGGCAGCGACAGGATGTCCGAACTGGCGCGCACCGGCCGCTACCGCCGCGACGTTTATTGACATTCGGGGTCAGCTCCGGCAATCGGACAATTGTCCGATTGCCGGAGCTGACCCCGAATCTTTAACCGATCAGGCGGGCGAGCAGGCTGGGGCGTTCTTGCGGTGGGCGGCATTGTTCGACCACGCTGGCCCATTGCTCGCACAGGTGCTGGCAGGTGGCGCGCAGCACGGGGGCGAGTTCGGGCAGGGCGGACAGGGCTTTCAGGTGGCGTTCGATGACGGAAGCGAGCTTGACGCAGCCGCCTTCGCCGTTGCTGTTGGCCGCTGTGTAGTGCGACATCAGGTGCAGCACGGCGGACAGCATCAGTTCGGGGCGCTGCGCGGCGGCCCCCTGGTTCTGGAAGATCGGTGCGTTGCGGTCGATGGCCATGGTTCACTCCAAATATTCTGGGGTGCTGGCTGCCGCAGGCCGCGGCTGGCTGGCGGTGGGGACGGGACAGTCTCAGGCAGTCAGGATCAGCTTGTTCAGCTGCGTGATGCGCAAACGGTAAATGCGGCCGGCATGTTCGATTTCGATTTCGCGCTGATCTTGCATCAGGCCGGCAGTGGTGAAGCGGCGCGGGGCTGGTGTCGGCTGCTGCGCGCCGGTTGCGGCAGCAGCGCTGGGTTTGGGACCTTCGGCGATGGGGGACGTTTGCATTGATTCCTCAAATAAGAATGATTCGCATTTGCATTATGCTCACCAGCTTCATACTTGTCAAATGAATTATCAGTTCCAAAGACAAAAAAAGAGGCCCGCCGAAGCGGGCCAAAGCTGGGTGAGTATTACTCTTTACAAAGTCGCCAGCAGCGGCACGGTCGCTTCGCCGGCGGCTGCTTTGGCACGCGACGGCAGCTTGCTGCGCGTGCGCGAGGGCGGCAGGCGACGCAGGGATTTCAATGCGTCGACGTCCTTGATGCCGATGGTGCGCTGGTCCACGCTGATCAGCCCGATCTCGTTGAAGGCCGAGAGGGTGCGGCTGACCGTTTCCAGCGTCAATCCGAGGTAGCTGCCGATCTCGTGGCGCGTCATGCGCAAGTTGAACAGCTTGCTCGAATAGCCCATCTGCGAAAACTTGTCCGATAGCGTGACCAGGAAGCGCGCCACCCGCGCCTCTGCGCTCAGGGCGCCCAGCATGCCGATCATGGCTTGCTCGCGCACCAGTTCGCGGCTCATCACGCCGTACATCATGTTCTCCAGCTCCACGTGGGTGCGGCCCAGCGTCGCCAGCTTCTTGAACGGCAGCAGGATCAGGTCGCAGTCCGACAAGGCCACCGCCTCCGAGGAGTAGGTCTTGTTGTGGATGCCGTCCACGCCCATCAGGTCACCCTTCATGGGGAAGGCCAGCACCTGCTCGTTGCCGAACTCGTCGATCAATACCGTTTTCACGAAGCCGGAGTTGACCACGTACAGCATGTCGAACGGCTGGCCGATCGTGTGGATGCGCTGCCCGGTCTTGAATTGCACGTGCTGGAACAACAGCTCCTCAGTGTTGAGCGACACTGGCGGCAGATGCAGCAGCTCGCAGACTTCTTTCAGGTTGGACCACAGGCGGCCTTGCCGCTGGCGGCCGGCCTCATGGGACACGGGTTGCGTTGAGAGCATGCTGATCTCCTGGTTCCCAAACGGAATGGTTTCAGTATGCCAACGAGATTGTGGGAAAAATATCAGCCGTTGCTGAATATGCCCGTAGGAGGGCAGTGCGTCGGTGTAGGAATTATCCTAAAGTTAATCTTGCCAATCATGCTTTGAAGGGGGTGAGCAGCTTGTGCGCCACAGCGTACTGGACCATTTCCGAGAGGGAGGCCATGCCCATCTTTTGCATGATGCGGGTCTTGTGCGTGCTGACGGTTTTCACGCTCAAATGCAGGCCGTTGGCGATTTCGGTGATGGATTTTCCCGACACCAGTAGCGAAAATACCTCGAATTCGCGGTCGGACAGCTGCTTGTGCAGCAGCGTTTCGGCCGGCTGCATGATGTTCAATGCCAGTTGCTCGGCTACTTCGGTGGAGATGTAGGGGCGGCCGGAGGCGACCTTGCGGATGGCGCCCACCAGTTGCGTGCCGGCGCTCTCCTTGGTCAGGTAGCCTTGGGCGCCGGCGCGGATGGCGCGCACCGCGTATTGCTCTTCCTCGTGCATGGTGAGGATGAGGATGGCCAGCTTGGGCGATTCGCTGCGGATCTGGCGGATCAGGTCGACGCCGCTGCGCCCTGGCATGGACAGGTCGAGCAGGAGCAGGTCGAAGCCGCCCTGGCGGATGTGGTTGAGGACTTCGAAGCCGTCGATGGCTTCGCCTACGATGTCGATGTCTGGGGCCCCGTCGAGTATGCGCTTGAGCCCCTCGCGCATGATGGTATGGTCGTCTGCGATGACAATGCGAATCATGGTTCCTCAAAAATTGTATAAAACTTGTCTTCCCGCGCCGGCCGCCATGGCCGGCGCGAGTCGTCACGCCCGGCGGTTCATGCCGGGCGCGGGTCCTTGATCAGGCGGTGCACCAGCACCGGGATCTTGGTATGCGACAGCACTTTATTGGTCACGCTGCCCAGCAGCAGGTGGCCCCAGCCGCTGCGGCCATGCGAGCCAATGAAGATCAGGTCGCAGTTGCTCTGGGCCGCCACGTCGACGATCTTCAATGCGGCGCTTTCGGCAAAAGCGGTCATGCCCTCGGCCCGCACGCCCTTTTGGGCGCAGGATTCGAGGATGGACTGCACATGCTCGTTGCCCGCGCGCTGCATCGCCGCCCGGTACTCTTCCTCGCTGGGATAGCTGGGCGGGATGATCTCCACGTAAATCGGGTACTGGTATTCCGGCGCCACGAACAGGGCCAGCACCTCCGCCCCCAGCTGCTGGGCGAACTCGACCCCGGCGCAGGCGGTCTTGCTGGATACGGCCGAGCCGTCCGTCGTTATCAGGATTTTCCGATACATATCTCAGCCTCCTTTAATAGCAAAAGAGCCAGTGCCTGCCTTCATTGTAGCCCCGTTTATCAGTATTGTTCTGCCGTAAAGAGTTGATATTTATCAAGAAACTGTCGGGAGGACATGGCAGAAAGCGCAAAACCCCGCGATTTCAGTGGCTTGCAGCGCGTATTTCACACGATCCGCAAATACAACAGTACACTTGTTAGACTATGGGGCACCGCCTAAGAGATTGAACAGAGGGGGGCGTGCCTGTTACACTCGCGTGAGTGCCTTGTTTATTGCCGAGCGTCAAATTTGACAATCTTTTTTCGGCTGCAGGAACTTTGAAAATTATGGAGAAGCAGGAATTATGACCGACGCCGCTGATGATTTCGATGCATTATTTGAGGAAGTATCCGCGCAACGGGCGAATGCGCCTGCACCTGCTCCAGCTGCCGCTCCGGCGCCTGCGGCTTCCGATTCGGGCGATTCCGACGACCTGGAAAGTCTGTTCGATTCCGTAGCGGCGGCCAATAAGGCCCCAGCGCCTGCCGCGACTGCAGCGCCGGCGCCGGCGCCGGCTGAGGCAGCGGCGCCTGCCGAAGGCGGCGAGCACGCGGAAGGCATGTTCGAGCGCCTGGGCGGCATCGTGCGGCTGTTGCACGACTCGCTGCGTGAACTGGGCTACGACAAGGCTCTGACCGAAGCGTCGACCCAGATCGTCGACGCGCAAGACCGCCTGGAATACGTCGCTTCGCTGACCGAGCAGGCCGCCAACAAGGTGCTGAACACCCTGGACGATGGCATGCCGGCGCAGGAAGTGCTGTCCAAGCAGTCGAAGGAAATGGAAGAACGCTGGGCGGCCCTGTTCGCGGGCAAGCTGAGCATCGAAGAATTCAAGACCCTGGCCGGCGACTCGCGTGCCTTCGCCGCCAAGGTGTCGGAGGCGACCGAAGCGGAAAAGGCGCGCCTGCTGGAAATCATGATGGCCCAGGACTTCCAGGACATCACCGGCCAGTTGATCAAGAAAGTGGTCGCCATCACCAAGAAGGTCGAATCCGAGCTGGCGCAGCTGCTCAAGGACAATGCGCCTGCCGACGTGCGCGAGAAGATCGCACAGAAAGAGGTGTCGCTGATGACGGGGCCGTCCGTGCCTTCGGAAGCCCTGTCCCAGGACAGCGTCGATGACCTGCTTGCCGACCTGGGGTTCTAATGGACGATATGCTCAAGGAGTTCGTTGTCGAGGCCATGGACTTGGCCGTCAACGTCGAAGAGCACTTACTGCGCCTCGAACGTGATCCTGACAACAAGGAAACGCTGAACGCAGTTTTCCGCTCGTTCCACACCATCAAGGGTGGCGCGGGCTTCATGAACCTGGGCGCCCTCGTTTCGGCCTGCCACCTGACCGAAAACCTGTTCGACGCGCTGCGCACCGGCGCCGCGCCGGTCACCCCGCTGTCGATCGAGGCGGCGCTGCAGGCGTCCGGCTTCGTGGCCGACCAGCTGACGGACCTGAATAACGGTACCGCTCCGGACCAGCTGGCGCCGATGCCTGCCGACCTGGAAGCGATCCTGAAGGACGCTATCGAGGGCAAGGCCAGCTCCGCCGCGGGCAAGGCCAAGCCGGCTGCGGCGCCTGCAGCCGCTCCGGCCGCCAGCGCTCCTGCCGCCGCGCCAGCACCGCAAGCGGCCAGCGCGCCGTCGGCCGATGGCCTGGACTGGGAAGGCATGTACCAGGCGGTGGTACCGCCTGGCACTTACGTGCGCCCAGCCGCCGAAGTGCGCGCCGAGGGCATCGCTGCCGCACATGCTGCCGCCGAAGGCACGCCGGCTGCCGTGCACGCGCCGGCGCCGGAAGCCAGGGAGCGCCCGGCAGCGGAAGCCAAGCCGGCCAACGCGCCGGCCAAGGAAGAATCGATCCGTATCGACGCCGTCAAGCTGGACGCGCTGCTGGAAGTGGCCGGCGAATCGGTGCAGGCGGCCAACCAGGCCGCCGTGCTGCTGGAGCGCCTGCAGCAGTTCAAATTCGAAGGCCAGGCCGCCACGCTGATGTCGGCCCTGACCGAGACCCTGGAGCGCGCTTCGCGCTATTCCACCGAATTGCAGCGCGCCACCCTGGCCACCCGCATGCAGCCGGTGGGCCGCCTGTTCCAGAAATTCCCGCGCCTGGTGCGCGAGCTGGCGAAAGACCTGGGCAAGGAAGTCGAGCTGACTATCGAGGGCGCGGAGACCGAGGTTGACCGCGTGGTGGTGGACAGCCTGTACGACCCGCTGGTGCACATGCTGCGCAACGCGCTGGACCACGGCGTGGAAGCGCCGGACGAGCGCCTGGCCAAGGGCAAATCGCCGCGCGCCTATATTTCGCTGAAGGCGTGGCAGGAGGCCAACTCGGTCATGATCGTGCTGCAGGACGACGGCAAGGGCATGGACCCGGCCGCGCTGCGCCGCAAGGCGGCCGAGAAGGGCCTGATCTCGCCGAGCGCCAACCTGAGCGACGACGAATCGTACCAGCTGGTGTTCCTGCCGGGCTTCTCGACCAAGGAAGTGGCGTCCTCCGTGTCCGGCCGCGGCGTCGGCATGGACGTGGTGAAGACGGCCGTGGAAAAGAATCGCGGCGCGATCCACATCGAATCGGCCCTGGGCAAGGGCACCAAGTTCGCCATCCGCCTGCCGATCGAGCTGTCGATCGTGCCGACCATGCTGGTGTCCACCTCCGGCGCGCTGCTGGCGCTGCCGATGGCGGTGGTCGAGCGCGTGGTGGAACTGCCGGAAGTGTTCATGGAAGTGGGCGGCGCGCCGGTGCTCAAAGACCAGGGCCGTCCGCTGCCGGTGCGTTCGCTGGCCGGTGCGCTCGGCTACGAGCCATGCTCGGAGCGCGTGGGCATCGTCATCAATTCGCCGCAGCCTTACATCCTGGCCGTTTCGGCTGTGGACGGCACGGCCGACCTGGTCATCAAACCGATGACTGCACTGTCGGTGGACGGCATTACCGGCACCGCACGTTCGGCCGAGGGCGAACTGGTCCTAGTAGTTGGCCTATCGTTCCTGATGGACGGCTGCAGGGGAAGTGTAAGAATGGCGGCGTAAAGCCACCCTTCAAGAAAAAGAGATACGGAACACACAAGCCTGCAGCCTCCCAAAAAGGGGTTGCAGGCTTTTTTTATTTGGCGCCATCGCTCAAAAACTACGCGAAATTGCTCACGAGGCGGAAAACGGCTAGGTTTTGCATTGCACAAAATATGGCATAATCAGAAGGCTCACCACATCAGACGGCATCATGAAAACGCTTTACGACAAACTCTGGGAATCCCACGTAGTACGCACCGAGGAAGACGGCACCGCCCTCCTGTACATTGACCGTCACCTGGTCCACGAAGTCACCAGCCCGCAGGCATTCGACGGCCTGCGCAGCGCCGGCCGCCAGCCGTGGCGCCTGTCGGCCAACCTGGCCGTGGCCGACCATAACGTCCCGACAACGGACCGTTCGCACGGCATCGAAGACCCGGTCTCGCGCCTGCAGGTGGAAACCCTGGACAAGAACACCAAGTCGGTCGGCATGACCTACTTTAATATGAACGACAAGCGCCAGGGCATCGTGCACGTCATCGGCCCGGAGCAGGGCGCTACCCTGCCTGGCATGACCGTGGTGTGTGGCGACTCCCACACTTCGACCCACGGCGCTTTCGGCGCCCTGGCGCACGGCATCGGCACCTCGGAAGTGGAGCACGTGCTGGCGACCCAGACCCTGCTGGCAAAGAAGTCCAAGTCGATGCTGGTGCAGGTGGACGGCGCACTGCCGGCCGGCGTGACCGCCAAGGACATCGTGCTGGCCGTGATCGGCAAGATCGGCACCGCCGGCGGCACCGGCTATGCGATCGAATTCGCCGGCTCGGCGATCCGCTCGCTGTCGATGGAAGGCCGCATGACCGTCTGCAATATGGCGATCGAGGCGGGCGCGCGCGCGGGCATGATCGCGGTGGACGACACCACCATCAACTACGTCAAAGGCCGTCCTTACTCGCCGGTGGGTCCGCAGTGGGAGCAGGCGGTGGCCTACTGGCGCACCCTGCACTCCGACCCGGGCGCAAAGTTCGACTTCGTGGTGACGCTGGATGCGGCGCAGATCCGGCCGCAAGTGACCTGGGGCACCTCGCCCGAGCAGGTGACCTCCATCGACGGCCGCGTACCCGATCCTGAGCTGGAAAAAGACCCGGTCAAGCGCGACGCCATGGAAAAAGCCCTGGTGTACATGGACCTGGAGCCCAATACCCGCATCGAAGACATCCGCATCGACAAGGTCTTCATCGGCTCCTGCACCAACTCGCGCATCGAGGATTTGCGCGCGGCCGCCGCCGTGGTGCGCGGCAAACAGCGCGCCTCCAACGTGAAGCTGGCGATGGTGGTGCCGGGCTCGGGCCTGGTGAAGGAGCAGGCCGAGCGCGAAGGGCTGGATGCGATCTTCAAGGCCGCCGGCTTTGAATGGCGCGAGCCGGGCTGCTCGATGTGCCTGGCCATGAACGCCGACCGCCTCGATCCGGGCGAGCGCTGCGCCTCCACTTCCAACCGCAATTTCGAAGGCCGTCAGGGCCAGGGCGGGCGTACCCACCTGGTATCGCCTGCCATGGCGGCCGCCGCCGGTATCGCCGGCCACTTTGTCGACGTGCGCGCCCTGCGCTGAAAACTATAAGGATGTGCTGAAATGAAGACCCTATTCGCTATCGTGATGTCCGCCCTCGTCCTGACCGGCTGCAATACCGTGTCCGGTTTCGGCAGGGACGTACAAAAGGCCGGCCAGGTCGTGACTAGCGCTGGCGGGAAATAACACCCCGCAGGCCGGAGCCGCGCCGCCTGCGCGCCCCGCCTGCCACCCAAGCAGAACGCAAATGGAAAAATTTACTGTCCTTGATGGCTTAGTTGCACCGCTGGACCGCGCCAATGTCGATACCGACGCGATCATCCCGAAACAATTCCTGAAGTCGATCCACCGCACCGGCTTCGGTCCCAACCTGTTCGACGAGTGGCGTTATCTCGACCACGGCGAACCGGGCATGGACAACAGCAAGCGTCCGCTCAATCCGGATTTCGTGCTCAACCAGCCGCGCTACCAGGGCGCCTCGATTCTCCTGACCCGCAAGAATTTCGGCTGCGGCTCTTCGCGCGAACACGCGCCGTGGGCGCTGGATCAGTACGGCTTCCGCGCCATCATCGCGCCGAGCTTTGCGGACATCTTCTTCAATAACTGCTTCAAGAACGGCCTGCTGCCGGTCGTTCTCACCGAAGCGCAGATCGATCATCTGTTCAATGAAGTCAAGGCCTTCCCGGGTTACCGCCTGGTGGTGGACCTTGAGCAGCAGCGCGTCGGCACCAGCAACGGCTCCGTCTCCTATCCCTTCGAGATCGACGCCTTCCGCAAATACTGCCTGATGAATGGCCTGGACGATATCGGCCTGACCCTGCGTCACGCCGATGAAATCCGCGCGTTCGAAGAACGCCGCCTGGTCAACCAGCCCTGGCTGGCCAACGTTATCTAACAGAACAGACAGATCAATAATGAAAATCGCAATCCTGCCGGGCGATGGCATCGGCCCCGAGATCGTCAGCCAGGCCGTCAAGGTCCTGAACGCGCTCGACGAAAAATTTGAGATGGAAACCGCGCCGGTCGGCGGCGCCGGCTACGAGGCCAAGGGCCACCCGCTGCCGGAAGAAACCCTGGCGCTGGCCAAGGCGGCCGACGCCGTGCTGTTTGGCGCCGTGGGCGACTGGAAGTACGACACCCTGGACCGCCCGCTGCGTCCGGAGCAGGCCATCCTCGGCCTGCGCAAGAACCTGGGCCTGTTCGGCAACCTGCGCCCGGCCATCCTGTACCCCGAGCTGGCCGGCGCTTCGACGCTGAAGCCGGAAGTGGTATCGGGCCTGGACATCCTGATCGTGCGCGAACTGACCGGCGACATCTATTTCGGCCAGCCGCGCGGCGTGCGCGAATGCCCGGATGGCCCGTTCAAAGGCCAGCGGGAAGGCTTCGACACCATGCGTTATGCGGAAGGCGAGATCCGCCGCATCGCCCACGTGGCGTTCCAGGCGGCGCAAAAGCGCGGCAAGCGCCTGACTTCGGTCGACAAGGCGAACGTGCTGGAGACTTTCCAGTTCTGGAAGGACATCGTGAGCGATGTTCACAAGGAATATCCGGATGTGGCGCTGGACCACATGTACGTCGACAACGCCGCCATGCAGCTGGTGCGCGCGCCGAAGAAATTCGACGTGATCGTGACCGGCAATATGTTCGGCGACATCCTGTCGGATGCCGCGGCCATGCTGACCGGGTCCATCGGCATGCTGCCGTCGGCCTCGCTCGATGCCAACAACAAGGGCCTGTACGAACCGTCGCACGGCTCGGCTCCCGATATCGCGGGCAAGGGCGTTGCCAACCCGCTGGCCACGATCCTGTCGGCCGCCATGATGCTGCGCTATTCGCTGAACCGCGCGGAGCAGGCCGACCGCATCGAAAACGCTGTCAAGAAGGTCCTGGCCCAGGGCCTGCGCACGCCGGATATCTACGAAGAGGGCACCACCAAGGTCGGCACTTCGCAGATGGGCGATGCGGTGGTGGCGGCGCTCTGAAAACCGGTAAATCGGGGTCAGACCCAAGGGTCTGACCCTCTGCCTGCGGCGGTCGCGGGCCACGGGTCCGACCCTTGGGTCGTACCCAGGTTTACCGGGTTAGAATTTGAAAAGAATTTACACCCAAAGGAAAGCAAAATGAAACTCGTAGGTCTTGTTGGTTGGCGCGGCATGGTCGGTTCGGTCCTGATGCAGCGCATGCAGGAAGAGGGCGACTTTGCCCATATCGAGCCGGTATTCTTCTCCACTTCGAACACCGGCGGTGCTGCGCCGAAGATGGCGAAGAACGAGACCACCCTGAAAGACGCCACCAACATCGACGAACTGAAACGCTGCGAGATCATCATCTCCTGCCAGGGCGGCGACTACACCACCGAGGTATTCCCGAAGCTGCGCGCCGCGGGCTGGAACGGCTACTGGATCGACGCCGCGTCGACCCTGCGCATGGACAAGGATGCCGTGATCGTGCTCGATCCGGTCAACCTGAACGTGATCAAGGACGCCATGTCCAAGGGCGTGAAGAACTTCATCGGCGGTAACTGCACCGTCTCCTGCATGCTGATGGGCCTGGGCGGCCTGTTCAAGCAGGACCTGGTGGAGTGGATGACCTCCATGACCTACCAGGCCGCTTCCGGCGGCGGCGCCCAGCACATGCGCGAGCTGCTGACCCAGTACGGCACCATCAACGCCTCCGTCAAGCATCTGCTGGACAACCCGGCATCGGCCATCCTGGAAATCGACAAGCAGGTGCTGGCCACCCAGCACGGCTTCTCGCCGGAAGAAACCAAGCAGTTCGGCGTTCCGCTGGGCGGCAACCTGATTCCGTGGATCGACAAGGACCTGGGCAACGGCCAGTCGAAGGAAGAGTGGAAGGGCGGCGCCGAGACCAACAAGATCCTGGGCCGCGGCGAAGGCTTCTCCGCCTCCGCGATCCCGGTCGATGGCCTGTGCGTGCGCATCGGCGCCATGCGCTGCCACAGCCAGGCGCTGACCATCAAGCTGCGCAAGGACGTGCCGCTCGATGAAATCAACGACATCATCGCCAAGGACAACGAATGGGTGAAGTTCGTGCCGAACACCCGCGAGGCGTCGGTCAAAGAACTGACCCCGGCCGCCGTCACCGGCAGCCTGACCATCCCGGTCGGCCGCGTGCGCAAGATGTCGATGGGCGGCGACTACCTGTCCGCCTTCACCGTCGGCGACCAGTTGCTGTGGGGTGCGGCCGAACCGCTGCGCCGCATGCTGCGCATCGTTCTCGATAAATAAGTTGTTATTAATGAGCTAATACCTGCTGATTAATAATCAAGATAAGAAGTATTTTCTAAGAGCCGGATTTCAAAGCGAATTCCGGCTTTTTTCTTTGAATCACAAAATATTTTCGGCATGAACGAAACAGAATAGGGGGCTTGGAAGGGGTATTAGGGGGAGAATGCTTGCATGCTTCTAAGCATGATGTTATGTTTGGACCTCTGGAAAAGTAACTTTCTTTCCACGTTAACCACTTTCGTCGCTCACTATGCCTGTACAAAAACCTTCCAAGGTCGCTTCGTTCGCGTTGAAAACACTGACTGCCGCCGTGCTCGGCAGCGCTGTGCTCGCACCTATTTCCGTCAACGCAGCTGGTCTTGGCAAGCTCACTGTTCTCTCCTCGCTGGGGCAGCCGCTGCGCGCCGAAATCGAATTGACGGCCGTTTCCGCAGAAGAAGCGTCCGAACTGGTGGCCAAGCTGGCTTCGCCGGATGCCTTCCGCGCCGCCAATATCGAATTCAATCCGGCACTGCTCAGCCTGCGCTTTGAGGTGGAGGCACGTGGTGCTCGCCAGTTCATCCGCATCACTTCCAGCCAGGCGATCAACGAGCCTTTCGTTGACATGCTGCTGGAACTGACCTGGACCAATGGCCGCCTGGTCCGCGAATACACCTTCCTGCTCGACCCCGCCGACATGCGCACCGCGCAGGCGCCGCAAGTGGCGGGGGTCGCTCCGCGCAAGACGGCGCCGGCTGCACCGGCCGCCGCTGCTCCCGCACCAGCCGCCGCGCCTGCGGCGGCACCGAGCGCCGCGCCGTCGGCCCCGGCCGCGCCGCGCGAGCCGCGCAGTTCCGCATCGCAGGAAGGCGCCGCGTCCTCCGACAGCTACGCCGTCCGCAAGGGCGATACGCTGGGCAAGATCGCAGGCCGCCTGAAGCCAGCCGATGTTTCGCTGGACATGATGCTGGTGGCGCTGTACCGCGCCAACCCGGACGCCTTCGCCGGCAACAATATGAACCGCCTGAAGTCGGGCACCATCCTGTCCGTGCCGGATGCGAATACCGTCAAGGGCACCAGCCAGGGCGAAGCCCATGGCGTGGTGGTGGCGCATGCTGCCGACTTCAACGCCTACCGCAATAAGCTGGCAGGACAGGTGGCGGCAGCCACTCCGGCCAAGGAAGCGGAAACGCAGCAGAGCCAGACTGGCAAGATCACGGCACAGGTGAAAGAGCGGCCGACCGCCGTCACCGAGTCGAAAGACCAGCTGAAGCTGTCCAAGGCCGGCGATGCCGCCAGCAAGGCAGGCAAGACTGGCGCGGTGGAAGACAAGATTGCCAAGGATCGCCAGATGGCCGACGCCAGCGCCCGTGTGAAGGAGCTGGAAAAGAACGTCAACGACCTCGAGAAGTTGATGGAGGTGAAGAACAAGGCGGCCGCCAGCGCGCAACAGAAAGCCAGCGCCGCCGCGGCAGCTGCCGCCAGCCCGGTGGCCAGCGCACCAGCCAAGGCTGCGCCAGCGCCTGCGGCACCGGCAGCACCTGCTCCGGCACCTGCGGCGTCGGCTCCGGCAGCAGCAGCGCCGGCAGCACCTGCTCCGGCAGCTTCTGCTCCTGCTGAGGAACCGGCCAAGCCGGCCAAGCCAAAACGCGTCGTCGCTGCACCGCCGCCAGCCCCGGTCGGCCCGAGCCTGGTCGACACCCTGATGGAAAACATAACGTTGATCGGCGCTGGCGTCGCAGCGTTGCTGGGTGGCGCCGCGCTGGTCGTCATGCGCCGCCGCAAGGCTGCTGCCGAAGACATGTCGCTGGCGAGCGTCGAGACCACCGGCACCCTGGGCGACCCGGGCACCACGGCGCATTCCCTGTTCGCCGAAACCGGCGGCCAGAGCGTGGACACCAGCAACAGCGTGTTCAACTCCAACTTCGCGCCTTCGGCCAGCCAGCTCGACACCAATGAAGTCGATCCGGTGGCGGAAGCCGACGTGTACATTGCCTACGGCCGCGACGCCCAGGCTGAGGAAATCCTGAAAGAAGCACTGCGCGTTCATCCGGAGCGCCACCCAGTGCGCCTGAAGCTGCTGGAAATCTACGCCGGCCGCAAGGACGCGCGCGCCTTCGAAACCCAGGCCAGCGAGCTGTATTCGATGACCAAGGGCGTGGGCGATGAGTGGGCGCAAGCCGCGGCGCTGGGTTCGGGCATCGATCCGGACAATCCGCTGTACGTCAGCGCTGCACAAGCCAAGGCCGCCGCAGGCCTCGGCGGAGCAGCCGCTGGAGCCGCTGCGGCCCCTTTCGTGGCCAGCCAGTCGAATGAGCTGAACGATTTCGCAGCCATGTTCGCCGAGCCGGCGCCTGCGGCGGCAGCCATGGCTCCGGCCGATGCCGGCGGCCTGGACCTGGACCTGAGCCAGGAAGCTTCGCCGGTCGCGGCGGAAGCGAGCCTGATGGACTTCGACCTGGATCGCGACGCCAAGGCATTGCCATCGCTGGCGGCGGAACCTGCACCGGCACCGAAAGCGGCCGACAGCAATACCCTGGACTTCGACCTGGGTGGCCTGAGCTTTGACGAGCCGGCTCCTGCCGTCGCCGCCGCTGAACCTGCGCCTGCGCCGGTTCCAGCTGCGGAAGAAGCGCACGACCTGTCCTTCGACCTGGGCCTTGATTCGCCAGCGGCCAAGGTGGAAGCAGTGCAAGCCGCTCCGGTACCGGACGCCATGGCCGATATCGGCATGGACTTCAACCTGGACCTGCCGGGCGCGGACAAGGCGGAAGCGCCAGCGGCAGCATCGGCAGCGAATCCGCTGGCCGAACTGGATAGCATGGACTTCTCGCTGCCAGGCGGCGCTGCCCCTGCTGCCGTTCCTGCCGCAGAAGAAGCGCCTCTGTCGGCTGCCGATTTCGCGCTGGACCTGCCAGGCATGGATGCTCCGGCTCCTGCTCCTGCTCCTGCTGCAGCTGCTGCCGCTGCACCGGCTGACTTCGACCTGTCCGGCATCAACCTGGACCTGGGTGGCGCGGGTGCACCTGCGGCACCGGCAGCGCCGAAAGGCGAGGAAGAGATGTCGGCCCTGCACATGGAAATGGACACCAAGCTTGACCTGGCGGTGGCCTACCAGGAAATCGGCGACAAGGAAGGCGCCCGCGAGCTGCTGGATGAAGTGATCCGCGGCGGCAGCGACGACCAGGTTGCACGAGCCAACTCCATGCGCGCCTTGCTCGGCTAAGCTGGCCCGGCGTTTCGCCGTATAATGCCCGGTCACAGATCAATCTGACCGGGCATTTTTTATTTTGAAACGCATCGCACTAGGGGTTCAGTACAACGGCGCCGACTGGCTCGGCTACCAGATCCAGCCGCACGGCCAGACCGTGCAGAACAAGCTGGAGGAAGCCATTGAGCGCTTCGCCTGCGTCAAGCTGGGCACCACCTGCGCCGGCCGCACCGACGCCGGCGTGCACGCCCTGAACCAGGTGGTGCACTTCGACACCGAGCTCGATCGCGCCGAGCATGCCTGGGTGCGCGGCATCAATGCCTTCCTGCCCGATTCGATCGGCGTGCGCTGGGCGCGCTACTTGCCCGAAGCGGCGACGCCGGAGCAGGAATTCCACTCCCGATTCAGCGCCCGTTCCCGCACTTACCATTACCTGCTGTACAACCACCAGGTGCGCTCGCCGCTGCTGGCGGGCCGCGCCGGTTTCACGCACTGGGACCTGGACGTGGAGCGCATGCGCGAAGCCGTCAAGCCGCTGATCGGCACCCACGATTTCACCGCCTTCCGCGCCTCCATGTGCCAGGCCAAGACGCCGGTCAAGGAAATGCAGATGATCGAGATCGAGCGCCATGGCGACATGATCCTGTTCACGCTGCGCGCCAACGCCTTCCTGCATCACATGGTGCGCAACCTGGTCGGTTCCCTGGTTTACGTCGGCCAGGGGCGCGAGAGCACCAACTGGATGGGCGAACTGCTGGCAGGGAAGGACCGCACCAAGGCGGCGCCGACCTTCATGCCGGACGGGCTTTACCTGTCCAGGATCGAATACGACGCAAAATGGGGCTTGCCGTACGAGGAGCCCAGCATCCTGCCCGCTTTCTGAGGAAACCAGCCATGCCACGCACCCGCATCAAGATCTGCGGCCTGACCCGCGAAGAGGACGTCCAGGCCGCCGTGGCCGCGGGCGCCGATGCGGTGGGCTTTGTGTTCTACGAAAAAAGTCCGCGCTACGTGACGCCGCAGCGCGCGGCCGAACTGATTGCCTTGTTGCCCCCTTTCGTGACCCCGGTAGGCCTGTTCGTCAACCACACGGCGCAGCAGGTGGCCGACACCGTGGCGGTGGCGCCGGTGTCACTTTTGCAATTCCATGGCGACGAGACGGCGGAGCAGTGCGCCGAAGCGGCGCGCGCCGCCGGCCGCGCCTTCGTGCGGGTATTCCGCGTCAAACCCGACACAAGCGGCGCTGAGCTGCTAGAATATGAGCGACTTTGCCGCGCATCCAGTGGCTTGTTCTCGGGTCTCCTGCTCGACACCTTCGTGGATGCATATGGCGGCGCAGGAAAGGTTTTCAATTGGTCTCTAATCCCAAAAGATCTCGCGCATCGGGCCGTTTTGAGTGGTGGCTTGAGCGTGCAAAATGTGACTGGCGCAGTGGCCAGCGTTCGCCCTTACGCGGTTGACGTCTCCAGTGGCGTCGAGCGCGCCAAGGGCATCAAAGATGCTCGCCTGATCGCGGAGTTCATTCGCGGCGTGCGGGCAGCAGATGCCACACTTGAGAAAGATCCGCACCATGAAAACCCCGGTTGATGCGCCTCCAGCGCACCTGTTCCACGCCTCGTCTTACCACCTGCCCGACGCCACCGGCCATTTCGGCCCATACGGCGGCTCCTTTGTCGCCGAAACCCTGAGCTACGCGCTGGCCGAGCTGCGCCAGGCCTATGACCGCTACAGCAAGGACGAACTGTTCCTCGAAGAGTTCCGTTATGAGCTCAAGCACTTCGTCGGCCGTCCTTCGCCGGTCTACCATGCCAAGCGCTGGTCCGACCAGCTGGGCGGCGCGCAGATCTTCTTCAAGCGCGAAGACCTGAACCACACTGGCGCGCACAAGATCAATAACGTGATCGGCCAGGCTTTGCTGGCAAAGCGCATGGGCAAGCCGCGCATCATCGCCGAAACCGGCGCCGGGCAGCACGGCGTTGCCACGGCCACCATTTGCGCCCGCTTCGGCCTGGAATGCGTTGTGTACATGGGCAGCGAGGACGTGAAGCGCCAGGCGCAGAACGTGTACCGCATGAAGCTCCTGGGCGCGACCGTGGTGCCGGTGGAATCCGGTTCCAAGACCCTGAAGGATGCGCTGAACGAAGCGATGCGCGACTGGGTCACCAATATTGAGAACACTTTCTACATCATCGGCACTGTGGCGGGCCCGCACCCGTACCCGATGATGGTGCGCGATTTCCAGTCCGTGATCGGCGAGGAATGCCTGCAGCAGATGCCGGAGATGACCGGGCGCCAGCCGGACTATGTGGTGGCCTGCATCGGCGGCGGTTCGAATGCGATGGGGATTTTCTATCCTTACATCGACCAGGCTGCGACGGCGCTGGTGGGCGTTGAGGCGGCAGGGGAGGGGCTGGATACCGGCAAGCACGCCGCTTCGCTGACGGCCGGCTATCCGGGGGTGTTGCACGGCAATCGCACCTACCTGCTGCAGGATGAGGGCGGGCAGATCATCGAGACGCATTCGGTGTCGGCGGGCCTGGATTATCCTGGTGTGGGACCGGAGCATTCGTACCTGAAGGATTCGGGGCGGGCGCAGTATGTGTCGATTACCGATGACGAGGCGCTGCAAGCTTTCCACGACTGCTGCCACATCGAGGGGATTATCCCGGCGCTGGAGTCTTCGCACGCATTGGCTTACGCGGCCAAGCTGGCAGCCACGCTGCCGAAGGACAAGATTATCCTGGCCAACCTGTCGGGCCGCGGCGACAAGGACATGCATACCGTGGCCCAGCGAGCTGGCCTGCAGTTCTAAAACCGGTAAGCCGGGGTCTGACCCGAGGGTCAGACCCATGTCTGATCACACGCCGCCGGTTTGGTTCTGAGCCCTTGATTTTCCGCGAAGATCAACAGCGCACAACCCTCCCAGCGGCCGCCGAGTAGAGTGGGTCTGACCCTTGGGTCAGACCCAGGTTTACCGGGTTAAAAAGGAAAAAACATGACTCGTATCGCACAAACCTTCGCCGCCCTGAAAGCGCAAAACAAGAAAGCCCTGGTCACCTTCATCACCGCCGGCGACCCTGAACCCGGCAAAACCGTGGAACTGATGCACGCCCTGGTCGAAGGCGGCGCCGACATCCTCGAACTCGGCATCCCATTCTCCGACCCCATGGCCGAAGGGCCGGTCATCCAGCGCGCCTGCGAACGCGCCCTGGCCAAAGGCGTCGGCATCCGCGACTGCTTCGACTTCGTGCGCGAATTCCGCAAGACCGACACGACCACCCCAGTCATCCTGATGGGCTACGCCAACCCCATCGAGCGCCTGGGCGCCGACGCCTACATCGACGCCAGCACCGCGGCCGGCGCCGACGGCGCCATCGTGGTCGACTATCCGCCGGAAGAATGCGAGGCATTCGCCGCCAAGATGCGCGCGGCAGGGCAGGACCTGATCTTCCTGCTGGCCCCCACCTCGACCGAAGAGCGCGTGCAGCAGGTGGCGCGCGTCGGCAGCGGTTTCACGTACTATGTGTCGCTGAAAGGCGTCACCGGCGCCGGCCATATCGACACGGAAGACGTGGCGCGCCGCCTGGACATGATCCGCAAGCACGTGCAACTGCCGCTGGGCGTCGGTTTCGGCATCCGCGACGCTGCCACCGCCAAGGCCGTTGCCAGCGTGGCCGATGCGGTCGTCATCGGCAGCCGGATCATCCAGGAAATCGAGATGGCCGGGCCGGAAAACGCTGTAAAATCAGTACGATCGTTCGTTTCCGGCATCCGCCAGGCACTCGACGAAAAGCGTTGATCTGTAAGCAATATTCTGCCTGTTTTGTTCGACAGGACAGGCAGAACCGGCTACACTTCCGGCCTAAGTTAGTGCAAGAGGAGAAATTTATGAGCTGGTTGGAAAAATTGCTGCCACCGCGCATCCAGCGCTCGGACGCTGCCGCTCGCAAGACAATGCCTGAAGGCCTGTGGGTCAAGTGCCCATCCTGCGAGGCTGTGCTGTACCGTACCGACCTGGAGTCGAACCTGCACGTTTGCCCCAAGTGCGACCACCACATGCGTATCCGCGCCCGCGAGCGCCTGGACGCGCTGCTGGACGCCGGCGGCCGTTATGAAATCGGCCAGGAGACCCTGCCGGTCGACACGCTGAAGTTCAAAGACAGCAAGAAATATCCGGATCGCCTGAAGCAGGCGATGGAAGCCACCGGCGAAACCGATGCCCTGATCGCGATGGGCGGCTCGATCATGAGCCTGCCGGTCGTCGTGGCGTGCTTCGAATTCGAATTCATGGGCGGCTCCATGGGTTCCGTCGTCGGCGAGCGCTTCGCCCGCGCGGCCCAGGTGGCGCTGGAACAGAAGGTGCCGTTCATCTGCGTCACCGCCACCGGTGGCGCCCGTATGCAGGAAGGCCTGCTATCCCTGATGCAGATGGCAAAAACCACCGCCATGCTGACCAAGCTGGCCGAGAAGAAGCTGCCGTTCATCTCCGTGCTGACCGACCCGACCATGGGCGGCGTGTCCGCATCGTTCGCCTTCATGGGCGACGTCGTGATGGCCGAGCCGAAAGCACTGATCGGCTTCGCCGGTCCGCGCGTGATCGAAAACACCGTGCGTGAAAAGCTGCCGGAAGGCTTCCAGCGTTCCGAGTTCCTGCTGCAGAAGGGCGCGATCGACATGATCGTGGACCGCCGCCAGATGCGCGAGGAAATCGCACGCCTGCTGGCCCTGATGCAGAACCAGGCCGCGGAAGTTCTGGCCTAAGCTTTACGTTTTACCCGGCGCGCGCAGCCTCCTGCGCTGCGCGCCCAAAAATCCCTCCCTGGCGATAATGTCCAATCTCCCGAATACCCTCCCCGAATGGCTAGCGCTGATCGAGTCGCGCCATGCCGAAACCGTCATCAACATGGGCCTGGAGCGCGTGCGCGCGGTCAAGGAACGCATGGATCTGCAGTTCAAGTGCCCGGTCATCATGGTGGCTGGTACAAATGGCAAAGGTTCGACCTGCGCCATGCTGGAATCGATCCTGCTGCAGGGCGGCTACCGCGTCGGCCTGTACATCAAGCCGCACTTCCTGCATTTCAATGAGCGTGCGCGCCTGAACGGCGACATGGCAAGCGACGAGCAGCTGGTGGAGAGTTTCAATTTCGTGGAGCAGGCGCGCGGCGATATCTCGCTGACGTATTTCGAGTTCACCACTCTGGCCATCATGCATCTGATGTCGCAGGCGACGCTGGACGTGGTCATCCTGGAAGTGGGCCTGGGCGGCCGCCTCGATGCGGTCAACGTGATCGATGCCGATGTGTCGATCGTGACCAGCGTCGACATCGACCACGTCGATTACCTGGGCGGCACGCGCGAGCAGATCGGTTTCGAGAAGGCGGGCATTTTCCGCACCGGCAAGGCGGCCATCTGCAGCGACCCGGTGCCGCCGCAGTCCCTCATCGACCATGCAAGGGAAATCGGCGCCGACTTGTGGCTGATGGGGCGCGATTTCAACTATGCGGGCGACAAGCAGCAGTGGAACTACGGCGGCCGTTCGCAGCGCCGCAATTCGCTGGCTTATCCCGGCCTGCGTGGCGCCAACCAGCTGCTGAACGCCTGCGCGGCGCTGGCAGCATTGGAAGCGCTGAAGATGGAACTGCCGGTCGGGGCGCAGGAAGTGCGTACCGGTCTGGTGATGGTGGAACTGCCGGGCCGCTTCCAGGTACTGCCGGGCCGCCCGACCGTGATTTACGACGTGGCGCACAACCCGCACGCGGCCGCCGCGCTGGCGCAGAACGTGGGCAATATGGGCTACAGCCCGTACACCTTTGCGGTATTCGGCTCGATGCACGACAAGGACATCGACGGCGTGATCAAGGCCATGGCGCCTTGTGTCGACCACTGGTGCCTGACCAATCTGCCATCGCCGCGCGCGGCCACCGCTTCCGAGCTGGCGGGCAAAGTTCAGGCAATTGAGCCTGAACTGGGTGAAAAAACCGTCAATATTTTCGATGATCCAGGCCAGGCATTCGCAAATGCGATGAGCCGCGCGGGCGAGAATGATAGAATTGTGGTCTTTGGATCTTTCCTGACTGTCGCCGGCGTCATGGCGGCGAAAAAATCCTCACTCCACTGAGAAAATTCCGCATGGGCTTGTTATCGAAATTTGGCAAAGACAAGCAAGATGCTGCTGGTGAAGACAGCGGCTACTACCGCGCACAGGACGACCGGGACCTGAGCGAAAAGGCCCGCTCCAAGCGCGCATCCAGCGCCGGGGCCGATGCCGCGCCGCGCCGCGGGGCCGGCAAAAATGCCCAGGATCCCGTACTGCCGGAGAAAAAGCGCGCGCGCCGCCGCCTGGTTGGCGCCATCGCGCTGGCCTTGGCCGTTGCCATCGGCCTGCCGATGCTGCTCGATTCCGAGCCCAAGTCGTCGGTGTCGGACATCGCCATCAACATGCCTTCCAAGGACAAGCCGGGCGAACCGCTGAATGGCGGTCCTGCCACTGTACCGGCGCCGGTGCCTGCGCTCGAGCAGCCAGCCGCGCCAGTCCAGGCGCCGGCTCCCGCACCTGCCTCCAAGCCAGCTGCCACCGCTCCTGCGCCGTCAGCACGCCCGGTCGCCCCGGTTGCCGCAGCCGGTGCGGCGCTCGACAAGGGCGAAGAAATTGTCCACCTGCCAAGCAAGCCGGCGGAACCCGTCAAACCGCCAAAAGCGGCCGAAGCAAAAGCGGCCGAGCCCAAGGTCGCCAAGGCCGAAGTAAAACACCCCGAACCGAAGCCGGAGCCGAAGAAGCCGGAAGCCAAGCCCGCCCAGTCCGACGATGCGCGCGCCATGGCTATCCTGGAAGGCAAGGCCGCCGAAGCGGCGCCATCGACCAAGTATGTGATCAAGGTTGGCGCCTTCGCCGCGAAAGACAAAGTGGAAGAGCTGCAGCGCAAGCTGGGCGACGCCGGTATCAAGTCCTATGCGCAAAAAGTCACGACCGCCAATGGCGAATTGACCAGCGTGCGAGTCGGACCATTCCCGAACAAGGAAGAAGCCGAAAAGGTCAAAGCCAAGCTGGTCAAACTGGGCCTGAACGGCAGCCTGACCCCGGCCTGACAGGATGACTTGAGGCAGCACTGACGTGACGATTTTCGATTACCTGGTTATTTTCGTGCTTGCCTCATCCGTCATCATCGGTACCTTGCGCGGCCTGGTCAAAGAAGTACTGTCGCTGGGCGGCTGGATTGTCGCCTTCGTCGTCGCCAACGCTTACAGCCCCTGGCTTGCCGCCATGCTGCCGGAGGCTGTTCCTGGCCCCGTTGTGCGCCTGATCGTTGCCTTCATTGCATTGTTCATCGTTGCGCGCATCCTGCTTGCCCTGGTCACCATGGCGATCGAAGCGCTGATCGAGGCGGGCGGCCTGTCGCTGGCCGACCGCGGGCTGGGCAGTTTGTTTGGACTGGCGCGGGGCATTGTGATTGTGCTGGCCGGCGTCATATTGGCAGGGATGACCTCCATGCCCAAGCAGGATTTCTGGAAGTACGCGCTGTTGAGTCCCATGGCGGAATCCGGTGTGCGCACCATAAAACCATTCCTGCCCGCCGATTTGGCGCAGCATGTCCATTTTTAGAATTCGTTAAATCCGCAGTACCAAGTTTAGGAGCACACCATGTGTGGCATCGTCGGCGTCGTATCCCACCAACCAGTCAACCAGATGCTGTATGACGCGCTGCTGCTGTTGCAGCATCGCGGCCAGGATGCGGCAGGCATCGCAACCAACCAGAGCAACACGTTCTCCATGCACAAGGCCAATGGCCTGGTGCGCGACGTGTTCCGTACCCGGAATATGCGTTCGCTGAACGGCAATTCCGGTATCGGCCATTGCCGCTACCCGACCGCCGGTTCGTCCAGTGAAGAAGAAGCGCAGCCGTTCTACGTCAACGCGCCGTTCGGCATTACGCTGGCCCACAACGGCAACCTGACCAACTGGGAACAGCTCAAGGACGAGATGTTCAAGATCGACCGCCGCCACATCAACACCGACTCCGACTCGGAAGTGCTGCTGAACGTGCTGGCGCACGAGATCCAGAAGGCATCCACCGGCGTCACCCTGACCCCGGCCAACATCTTCCAGGCGGTGACTGTGCTGATCAAGCGCGTGCGCGGCGGCTACGCGGCGGTGGCGCAGATCGCTGGCAGCGGCATGCTCGCTTTCCGCGATCCGAACGGCATCCGTCCGCTGTGCCTGGGCGCCAACGAGACCGCCGATGGCACCGAATACATGATCGCCTCCGAATCGGTGGCGCTGGAAGGCATGGGCTTCCGCTTCGTGCGCGACGTGCTGCCGGGCGAAGCGATCTTCATCGACAACGACAACAACCTGCACGCGCAGATCTGCGCCGAGAATCCAAAGCTGAATCCATGCGTGTTCGAGTACGTGTACCTGGCGCGTCCTGACTCGGTGATCGACGGCGCTTCCGTGTACAACACCCGCCTGAAGATGGGCGAGTACCTGGCCGACAAGATCAAGCGCGAAGGCCTGGCCGAGGGCGTGGACGTGGTGATGCCTATCCCTGACTCCTCGCGTCCAGCAGCGATCCAGCTGGCGATGCGCCTGGGCGTGGATTACCGCGAAGGCTTCATCAAGAACCGCTACATCGGCCGCACCTTTATCATGCCTGGCCAGGCCATGCGCAAGAAATCCGTGCGCCAGAAGCTGAACGCCATCGGAGACGAATTCAAGGACAAGGTGGTGCTGCTGGTGGACGACTCCATCGTGCGCGGCACCACCTCCCGCGAGATCGTGCAGATGGCGCGCGAAGCCGGCGCCAAGAAAGTAATCTTCGCCTCCGCCGCGCCGCCGGTGCTGTATCCGAACGTGTACGGCATCGACATGCCGACCCGCGACGAACTGATCGCCCACGGCCGTTCCGTGCAGCAGATCTGCGAAGAAATCACCGCCGACGCGCTGGTCTACCAGGATCTGGAAGACCTGAAGAAATCCATCGCCGACGTCAACCCGGCGCTGACCGAATTCGAAGCTTCCTGCTTCGACGGCAAGTACATCACCGGCGACGTGTCGGCCGAGTACCTGGACCGCATCGAACAGGCGCGCCACAACCCGAAGAAGTCCAAGGTTGCTGAAGATGCGGCCCGCACGCAACTGAACCTGAATACAGCTACGACGGAATCCTGATGAAGAACTACGGCTTCACGACCACCATCCTGCACAACGACCGCCAGAAAGGCATCGAACACGGCTCGCTGCATAAGCCGATCCACACTTCGGTGACTTTCGGCTACGCCGACGCGCGCCAGCTGGCGTCTGTCTTCCAGGGCAAGGAGCCGGGCTTCCGCTACGGCCGCCAGGGCAACCCTACGGTTGCCGCCTTGGAGGACAAGGTCAGCAAGATGGAGCAGGGCGTGGGCACGATCTGCTTCGCCACGGGCATGGGCGCCATCGGCGCCGTGTTCCAGGCGCTGCTGCGTGCCGGCGACCACGTCGTGTCGTCGTCGTTCCTGTTCGGGAATACCAACTCGCTGTGGCAGACCGTGGCGGGGCAGGGCGTGGGCGTGGACTTTGTCGACGCCACCGACGTGGCCAATGTGGCCGCGGCGCTCAAGCCCGAAACCCGCATGGTGTTCGTGGAGACGATCGCCAACCCGCGCACCCAGATCGCCGACCTGAAACGCATCGGCCAGCTGTGCGCCGAGCGCGGCATCCTCTACATCGTTGACAACACGATGACCTCGCCCTACCTGTTCCGCCCGAAAGACGTGGGCGCGGGCCTGGTGGTGAATGCGCTGACCAAATCGATTGGCGGCCATGGCAATGCCCTGGGCGGCGCCCTGACCGATACCGGCGCTTACGACTGGACCAGGTTCCCGAATATCTTCGAGAACTACAAGAAGAATCCTGCGGTGCAGTGGGGCCTGGTGCAGATCCGCGCCAAGGCGCTGCGCGATTTCGGCGCCTCTCTGGCGCCGGAGGCTGCGCACCACATCGCCGTCGGCGCCGAAACGCTGGCGCTGCGCATGGACCGCACTTCGGCCAACGCCCGCGCCCTGGCGGAAATGCTGGAAGCCGACGAGCGCGTGGCAGCCGTCTACTACCCGGGCCTGAAGTCGCACCCGCAGCATGGCATTGCCGCGGAGCTGTTCAAGGACTTCGGCTCGCTTCTCAGCTTTGAGCTGAAAGAGGGCATCGACTGCTTCGACTACCTGAACAAACTGAAGCTCGCAATCCCGACCTCCAACCTGGGCGATACCCGCACCCTGGTGATTCCGGTCTCGCACACCATCTTCTACGAGATGGGCCCGGAGCGCCGCGCCTCGATGGGCATTGCCGACTCCCTGATCCGGGTCTCGGTCGGCATCGAAGACACCGCCGACCTGATCGCCGACTTCAAGAACGCCCTCGACTGATACGCTCCAGCCCGTGTCCCACCCTGGGGTCACACCCGTTTCGGGACACGGGCTCTAGCGTTGTGCGGTCGGGCTCGTGTCCCATTTCGGGTGTGACCCCAGGGTGGGACACGGACTCTGCCATTAGTAAGGAATGCCGAAAATCGCGCTGAAGCGGGCTTTCTGTTCAGGCGTCGCGGCCGGGTCGCGCAGCAGGTAGGTCTCCAGCATGCCGAACTGCTCGAGGCGCAGGCCGATGTCCTTGAACAGGGGAATGAGGTCGGGCGCCTTCGTCGTGGCGACGATGTTGTTCAGCAGCGGATCAAGGTCGACGCCGCCGACCGCCTTGCCGATGCGGACGATGTCGGCCTGGTCGTATTGCTTGCCTTTGTGGCCGAATTCCTGGTACATCGCATGCAGCAGGGTGTCCAGGCTCACCTTGCCCTTGCTGGCCTTGCGCAGTTCCACGTCCATCGCCAGGCCGGCTATCGTGCCGCCGCCGTAGACCAGCAGCCAGTTGCGGTGCTTGTCTTTCACCGCTTCGCGTACGGTGACGGTCAGGCCCTGCACGTTGCGTGCGACGTTCTGGCCGCGCGCCAGATTTTCCAACTGCTGGATCAGCATCGTTCGGTCCATCAGCTTGTTGCGCGCCATGGTGATCACGGTGACGTAGTCGTTCACGCCTTCCTTGAACCATTCTTCGCTTTCGTTTTTCGGCACCAGCGAGTGGCCGTCCCAGAAATGGGCCAGTTCGTGCGACATCACCTTGCCCCAGATCGGGCGCGCGACTTCGCTGCCGTCGTCTTTCAGGTATTGGCTGAAGGAGGCCGAGAAGGCGCCGCCGTCGCCGGTGTCGCCCTGGTTGATCACGACCAGGAAGCGTTCGGCGACGGGGCCGCGGCCGTACAGCTTCTGGTAGCTGTTCATCTGCTTGTCGATCATCGAGATAAAGGCGTCGCGGCGTTTCCAGTACTGCCTGCCCATCACCAGGGTCATCTCGACGCCGCCCGTCGTGAAGGTTTCGGCGCGCGCGGTGCCGAAGAAGAGGGCGTTGTTGACCAGGTCGCGGCGCGATTCGGTGACGAAGACGCCGGGCTTGCCGGTGCTGCGCCATGGGGTGTTGGCTTTCCAGCCTTGCGGCAGGTCGAAGGTGACTTCGGTCTCGCCCAGCATCTTCACGCCCGGGACGATGAATAGCGGGTAGCCGGTCGACATCACTCCTTCGTTGGTGTGGTAGGACACCTCCTCATTCCCTCCCGGCCATTCGTATTGATCGTGCTCCAGGCGAATGTCGTATGAAAGGCGCAGGCGCCGGTCGCCTTCCACCTCGTATTCCCCTTCGCCCTTGTCGGTCAGCGCGACGGCGTTGCCGGCCATGTCGCGCACCGCCAACTGTTCGATCAGGTCGGCCTGGCCGTTTTTCAGCTGCGGAATCGGCATGCAGTTGAACAGCGCCAGTTCGCGGCCCTCGACCCAGACGTCGGCTTCGACATGGGCGCGCCTGGCATCCTTGTCGATGCTCAGGCGGTAGTGGTTGGTCTGGTGGTCGAAGGCGAACGCGGACTGCGCCGCCAGCATCGCGCCTGCGATGCACAAAGGCTTGAACATCAATTCTCCCCGGTGGTTTTGGTTTTGTGTGACTTTAAGTTAGCGCAGCCACCCGGGGAGCAAGGCTGCGACGAACTGCAGTTTTGGCGGGACAGGCTGCAGACTTAGCGTAGCGCTTTTTCCACAACAGCCTTCATGGCGGGCATGGCGCAGCGCAGGGCGGCGTGACCGCAGTCGGTGTCGAGGATGGTGGCTTCTTCCTTGCGCAGCTTGGCGATGGCGATCGATGGGGCGGGGTTGACCAGGTGGTCCTGCGCCGCGTTGATCGGGTAAATATGGGCCTTGATGCGCGCTGCCGCATCTTCCATCTTGCCGCCTTGCGCGATGTCGTGGCTGAGGATGGCGCGGATTTGCCACAGCGAGTTGTTGGCGTCGGCGCCGTCAGGGTCGGCCGCTTGGCTTTCGCGGAAAAACTTCTCGAAGTCCTTGGGCGCAGTGCGTGCGCTGCGGTGAGCGGGGCTGTCGAAATTCATGGCAAAGAGCAGGTTGTACATCGGCAGCGCTGGGTTCGTTGCGTAGCGGCCGCCGGCATATGCCGGCTCGTCAACGACCGCTTTCTCGACGATGCGCAGGAACAGCATATCGGAGGAGGTCAGGCGCGGCGTGCCCGCAATCGGGATGGCGACGTCCATGAAGCCCGGGTAGCTTGCGGCCCACTGGAAGGCCTGCATGCCGCCCATCGAGTAGCCCATGACGGCGTGAACGTGGTTGATGCCCAGCTTTTCGGTGAGCAGCTTGTGCTGGCTTTCCACCATGTCGCGCACCGTGAACTGCGGGAAAGCAGGTCCGGCCTGGATCTTGCTGTTGGATGGTGAGCAGGAGACGCCGTTACCCAGCGCATCCACCACGATCACGTACCACGGTGCAGGATCAAACAGGGCCCCGCTTTGCAGCATGCCAATCGCGTCGCGGCTGGTGCCGGTGTGCCAGGTGGTGAACAGGATGGCGTTGGATTTGTCGGCGTTCAGGGTGCCGATGGTGCGGTAGCCGATCGAGCAGTCGCTGATGGTGGCCTTGTTTTCGAGTTGCAGGTCGCCCATCTTGGCGAATTGCTGCTGTGGCGCGGCGGCGTGGGCGGTGCCCGAGGCGAGTGCGAGGGCGCACAGCATGGCACGAATGCGGCTGACTGACATGTTATCTCCTTGTTTTCATTGCGATGCAAGGAGGATAACCTTATCTGCTTTGCAAGTCATGTGCTTGCGACAGACGGCAGGATGCGCAGGACAGGCGGCTTAAAACGGCGCGGCGCCGGGCATATCGTAGGGATGGCGCCAGCCCGGGAGGGCGCTGATACGCTGCAGCCAGGCCTCGACCTGGGCCGGATAATTGACGTGTGCCTGCTCGGGCCAGAACATATAGCCGCAGATCGAGAAGTCGGCGATGCTGGGCGCGTCGCCCAGCAGGAATCTGCGGCCGTCGGACAGGTCCAGCTCCAGCCGCGCGACGTCGGCTTCGAAGCGGGCGCGCATCCAATCGAGCACGCCGGGCGGATAGCTTTGCGGGTCGAAGTGCTGGCCAAAACGCAGGTGGGGCAGGGAGGTGCCGATGCGGTTCGCTTCCCAGAACAGCCATTCCCGGCAGCGTGCCATGCTTTCGGGCGTTTCGCCGCCGAAGGCTTGCGTATGCTGCGCCAGGAACAGCAGGATCGCGTTCGATTGCACATAGGGCTGGTCAGCATGAACCAGCAGTGGGACTTCGCCATATTTGGCGAGACTACGGAAAGGCTCGGGGCGCGCCGCGCGTTCGAGGCGCAAGTCGACTTCTTCGTAATCGTATGGCAGCGCCGCCACTTCCAGCATCAGCCGCACCTTGAAGGTGTGGCCCGATTCGGCGCTGCCATACAGTTTGAACATCAGTGCCAGGTCCGCATCAGGCCAACGGCCAGGCCTTCCAGGGCGAAGTCGTCTTCCGGGTTGACGGTGATGATTTTGAAGTCCGGGTTTTCCGGCAGCAGCTCGATCTTGCTGCCGGTCTTGCGGTAGGTCTTGACCGTGACGTCGTTGCCGATGCGGGCGACCACGACCTGGCCATTGCGTGCAGTATCGGTCTTTTTCACGGCCAGCAGGTCGCCGTCCATGATGCCGATGTCGCGCATCGATTCGCCGCGCACTTTCAGCAGGAAGTCAGGTTTGGCCGAGAACAGGTTGGGGTCGACGCTGTAGGTGGTTTCCAGGTTTTCCTGGGCCAGGATGGGCGAACCGGCGGCGACACGGCCGATCAGCGGCAGGGTGACCAGCATGCCGGCAGGTACGGCTGGCATGTCGTCGAATTCGATCTTGGCGCGCGGGGCAGGGGCCGGTTTGGCAGTGCCGGTGGCGGGGCCGCCGAAATTGCCGGTCAGGCGGATGCCGCGCGACGTGCCGGCAGTGATTTCGATCGCGCCTTTGCGTTGGAGTGCCTTCAGGTGTTCTTCCGCCGCGTTGGCGGACTTGAAACCAAGTTCCGCTGCGATTTCGGCACGGGTGGGTGGGAAACCGGTATTTTCGATTGCATCCTTGATCAGGTCGAGGATCTGTTCTTGTCGTGCGGTGAGCTTGATCATGGCGCCATAGTGGACTGTGATTATAGACAGTCTGTATTTTTGTACAGTATGAAAGGAATTGCAAGCAAATTTGTTGCATCGACAGAAAATATTCGGCTTAATAGCGATTCGATAACCATGGAGGGCAGGATGGGACGGTTTGCTTTCTTGCTGGCGGCTGGGATTTCCTTGTTCTGTGCAGTGATCCATTTCGCGACGCCTTTGCTGGGGCCGGAATGGTATGCCTTTCTGCAGGCGCCGCCCAAAGTCGTCGCCTCGGCTCAGGCTGGAGGGCTGCTGGCGCCTACCAGTGCGTTGTTGATCGGCTTGCTGATGATGGTTTGCGCGGCTTATGCATTGGCTGGCGCCGGCGTCTTGCGCTGGCTGCCATTGGCGCAGATGGTGCAGGGGACGGTGGCCGCGGTGTGCCTGCTGCGCGGCCTGCTGGTCTTGCCTTACCTGTACAAGTTCCCGGACCGGTTCTGGACCTTCGATGTCGTTGCATCCCTTATCTGGGTCGCGGCAGGCTTTGCGTTCCTGCTGGGCATTATGAACGCCCGCAACGTGCTGCCGGCAAATAGCCCCGCAACTTCAGGGGCGCAAGCCAGCGGCGTTTAATGCCTGTTCCGCAGAGGCGGCGTCAAGCAGGGTGAGCGCCAGTCGCTCCAGTTGTGCGGGCTTTGCGCACGCCAAGCCGCTCAACAGTTGCTCAGGCAGAGGCCCGAATCGTGCTTCAAGCTGGAGCTTAAGTGTCTGGTAACGGCCTTGAGCGATACCAATCGCTTCGCCTTCGGCCCTCCCTTCGACCCACCCTTCGGCCCTCCCTTCGGCCCTCCCTTCGGCCCTCCCTTGGGCATTCCCTTCGGCCCTCCCTTCGTCCTCGGCCACCTTTTTGCAGCGTCGCAACAGGAGCTCGGGGATCAAGTAATTAAGGCTGTTCTTGTCCAGGCTCTCATGTTCCAAAATGAATTCGTCGATATCCATGACCATTCTCCTTTGCCATATCTTTGGTAGCGGCAGTATCCAGTCTAAGACCACGTGCAATTCATTTAGTTCCCGTTTTGCGAAGCGTTTTTCATGTAATGCCCATATCAGGCGCTTTTTTGCTGCGTACCGCAACTCAGGTTTGCGCCGTGTGGCAATTCCGGTTAGATGAATTGCAGTCGCAAAGGCAATCAGGCCCTGCTTATCGAGCAACGCATCCAGCGTGTCGCGAAAGTCGAGCAATTTAACGATCGCAAAGCGGAACGTTGTGCCGCAACCATTAAGGAGGGTCGAGGTAGAGTCTGGACGCCATGTGGGGCTGGGATCGCCCAGGATGGCCATGCTGAATACCGGCATGCCGAAACGGTCGCGCAACCTGGCGTGGTAAAGCTCCATCCGCTCGGCAAAACCCTCCTGCCGCCAGCATTGGACTTCTACATGGATGCAGGCTCGCCTCCCATCCCCGAGTAACACGATGGCAACGAAATCGGGATCGCGTTCGCCGGTACGGCTGTCGGGGCTAGCTGGCGGGAGGCTTTTGTCGGGAAGATAATAATCGTGCCGCCAGTCGATCAGAGCATGAATTTGTGGAAACAGTTGGGCCAGCACAGCGGGCAGGCGGTGTTTCAGCAAAAGTTTCCAGGCGAGTTCAGGGCGGTCCATGGCCCAGCATGCCAGCGCCCGGGGCAGGGCGTTTTGCGCGGCATCAGTAAACCTTGAGCCGGGCGGCAAAGTCTGCTATGCTTGCGGGCTTACCTCTTCCCACACCCGTCTTGACGCCGGGGTGGGCTATATTCACAGTCCTTAAGGGAGTTATTAATGCGTCACTACGAAATCGTATTTATCGTCCATCCGGACCAAAGCGAGCAAGTGCCCGCGATGATCGAACGTTACAAGACCAGCGTGACCTCGCGCGGCGGTAACGTGCACCGCGTTGAAGATTGGGGCCGCCGTCAAATGGCTTACTCGATCCAGAAACTGGCCAAGGCACACTACATCTGCATGAACATCGAGTGCGACAACGAAACTCTGGTCGAACTGGAAACTGCGTTCAAATTCA
>JBCNPK010000036.1:0-61067 GCA_039593355.1 Pseudoduganella sp.
CCCGCGCAGAAATCCGCGACCGCCTGACCACCCTGGCTCCGCTGTTCCTGAAGAACAAGTACATGCTGGGCGACGAGTTCTCCATGCTGGACGTGGCCGTGGCCCCACTGCTGTGGCGCCTGGACCATTACGGCATCGAGCTGTCGAAGACCGCAGCGCCGCTGATGAAGTACGCCGAGCGCATCTTCTCGCGCCCTGCCTACATCGAAGCGCTGACCCCGTCCGAGAAAGTAATGCGCCGTTAATTGCGGCCCCTGCGGCGCGCGCGTGCTTGCAATGCGCGCGCCGCAACCTAAAGTTTGAACATGGCAGAAATCTCCACCAAGCCCTACATGCTGCGCGCCATCTACGAATGGTGCACCGATTGCGGCTATACCCCTTACCTGGCCGTCAAGGTCGACGCCGCGACCCAGGTCCCGATGGAATACGTCAAGAAGGGCGAGATCGTCCTGAATATCAGCTTCGGCGCCACCTCCGGCCTGAAGATGGATAACGACGCCATTCATTTCCATGCACGCTTCGGCGGCGTGTCGCGCGAGATCTACGTGCCGGTCAATAACGTGATGGCGATCTATGCCAACGAAAACGGCCAGGGCATGGCGTTCGAACCGCTGCTGGGCCAGCCGCCCGCGCCGAAAGCGCCCGCTCCGGTCGAAGAAATCGCGCCCGTGCCGACCCTGGCTTCCGTCCCGACCGCACCCGCACCGCGTGCCGACGACGATAACGGGCCGGACGATGGCGGCGAACCGCCAAAGAAAGGCGGCCGTCCAACCCTCACCCGCATTAAATAGCGTATAATCGCGGCGGAAGTTTTACAGCCGGCTTAGCTCATCAGGTAGAGCAGTTGATTTGTAATCATCAGGTGGCGGGTTCGAGTCCTGCAGCCGGCACCAGTATTTCAAAAGCCCAGCCCTTAGCGGCTGGGCTTTTTCATTTTCATCACTGCGCGACCCATTTGTATTGCACGGTGGTCCAGCCTGTCACGCTGTTGCCGGCCTTCGGGTTTGCTGCGAATTTGCAGCTGGCCCCGGCGCGGCGCGAAGCCTTGTCCAGCTCGCGGTAGCCGCTTGAACGGACCACTTTGGCGTCCTTGACCGAACCGTCGGCGTTCACCAGCACGGCCAGGCGGACAGTTCCTTCGAGACCGTCATCGAGCCAGGCCGTCGGGTAGTCGGGAACGCCGCACTCGAGCGTGTTTGCGCTCGCGGTCGTTTCGGCGGCGGTGGCGGTGAGCCCGGTCATCGACAGGGCGAAAGCGATTGCGACAGTGTGCAGTTTACCGATCATGATGAGCTCCAGTAGGGGGTGGGTTCACAAAATGCGCTTGGGTGAACTCAATATACTGCGCTGCACCATATGTTAAAAATTTATTCTTCGAATCCTGGGTATTCTCAATTTGAATAACACGGTCGCCACACCAGCGCGCCAGGACCGCCCCGGCATCCTCAAGTGTCATGGCAGCGATCGCTTCCAGAGGTGATCCAGCGCGAATTTGCCGCCGCCTTGCGCGATCAGCGGGAGCAACAGGGCTGCCCAGCTCAAGTGAGTCGGCCAGGCCTGCGGATAGACGAAGATTTCGATGACGGCGGTCATGAGCAGCAGGCCGAGCGCGGCGAAGCGCGTGAACAGGCCGGCGACCAGCAGCAGCGGCAGGGCGTGTTCGGCGAACGTCGCCAGCGGCGCGGCGATTTCGGGCGGCACCAGGGGCAGCATGTATTCGTAGCGGAACAGGTCGATCGTCGAATTTTTCAGCGTGAACCAGCCTTCGACCTTGGTGCGGCCGGAGAGGAAGAAGATGGATGCGATGCCGAGCCGTGCGGCGAGCAGTTGCACGGATGCGGGCAGCATGCGGGCGGCGAGTGCGCGGAGCGCTTCCAGGCGCGTTGAGATTGCACCTGCGGTGCTGCGGCCGGCGGCGGGCGATTGGACGTAGTTGGTGTTCATGGTGGTCTCCGTTTGGTCAGGTGTCAGGTGCGCCATTTGCCCTGGCGCGCAAGCGAAGCGGCGGCATCGGCGATTTGCTGTGGCGTCGCGCCAGCTGCGAGGCCGATAGCGGGGATGGTGCTTGGCGCAGCAGCGCCGTCTGCGAGCACCAGGCCGACGATACGGCTGCGGCGAAGCTGCGCCGCAGCGCGTGCGGCCTGCGAACCTTCGCCGGTGCCGATGAAAACCGCTTCCGGGATATGCAGGCTGTCGATAAAGGCGATCAAGTCTTGGCCGAGCGCCGCTGCATCCGCTTCGCGCATGGTTGGGAGCAGGACGCGGTAGCCTTGCGCCGCCAGCAGCGATGCCGTTCCGGTATGGCTTTCGATGGTGTCGCCAGGGCTGCGGACAAGCACGATGGGGCGGCCATCTTCGGGACCGGCGGCGTGGTAATTGAGCGCCGGCTGGGCGGCGGCCACGGCGCGCAGCACCTCCGCGGCGCCGTGCATCGGCAGCGCAGCGCCGGCGAGTGCCGGTGCGAAGGCGAGGCTTGCGGTTCCTGCCAGCCCGGCGATGGCGCAGAGCAGGAACAGGCGGCGGGTTTCATTCATTTTCGGCTCCTGTGATGAGTTCACTGCCAAGCCAGTCGGCCAGCATGGCGCCGGCACTGGCAATGCCTTGTTCCTCGCCGAGGCGCTCCACCAGCAAGGTGCACAGGCCGACGAAACTGCCGTCGCGCTGAAGCTGCGCCAGCGCGGCGTACTCGATTGCGTCGAGCGCGCGCAGACAGGAAACGAAGCCGCGCCGCCAGACCAGCAGGCCGCCAGGCGCGGGCAGCATTTCGCTTTCCGGCGAGCCGCCGTCGCGCAGGGAGAACCACAGGTCGGCGCAGTTGGTGGTGGCGCTGCGCAGGTGCAGCGTTGGTGTCAGCTGCAGGCGCGCATGGTCCCAATCGACGGCGCTTAACGCGTCGGCTGAAACTGGTACGGCATCCGGGCCGATGAATGCCTGGTCCAGGGCGTGTTCGATCCAGGCCAGCTCGTGCAGGTCCGGGTTGTCGGGGAAGAGGGCTTGCAGCGTGTCGCTGAAATCGTCGGCGTAAGCGTCCAATGTCCACGCGTGGGGCGGGCGGCGCTGGATGTGGGCGGCTGCGGCGTGAAGGAAAGCCTGCTCGCCGATGAAGGCGCGCAGTTGCGGGTAGCTCTCTTCCAGGCAGCCGACAAGCTGGGCGCGGTAGTTGTTCTGGTAGACGGCGCGGCCCGGGCCGGACGGCACGCCGGCGACAGGCATGGCCGTGGCCAGCATGGCCCGGAAGTCGCCCTGAAGGTCGGCGAGCTTCATGCTGCCTCCCTGTGCGCGGCGATGCGGCGGGCGTTATCCAGTTCGGCCAGCAGCTGGGCCAGCGGCGGAATGTCGCCATCGCGCTCGATCATGGTGGCGACCGGACCGCAGCGTGCGATAGTTTGTGCATACAGCGACCAGACGGCGTCGTTGACGGCGCTGTCGTGCGTGTCGATCAGCAGTCCGTCGCCCTGGCTGTGGCCGGCGAGGTGGATCTGGCACACACGGTTCATCGGCACGCCGCGCAGGAAGTCGAGTGGGTCGAAGCCATGGTTGCTGGCGCTGACGAAGACGTTGTTTACGTCCAGCAGCAGGCCGCAGCCGGTGCGCCTGGCCATGGCGGAGATGAACTCCCATTCCGTCATGCTCGATTCGGAGTACGTCAGGTAGCTGGAGGGATTCTCGACCAGCATGGTGCGCCCCAGCGCCTCCTGCGCCTGGTCGATGTTGTTGCAGACGATGTCGAGCGCCTCCTGCGTGTAGGGCAGCGGCAGCAGGTCGTGCGAAGTGAAGCGGCCGATGCGCGACCAGCTCAGGTGATCGGACACGAACATCGGTTCGATCTCCTCCACCAGGGCGCACAGGCGCGCCAGGTAGCCCGGCCGCAAGCCGTCGGCCGAACCGAGCGACATCGACACACCATGCAGCACCACCGGATGGCGCTGGCGTACGCGGCGCAGGATATCGCGCGGCTGGCCGCCGGCGACCATGAAGTTCTCCGAGATCACTTCCACGAAATCGACGTCGACTTCGCCTTCGAGGAAATCGCGGTAGTGCTCGCGGCGCAGGCCGAGGCCAAAGCGATGGGCGTGCATGGTGTGCCTCCGTCGTGTGCTTATTTGGCTTCGGTCAGGGTGCCGCCCAGCGCCTTGCACTCGGTCGGGGTTTTCACCAGCACGCCCTGGCCCTTGCATTGGTTCAGGCCTTTGCAGTCGTTCTTGGCGGTGGCGCACAGGCTGGTGCCCTTGCAGGTATTGATGCCGTAGCAGCGGCCCGGCTCTTCCTTCGCCTTTTCGGCGGCGAAGGACGGGGTGGACAGCGAGGCGCTTGCCAGTGCGATCAGGGCGGCGGCGCCGGCCAGGCTGGCGCGGGATTTGGTAGCGATGGACATGATGGTCTCCTTGAAGGTGAGGTGGGATTAGAGGACGCTCAACGCGGCTTCCTCGATGACTTTCGCGACCGCTTCCGGCTGCGAAACTTGTACTGCATGGCTTGCTGCGATTTCAGTCACCTTGGCGCCGGCGCGCTTGTACATCCAGCGTTGCAGCTCCGGGTTCACCAGGCGGTCTTGCGTGGCGACGATGCCGAAGCTCGGCTTCTGGTGCCACATGGCGAACCAGCTCGGTGTCCCCATCAGCACATTGCTGACCGGGACTTGCGAGGCCGCCATGAAGTTGACGCGGTTGGGCGTCAGGTCGGCAGCCAGGTCGGCATGGAAGAGCCCCGTGTCGTAGAACTGGAACCCTGCGCGGTCCGGCTTCACGCCTTCGCCGGCGCCGGGCATCGACGACAACAGCTGCTGCGAGGTTTCGCCGACTTCCGGCATCAGTGCCGCCACGTAGACGAGCGCTTTCACCTTGTCGCCGGTGGCCACGTTCGACATCACCGCGCCACCGATGCCGTTGCCGACCACGACCACATTGCCGAACTGCTGGAAGATGGTCTTGCGGGCGATGGCAATGTCGTCGTCGAGCGAGGTGTGCGGCAGTTGGGCGACGGTGACGTTGAAGCCCTTCAGGCGCAGCGTGTCGTGCACCACGCGCCAGCTCGAAGCATCGATGAAGGCGCCCGGCACGATCACGATGTTCTTTGCTGCCGGCGCGGCGGCAGCCGGCGCTGCGTGCGCCGAGCCTGCGATGCAGGCGGCCAGCGCGATCGCGGTGGCAATGGCGCGCTTCATCATTTCGCCTTCAGCGAGCCGTAGCCCTTGGGGGTTTTGATGGAGGTGCAGGTGCCTTTTTCCACCAGCATCCAGGCGTCACCCTGGTAATCGACTTTGGAAGTGGCGGCGCACGAGGTGCCAGGACCTGCGGCGCAGTCGTTATGACCGGCCTTGGCCACGCCGTAGCACTTTTCCATTTCCTTCTTTGGTTCTTCTGCCTGGGCGGCGGATGCGCACAGGGCGATGGCGAGGGTTGCTGCAATGCCTGCGTAGGTGGTTTTCATAATCTTGGTCTCCTTGGTTAAGGTGTGACCAGATTAAGGGGGCGGTGTGTACCGCTTGTGTCGATAGCTTAGAAGTTGTGTATCTGGCATCGGGCCAGATACACAGGGATACAAAAATGTTTACGGCAGGGTGCTCAGGTCAACCGTTGGCGCCTGCCCGGTGGCCGGGCGGGTGAAGTATTGGTTGATAGCCACGTTGGGGCTGAAGAAGCCGCCATTGCGCAGGTAGAACAGGCCATTCTGCAGGCCGCCGGCGTAGTCCATGCGCTGGGCGTTGGCGGCGGTCGCGTCGCCGGTGAAGCGCGCCGTCACCACTTCGGACCAGATGCCGCTGGTATTGCGCGCCCATTGGTTGCCGTACCGCGCGCTGCGGCCCATGTAGCCGTTGGTGTCGATGAAGTTCTCCAGGAAGGAATAGACACCGGCGTGGTAGGTGGTGGTGGCAGGGCGCTTCCAGGTGGCGATGAACTGCCAGACGCCGGTCTCAGGCGCGTAGAACCAGGCCGAGAAGTCGCTATTGCCGGCGCCGTCGGGCAGCACACGGGTGATGAAGCGGTAGGTATTGCCGGCTACCCAGTTGTACAGCAGGTAGGACTGGCCGCCCGTGCCTTCGCCGCCAAAGCTGTTGTCGGTCACGTTCGGCCCTTTGCGCACCAGGGTGGTCTTGGCGCCGTTGTCGGCGTCCCAGACCGAGAACAGGACCCGGCGTTCGCTGGCGGAATTGACCTGGATGCCGAAGTAGCCGCCATTGAAGCCGTTCGACATGAAGTAGGAGCCGATCTTGTCTTCGCCCACCGGCACCGTGACTTCGTTGTAGAAGTATTCGGTGTTGGCCGGCACGCTATAACCCAGATGGACCGACGGGCCACGGCGCGACCAGTAGTAGTTGGCGGCATCGTTGGCGTAGTTCAGGGCGGTCGTGGTGTCGACGCGCAGCGCTGCCACGTCGCCGAAGTAGCTGCCGGATTTGCTGATGCCCTGCAGGTCGACGCGTACATAGCCGGCGGCCGGCACGTTGATGGTGCCGACGGCATAGGTCTGCACGCCGCCCTTGGCCAGGTTCACCTCGAACGGCGTGCCGTTGGCGGTGACGCGGATCTTGCTCGACTTGCCGCCGGAAAGGCTGGCGTCCAGCGACAGCGTGGCGCTGCCGGCGGCGGCCATGCGGAACCACACGCTGGTGACGGTGCTGGCGCTGGTCCAGTTGGCCAGGCCATTGCTGTTGATGACTTCCGTGGCGCCAGGGCCGGCGCTGGTGACGAAGCCGTTGCCGGCCAGGGCGACCACCGAACCTGTCGTTGCGAGCGTGGCTTTTTTCAGCTGGGCGTCAAAACCGGCGGCTTGGCCGGCCAGGGCGCTGGCGGCGGAAAACGCAAGGAATAACAGCGAAATTCTTCGTTTCATTTCCATATCCTTTCATATTGTTGGTAAAGCGAAAGGTAAACTACGCTTTATCGAAAGTAAACGCAATAGAATTCACAGCGTGGCATGGAGCGATGCGCCGCGGTTGGAGGAAGTGGAAGTGTGCCTGCAACAGCTGCAGGCCTTGCTCGACCAGCTGGCGCGGGCCGGGCTGGCCTAGCCGCGCAGTGCCGCGATGGCTTGCTGCACGCGCGCGCTGTCGATGCGCTGCGCCAGCTTGCGTCCCTGCTCGCGCAGGCGTTCGAAGGCCTCGTCGAGTTCGGCCGGGCGCGGCTGCAGCGGCGCCAGCGACCGTGCCAGCTTGGGCAGGATGTGGCGCTGCAGGAAGCGTTCGCCCATCTGGCTCAATTGCCAGCCAACGGCGCCCAGGCCGAGGAAGAAGGCGATGATGAAACCATTGTCCAGGTTCTGCGGCGCCTGCTGCTTGAGCGCGGCGAGCACCACGGCGCAAAACGCGAAAGCGCCGCCGATGGCCCACCATACTTCGCGGTCGAGCTGGATCGTGGCGTCATACACCTCGAGCGCGTCGGCCTGCAAGCGCAGCGCGGCGTCGATCTGGCGCCGCCGTTCGGATTCGTCGAGCAGCAGCGGCGCTTCACGCAGGCGGGCGGCAGCGGCCAGGGCGTCGGCGTGGCGGATCGATAGATGGGGATTGGTGGCCTGTTCCAGCTGCACCAGCGGCAGCTGCTCTTGGCTCAGGTGGCTGTAGTGGCCGACTTCCATGGGCAGCACCATGCCGCAATCGCAGCACGTGCGCTGGTAACCCGCCAGCTCGCCTTTGGAAACGGTGATGTAGTACAGGTGCCAGGCCATGCCGATGCGCTGCACGGAGAACGCACGGGCCGCCCGGCACACAGGGCAGTAGTCCGCGACATAGCCGGCGTGGGTATAGACCGCCTTCCTGCCCCAGACGAATATCATGCGGCCTTGTGGCTCGCGGTTTTCGTGGTCTTGTGGTGCGACGTTTTCTTGGCAGCGTGGTGCTTGGTGGTCGCGTGCGCCTTGTGGCGGGTGGTTTTGTGCGTGGTGGTGCTGGCGAAAGCTGGCACGGTCAGTGCGAGAGCCATGGTGGCGACGATCAGATGTTTCATGCAATTCTCCGAGGACGGCAAAAGCGTGCCGGTACGCGCAGCCATTATAGGCCCCGGCACGATTGAATAGCCATAGGTGCAACCCATACGCAATACTACGCTGCCCGCAATTCGCGGCGCAGGATCTTGCCCACGTTGGACTTGGGCAGCGCATCGCGGAATTCGATGTATTTGGGCTTTTTGTAAGCGGTCAGTTGCTGCTTGCAGTAGTCCATCAATTGTTCGCTGGTGAGCGAAGGGTCGCGCCGCACCACGAACAGTTTCACCGCCTCGCCGGAAGCGGCATCCGGCACGCCGACGCAAGCACATTCGACCACCGACGGATGGGCGGCCACCACGCATTCCACTTCGGTCGGGTAGACGTTGAAGCCGGAGACCAGGATCATGTCCTTCTTGCGGTCGACGATGCGCACATAGCCTTGTTCGTCCATGATGCCGATGTCGCCCGACTTGAAGAAGCCGGACGCCGTCATCACGGCCGCGGTTTCGGCGGGGCGGGCCCAGTAGCCGGCCATCACCTGCGGCCCGCGGATGGCGATTTCGCCGGGCTGGCCGAAGGGCAACGGCAGGCCCGCGTCGTCCAGGATCGCCACTTCGGTGGAGGGCACCGGCAGGCCGATGGTGCCGCTGAAGCCTTGCTGGTCCGGGCGGCACAGCGTGGCCGTGGGCGAAGTCTCCGACAGGCCGTAGCCTTCCAGGATAGGGCTGCCGGTCAGCTTCAGCCAGCGTTCGCTGACCACCTGCTGCACCGCCATGCCGCCGCCCAGCGTGATGCGCAATCCGGAGAAGTCGACCTTGGCCAATTCCGGCTGGTTCAACAAGGCATTGAACAGGGTGTTCACGCCGGGGAAAAAGTTGACCCGGTACTTCGCCAGCTCCCTGGCGAAGCCCGCCATGTCGCGCGGATTGGGCACCAGCAGGTTCATGGCGCCCCAGCGCGCGCCCATCAGCATGCAGGCGTTCAGCGCGAGGATGTGGTACAGCGGCAGGGCGCATACGGTCACGATCTGCTTGCCGTCGCCGCTTTTGAACAGCGCCGGCCCAGCCCAGGCATCGTTCTGCAGCATGTTAGCAATCACGTTGCGGTGTGTCAGCACGGCGCCTTTCGACAGGCCGGTGGTGCCGCCCGTGTATTGCAGGAAGGCGATGGCATCCTGCTCCGCTTCGGGTTTTTGCAACTCGAGCCCGGCCCCGCTGCGCAATGCGGCCTTGAAGCTCACCGCACCCGGCAAGGTGAAAGCGGGCACCAGCTTCTTCACCTTGCGTACCGCGAAGTTGACCAGCGGCCCCTTTGCCAAGCCCAGCAGGTCGCCCATGCTGGCCACCACGATGTGCCTGACCCGGGTGTGCGGCAGCACCTTTTCCAGCGTGGTGGCGAAGTTCTCGAGAATGAAAATGGCTTCCGCCCCGGAGTCGGCCAGCTGGTGTTCCAGCTCGCGCGCCGTGTACAGCGGGTTGACGTTGACCACCGCGAAGCCGGCGCGCAGCACGGCTGCCACGGCCACCGGGTACTGCAAGACGTTCGGCATCATCACCGCCACCCGCGCACCCTTGGGCAGGCCGCGCGACTGCAGCCACGCGGCCAGGTTGCGCGAGTGGCGGTCCCATTCGCGGTAGCTCATGGTGCTGCCCATGCAGGTGTACGCCTTGCGCTCGGCGAAGCGGGAGAACGACTCTTCCAGCAGGTGCGGCAGCGAGGCGTACAGCTCCGGATCGATGGTGGCGGGAATGCCTTCGGGGTAGGACTTCAGCCAGACTTTTTCCACGGTCATGCGGTCTCCTCTCTCATGCGCACCAGGGCGTGCGTCTTGTCATCGGCGCCGGGACCGGCCACCGTCGTGATTTCTTCGGGCTGCAGCGCACGGCCGTCCGCGGCCAGGATGGCGACGCCGGCCACCGGCTGGCCGCTGGCTTTATCCACCAGTGTCAGGCGCGCACCCGCAGGGTCGGGCGCCCATTGCTCGCCCCACTGGGTCATGGCGGCCAGGACCGGATAGAGGGCGCGGCCTTTGGCGCTCAGCCGGTAATGGACGATGCGGGCATCTTCCGTGCTGGGCTGGCGCAGCAGGATGCCGTTTTCCACCAGCTTTTCCAGGCGCCGCGCCAGGATGCTGGTGCTGATGCCCAGGTGGCGCTGGAAATCCTGGAAGCGGCTCATGCCGCAAAACGCATTGCGCAGGATGACGAAGGTCCACCACTCGCCGACCTGTTCCAGGGTCTGGGCGATTGGGCAGTTCATCGCTTCGAAAGAATTCTTGCTCATGCATTTACTTTATTGCAATCACTTCGGTAACGCAAGCGAAATTCTGCGCTGCAACACATCAAACTGTTGTCATTTCCGCCATTTATAGTTAGTCTGTTTTCACAATTACCAACTGTCAACGGAGGCAGAGATGCAGAAACTGGGTGCGGAATTCTTCGGTACGTTCTGGCTGGTGCTGGGCGGCTGCGGCAGCGCGGTGCTGGCGGCGGCTTTTCCCGGCGTGGGGATCGGCTTGCATGGAGTATCGCTGGCCTTCGGCTTGACGGTGCTGACCATGGCCTACGCCATCGGGCATATTTCCGGCTGCCATTTGAACCCGGCGGTATCGCTCGGCCTGTGCCTGGGCGGCCGCTTCCCGGCCAAGGACTTGCCCGGCTATATCGTGGCCCAGGTACTGGGCGGCCTGGCGGCGGGCGCCGTGCTGTATTTGATCGCCAGCGGCAAGGCCGGTTTTGACGTGGCGGCCGGTTTCGCCTCCAACGGCTACGGCGAGCATTCGCCCGGCGGCTACGGCCTGGTTGCCGCGCTGGTGACGGAAATCGTGATGACGGCCTTCTTCCTGGTCGTGATCCTGGGCGCCACCGACAATCGGGCACCGGCCGGCTTTGCGCCGATCGCCATCGGCCTGTGCCTGACCCTGATCCACCTGATATCCATCCCCGTCACCAACACCTCGGTCAACCCGGCGCGCAGCACCGGCGTCGCGCTGTACGTGGGCGGCTGGGCCGTGGCGCAGCTGTGGCTGTTCTGGGTAGCGCCCCTGCTGGGTGCGGCCATCGGCGCCGGCATCTACCGCTTCATCGGCGGCGAACAGAAATAGAATTCGGGGTCAGCTCCGGCAATCGGACACGGGCCCAACAGTAGGCGATGCCTAATGTTGGGCCCGTGTCCGATTGCCGGAGCTGACCCCGAATTTTCAAGACGCCTGCTGTTATCATTGGACCAATCCAGGGAGGGCATATGGCGCTACCACATGCAACATCGGGCCAGGTGGTCCGCATCGGCCGCGAGGCCGGTGAAAGCCTGTCGCAGTTTACTTCCATCGCGCTGGCCAAGACGGAGCAGATGGAGTTGATCCGGATGAGCGTGCCCGCCGGCCGCGCCCTGCCGGAACACGCGGTGCGCGGGCAGATCACGCTGCAATGCCTGGAGGGCGAAGTGGCATTCGATGCCCATGGCCGCACTGCGATCCTGCGCGCGGGCGAGATGCTGTACCTGGAGGGCGGCGCGCCACATGCCTTGCGGGCCAACGCCGATTCCTTGCTGCTGCTGACGATCCTGCTGCGCGATTGAGCGCTCGCCGCTGGGCTATTTGACCGATGGCTGCTCGGCACGCGGGTCGCGCGCCAACAATCCCTGCACCAGGTCGACCGGTTTCACACCGTCGAACAACATGCTGGCGACGGCATTGGTGATCGGCATGTCCACGCCGAGGCGGCGCGCCAATTCGCGCACGGCTTTGGCGCAGGGTACGCCTTCGGCTACATGGCCCAGCTCATTGACCACGGTTTCCAGCGACTTGCCTTGCGCCAGGCCGAGGCCCACGCGCCGGTTGCGCGACAGGTCGCCGGTGCAGGTGAGGATCAGGTCGCCCATGCCGGTCAGGCCCATGAAGGTTTCGCTATTGCCGCCCAGCGCGGTGCCGAGGCGGGTGATTTCGGCCAGGCCGCGCGTGATCAGCGCGGCGCGCGCGTTCAGGCCCAGGCCCATGCCGTCGGCCACGCCGGTGGCGATCGCCAGCACGTTTTTCACTGCGCCGCCCACTTCCACGCCGACGATGTCGTCGCTGGAGTAGACGCGCATGCTGCCGCCATGCACGGCGGCCACCACCAGCTCGCACAGGGCGGCGTCGCTGGAGGCGATGGTCAGCGCGCAGGGCAGGCCCTTGGCCACTTCCTGCGCGAACGAAGGGCCGGACAGGGCGCCCGCCGGCACCGCGTCGCCCAGCACCTCGCTCACGATCTGGTGCGGCAGCATGCCGGTGTCGTATTCGAAGCCCTTGCACAGCCAGACGATGTTCGGGATCGACTTGCCCTTCAGCGCCTGCAGCAGCGGGCGCAGGCCGGCCACCGGGCAGGCGGCAATCAGCAAGCCGTCCTGGCCGGCGTGCGCCACGGCGGCGTCGAAATCGGCGCTCACTTTCAGCGCGGGCGGGAACGGATAGCCGGGCAGGTAGTCGCTGTTATCGCGGGTGACGGCCATTTCCGCCATGGCTTCGGCATTGCGGCCCCACAGCAGGACGTCGTGACGGGCGGCGACCGAAATTGCTACCGCCGTGCCCCAGGCGCCGGCGCCGAGCACGCTGATCTTGCGATTCGTCATTACAAGCCCCAAATGTCGCTGCTGCGCACGTAGCCCACCAGGCCGTCGCGGTGTTTTACCTTGGTCCAGCCATTGCTCGCGGGTTCGGCCAGCTCCAGCAGCACGCCCTTGTCGGCGATGAATACCACCGGTGCCGCCTCGTCGGCGGCGCCGCGCACCTTGGTGTTGGCGCTGCGCACGATCACATTGCGCTGCTTGGCACTCAAGCCTTTGGCTTCAGTCCAGGCCAGGTCGCCGCTCATATCGCGTACCTTGACCCATTCGCCATAGGTCAGCACGATTTCCAGCGGGGCGCCCGGCGGTACGACGTACTGCTTGGCGGCCCTGGTCGACGGGGCCCCGTACAGCACGGCAGGACTGGCGCCGACCGTACGGAAGTCGATTGCCTGGGCGCTCGCGCAAGCCAGCAGCGCGGCGGCGAGTGCGACAAAGCGGCGTAAATTCATCGAAAAAGACCTTAAAAATGCGCAAAGGCCCGCGGGGGCCTTTGCATGCTGGGGAACCGGGTTCCCCAATAGTATCGCAGAAGTATTACTGCACAGTTGCCGAGCCTTCAACGGCGGTCGCGCCGGCTTCAGCAGCTTGCTGCTGTGCCAGGGCTGCCAGGCGCTGCTGGTAGAACACTTCGAAGTTGATTTCGGCCAGGTGGATCGGCGGGAAGCCGGCGCGGGTGATCATGTCGGCGATGTTCGAACGCAGGTATGGGTACACAATGTTCGGGCAGCCGATGCCCAGCAGCGGGTCCAGCTGTTCGGCTGGGATGTTGCGCGCTTCGAAGATACCGGCTTGCTTGCCTTCAACCAGGAAAGCGACCTTGTCTTTGACCTTGGCGGTCACGGTGACGGTCACGGTGGACTCGAAGATGCCTTCCGACAGGGGCTCAGCGTTCACGTCCAGCGCCACTTCGATCGAAGGGGCTTCCTGTTCCAGGAAGATCGCTGGGGAGTTAGGCTGTTCCAGCGACATGTCTTTCAGGTAGACGCGTTGAATTTGGAACACAGGTTGCAGGTTTTCTTCAGACATGGAACGCTTTCGTATCAGTTATATAGTTAATGCTTGTCCAGGCCAGGGTCAGCCCATTCAAACACGACGGCAATTGTAGCAAAACTGACTTATTTTCAAACGTTTTGCCGGCCTGTCCGTTGTATTTGGGGACGTTTAACCTTTTAACAAGGGGTCGAGGCCGCCGGCCTGGTCCAAAGCATACAAATCGTCGAATCCGCCCACGTGGGTCTCGCCGATATAGATCTGCGGGACGGTGCGGCGGCCGGTCTTTTCCATCATCAGCTGGCGCTGGGCCGGGTCGAGGTCGACGCGGATCTTGTTGATGGCGGTAACACCCTTGCTTTCCAATAAACGTTCGGCGCGCACGCAATACGGGCATACCAGGGTGCTGTACATGGTTACGTTGGCAGTCATAACGGTTCCTTTACTTCGTCAGCGGCAAGTTTTGTGCCTTCCAGGCATCGATCCCGCCTTCCATCACGACAACGTCGGAGAAACCGGACTTTTCCAGCATACGGGCGGCGCTGAAGGCGCTGATCCCTTTATCGCATACCACCACCAGGGTTTTATTCTTGAACTTTTCCAGTTCGCCCATGCGGTTGCCCAGTTCGGCCAGTGGGATGTGCTTGGAATCGATGATACGGCCTTCCGCCTTGTCCTTGGCGCGCACATCGATCACCGTGGCCTTGCTGCGGTTGATCAGCAGGGTCACCTCGGCCGGGGAAGCTTTTTTGCCGCGCTGGGTCAGGGCTGGGAACAGCAGGGCGCCGCCGGACAGGAGGACGATGGCGATCAGAAAAATATTGTCGAGGATGAATTTCACGGGATTCCAGTTATTCAAATGGTTGAACTCAATCCCATCATTATAAAATAGATGCTTGTTCGTGGCTTCGGCGGCGATTTTCACCCATTTCCAACTCTATTGTTATAGCTCTATGTATAAAATCGTATTCATGCGTCATGGCGAGTCCACCTGGAACCTGGAAAATCGCTTCACCGGCTGGACCGACGTGGACCTGACCGAAAAAGGCGTCAACGAAGCCAAATCTGCCGGCAAAATCCTGAAAGACGCCGGCTTCTCCTTCGACCTGTGCTATACCTCCGTGCTCAAGCGCGCCATCCGCACCCTGTGGCTGACCCTGGACGAAATGGATGAGATGTACGTGCCGATCAAACACGACTGGCGCCTGAACGAGCGTCACTACGGCGCGCTGCAGGGCCTGGACAAGGGCGAAACCGCCGCCAAGTTCGGCGATGCGCAGGTGCTGGTATGGCGCCGCAGCTACGACATCCCGCCGCCGGCCCTGGAAGCGGGCGACGAGCGCACCTCCTTCAACGACCCGCGCTATGCCGGCCTGCCCAGGGAAGCCATCCCCCTGACCGAGTGCCTGAAAGACACCGTGGCGCGCGTGATGCCGGCCTGGAACGATGACATCGCCCCGGCCATCAAGTCCGGCAAGCAGATCCTGATTTCGGCCCACGGCAACAGCCTGCGCGCCCTGATCAAGATGCTGGACGGCATCAGCGACGAGGAAATCGTCGGCCTCAACATCCCGAACGGCCAGCCGCTGGTCTATGAGCTGGACGCCGACCTGAAGCCGATCAAGCACTACTACCTGGGCGACCCGGCCGCCATCGCCGCAGCGCAAGCGGCCGTGGCCAACCAGGGCAAGGCCAAGTAAGCCCCGTGGCGCTGCATCCGACTGGCCGCGCCCTGCGCGGCGCGGCGCTGGCGGTGCTGCTGGCGCTGGGCGCCGTCCACGGCGCCCATGCCGCGCCCAAGCCGACCGAACGCAGCAAGCAAAAAGCTGCGGCCGAGACGGAGCGGGCCGCGCTGGCACGCAAACTCGCCGAACTGAAGGCGGAGATCGGCAAGACCGAGAGTGCCAAGGACGACGCGGCCGATACGCTGGCCGAGTCGGAGGCCGCCATTTCCGATGCCAACCGCACCCTGCGCGAGCTGGCGTCGGAGCAAACCCAGATCAACAGCCGGGTGGCCGAACTGGCCGCCGAACAGCTGCGCCTGTCCGCCACGGTGGCGGCGCAGAAGCAGCAGCTGGCCAAGCTGCTGCGCGAGCAGTACGTGGCGGGCAACGAAGACCGCATCAAGCTGCTGCTCTCGGGCGACAATCCCAACCGCATCAACCGCGAGCTGCAGCTCATGGCCTATGTCTCGCAATCGCAGGCCAAGCTGCTCGATTCGCTGCGCGCCAACCTGAAGAAGGTCGAGGAAAACCAGGCCGAGGCGCAGGAATCGAAGCAGGAACTGGATGAGATCGCGGAAGAGGAAAAGCAGCAGAAGGCCAAGCTGGAGCAGGAGAAGGGCCGCCGCGCCGCGACCCTGGCCACCCTGTCCAAGAAGCTGGCCAGCCAGCGCAAGGAAGCCGGCCGCATGGAGCAGGATGCCCAGCGCCTGGATGCCCTGGTCGACAAGCTGAACAAATTGATTGAAGAGCAGGCGCGCATCGCCGCCGCCGAAAAGGCGCGCCAGGAAAAACTGGCCGCCGAACGTGCCGCCAAGGCCAAGGCGGAGGCGGAAGCGCGCGCCCTGGCCCGCGCCAAGGCGCAGGCCGAACGCGAGCGCCTGGCGCAGGAAGCGAAAAAAGCCGGCAAGCCGGCGCCCAAGCCGCTGCCGGCCGAGGACGAGCCGAAGGTGGCCGCCAAGCCGGAGGCTTCCGAGCAGCGCGACGAGAAGTCGCCGCGTCCATCCGAAGTGGCGCTGGCGCCCGTGGTGGCGGACGGCGTCTTTGCCCGCCTGAAGGGCGATTTGCCGATGCCGGTCTCCGGCAAGGTGGAAAAGCGCTTCGGCAGCAAGAATGCCGACGGCGTCGCCTGGAAAGGCATGGTGGTCAAGGCCAATGCGGGCGCCGAAGTGCGCGCCGTGGCGGCCGGCCGCGTGGTGCACGCAAGCTGGCTGCGCGGCTACGGCAATTTCATTATCATCGACCACGGCGGCCAGTACTGGAGCGGCTACGGCTATAACGAGTCGCTGCTGAAACGGGCGGGCGACGTGGTCAAGGCAGGCGAGGTGATCGCCACCGTCGGAAATACCGGCGGGTACGAAGAATCGGGTTTATACTTTGAAATGCGCCACCAGGGCAAGCCGATAGATCCGGCCGGGTGGGTCAAGTTCTAGCGGCGGAAAGCAATCAATGGGCAACAAAACGAAGAGTCTGGGCCTGGTCGGCCTTGGTATGGCGGCGGGCATCGCCGTTTCGATGCAGTTTTCCGCCCTGGCGCAGAGGCCTGGTTCGCCATTGCCGCTGGAAGAATTGCGCACCCTGACCGAAGTGTTCAGCCTGATCAAGTCCGACTACGTCGAACAGGTCGACGACAAGAAGCTGCTGCAGGACGCCATCGCCGGCATGGTGTCCTCGCTCGACCCGCATTCCACCTACCTCGATAAGGCCGCATTCAAGGAAATGCGCGAGTCCATCCACGGCAAGTTCGTCGGCATCGGCATCGAGGTTGGCGTGGAGGACGGCTATATCAAGGTGGTGGCCCCGATCGAGGATTCGCCGGCCTGGCGCGCCGGCATCAAGCCGGGCGACCTGATTACCCGCCTCGACGGCCAGCCGCTGAAAGGCCTGTCGCTGGACGAGGCGATCAAGAAAATGCGCGGCGAGCCCCGCACCAAGGTGCTATTGACCGTCTCCCGCAAGGATGAGGAAAAGCCGCTGCTGATCCCTATCGTGCGCGAGGAAATCCGCGTGCAGAGCGTGAAGGTGAAGATGGTGGAACCGGGCTACGCCTGGCTGCGCATCTCGCAATTCCAGGAGCCGACGGTGGAAGACATGGCGAAGAAGCTCAACGCCCTGTACGCCAAGGATCCCAATATCAAGGGCCTGGTGCTGGACCTGCGCAACGACCCGGGCGGCGTGGTGCAAGGTGCGGTCGGCGTGTCGGCGGCTTTCCTGCCCAAGGACGCGCTGGTCGTATCGACCGACGGCCAGCTGGCCGATTCCAAGCAGGCATTCCACGCCAATGCCGAAAACTATTCCAACCGCAGCGGCAGCGACCCGCTGGCCAAGCTGCCGGCGGCGCTGAAGTCGGTGCCGATGGTGGTGCTGGTCAACGGCGGTTCCGCCTCGGCGTCCGAAATCGTGGCCGGCGCCCTGCAGGATTACAGGCGCGCCATCATCATGGGCAGCCAGACCTTCGGCAAGGGCTCGGTGCAGACGCTGCGCCAGATCACCGCCGATTCGGCCGTGAAGCTGACCACCGCGCGCTATTTCACGCCCAAGGGCCGCGCCATCCAGGCCAAGGGCATCGTGCCTGACGTGGCGGTGGACGAAACGGCGGAGGGCGACGCCATCAACAGCCTGCGCCTGCGCGAGGCCGACCTGCAGAAACACCTGGCCAACGGCGACGGCGAAGAAGAGGCGCAAGGCCGCATCCGCCGCGACGAGCTGGAAGAGGAACAGCGCCTGCTGGCCGCCGCGAAAAAGCAGAAGCCTTTCGAATTCGGCAGCAAGGACGACTTCCAGCTGGAGCAGGCGCTGCGCCATTTCAAAGGGCTGCCGGTCAAGACGGCCAAGCCTGAACTGGCCGCGAAATAAATGAACGACCAGCAGCTGCTGCGTTACTCGCGCCACATCCTCCTCGACGAAATCGGCATCGAGGGACAGCAGGCGATGCTGGACGGCAGGGCGCTGGTGATCGGGGCCGGCGGCCTGGGTTCGCCGGCTTCGCTCTATCTGGCCTCGGCCGGCATCGGCCAGCTGACCGTCGTCGACCATGACAGCGTCGACCTGACCAACCTGCAGCGCCAGATTGCCCATACCACCGAGCGTGTCGGCCAGCCCAAGGCGGAATCGGCGCGCGCCACCCTGAACGCCATCAATCCGGAGTGCCATGTGACGGCCCTGGTCGAGCGTGCCGACGATGCGCGCCTGGCGGCGCTGGTGGCGCAGCACGACGTGGTGCTCGACTGCAGCGACAATTTCAAGACCCGCCATGCCGTCAACCGCGCCTGCGTGGCGCACCGCGTGCCGCTCGTTTCCGGCGCGGTAATCCGCTTCGACGGGCAGGTGAGCGTGTTCGATACCCGCACGGAGGGGCCCTGCTACTCCTGCCTGTTCCCGCAGGACCAGCCTTTCGAGGACGTGGCCTGCTCCACCATGGGCGTGTTCGCGCCACTGGTGGGCGTGGTCGGCGCCATGCAGGCTGCCGAAGCGCTCAAGCTGGTGATGGGAATCGGCGAATCGCTGTCCGGCCGCCTGCTGCTGCTGGACGGCTTGCGCATGGAGTGGAACAGCATCAGCATCACCCGCAACGAAGCCTGCCCGGTCTGCGGCACACCACACTAACAGGAGATCCCACAATGAAGCGAGTTTCCGCCGTTCTGGCGCTGGCAGTCGCGAGTGCGTTGGCACAAGCTGCGGTCACCCAGACCACCCGCTACGTCTTTATTTCCGAGAACAACGGCAAGCAGATGGGCGAGCAGGTGGTGGAGCGCCACGACGACGGGCTGACCAAGGTCCGCTACATTTACAAGGACAATGGCCGCGGCCCGGAACTGAGCGAGGAATTCCGCCTGGCCGCCGACGGCATCATGGCGCAATACCACGTCAAGGGCAATTCGACCTTCGGCGCCGTGGTGGACGAAACCTTCGAGCGCGTCGGCGGCAAGGCGAGCTGGAAGTCCACCACCGAGCAGGGCGCGAAGGACGTCGCCGGTGCGGCCGTCTACGTGCCGCTGAACGGCAGCTTCGAAGTCGATTCGGCCGCCATTGCCGCGCTGGCGAAAACGCCGTCGGCCAGCATCCCGCTGCTGCCGACCGGCACGCTGAAGCAAAGCGTGCTCGATGAAGTGCAGGTAAGCGGCCCCAACGGCCAGAGCCAGCAGGTGCAGCTGGTGGCGCAGACCGGCCTTGGCCTGAGCCCGAAATTCCTGTGGATCACCAAGGGTGCCAATCCTTCCCTGTTCGCGGCCGTTGCGCCGGGCACGTTCGTGTTCGCCGTCGAAGGCTGGCAGGACAACGGCAAGCTGCTGGCCGAGCGCCAGAAAATCGCCGAAGCAAAACTGCTGAACGATATGGCCGCCAGGCTGCAGCATCCGCTGCCCGGCCTGACCGTGGTGAAAAATGCCCGCATCTTCGACAGCAACAAGGCTACGGTCGGCGCGGCGTCCGACATCTACCTGCTGCGCGGCCGCATCACCGCCATCGTGCCTGCCGGGACCGAGGTGCGCGGCGCGGCCAACGAGATCGATGCCGGCGGGCGCATCGTGCTGCCAGGCCTGTTCGACATGCACGGCCACATCGGCCGCTGGGAAGGCGCGCTGCACGTGGCCGCCGGCGTGACGTCGCTGCGCGACATGGGCAACGACAACGCCCAGCTGCAGATGATGATCGACGAGACGGCGGGCGGCAAGCTGCTGGCGCCGCAAATCGTGCCGGCCGGCTTCCTGGAAGGCGAAAGCCCGTATTCCTCCAACGGCGGCTTCGTGGTCAAGACGCTGGAGCAGTCCAAGCGCGCCATCGACTGGTACGCCGAGCACGGCTACCCGCAGCTGAAGATCTACAACTCCTTCCCGAAAGAGATCCTGAAGGACACCGTGGCTTATGCCCACCTGCGCGGCATGCGCGTCTCCGGCCACATCCCGGCCGGCCTGCGCGCCCAGCAGGCGCTGGATGCGGGCTACGACGAGATCCAGCACATCAACCAGGTGATGCTGAACTTCCTGTTCAAGCCGGGCGTGGAAACCCGCAGCCTGGAACGCTTCTACCTGCCGGCCGAAAAAGTCGCGGGCCTGGACTTCAATGCGAAGGAAGTGAAGGACTTCGTCGGCACGCTGAAGAAGAAGCAGATCGTGATCGACCCGACCCTGGCAACGTTCGCCTTCCTGAAGCAGAAGGACGGCGACGTCAACGAGCCCTGGGCAGCGGTGGAAGGCAATATGCCGCCGGACGTGGCGCGCGGCTTCCACGTCGGCACCATGAAGATCCCGGATGCCGCCACCCAGGCGCGCTACGAGAAGTCCTTCGCCAAGATGGTGCAGTTCGTCGGCATCCTGTACCAGGCTGGCGTGCCCATCGTGGCCGGCACCGACGACCTGGCCGGCTTCACCCTGCATTCGGAACTGGCGCTGCTGGTCAAGGCCGGCCTGACCCCGGCCCAGGCGATCCAGGTCGCCACCCGCAACGGCGCGCGCTACACCCGCACCAGTGCGGAACGCGGCAGCATCGAGGCCGGCAAGCTGGCCGACCTGGTGCTGGTGGACGGCGACCCGACCCGGGATATCCAGGACCTGCGCAAGGTGGCAGCCGTGATCACGCGCGGCCAGATCGTCTATCCTAAGGAAGTGGACGAGGCGCTGGGCATCAAACCTTTCGTCAGCGCCGGGCCGGCCGTCAAGCCGCTGGAAGCCGGACCGTCGAATATTGCCGGCTCCAACAACGCCGTGTTGCAGCGCACAGGAGCAATCGCCCGCAAGCACGATTGAATCACTTATACTCGCAGCAGTTTAATTTTTAGTGAATCTTATGCAAAAACCAAGCAAACGCCGCTCCGGCGGTTTTACGCTGATCGAAATCATGGTGGTGATCGTGATCATGGGCGTGCTGGCGGCAATGGTGCTGCCTAAGGTGCTGGACCGCGTGGGTCAGTCCAAGACGGCCGCCGCCAAGGTCGAGATTTCCACCATCATGCAGGCGCTGAAGATGTACAAGCTGGACAACCAGCGCTACCCGACCACGGAACAGGGCCTGCAAGCCCTGATGGCCAAGCCGACCACCGGCCCCGCGGCCAACGGCTGGAAGGCGCCTTACCTGGAAAAGATGCCGAAGGACCCATGGGGCAACAACTACCAGTTCCTGTCCCCCGGCGTGAAGGGTGAAGTCGATGTGTTCTCGTATGGCGCCGACGGCCAGCCAGGCGGCACCGGCGATGATGCTGATATCGGCTCCTGGGAAATCTGAGCGTTCCCAGCGCGGCTTTACGCTGATCGAGCTGCTGGTGGTGCTGGTCATCATCGGCATCACGCTCGGCCTGACCGTGATCAGCGTCGCGCCGAGCCAGGCCAAGGCCATGCAGAAGGATGCGCAGCGCATCGCGCTCCTGCTGCAGCTGGCGCGCGACGAAGCCATCGTGCGCAACCGGCCGGTCGCCTTCGAGGCGGGGCCGGACAGTTACCGCTTCCTGGTGCGCAACGAGAAGACCTGGGAGCCTTTGCCGCAGGACGATATGCTGCGCGAACGCGCTTTCGACCTGGCGCCCGTGACCTTGCTGCTCGATCCGCCCACCAATATTCCGGGCAATATGCGTATCGTCTTCGGCCGCGAGCCGGTCGACCGGCCTTTTACGCTGACCCTGGCCAGCGGCGATTTGCGCGCCACCATCCGCGCCGACGGCGTCGGCCATTTCACCGTGGACTGAAGAATGCGGCAACGAGGCTTTACCCTGCTGGAAGTGCTGGTGGCGCTGCTGATCGTCGGCACGGCGCTGGGCGCGGCGCTGCGCGCCATGGGCAGCCTGACCCAGAACAGCGAGGGCCTGCGCACCTCCATGATGGCCACCTGGTCGGCCGAGAACCGCCTGGTGCAGGTGCGCCTGGCCAAGAACTGGCCGCCGACCGGCAAGACCAGCTTCGAATGCCCGCAAGCCGACTTGCACTTCGTGTGCGAAGAGGAAGTGATCGCCTCGCCGAATCCGCGCATGCGCCGGGTCGAGGTGAGCGTGTTTGAAGCCAGTGCGCCCGAGCGGCGCATCATCAAGCTGGTGCAACTGGTGCTTCAGGAATGAAGAACGCGCGCGGCTTTACCTTGATCGAGCTGCTGGTGGCGATCACCGTGCTGGCCATCGTCGCCGTGATGGGCTGGCGCGGCCTGGACACCATCGTCCGTTCGCGCGAGCAGCTGACCCAGAACATGGAGCAGACGCGCGGCATCCAGCTCGCCTTCGCCCAGCTGCAAAGCGACCTGGAACAGATTTCGGACAAGACGCAGCTGCGCGAGCACCAGAACATCCTGGCCGATAACGCGCGCCTGGTCTTCATCCGCAACGTGATGTCGGAAAACGCGGCGACCCAGCTGCAGGTGGTCAGCTACATCATCCGCGACGGCGTGCTCTCGCGCAGCGAGTCGGCCGTCACGCGCGACCTGGTGCAGCTCGATGCGCTGTGGCAGGCCGCCATCGGCCAGTCCGGCGCCCAGGCCACCGTCGGCCTGCATACGGGCGTGAACGCGATGGAGGTGCGGGTGTGGGAGGGCGGCGGCTGGAAGCTGCCACAGAATTCCTCGTCTTCCTTCGACTCCCAGCCGAAAGTGGTGTGCGCCGATCCGCAGCCGGGCGCCTGCGACGCGCAGGGCAACCCCGGCGGCAACCCTGCCGGCAATCCGCCCGGCAGGACGCCTTTGCCGGCCCAGGTGCCGCAGGCCACCGGCCCCACCGGGCTGGAAATCTCGCTGCAGATCCAGGGCCAGCCTGCGCCGCTGACCAAGGTTTTCCTGCTGGGGGCCGTATGAGAAGGCGCAATCCGGCCCGCCAGCGCGGCGTAGCTGTTGTTACGGCGCTACTACTGACCACCCTGGCCGTCTCCATCGTGGCCAGCCTGTTCTGGCAGCAGCAGGTGCAGGTGCGCTCGATGGAAAACCAGCGCCTGCACTTCCAGACGCGCTGGATTTTGCGCGGCGGCCTTGATCTGGTGCGGCTTATCCTGCGCCAGGACATGATGGACAGCCGTACCATGACGCGCGCCGACGGCATCTGGGCCACGCCTTTGGCCGAAACGCGGCTCGACCAGTTCGTCGAACGCGAGCGCGTGGAGGGCGAAAGCTTCGACGCCTCCATTGCCGGGCAGACTTACGACGCACAGTCGCGCTACAATCTTGCGAACCTTGCCAGTACGGCCGGCACCGGCGGCATCAACAAGAAGCAGTTGGCGGTATTTACCCGCCTGCTGCAGAACCTGCAGGTGAACCAGACGCTGGCCAAGGCGGTGGCGATCCAGGTGGCGCGCAGCGAAGGCGCCGGATTGCTGCAGCCTCAGGCCGGGCAGCCGCCGTCGCCGGACGTGGAGCCGCTGCCGCCGGGCGGCGGACAGCCGATCAAGATGCAGCGGGTGGAGGATCTGCTGGCCGTTTCCGGCTTCGACCGGCAAGCCATCGAGAAGCTGCGCGATTTTGTGGTCGTCCTGCCCAAGCAGACGCCGATCAACGTCAACACCGCCGCCCCGGAACTGCTGGCGGCGTTGCTGAACGGTTCGGTGTCGGAAGGGCAGAACCTGGTGGTGGCGCGCAAGCGCACCCCGTTTACCGACGTGAATAACTTCAAGAGTTATCTGCAGTCGATGGGCAAGCAGCCGGTGTTGGCCGATAGCGAGATCGATACCCGCAGCGACTTTTTCCTGGTGTTGAGCCGGGTGCGCCTGGATCGCGCGGAATTGATGTCATGGTCGCTGATCCAGCGCGAACAGGCCGGCACCAAGGTAGTCTGGATACGGGAAATTTAAGGAAATAGGGAAGGCAAGCTTTGACAACACTCTACATTCGCTATCCGGCCCGCGCCGCAGCCGCCGACAGCGGCGTGCCGTCCAGCTGCCAGTTCGCGCTGGTGGGCGATGGCGGCAATGTGATGCAGCAGGGCGCCGGCGCGCTGGGCAACCTGGGCGAGCTGGTGTCGGGCGCGCGCCGCGTGGTGCTGCTGCTGGCCGCCGCCGATGTCTCCCTGCTGAAAGTCAAAGTACCGCCGTTGTCGGGCGCCAAGCTGAAGGCCGCCCTGCCCAACCTGGTGGAAGAACAGGTGCTGGGCGACCCGGCCGACTGCGTGCTGGCCCTGGCGCCGGCCAGCGGCGACAGCGATGAACGGGTGGTGGCCGTGGCCAACCGCGCCTGGCTGGAAGTGCTGGTCAAGGCGCTGGTGGCGCAAGGCGCGCATGGCGTGTCGGCGCTGCCGGTGCAACTGTGCCTGCCGCTGGCGCCGGGCAGCGTTTCCGCCGCCCTGGGCCTGGACGACGCCGGGCTGGAGCTGACTCTGCGCAGCGCGCCGTACGCGGGCCTGGGCCTGACCCTGCCGAACGCGCCGGAAGCGGCGCTGCACACCCTGCGCGCGCTGGCCGGCGACGCCCCGGTCACGCTGTACGTGGCGCCGGCCCAGCATGCCGAATACGCGGCCGCCGCCGCCAATGTGCCGGGCATCACGCTGGAAGAAGACAACTGGGTGCACCGCGTGGCCGCCGCGAAAGCGGTGCCCTTCGACCTGGCGGCCGGCCTGGGCGCCGTCAGCGGTGCTTCCGCGCGCGCCTGGGCGCGCTGGAAATGGCCGCTGCGCATCGCCGTCGCGGCCGTGGTGGTCAATATCGTGGGCCTGAACTGGGAATGGATGCGCCTCAAGCGCGAAGAAGAAGCCGTGCGCCAGAACATGACGCAGGTGTTCCGCTCCGCCTATCCGAACCAGCCGATGATTGGCGACCCTGCCGACCAGATGCGCCAGAATATCGCCCGCGCACGTGCCGCCGCCGGCGGTGGCGGCGCCGCCGACGAATTCACCAATATGAGCGCCGCCCTGGGCGAAGCGCTGTCCGTGCTGCCCAACCGCGAAGCGCTGGCCGGCATCGAGTACAAGGAACGCAGCATGACCGTCAAGTTCAAGCCGAACAGCGTGGACGCCAATGCGCTGGCACAGATGCAGTCCGCGCTGGCCCAGCGCAAACTGAGCGCCAGCGAAAGCGGCCCGGGCGTGTGGATCGTGAAGGCGGGGGGCAAGTAATGGCAAGCCTGAACGACAAAATCAACGCCGCCCGCGCCAATGCGGCCGTCTGGTGGAGCGCGCGCACCGAGCAGGAGCAGCGCATGCTGGCGATCGGCGGCGCGGTGGTGGCCCTCGGCCTGGTGTGGGGCTTGCTGATCGATCCGGCCCTGAGCGGACGCGCCAGGCTGGAAAAGGAACTGCCGAAGAAGAACCAGCAATTGGCCGAGATGCAGGCTTTGGCCGGCGAAGCGACCCAGCTGGCCGCGCAGCCGGTGGCGCAGCCGCAGCCCCTGTCCAAGGACGGTGTGGCGGCGCGGCTGCAGGCGATCGGCCTGAGCACGCAAAACCTGGCAGTCACGGGCGATTACATTAAAGTGGAATTCAAGGGCGTGCCGTTTGCAGGCCTGGTGAGCTGGCTCGATGCGATGCGCCGCGAACAAAGGGTGACCGTGCAGGAAGGCAGCGTGACGCAGCAAGGCCCGGCGGGACAGGTGGATGCCAACCTGACGCTGCGCCAGGAGTCCGCCGCCCGATGAAACGCGCAGGTTTGTGGCTGCTGGCGGTTGTGCTCAGCGCGGGTTTGACCGTGCTGGCGTTCCTGCCGGCCAGCTGGATGGGGCAGATCGTCGAAAGCCAGAGCGGCGGACGTTTGACCCTGGGCGATGCGCAAGGTACGCTGTGGCGCGGTTCCGCCTTCATCGGCGGCGCCGCCAGCAAGGATGGCGCGGTCACGCCGCTGCTGCCGGGGCGTTTCAGCTGGCGCCTGTCGCCGCTGATCGTGTTTGGCAGCGTCAACGTGGAGCTGCAGAACCCGGACGCGCTGACGCAGCCGGTCACGCTGCGCGGCGGCTTGAGCAGCTGGGACGTCAGCCCGGCCGCCCTGGTGCTGCCGGCCGACGGCCTGGCGGGCCTGGGCGCGCCGCTGAATACGCTGGCGCCGAGCGGCCGCCTGAAGCTGTCCTGGTCTTCGCTGCAGCTGGTGCGCGAAGCACAGGGGGTGTCGCTGCAAGGCCGCACCACGCTGGAAATGCAGGACATGTCGTCGCGCCTTTCGCCGTTGAAGCCCCTGGGCAGCTACCAGCTGGCGTTCGACTGGAAAGGCCAGCAGGCGGCGCTGGCGCTGAATTCGCAGCGCGGCCCGCTGCTGTTAAGCGGCGCAGGGAAATTCGAGCATGGCCGGTTGCAGTTTTCCGGCCAGGCGCAAGCGGCAACAGGATTTGAAGACCAGCTGGGCGGCCTATTGAGCATGCTGGGCCAGCCCAAGCCGAATAGCGGTAAAAACGTCATTGCACTAGAGTTCCGATAATGAAAACACACACTGCAAGCCCAACCTCCTTCCCGGCACTGCGCCGCCTGAGCGCCGCGGCGCTGCTGTGCTGCGCGCTGGCGCCCGCCGCCGCTCCGGTCACGGCCTGGGCCCAGCCCAATGACGAAGCCGCGCTCAATTTTGTCGGCGCCGACATCGAATCGGTTATCAAGGCCGTCGGCCACTACACCAACATCACCTTCCTGATCGATCCGCGCGTCAAGGGCACCCTGACCCTGGTGTCGGAAAAATCCATCACCAAGTCGCAGGCCTTCCAGCTGCTGGCCTCCGCGCTGCGCCTGCAAGGCTACGCCATCGTCAGCGGCGACGGTTACGCCAAGGTGGTGCCGGAAGCGGAAGCCAAGCTGCAGGCCTCGCCGACCGTGATCGGCGGCCAGAAAAGCCCGCAGGGCGACCAGGTGGTAACCCAGATCTTCCACCTGAACCACGAGAACTCGGCCAACCTGGTCACCGTGCTGCGCCCGCTGATCACGCCGAACAACACCATCAACGCCAACCCGGGCAACAACACCCTGGTCATCACCGACTACTCGGACAACCTGAAGCGCCTGGCCAAGATCATCGCTTCGCTCGATGCGCCTTCCAGCGCCGACATGGACGTGGTGCCGGTGCGCTACGCCATCGCCAGCGACCTGGCCGCGATGATCAACAAGCTGATGGAGCCTGGCGCCGGCGGCGATGCCGGCCGCGTGAACCTGGTACCCGATCCGCGCACCAATTCGCTGGTGATCCGTGCGCCGTCGGCGGCGCGCGCCAACCTGGCCAAGTCCCTGATCGCCAAGCTGGACCAGCCGACCGCCCAGGCGGGCAATGTGCACGTGGTCTACCTGAAAAACGCGGAAGCGACCAAGCTGGCGGAAACCCTGCGCGCCGTCGTCTCGGGCGACGGCGGCGGCAGCGGCAGCCAGACCGGCAGCGGCAGCCTGTCCTCGCAGGGCCTGGGCGGCGCCGGCAACAGCCAGATGGGCCAGTCCGGCAGCGGACAGACGTCGCAGAGCGGCACCGGCAGCACCGGCCCGAGCAACCCGGCGCTGCAAAGCGGCAGCAGCGGCCGCACGCAGCAGGCCGCGGCCGGCGGCGCGGCGGGCTATATCCAGGCCGACGCCACCACCAACACCCTGATCATCACCGCGCCGGAAGCCGTCTACCGCAACCTGCGCGCCGTGATCGACCAGCTCGACGTGCGCCGTGCCCAGGTCTACATCGAATCGATGATCGTCGAAGTCAACGCCGCCAAGCTGTCCGAGTTCGGCGTGCAGTGGGCCGGCCTGCAGGGCACCGGCCACACCTACCGTGTCGGCGGCGGCACCACCTACAACAACGTGGCCGGCGCCAACAGCCTGATCGGCCTGGAGAGCTTCGTCAACGACGTCAAGGATGCGGCGCCGCCGGGCTCCGGCCTGACGCTCGGCATCTTCCGCCAGCTGGCGAACGGCAAACTGGGCCTGGGCGCCGTGGCGCACGCGCTGGGGGCGGACGACGACAGCAATATCCTGTCGACCCCGAACATGCTCACGCTGGACAATGAAGTGGCCACGATCAAGGTGGGCCAGAACGTACCGATCGTGACCGGTTCCTTCACCACCACCGCCGGCAGCGCCGGCAACCCGTTCACCACGGTCGACCGCAAGGACATCGGCATCACGCTGAAGGTGCGCCCGCAGATTTCCGAAGGCGGCACCATCAAGCTGGCGATCTATAACGAGAGCTCCAGCATCGACACTTCGGTGGCCTCCAATTCCTCCGGCCTGATCCTGAAGAACCGCACCATCGAAACCAATATCATCGCCGACGACGGCCAGATCCTGGTGCTCGGTGGCCTGATCCAGGACGACTCCAGCTCCGGCGTGGAAAAAGTGCCGGGCCTGGGCGATCTCCCGCTGATCGGCAACCTGTTCAAATACCAGAAGCGCAACCGCAAGAAGACCAACCTGATGGTGTTCCTGCGTCCGGTGGTGGTACGCAACCGCGACCAGGGCATGAGCCTGACCGCAGACCGCTACGATTACATGCGCGCCACCCAGGAGGCGGCCGCGCCGGAACCGAGCATCACGGTGCAGAACCTGGGCGCCCCGATGCTGCCGACGCTGCAGAACGGCCAGCCGGTCGGCAGCGGCCAGCTGGCGCGCCCGGTGCCGCCGGCCGCCCCAACGGTGCCTGAACAGAAGCAGCAGCAATGACGAACCTCCTGCCCTACGCCTTTGCGCGCGACTTCCTGGTGCTGGCCCAGCCCAGCGCCGAAGCCGAGCACGCGGTCGACGTGCTGATGTCGAATGCGACGCCCGCTTCCGCGATCGCGGAAGTGTCGCGCCGCTTCGGCCGCATCAACCTCAAGCACCTGTCGCGCGCCGACCTGGAAGCGGCGATCGCCACGGCCTACGCCAGCGCCTCCGGCGACGCTTCGCAGGTGGCGGAAGAATTCGATTCCGACCTGGACCTGACCAAGCTGCTGCAGGACGTGCCGGCCATTGAAGACTTGCTGGAATCGTCCGACGACGCGCCGGTGATCCGCATGATCAATGCGCTGCTCACGCAAGCCCTGCGCGACGGCGCATCGGACATCCACATCGAGCCTTTCGAGCAGACTTCCGTGGTGCGCTTCCGCGTCGACGGCGCGCTGCGCGACGTGGTGCGCCCGCGCAAGGCGATCCACGGCTCGCTGATTTCGCGTATCAAGATCATGGCGCAGCTGGACATCGCCGAGAAGCGCCTGCCGCAGGACGGCCGCATCACCCTGCGCGTGGGCGGCAAGCCGGTCGACGTGCGGGTGTCGACGCTGCCGACCGGCCACGGCGAACGCGCGGTATTGCGTCTGCTGGACAAGGAAGCGGGCCGCCTCGACCTGACCCACCTGGGCATGAGCGAGAAGATGATGGGGCAGTTCAATAGCCTGATCAACCAGCCGCACGGCATCGTGCTGGTCACCGGCCCGACCGGCTCCGGCAAGACGACCACGCTGTACGCCGCGCTGTCCATGCTGAACAACACCTCCACCAACATCATGACGGTGGAAGACCCGGTCGAGTACGACCTGCAGGGCGTGGGCCAGACCCAGGTCAACGCCCGCATCGACATGACCTTTGCCAAGGCCTTGCGCGCCATCCTGCGCCAGGATCCGGACGTGATCATGATCGGCGAGATCCGCGACCTTGAAACCGCGCAGATCGCCGTGCAGGCTTCGCTGACCGGCCACCTGGTGCTGGCGACGCTGCACACCAACGACGCCGCCGCCGCCGTGACCCGTCTGCTGGACATGGGCATCGAGCCTTTCCTGCTGTCGTCTTCGCTGCTCGGCGTGCTGGCCCAGCGCCTGGTGCGCAAGCTGTGTCCGAGCTGCAAGAGCTTCGACGGCACGCAGTGGAAAGCCGTGGGCTGCGAGCACTGCGGCCACACCGGCTACCAGGGCCGCGTCGGCATCTACGAGCTGCTGCAGACGGACGAACATATCCGGGCCCAGATCCACGACCGCACCTCGGAAGCCGAGATCCGCGCGACAGCCCAGCAGCATGGCATGAGCACCATGCGCGAAGACGGCGAGCGCTGGCTGCAGCAGGGCGTCACCACGCCGGCCGAATTGCTGCGCGTGACGAAGGACTAAGCGATGCCGGCCTTCCGTTATGAAGCGGTCGATGCGACGGGCGCCAGCAAGAAGGGCGTCGTCAACGCCGACAGCGCCCGCTCGGCCCGCGCCGACCTGCGTTCGCAGGGCCTGGTGCCGATCAAGGTCGACGCCATCGCGGCCCAGGTCGACGCCAGCGGCGCCACTGCGCGCCGCGGCTTCGGCGAAAAGCTCTCCACCACCGAGCTGGCGCTGTTCACGCGCCAGCTGGCCAGCCTGCTGGAAGCGGGCTTGCCGCTGGAGCAGGCCTTCACCGCGCTGCTGGAACAGGCCGAGCGCCAGTACGTGCGCGACCTGGTGGCATCGATCCGTTCGGAAGTGATGGGCGGCTCGTCGATGTCGGATGCGCTGGCGCGCCACCCGCGCGACTTCCAGGAAATTTACCGCGCGCTGGTCGCTTCCGGCGAGCAGATCGGCCAGCTGTCGCGCGTGCTGTCGCGCCTTGCCGACTACATCGAACGGCGCAATGCGCTGGTGCAGAAGGTCAAGCTGGCCTTCACCTACCCGGCCATCGTCACGGTGGTGGCCTTCCTGATCGTGATTTTCCTGCTCACCTACGTGGTGCCGCAGATCGTCTCCGTATTCGCCAACACCAAGCAGAAGCTGCCGCTGCTGACGGTGATCATGCTGGCCATCTCCGACTTTGTGCGCAGCTACGGCTTCGTGATGCTGGGCGCCTTGGTCGCAGCCGGCGTGATCGTGCGCAAGATGCTGCAGAATCCCGACGTCAAGCTGCGCTGGCATACCTGGCTGCTGACGGCGCCGCTGTACGGCAAGTTCGAGCGCAGCCTGAACACCTCGCGCTTCGCCAGCACGCTGGCGATTACCACCGGCTCGGGCGTGCCCATCCTGCGCGCGCTGGAGACCAGCCGCGACACGCTGTCCAACGTGGCCATGCGCCAGTTGGTGGAGCAGGCCAGCGACTCCGTGCGCGAGGGCGCCAGCCTGGCCCGTTCGCTGTCGGCGCAAAAACATTTCCCGCCGATGCTGATCCACATGATCCGCGCCGGCGAAATCACCGGCGAACTGCCCGCCATGCTGGACCGCGCGGCCAGCGCGCAGGAATCGGACCTGGAACGGCGCACGCTGACCATCGCCGGCCTGCTGGAGCCGATGCTGATCCTGGCGATGGGCGTGGTGGTGCTCTTGATCGTGCTGGCCGTGCTGATGCCGATCATCGAAATCAATCAGCTGGTGCACTGAATCTGGAGAATTGAATTGAAACGTTTGCCTTTGATCTGCAGTGTGGCCGCCGTGGCGGTGCTGTCCGCCTCGCTGGCCTACTGGGGCATGCAGCTGTTCAAGCCGAAGCAGCGCCCGATCGCGGCGGTGCCGGTGCAGCAGCAGCCGGAAGCGAACATGGATGCGGCGCGCGGACTGTTCGGCGGGAATACCGCGGTGGCGGTGGCCAGCAATTACCAGCTGCGCGGCGTGGTGGCCGATACCCGCGGCCGCGGCAGCGTGGCGATCATTTCGGCGGACAACCAGCCGGCCAAGGCGTATCCGGTCGGTTCGGAAGTGGCGCCCGGCGTGAGCGTGAAGGAGGTGCAGCCACGCTTTGTGATCCTGATGGAAGGCGGCATGCAGAAGCGGCTTGATTTGCTGAGCGACCAGGGCGTGAGTTCGTCGGGCGGGATGGCCGGACCGGTGCCCGGCCCTGGCGGGCCGCAGGAGCCGCCGCCGGTGCCGCTGCCGCCGCAGCCCGCCACCCCGATGACGGGGCCGCCGGTGCAGATGGCGCCGGCGCAGCCACCGACGATGTCGCAGCAGCCGCCGGCGCGATGAGGTGGGGCTGGCTGGCATTGGTGTTGTGCGCGGGGCTTGCCGGCGCAGCCGAAACCCGGCAAGACGGGGGCAGACCCAAGCCGGATGTGCCGTCCCGTCAGACCCTCGAAACGCGGCAGCCGCAGGCCGAGGGTCTGACCCTTGGGTCTGACCCGGGGTTACCGGGTTCAAAGCGTCCAAAAGTCGCGCTGGTATTAAGCGGCGGCGGCGCCCGCGGCTTCGCCCACGTCGGCGTCCTGCGCGCCCTGCAGGAAATGCACATCCCCATCGACATCGTGGTCGGCACCTCCATGGGCAGCGTGATCGGCGGCGCCTGGGCCGCCGGCGCCTCGGTCAAAGACCTCGAAACCATGGCCGCCACCACCGACTGGGACAGCGTGGTGGCCGACCGTCCGGCGCGCGACGAACTGCATTTCCGCCGCCGCGACGAGGACATCCTGATCCCCTCGCGCATCGAATTCGGCGTTACCCTGAAAGGCGTGCAAGGCCCGCCCGGCGCAGCCGGCAACGCAGCGCTGGAAATGGCCCTGCAACGCCTGCTGCCGCGCGGCACGCGCGACCTGCCCGTGAGCCAGTTGCCGCTGCCTTTCCGCTCCGTCGCCTCCGACCTGCTGACCGGCGAGCTGGTGGTGCTCGACAACACGCCGCTGTTCCAGACCATCCGCGCCTCGCTGGCCGTGCCGGGCGTATTCGCGCCGGTACGCATCAAGGACCGCCTGGTGGTGGACGGCGGCCTGGTGCGCAACCTGCCGGTCGACATGGCGCGCTCCATGGGCGCCGACATTGTCATCGCCGTCAACGTCGGCACGCCGCTGGCGCCGGAGAAGGAGCTGCACAGCGCCCTCGGCGTGGCGAACCAGATGCTGCAGATCCTGACCGAGCAGAATGTGCAGCGCTCCCTCAGCGAATTGCGCAGGGACGATATCCTGATCGCACCCAAGCTGGACGGCGTCAGCTTCCTCGACTTCTCCACTCACGAAAAGGCCATTGCCGCCGGCGAGGCTGCCGCGCGCGAACTGGCGCCGCGCCTTGCCGCGCTGGCATTGCCGGAGCGCGAATACATTGCGATGGAAAGCCTGCGCCTGGCCACCCCGGTCGATTCCGACCGCCCGGTGAAGCTGTCCAAGGTCCAGATCCAGGGCACGCGCGACGTGAACCCGGAAGTGCTGGTCAACCAGACCGGCCTGCAGACCGGCCAGCCGACCACACGCGAGCAGGTGCGCCAGGCCGCCGTGGCGCTGTACGGGCGCGGCGACATGGCGCGCGTCGAAACCGATATCGACGACGTCGATGGCGAACGCACCGTCACCATCCGCGCCACCGAGGCCGAATGGGCGCGCAGCCGCATGCGCGTGGGGCTGGAGCTGGCCAGCGACTTCCGCGATTCGAACAATTTCGCGATCAAGGTGATGCATGTGCGCTCGGCCCTGAACGACTGGGGCGGCGAGCTGCGCACCGTGGGCCGCCTGGGCAATGAGCGCGGCCTCGGCGTGCAGTGGTGGCAGCCATTGGGGCCGGGCTCGCAATGGTTCGTCATGCCGGCGGCGCAGATCGGCAAGACGTCCGGCGACATCTTCGAGAAGGAGCGGCGCCTGGCGCGCATTTCGTACAGCTCGCGCGGCGCTTCGCTTGCCTTCGGCCGCCAGTTCGGCAATTGGGGCGAATTGTCCGTCGGCGTAGCGCGTCAGGCGTATTCGGTACGTCCCTTGATTCCGCAAGACCCGACCGTTGGCGCGGTGCGCGTGTTCGACACCCGGACTTTTGTCCGCTTCCGTGCCGATACCCTCGATTCCCTCGCCTTCCCGACGCGCGGCACCCTGGTCACCATCGGGCGGGAACAGACGCCGGGCAGCGGCAAGGGTGTGGGCACGGCGGGCACCAACTGGGGCGCGACAGCGCTGCAGGCCTTCCGTTTGAACGACTGGGCCGGCCACGTTTCGGTGGAGTGGGCCCGGGCGCAGGCCGGCGCGTCGCCGGTCACGCTGGGCGGTTTCCTGCGCCTGTCGGGCACGCCGACCGAATCGATCCAGGAGCCGACCATCATGCTCGGACGGCTGGTGCTGGCGCGGCGCATCGCCTCGCTGCCGAGCGCATTCGGCGGCAATATGCGGGCCGGCTTCTCGCTGGAGACGGGCGGCGGCTTCGACCGCGGTGCGACCGCCACCGGACGCGCGCTGAAGCAGGCCGGCAGCGCCTTCCTGTCGGTGGAAACGCGCTTTGGGCCGCTCTTCCTTGGCGCCGGCGCCACGCGGCATGGAGAGGAGACGCTGTATCTCTTCCTTGGTCCGATCTGGTGATTCAGCGACTTTCAGAACTTTTCAGGCGTTTTTCAGGACTTTGCCAGGCGGTGAACGGTACAAAGTGGGCTCCAACCACTTGCCAGGAGTCCGTATGTTCCGCCACGCCGCAATTTGCGCCGCACTCTTCGCCGCTACCGCCGCACAAGCCGCGCCGGTCACCTACACCATCGTCAGCAAGCTGTCGAAAGTCAGCTTCAGCCTGGAGCACCAGGGCTTCATACCTGTATCGGGCACGCTGAAGATTGCGCCGGGCAGCTTTGTCTTCGACCACGAGGATTGGTCGAAGTCATCGGTGCTGGTCAGCATGCCGACCAGCATGCTCGATATGGGAGACGGCTTATGGAATGGCCAGATCCGTGGCGATGCATCCTGGACGGCCTTGTTCAGGCAGCCGGACATCCGCTTCCGCAGCACGCGCGTCGTGCGCAAGGACGGCATGAACGGCGTGCTGCACGGCGACCTGACGGTGGCCGGGGTGACACGGCCGGTGGCGCTGCAGATGAAGGTCAACAAGGTCGGTATCAACCGCGTCAGCGAAAAGCCCTCGGTCGGCATCACGGCCACCAGCACGATCAAGCGTTCGGAGTTCGGACTGGACGCCTATATGGACCTGGTGGGCGACGAGATTGCGGTACAGATCCAGCTGGAGGCGGCGGTGGAGCCGGACACCGCCGCCCCGAAGGAAATGCCGATGAACAGCGGAACTCACTGAATCCTGGCGGCGGCCGCGCGGCTGACGGCGCCGGCGATCTCTTCCTGGATGGCGAGCTTGTCGCCGGGCGTGCGGTCGTAGCTGTCAGACCAGACCACGAAGCCGTCGGCGGCGCGCGTGAGGCGGGCGGAGATGCGCAGGGCGCCGCCGGAGCGGCGTATGCTGCCGTCCAGCACGTACCCGACCTTGAGCGCGCGCGCCACCTCGGCGGCGGTGGCGCGCTTGTCCTTGTAGTAGTACGAGGCGCCGGGCGGTGCGACCGACAGGCCGGCCTGCCTGCTCAATTTGCCGATCAGTTCCTCGCTGATGCCGTCGGCGAACGGTTCTTCGTTCATATCGTCCGTCAGGTCGAGGAAGGGCAGCACAGCGACCGAGCGCGCGCTGCCCGTGCGCGCCATCGGCAGCGCCAGCAGGCCGCCAGCCAGCAGCGCGGTCAGGCCGGCCGCGATGGCGATGCGGCGGCGCACCGGCGCGCGCGCTTGCTGCGTCGGAACCGCTGTAAGCGGCGCGGAGGGGGGCTGCGCCACTTGCGCGGCCGCGGCGGGCGCAGCGTCATGCGCGACCTGCGCAACAAGGCGATAGCCGCGGCGCGGCACGGTGGCGATATACCTTGGGTTGCGGGCGTCGTCGCCCAGCTGGCGGCGCAGCAGGGTGATGGCCTGGTACAGCGAGTCGGGGGATACCACAACACCAGGCCAGGCATGCGACAGCAGCTGGTCGGCGGAAAGCACTTCGCCCGCGTGGTCGGCCATGAAGGTCAGCAGCAACAGGGCGCGCTCTTCCAGGCGCAGGCAAACGCCGTCGCGCGCCAGTTCGCCGGTGAGGCGGTTGACGCTCCAGTCGCCGACGCGCAGCGTGGCGGCTGGATCATTCCTCGTCATCGGACCCGCTGAGTTTTTTGTCGATCAGCTTCTTGGCGGACTGGCGTTCGGCCGTGGTGCGGTTCTTGTCGTGCGGGCCCGCCGCGCGCGCCTTGGCCAGCGCCGCAATCGGATTGCGGGGCTTGCCAAAGTTCTGCGACGGTTCGACGCGGATTCGCATCTTCTGCCGGGTAGCCAGCTGCTTGTTAGCCATTACAGTACTTACAATACATATCGCGACAAATCTTCGTTGACGGACAGCGCATCGAGACGCTGGTTCACATACGCCGCATCGATGGTAACAGTTTGGTCGCCGGTTTCGGTCGCCGTGTAGGAGATCTCTTCCAGCAGCTTTTCCATCACCGTGTACAAGCGGCGCGCGCCGATGTTCTCGGTGCGTTCGTTGACCTGGAAGGCAATCTCCGCCAGGCGGTTGATGCCGTCGGGCGCGAACTCCAGGTGCACGCCTTCGGTCGCCAGCAAGGCCTGGTATTGCTTGGTCAGGCAGGCGTCGGTACTGGTCAGGATACGCTCGAAGTCCGCGATCGACAACGATTCGAGCTCCACGCGGATCGGGAAGCGGCCCTGCAGCTCAGGGATCAGGTCCGAGGGCTTGGCCAGGTGGAAGGCGCCCGAAGCGATGAACAGGATATGGTCGGTGCGCACCATGCCGTACTTGGTGTTGACCGTGGTGCCCTCCACCAGCGGCAGCAGGTCGCGCTGCACGCCGGCACGCGAAACGTCGGCGCCGCCCACTTCCGAACGCGAGGCGATCTTGTCCACCTCGTCCAGGAACACGATGCCGTTCTGCTCGACGTTGGCGAGCGCCTTCTTCTTCATCTCGTCCTCGTTGACCAGTTTGGCCGCTTCCTCGTCGAGCAGGAATTTCATGGCTTCCTTGATCTTGACCTTGCGCGCCTTCTTGCGGCCGCTGCCCATGCCGGAGAACATGGACTTGATCTGCTCCGTCATTTCTTCCATGCCGGGCGGCGCCATGATTTCCATGGTCGGGCTCTGCTCGGCCAGCTCGATCTCGATTTCCTTGTCGTCGAGCTCGCCCTGGCGCAGGCGCTTGCGGAAGGTCTGGCGCGTGGCGTCGTCGGTGCGCGGCTCGCTGGCGCCGGTGGCGAAGCCAAAGTCGCGCGGCGGCGGCAGCAGGATGTCGAGCACGCGGTCTTCGGCCGCGTCTTCGGCGCGCGCGCGCACCTTGGCCATTTCCGACTGGCGGGTCTGCTTCACGCCGATGTCGATCAGGTCGCGGATGATGGTGTCGACGTCGCGGCCGACGTAGCCCACTTCGGTGAACTTGGTGGCTTCGATCTTGATGAAGGGCGCGTCGGCCAGCTTGGCCAGGCGGCGCGCGATCTCGGTCTTGCCGACGCCGGTCGGGCCGATCATCAGGATGTTCTTCGGCGTGATCTCGTGGCGCAGCGGCTCTTCCACCTGCTGGCGGCGCCAGCGGTTGCGCAGTGCGATGGCGACGGCTTTCTTGGCCTTGCCCTGGCCGACCACGTGCTTGTCCAGTTCGCCGACGATTTCTTGAGGGGTCATGTTCATGCTTGGTCCAGGGTCTCGATGATGTGGTTCAGGTTGGTGTAAATGCACAGCTCGCCGGCGATGGTCAGCGATTTCTTGATGACGTCGACCGGCGACAGGTCGGTGTTCTCGATCAGGGCCTTGGCGGCCGATTGGGCGTAGCTGCCGCCCGAGCCGATGGCGCCGATGCCGCCTTCCGGTTCCAGCACGTCGCCGTTGCCGGTGATTACCAAGGTGGAATCTTTATCGGCTACCAGCAACATCGCTTCCAGGCGGCGCAGCACGCGGTCGGTGCGCCAGTCCTTGGCCATCTCGACGGAGGCGCGCAGCAGGTGGCCCTGGTGTTTTTCCAGCTTGGCTTCGAAACGGTCGAGCAGGGTGAAGGCGTCGGCGGTGCCGCCGGCGAAGCCGCACAGCACTTTGTTCTGGTACAGCTTGCGCACCTTGCGGGCGGTGCCTTTCATGACGATGTTGCCGAGGGTAACCTGGCCATCGCCGCCGATCGCGACATCGTTGCCGCGACGCACGCACAGGATGGTGGTGCCGTGAAATTGTTCCATGTTAATGCCTTTGGGTTGGGATTAACGTGTTACATGGGGACGGGTTGGTTGTTTGCAAGCTTTCCGACCTGGTAACCCAGGCCGAAGGCGCAGGCCGTAAACCAGACAGGGTCTGACCCTTGGGTCAGACCCAGGTTGACCGGGTTTAGTATTTATGCGGGAACAGCCGCGCCATATCAGCATACCCCAGCAAGCGCATCAGCGCTGCCACGAGATGGTTCAGGTCGCGGAATTCGATACGGCGCTCGCCGGCGGAGAGTTCAACCAGCTTGGATTGCAGCGCGCTGGCGGCGCCAAACTCCATGCGTGTCAGGCGGCTGCAGTCGAACACCAGGGCTTGCGCCTGGCTGGCGTACTTTTCGATCGCGCCCAGCAGGGTGCTGATATCGCCCTCGATCACCGCCGGCAGCATGAAGCGGTCGGAGGCGGCCGCCGTGGACTGGCGCGGTGCATTGGCCACCTTCTTCGGCGCCACGAATGGCGGCGGCGATACTTCGAAGGTGACGCAGTAATCCATCGACGATTCTTCGAAATCCTTTTCGCGGTTCAGCAGGCGCAGCAGCTCAAGGTAGAGCAGCCAGGGCGCCTCGCCCACGTCGCGGTTGCCAATGGTGAGGATGGAGCGCACTTGTTCGGCCAGTTCGGCAGCCCCGACCACGATCAGGTCGCGGTCGCCGGCCTGCACCTTCTTCAGGGCCGCCAGCAGCAGGGCGCAGCCCTCGGTCTCGACCCCATTGACGCGCGAGAAGTCCAGGCGCAGGGGCTGCTTCTTGTCCATGCCTTCCAGCCGCTCCAGCTGCGCTGCAACCGAGGCGTTCAGGGCCCCGGCCAAGGCCAGGGTAGGCGCGACGCCGGCATAGCCGCCGGCGGCCACCGGCGTGTCGTTGGCGGCGGCGGGCGGAACCCAGGATGGCGGCGAGGTTTCGTAATGGCTGGCGTAGTCGATCGAGATGTTTTCGAACGATTCCTGCTTGTTCAGCACCTGGTACAGGTCGAACAGCATCCACCACACGGTGCGGTCTTGCGTCGCGTCCGGCAGGCTGCCCAGCAGCATCTGCTCGGCCACCTCGGCCTGGCCGTTGGAATACAGGATGGCGATTTCCTCGACGATCGGCGCGCTTTCGGCGGCAGCCGCTTCGAGCGGCATATCCTCGTCGCCCAGCAACTCGGTGGTGTACTGGTCCAGCAGGGGCAGGGTGGCCTCGCCGCCGGCCGCATTGGCCGCAGGGGCGGCCTGCAGTGGGCGCGGCTTGCGGGCCCAGGCTGGTTCCGGTTCGTTAAAGATGTCCGCTGCCATCGCCGCCTCGATGGCGTCGATCTTCATGGCGGTGGCGCGGGCGATTTCGCGTTGCAGATCCGACTGTTGCGCACGCTGACGCTCCAGTTCGCTGTTCGCGGCCAGGCGTGCGGCGTCCGCATCGTCATCCTCGACGGTGCTTTCGTCAACCTTGCCTTTTTTGAAAATGGAGAACAGTCCCATAGGATCACTAGTGTAGCCCAATGGAAAATTATAAGGGCGTACCGTAGGAAAGTAGGCAAGAAAAAAGCACGCCTAAGCGTGCCTTTTCTTGTTTTGTGGCAAATCAGTCGCCGTACAGCTTCTGTTTCAGCTCGCGGCGCTGCTGGGCTTCCAGCGACAGGGTCGCCGTTGGACGTGCGATCAGGCGTGGAATGCCGATCGGTTCGCCGGTTTCCTCGCAATAGCCGTAATCGCCGTTGTCGATGGCGGCGATCGATTGCTGCACTTTTTTCAGCAGCTTGCGCTCGCGGTCACGGGTACGCAGTTCCAGTGCGTGCTCTTCTTCGATGGTGGCGCGGTCGGCGGGGTCCGGCACCAGCACGGTTTCGCGCAGGTGTTCGGTGGTTTCGCCAGCGTTCTTCAGCAATTCTTTTTCAAGGTTTTGCAGCTTATTCTTGAAAAACGCCATCTGTGCCGGATTCATATAGTCCTTGTCGCTCATCTTCAGAATTTCTTCTTCGGTGAGCAGGACTTCCGCGGCGGGGGTCGATTTATTTGCTTTTGTCATGACTTCGCTTACCTTCGATACGACAGAGTTTTCAAATTTCTGCTTGGGTGGCGTCAAAAAAAACGCCTTAGTTTATACCAAACATTGTTCAAGGCCAGTAATAAAGATGTCTTTTGGGAGATTTTTGCCAATAAACACCATTTTGCTGGCCCGTGTCTCGTTTTCGCCCCATTTTGCGCCCAGGTCGCTACCCATGAGCTGGTGTACGCCCTGGAAGACAACCTTCCTTTCTGCGCCCTGCATCAACAATACGCCTTTGTATCGCAACATGCGAGGACCGTACACATCAACAAGACCGCCCAGGAATTCGTCCAGCTTGGCCGGATCGAACGGGCGTTCGCTCTTGAACACGAAAGCCGCGATATCGTCGGTGTGATGGGCGTGGTGGTGGTCGTGATGGCCGCAGTGTTCGTCGTGCACGTGGCCATGCTCGTGCTCATGGCCGCAATGCTCGTGGTCGTGGTCGTGCTCGTCCTCGGCCAGGAAGTCGGGATCGATTTCCAGCTTTTCGTTCAGGTTGAAGCCGCGCAGGTCCAGCACCTCGGTCAGCGGCGCCTGGCCGAAATCGGAGCGGCTGATCGGGGCGCGCGGATTGATGCGCTTCAGGCGGGCGGTCAGGGCGTCGACCGCAGCGGCATCCACCAGGTCGGTCTTGGACAGCAGGATCTTGTCGGCGAAGCCCACCTGGCGCTGGGCTTCTTCGTGTTCGTCCAGCTGCTGCATGGCGTGGCGCGCATCGACCACCGTCACCACGGCGTCCAGCAGGTAGTTGGCGCCTACTTCTTCGTCGATGAAGAAGGTCTGCGCGACCGGGCCTGGATTGGCGAGGCCGGTGGTTTCGATCACCACGCGGTCGAACGCGATCTCGCCGGCGGCACGGCGCTTGGCCAGGTCGCTCAGGCCGACGATCAGGTCGCCGCGCACGGTGCAGCAGATGCAGCCGTTATTCATTTCCACGATCTGCTCGCGCGACTCCTGCACCAGGATTTCGTTGTCGATGTTTTCCTGGCCGAACTCGTTTTCGATGACGGCGATTTTCATGCCGTGTTCTTCGCGCAGGATGCGGTTCAGCAGCGTGGTTTTGCCCGCGCCGAGGAAGCCGGTCAAAATGGTAGTAGGGATCATTGCCATGGTGTATTACTCGCGTACTCGCTGCATTGGAATCGGTCGATTATGCCGGAATTCCGGAAATGCTGGCAAATGGGCAAACTTGAGCCGGATCAAGTTCCCGGCTATTTAATTTTAGCCCTGGGATGGGCCTTGTCATAGACCAGCGCAAGGTGCTGGAAATCAAGGGCCGTGTAGACCTGGGTCGAGGTGATGCTGGCGTGGCCCAGCATCTCCTGCACGGCGCGCAGGTCGCCCGAGGATTGCAGCACGTGCGAGGCGAAAGAGTGGCGCAGCATGTGCGGGTGCACAGCCACCGGGGCGCCTGCCCGGATGCCGTGCGCCTTCAGCCGCAACTGCACCACGCGCGTGCTGACGCGCTTGCCGCGCTCGTTGAGGAAGAGTGCGCCGCTGCCGTCGCTCGGGGCCGGGCGCACGGCCAGCCAGGCGTGCAGCGCGTCGAGGGCGGCGCTGCCGACCGGGACGCGGCGCATCTTGTTGCCTTTGCCGGTGACCACCACTTCCGCGTTGTCCAGTTCCAGCCAGCCCAGCGAGGCGGGCTGGCCGTCGCCGGCCTTGCGGAATTCGCGGTCCAGGCCGGCCAGTTCGGACACCCGCAGGCCGCTCGAATACAGCAGCTCGAACATGGCGCGGTTGCACAGGCGGGCCGCTTCGCTGTCGCCCGCGCTCGGCGTGCCGGGGGCAACCAGCTGCACCGCGTCGTCCACCGACAGGGCCTTGGGCAGGGTCTTGGCGCGCTTGGGCGCGCGCACCCCTTCCACCGGGTTGGCGGGCAGGGTGCTGTGCTGGCCCAGCCAGGCGAAGAAGCCACGCCAGCCGGACAGCTTGCGCGCGATGCTGCGCGCGTCCAGGCCGCGGCCATGCAGCTGGGCCGCGTAGCGGCGGATATCGAAGTGGGTGAGGGCGTCCCAGGCTTTGCCGTCGGACAGGGTGGCCAGCTCGCGCAGGTCGCGGCCGTAGGCGGCGACCGTGTGCGCGGAGAGCTTGCGCTGGGTGGCCAGGTGGGCCAGGTAGGCGTCGGCCTGCTGCAGCTTGCCGGCGCCGCTCATGGTCAGGCCAGCAGCGGGGCCAGCGCCACGCTGGCGGTTTCGCCGATGTGGACCAGGAAGTCGGTCGCCATCAGGGAAGTGAAACGCTCAGGATCGGGCGAGCCCATGATCAGCAGGCCGAAGGCGGCGCCCTTGGCGCCTGGCTTGCGCAGGGGCAGGATCACGGCGGACTTGATGTGTTCCGCATCGTCCAGCCAGCGCACGGCTTCGAAATCGTTGTTGCTGCCGCAGTATGGCGTCAGCAGGCTGTTGGCGAACAGGCGCGCATCTTCCGAGACGCCGCTGGCGAACCATTCGCCTGCGAATTCATCGGCCACGCTGAACAGGCGCAGGGTGGCGGCCGGCACATGGAAGCTGTCGATCAAGCCTTGCACCACGGCGCGCGGCACGTCGGCATCGTCGCGCACTTGCAGCAGGGTCTGGTTCCAGCCGTGGAAGCGGTTGGCGATGGCGGCGTTGGCTTCGGCATGGCGGGTCAGTTCGGCCATGCGCAATTCGAGCGCCTTGTACTTGTCGCGCATGACTTCCATCTGGCGTTCCTGCAGGGAGACGGCACGGCCGGTCAAGGGGCTGGACAGGCGTACGTCGCCGAGCAGGTTGGCGTGTTCTTCGAAGAAGTGGGGATTGTCGGCCAGGTACTGCGCGACGATTGCGGAATCCAGGGTGTCGGTCATTGTCGTTACATCACAAATGTTGCAGGCCTGGACATTTTAACCGATCTGAAACCCGGTAAGGCGGGGTCAGACCCAAGGGGCTGACCCCCAACGGTCTCAAAGCGACGGGGTTGGTTCCAAGGCTATGACTCTTGCCGAACGTCAAAGGCCCAGAACCAACCCCGCGAGAGCAGAACTGACCGGGCCTGACCCTTGGGTCAGACCCAGGTTTACCGGGTTCAGAAGTTGTGATGGATCCCCAGCGCATAATGGTTCTGGTTCGAATCCGTCGTCGCAGTCGGCGTGAGCGGCAGCTTCTTCTGCGACAGGTCCAGGTAGAGATAGGTGCGCGGCGACAGGTTGTACTCATAGCCGACCGAGAACTGCTTGGTCTTCAGCTGGCCATCGGTATCCTTCTGGCCGTAGCCGAGCCGGAACATGCCTGGACCGTAGGTATAGTTCGCACCCAGCATCCATGCCTTGATCGAGTCATTGATCGCCGCGATGCTGCTCAAGTCCTGCTTGCCGTAGCTTGCCATCAGCTTCAGCTCGGGAATTGGGCGGAAGTAAGCGCCAACCGAGTGCCATTTCACTTCGGTTGCGTTGCTCTCCGTGCCGATGTAGACGGCGTACATCGGATTGGTGCCGGGCGCCATATAGGTTGCGCTGACCGAGTAAGGGTGGTCACCGGCGTTCGAGCCGACCGGATATTGCGGCGCGGCCGTGGTGCCGCGGCCGACGATCGCTGTCGTGAAGCCATTGTTTTCGCTGCTGCCCACCGCCACGTTCAGCTGGAAGCCGTTATAGACCGGCGAGTTGTACCACACGGCATTGGCGAAGCGGTTGCCGGAGTTGCCGCTGGTGCCCAACGGGTCGGAACCGCTGCCCGGCAGCGCGGTGCGGTAGCCGGCGACCATGATGTCGGTCTGGAAGCCGGCCTGGTTCGGCATGCCGGACCAAGGTTCGAACAGGGTGGTGGTTTCCTGCAGCGCCGTCAGGCCACGGCCCAGGCGCACGGTACCGAAGCCGCCTTGCAGGCCGACCCGGCTCTGGCCCTGGAACAGCGGACGGTTCACGCCTTCGATGGTGCCGGTGTCCGGTTCGAAGCGGATCTCGAGCTGGAACAGGGCCTTCAGGCCGCTGCCCAGGTCTTCCACGCCGCGGAAGCCCAGCTTGTTGTTGTCCCGCTTGCCTTCCAGCACTGCGGTATTTGCCGAATTGGTGGTCTTGGTAATGCCGGCATCCAGGGTGCCGTAGATGACCACGGACGATTGGGCAAAGGCTGCACTGCTGAAGGCGCCCATCAAGGCCAGGGCCAATATCGATTTCTTCATGTGTTCTTCCTTTTTATGGTGTCAAACCGGTACAGGGATGGTTATACGATAAGTGGATATAGGGCCCGATTCGCATCACTTGGTCATTTATCCGCACGGAAAGGTGCTAAAACAGCCCGCGCTGTTGTATTTTTGAAACGCTTGCAAGGCTGTTCAGATAGTGAAAGACCTGTAAGGAAGCCGAAAGCTCCGCCTGTCACAGTTGTCCTATATTAAAAAGTCCGGGAGTTCGCGTGCCATGGCCTGGCGGCGCGGCTACACTGGACATGCAGCTTATTCCTTGGACCCGGATAGATCGATGGCGAATCGAGAAGAGCTGGTGATTATCAGGGGAGCGCGGTCAGGAGACGCCGCAGCCCAGTTGGCATTGGGAAAACTCTACCTGTTTGGCGGGGCCAGCCTGCCGCAAAACGTGCCAACTGCCTTGCATTGGCTTTGCCGCGCCGCAGCCCAGGGTGTGGACGAAGCCTGGCGGCTGATTGGCGCACATATCCCATTCGACGTGGCGCAGGGTGCGCGCGCCCAGGCGCTGCCCTGGTACGAGCTCGCCGTCCAGCACAAGGTGGCCGGGGCGGCACAGGTGCTGGCGCGGCTGCGGGAAAGCGATCCCATGCCGCCGGCCGCGGCGCCGGAGCCCTTGCCGCCCGCCGTGGCGGCCGCCGCGCCAGTGCATGCCGCCAGGACGGACGCTTTGGGCGGGGCGCCGGAGGCATGGCGTGCCCGTGCAACCGGCCAGGATGCCGACCAGGACGAACTGCTGCGCCTGCTTACCCAGGCTGCCCAGGGGGGCGACCGCGATGCCCAGCTGGCGCTGGGCCTGCAGCTGGCGCGCATGAACAGCGAGGGCGACCGGGTGCAATCGAGCCGGGGCGCGGTCAACTTCAAGCGCGCGTTGCGATGGCTGGCGCGGGCTGGCGAGCAGGGGCTGGCCGATGCCTGGTTTGCCATGTCGCGCATCTATATCCGTCCCGAATTCTCCCAGCGCAGTGCCAGCGAGGCGCAGGCCTGCCTGGAGCGTGCGGCGGACATGGGGCATAGCGGAGCGCAGCTCGAATGCGGCATCCATGCCTGGCGCGCGCGGCGCGGCGCCGAGGACAACGATGTGCGGGCCGTGTATTGGCTGCAGAAGGCGGCGGCGCAGGGCAGTTTGGAGGCGCAGCAGGCGCTCGACCGGATCTGCCCGCCGCCGCCGCGTTCCGGCTGGGCCGATCCCCTGCTGCCTTTGCTGACGCGCGATTTGCTCAGCAGCCAGCCTTTGCTGGCGGCGCGCATTGAGCTGGCGGCCTTGTTCCGGCTGACGCGGGCGGAGGCTTTGCTGCTGGATGTGAAGGCGGCGGACCAGGGGCATTGCCTGGTGGTCGATATCCGCGCCAGTTACGGGCGCAGCAAGCGGCGGCTGGTGCTGGTGCGGACGGTGGCGGAGCGGCAAAAGCTGGACCGCATCGTGCGCCTGTTCGAGCAGGTGGGGACGGATGTGGAGGGCAATTACCGGCAGCGCTTGTACCGGCTCAAGAGCTGGGCGGCTGCCTGAAAACCCGGTGAACCAGGGCCTGACCCAAGGGTCAGACCCAGTCAGCTCATCGGCCGGCGGTATTGGTTGTGCGACGTTGATCTTCGGCGAATGACAAAAGCCTGGAGCCAATCCCAACGGTGGTAGGTCAGACTGGGTCTGACCCTCGGGTCAGACCCTGGTTTACCGGGTTCAGATGTTGATTTCGCCTTCGAACACCGTGACCGCCGGTCCCGTCAGATAAACCGGCTGTCCCTCGCCTGCCCACGCAATCGACAACTGCCCGCCACGCGCATCCACGCGCACCGGCGAATCGAGCAAGCCGCGGCGGATCCCCGCCACCACCGCCGCGCAGGCGCCCGTGCCGCAAGCCAGCGTCTCGCCGGCACCGCGCTCGAACACGCGCAGCTTCACATGCTGGCGATCGATCAGCTGCATGAAGCCCGCATTCACCCGCTTGGGGAAGCGCAGATGGTGCTCGATCAACGGCCCCATCAATTCCACCGGCGCGGAATCGACATCGGCCACCACCTGCACCGCATGCGGATTACCCATCGACACCACGGACACCTGCACCGTCTCGCGCTGGCCGCCAAGCTCCAGCACCAGCGGCCACAGGGTTTCGCGGCCTTCCGGCTGGCCTTGCAGGCCCTCGGCATCGAACGGCACTTGCGCCGGCTCCAGCACCGGCGCGCCCATATCGACGGTGATGCTGCCGTCATCCTCCAGGCTTGGCGCGATGACGCCGGCCATGGTATCGACGGTGATCTTGCGCGCCGAGGTCAGGCCTTTTTCCACCACGAACTTGACGAAGGCGCGCGAGCCATTGCCGCATTGCTCCACCTCGCCGCCATCGTTGTTGAAGATGCGGTAGCGGAAATCGCAGCCCGGCTTATCGGACTTTTCCACCACCAGGATCTGGTCCGCCCCGACGCCAAAGCGGCGGTCGCCCAGCAGCTTCCACTGGGCCGGCGTGAAGTCGATTTTCTGGTTGATGGCGTCAATGACCACGAAGTCATTGCCGGCGCCGTGCATCTTGGTGAATTTGAGTTTCATCGTTTGTTCGAATAGAAGGAAGGTTCGCCTTCCGGGCGGGTCTTGAAGCGCTTGTGGGTCCAGAAGTATTCGGCAGGCGCTTCCTTGACGCGTTCTTCAATGAATTCATTCATACGGCGCGTTGCCGCGACCATATCGGGCCCTGGGTAATTCTCCCACACTGGGTAGAACTTCACACGGTAGCCTTGGTAATTGGGCAGGAAAGTCGCAATCACCGGCATTACCTGGCCGCCGGTGGAGGCGGCGATGCGCGCGGTAGCGGTCAGGGTCGCGGCGGGAATGCCAAAGAAGGGCACGAATTCGGCGTCCTTGTCGCCGAAGTCCATGTCCGGCAGCATGAAGTAGGGCAGCTTTTCCTTCAGCGCGCGGAAGATCGGCTTGATGCCGTCCTGGCGCGTGAACAGCTTGACCGGCTTGAAGCGTGCGCGGCCGGCACGCAGCACTTCGTCGAACACTTTGTTCTTTTGCGCGACGTACATGGAAGATGCCGACGCTTCCATGGCGATGGCGGCGCCGCCCACGTCCAGGCAGACAAAGTGGGGGCACAGCAGGATGGTCGGCTTTTCCGTCATGGCCGCCACCGGGACCTGGCCCGGCGGCATGCCGGCGCTGGTCTCGATTTTGATCAGCTTGCGCAGGCGCGCTTCCGGGGCCCACCACAGGATGGAGCGTTCCAGCACGCTGCGCGAATAGGCCTGGAAGTGCTGGCGCGCGATGTCGCGGCGCTGCGCCTCGGTCAGCTCGGGCATGGTCAGGCGCAAGTTCGTCAGCGTGATCTCGCGGCGCGGCCCCATGACAATGAACAGCAGGCTGCCCATGCCTTTTCCGATGCGGCCGAGCACCGGCAGCGGCAGCCAGTGCAGCAGCCACATCAAACCCAGCAGGAGCCTCATGCCGATGCCTCCTGCGCCGCGGCGCCGGGGCCGGCGACGCCTGCCGGCACCTTGTAGCGGTTGTAGCTCCAATAGTACTGGGCCGGGCAGCGCGCAATCAGTTTTTCCATGGCAGCGTTGATGGCGCGCGCCTGGGCCGCGGAGTCGCCTTCCAGCGAGCCTTCGAACGGCACGAAACGCACCACGAAGCCTTTGCCGCGCGGCAGGCGTTCGGCATAAACGATCAGGACCACCGCGTCGCCCAGTTGGGCCATCTTGGCCGGCAGGGTCATGGTATAGGCGCTACGGCCGAAGAAGTCGGCCCACACGCCTTCGCCTTCCTGCGGCACCTGGTCGGGCAGCAGGCCGATAGGCTGTCCCTTCTTCAGGAATTTGGCCAACATGCGCACGCCGCCCATATTGGCCGGCGCCAGCAGCAGGTTCTTGCGCGCGCGGGCGCCCTCGACCAGGGGCTTCAGCGCTTCCTTGCGCGGCGGACGGTACATCACCATCAGTTCGGTGCGGTGGGCAATTTCCTGGGCGGTGATCTCAAAACAGCCAAGGTGCGGGGTCAGGAAGACGATGCCCTTGCCGGCATCGAGGTATTGCTGCACCAGCTCCCAGTTTTCCACCGTGGCGCTGCGGCTCACGCGTTGCGGATCGGCGCACCAGATGAAAGGCAGCTCGAACATGGCCTTGCCGGCTTCGCCCACGGCACTGCCCAAGTGGGCGGAAAAGCCGGCCTGGGCCATGTTGGCGCGCATGCGCCGGCGGTAAGAGGGAGAAAGCAGATAGACCAGCCAGCCCAGCCCTACGCCGATGGCGTGCAGGACTGGCAGGGGGAAAACAGAGAAAAAGCGGAAGATTCTTAACAGCATGTATAAGTTTATAAGAGCGTTTTATACGTTGCTCTGCACAAAAATTTTTTAAGAAGCGTAAAATACCACGTTGCAGTAGCCGCTGAGTTAACAGACAACTTGCGAGGCGGGATACAAACATCGCTAAAGCGTCGCAAGCTTTTATTGGTTTTGCGACAATGTTATATTTGAATCAATACCAATCTCAGGAGCTTGCGATGTCCAATGATTTTCTTTTTACTTCCGAATCCGTCTCTGAAGGCCACCCGGACAAGGTAGCCGACCAGATTTCCGACGCGATCCTGGATGCCATCCTGGCCCAGGACCCGCGCGCCCGCGTTGCCGCAGAAACCTTGTGCAACACCGGCCTGGTGGTACTGGCAGGTGAAATCACCACCCACGCCAACGTCGATTATATTCAAGTCGCGCGCGACACCATCAAGCGCATCGGCTATGACAACACCGAATACGGCATCGACTACAAGGGCTGCGCCGTGCTGGTCGCTTACGACAAGCAATCGCCGGACATCGCCCAGGGCGTCGACGAGGGTGCGGGCATCGACCTGGACCAGGGCGCCGGCGACCAGGGCCTGATGTTCGGCTACGCCTGCGACGAGACGCCGGAACTGATGCCGGCGCCGATCTACTACTCGCACCGCCTGGTCGAGCGCCAGTCGCAGCTGCGCAAGGATGGCCGCCTGCCATGGCTGCGTCCGGACGCGAAATCGCAGGTCACCCTGCGCTACGTCGACGGCCGCCCGGTTTCCGTGGACACCGTGGTGCTGTCGACCCAGCACGCCCCTGAACTGAGCCACTCGCAGATCGAGGAAGCGGTGATCGAAGAGATCATCCGCCCGGTGCTGCCGACCGAATGGATCAAGGACACCAAATTCCTGGTCAACCCGACCGGCCGTTTCGTCATCGGCGGCCCGCAGGGCGATTGCGGCCTGACCGGCCGCAAGATCATCGTCGACACCTACGGCGGCGCGGCTCCGCACGGCGGCGGCGCCTTCTCCGGCAAGGACCCGTCGAAAGTCGACCGTTCCGCTGCCTACGCGGCCCGCTACGTGGCCAAGAACGTGGTGGCCGCCGGCCTGGCGCGCCAGTGCCAGGTGCAGGTGTCGTACGCGATCGGCGTGGCGCGCCCGATCAACATCACCGTGTACACCGAAGGTACCGGCGTGATCTCCGACGAGAAGATCGCACAGCTGGTGCAGGAGCACTTCGACCTGCGCCCGAAAGGCATCGTGCAGATGCTGGACCTGCTGCGCCCGATCTATGCCAAGACCGCCGCCTACGGCCACTTCGGCCGCGAAGAACCGGAGTTCAGCTGGGAACGTACCGACAAGGCGGCGATCCTGCGCGCTGCTGCGGGCCTGTAAACCCGGTAAACCAGGGTCAGACCCAAGGGTCAGACCCTGTCTGCGCTGCCTGCACTGGAGGGGTCAGACCCTCGGGTCTGACCCAGGTTTACCGGGTTTGACCGGCACAGTGTTACAATCTACCCCCTCCGAGGAGCGCTGCGACCAGCAAGCCTGGCCAGGCTCGGAACATCAACACCGCGCTCACGTTACTTTTTTCAACACACTGAAAGGAGGGCGTGATGAACGCCGTACTCAAAGATTCCCAAGACTACATCATCGCTGACATCGGCCTGGCCGCATGGGGCGAAAAAGAGATCAAGATCGCCGAAACGGAAATGCCAGGCCTGATGGCAATCCGTGAAGAATTCGCCGCCGCCCAGCCGCTGAAAGGCGCGCGCATCACCGGCTCGCTGCACATGACCATCCAGACCGCAGTGCTGATCCGCACCCTGGAAGCGCTGGGCGCGCAAGTGCGCTGGGCCTCCTGCAACATCTACTCGACCCAGGACCACGCCGCCGCCGCCATCGCATCGGTAGGCACCCCGGTGTTCGCGGTCAAAGGCGAAACCCTGGCCGACTACTGGGAATACACCCACCGCATCTTCGAATGGCCAGGCGAAGGCGTGTACTCCAACATGATCCTGGACGACGGCGGCGACGCGACCCTGCTGCTGCACCTGGGCGCCCGCGCCGAGAAAGACCTCTCCGTGCTGGACAACCCGGGCTCGGAAGAAGAAATCTGCCTGTTCAACTCCATCAAGGCCCACCTGGCCAAGGACGCGACCTGGTACTCCAAGCGCCTGCCGCACATCCTGGGCGTGACCGAAGAAACCACCACCGGCGTGCACCGCCTGTACCAGATGCACAAAGAGGGCAAGCTGGCCTTCCCGGCCATCAACGTGAACGACTCCGTCACCAAGTCCAAGTTCGACAACCTGTACGGCTGCCGCGAATCCCTGGTGGACGGCATCAAGCGCGCGACCGACGTCATGGTCGCCGGTAAGATCGCCGTCATCGCCGGCTACGGCGACGTGGGCAAGGGTTCGGCGCAAGCCATGCGCGCCCTGTCGGCGCAAGTATGGGTGACCGAGATCGACCCGATCTGCGCCCTGCAGGCTGCAATGGAAGGCTACCGCGTGGTGACCATGGATTACGCCGCCGAACACGGCGACATCTTCGTCACCTGCACCGGCAACTACCACATCCTCACCGAACAGCACATGCTGAAGATGAAGGACCAGGCCATTGTCTGCAACATCGGCCACTTCGACAACGAGATCGACGTCGCCTCCCTGAAGAAGTACAAATGGGAGAACATCAAGCCGCAGGTGGACCACGTGATCTTCCCGGACGGTAAGCGCATCATCCTGCTGGCGGAAGGCCGCCTGGTGAACCTGGGCTGCGGCACCGGCCACCCATCGTACGTGATGTCGTCCTCGTTCGCGAACCAGACCATCGCCCAGATCGAACTGTTCGCCAACACCAAGGCTTACCCGGTCGGCGTGTACACCCTGCCCAAGCACCTGGACGAAAAGGTCGCGCGCCTGCAGCTGAAGAAGCTGAATGCGCAGCTGACCACCCTGACCGAAGAGCAGGCGGCGTACATCAACGTGAAAGTCGAAGGCCCTTACAAGCCTGAGCATTACCGTTACTAAACCCAGTAAACCTGGGTCAGACCCAAGGGTCAGCCCCAAGTCTGCGGCGCCGGTACTGGAAGGGTCAGGCCCTTGGGCCTGACCCGGAATTACCGGGTTAACAAATCGAGCAAAATTATGCGTTTGGTCCTCACCTGGATAATCAATGCCACCGCGCTCTTCGCGGTGCCTTTCCTGATGCATTCCGTCAGTGTCACAAGCATTGGCGCCGCTTTGGTTGCTGCCCTCCTGCTTGGCCTGGTCAACACCCTCGTGCGTCCTTTGCTGTTGTTGCTGACATTGCCTGTTACCGTGCTGACGCTCGGTCTCTTCATCTTCGTCATCAACGGCTTCATGTTCTGGCTGGTGGCCGAAGTGGTGGACGGCTTCCATGTCGACAGCTTTGGCTCTGCCATCTTCGGCGCACTCCTGTACAGCGTGATTTCCTGGGCCTTGTCTACCCTTCTGTTGAAAGACAATGATGGCTAACCATAATTTCAGTATTGAGTTCTTCCCGCCGAAAACGCCGGAAGGGGCAGAGAAGCTGCGCGCGGTGCGCGCCAAACTGTCCGAGCTGCACCCCAAGTATTTTTCCGTGACCTTCGGCGCCGGCGGTTCGACCCAGCAGGGCACACTGGACACCGTGCTGGAGATCATGGCGGCCGGCGAACAAGCCGCGCCGCACCTGTCCTGCATCGGCGGCACGCGCGAATCGATCCGCGCCATCCTGCAGCAGTACAAATCGCACGGCATCAAGCGCCTGGTGGCGCTGCGCGGCGATCTGCCGTCGGGTTACGGCATGTCGGGCGAATTCCGTTATGCGAACGAGTTGGTGGAATTCGTGCGCGCGGAAACGGGCGACTGGTTCCATATCGAAGTGGCGGCCTACCCTGAGGTGCATCCGCAGGCGCGTTCGCCGCAGGACGATATGCACGCCTTCGTGCGCAAGGTGAATGCGGGCGCGAATGCGGCCATTACGCAGTACTTCTACAACGCCGACGCGTATTTCCATTTCGTCGACGCGGCGCAGAAGGCGGGCGTAAACGTGCCGATCGTGGCGGGCATCATGCCGATCACGAACTACACGCAGCTGATGCGCTTCTCGGATATGTGCGGGGCGGAGATTCCGCGCTGGGTGCGCTTGAAGCTGGCGTCGTTTGGCGACGACAGCGCTTCGATCAAGGCATTTGGCCTGGATGTGGTGTCCGAACTGTGCGAGCGCCTGCTGGCAGGCGGCGCGCCGGGCTTGCACTTCTATTCCATGAACCAGGCTGTCGCGACGACGGCGTTGTGGAACCGGCTGGTCTAAACCCGGTAAACCTGGGTCTGACCCAAGGGTCAGACCCAGTCTGATCAACGGCCAGCGGCTTCGGCACCCCCTGGGTCTGACCCTTGGGTCAGACCCAGGTTTACCGGGTTTAGTCTTCCGTGATGATGCGGTCCAGTGCCACATCATGCTCGTCCGCCCCAAACTCCGCCACCAGACAGCGGTACGCCACCCCCACAGTCGCCGGCCGCGGCTCGCGCGCCAGCGTGCGGTCGTAGAATCCGCCCCCATACCCCAGCCGGTAGCCCTGCGGGTTATACCCCAGGCATGGAATCAGCAAAGCCGGCGGATACTCCTCCACGATCCGCAGCATGGCCGGCACCGCCACCCCCATCGCATCCTTCACCATCGGCTCGTCGATCGTCCACTCCGCGAACGCCAGCGGCGCATTTTTCTCCAGCACCACCGGCAGCAGCAAGCGAACCCCCAACTCCCCCAACTCCGCATAACAGGCATGCAAGTTCGGCTCATCGCGCAAGGGCCAATACACGCCCACCGTCCCGACACCAGATTCACGCCACCACTGGACCACCTTCGCACCAATTTCCCTGTCCCATTGCGCGCGCGTTTCCGGGGCCAGCGCGCGGCGCGCCGCCAGCATGATCTTGCGCAGTTCCGCCTTGCTCGGCGCTGGCTGGCCGTCGTGGTTGCGTGGTATGCTAGTTGGGCTGGTCATATCTTGAATTACCTTGAGAGTCGTACATTGATTTCCACCTCGAAATGGATAGCCGGCGCACTGATGGTCGCAGCATGCGCCGCCTCGCCACTGGCCATGGCGCAGGATAACGCAAGCGACAACCGCAAGGAAGACGATGCCTTCCTTCTCCTGCGCGATGCTGTCCGGCGCGACGACCCCGCCAAGGCGGAGTTCTACGCCGCCCGCCTTGCCGATTACCCGATTCCCTCCTACGTTGATTATTACCGCCTGAAGGCGCGTTTCAAGGACGTGTCGAATCCCGAGGTGCGCGCCTTCCTGAAAAAATACGAAGGCAGCGCCATCGCCGACCGCATGCGCAACGACTGGCTGCTGGAGCTGGGCCGCAAGCGCGACTGGGCCACCTTCGACGAACAGTATCCGCTGTTCGTGCTGCAGGACGACACCCAGGTCAAATGCTACAACCTGCTGTCGCGCCTTTCGAAAGGCCAGAACGTCGCCGCCGATGCGCGCGCGCTGCTGGTCTATCCGCCTTACTACGGCGAGGCTTGCGGTTCGCTGATCGCATCGCTGGCCCAGGCCGGCCAGTTCACCGAGGAGGATTTGTGGACACAGGTGCGCCTGGCCGGCGAAACCAACGCCACCGGCCCCGCCAAACGCACCGTGCTTCTGCTGAACGGCTCGGACAAGAAGATGGCGCAAGCGGTCGACTTGCCGACGCTGGCGCTGGCCAAGGGCGCCGGCGCCACGCGCGCCGACCATGAGACTTTCCTGGTCGCCGTCGGCCGCGGCGCCCGCACCAGCATGGCGCTGGCCAAGCTGGCGCTGGAAAAAAACCTGCCGAAGCTGACGCCGCAGGAACGCGCCATCGGCTGGGCCAATATCGCGCTGGTGTCGTCCTATTCGTTCTCGCCCGACACGGCGGGTTACTGGGCCAAAGCGTCCGGCGCGCCGCTGTCGATCGAGCAGATCCAATGGAAGACCCGTATCGCCATGCGCGAGCGCGACTGGAAAACCGTCAAGGACACCATCGCCGCCATGCCGCAGCAGCTGCGCAAGGACCCGACCTGGATTTACTGGAATGCGCGCGCCACCGCGGCGGAAGCGGGCAGCAACACGCCGGAGGTGCTGGCCGCCTACCGCAGCATCGCCGACCAGTCCAGCTATTACGGCATCCTGGCCGGCGAGGAACTCGGGCAGCTGGTCACCATCCCGCCGCCGGGGGCGGCGCCGACGCCGGCCGAAATGGCCGCCATCGCCGCCAACCCGGGCCTGCAACGCGCGCTCAAGTTCTTCGACATGCGCCTGCGCTTCGAAGGCACGCGCGAATGGAACTGGGAAACGCGCAGCCTGAACGAGCGCCAGCTGATCGCCGCCGCCGAATTCGCGCGCGAAAAGCATGTGCTGGACCGCATGGTGTACACCTCCGAAAAGACGCGGGTGCAGGCCGACTACACCCACCGCTACCCGGTGCCGCATGACGACATCATGCAGCCGACCACCAGCACCCTGGGCCTGGACCGCGCCTGGGTGTATGGCCTGATCCGCCAGGAGTCGCGCTTTGTGATGGATGCGCAATCGGCAGTGGGCGCCTCGGGACTGATGCAGGTGATGCCGTCGACCGGCCGCTGGGTGGCGCGCAAAATCGGCCTGACCGACTTCGTGCAGGGCATGCTGTCGGACGTGAAGACCAATATCCTGCTGGGCGCGAACTACCTGAACATGGTGCTGGGCAGCATGGACGGTTCGCAGGTGCTCGCGACCGCTGCCTACAACGCTGGGCCCGGCCGCCTGCGCTCCTGGCGCACGCAGCTGACCAAGCCAATGGACAGCACCATCTTCATCGAAACGATTCCCTTCCACGAAACGCGCGGCTACGTGAAAAACGTGATGGTGAACGCCACCTATTACGCCGCGCTCTTCGAAGGCCGCCCGCAGTCGCTGAAGGCGCGCCTCGGCAACACCGTCACGCCGAAGGGCTACACCGAACAGGAACAGCAGGAAGCCGCCTACGGCAGCCGCTAAGCAAACCAGAGGAGAACCATGCAGACCACAGAACTCGACCCGAAACTTGCCGAAACCCTGGCCGCCGCGCGCGAACCGGGCCTGACCCTCATCATCGGCAACAAGAATTATTCATCGTGGTCGATGCGCCCGTGGGTGGCGATGAAAGCCTTCAATATCCCGTTCACCGAAGTGCGCGTGCTGCTCGACCAGCCTGACACTTCCAACAATATTGCCAAGTACAGCGCAAGCGGCCGCGTGCCGGTGCTGCTGGCCGGCGAGCTGGCGGTCTGGGACAGCCTGGCGATCTGCGAATACCTCGCCGAACAGTTCCCCGACAAGCCGATGTGGCCGCGCGACGTGGCCGCACGCGCGCTGGCGCGCTCGGTGTGCGCCGAGATGCACAGCTCCTTCAGCAGCCTGCGCACGACCATGTCGATGAATATCAAGGGCAGCTATCCCGGCAAGGGGCGCACGCCCGCCACGCAGGCCGACATCGGCCGCATCAGCGAGATATGGGAAGAGTGCCTGAGCCGCTTCGGCCACAACGAGTTCCTGTTCGGCGAGTTCTCGATCGCCGACGCTTTCTACGCCCCTGTGGTGTGCCGCTTCAAGACTTACGGCGTGGTGCTGCCGCCGGCGCTGGCCGCCTACTGCGAGCGCATGCGCAACCATCCGGCGGTCGATGCCTGGATCGCCGGCGCGCTGGCCGAAACCGAAACCGCGCCACTGCACGACGCGGAGATGCCGGACGATTGATGGCGATGAAGACATACGTGGTCGGCGGCGCGGTGCGCGATGAATTGCTTGGCTTGCCCGTCAAGGACCACGACCATGTGGTGGTCGGCGCCACGCCGGAAGAGATGGTGAAGGCGGGCTTTCGTCCGGTAGGCAAGGATTTCCCGGTGTTCCTGCATCCGAAAACGCAGGAGGAGTACGCCCTGGCACGCACGGAGCGCAAAACGGCACCCGGCTACAAGGGCTTTGTCTTCCACACGTCCAGCGACGTCACGCTGGAGGAGGACCTGGTGCGGCGCGACCTGACCATCAACGCCATCGCGCGCGCCGACGACGGCTCGCTGGTCGACCCGTACCACGGCCGGCAGGACATCAGGGACCGTATTTTCCGCCACGTCTCAGACGCCTTTGCCGAGGACCCGGTGCGCATTCTGCGCCTGGCGCGTTTTGCTTCGCGTTTCCCGGACTTCCGCGTCGCGCCCGAAACCAATGCGCTGATGCGGCGCATGGTGGAAGAGGGCGAGGTCGACGCCCTAGTGCCGGAGCGCGTATGGCAGGAAATCGCGCGCGGCCTGATGGAGCAGAAGCCCTCGCGCATGCTGCAAGTGCTGCGCGAATGCGACGCGCTGTCGCACATCATTCCGGAGATCGGCGATGGCCTGGCCGTGGAGCCGGTGGTCGACCGCGCCGCCGCGCAGGGCGCTGAACTTCCGGTGCGCTTTGCCGCGCTCACGCTGGCGCTGGATGTGCCGCAAGTCGAGCAAGCCTGCCAGCGCCTGAAAGTGCCGACCGAATGCCGCGACCTGGCGCTGATGTCGGCGCGTGAACGCGCCAGTGTGGGCAGGGCGCTGGAGCTGGACGCCGCTGCCCTGGTCAGCCTGCTCGAGCGCTGCGACGGTTTCCGCAAGCCCGCCCGTTTCTTGCAGATGTTAGCCGCCGTCGAATGCTCGGCCGGCCCAGCCGGCGGCCTTGCGCCGCAGCGCGAGCGGCTGGCCAAGTCGCTTGACGCAGCGCGTGCCGTGAACGCCGGCGAGATCGCCCAGCGCTCGGCAAGCCAGCCGCAATTGATCCCCGAGCTGGTGCGCGCGGCCCGGGTGCAGGCAGTGCATGAGGCGATTGGCGCCTAGGAGGTGCAAGATGACCAGCCTTAACTTCTTCCGCAATCCCTTGCGCGGCCTGTTCGGCGGCAAGGACCGGCCTACCGTGCCGGTCAAGGAATTGCGCGAGCGCGACCGGCGGCGCATGCTGAAGCACTTCCTCGGGCTGGAGCGCCATGATCGACTGCTGCGCTTCGGAACTCCGGTCAACGACGAGCAGATCACCCGCTACGTCAACAGCATCGACTTCGACCGCGACCTGGTGTTCGGCGTCTACAACCGTGTCTTCAAACTGGTGGCGGTCGGCCACCTTGCCTTCGCCGACCGGGAACCGGACAAGCACAAGGCCACCGAGAAAGACCAGGTGGCGGAATTCGGCGTCTCCGTCTCCAAGTCCGCGCGCGGCATGGGCATCGGCTCCAAGCTGTTCGAACGCGCCAACATCGCCTGCCGCAACAACGACGTCGACACGCTCTACATGCATTGCCTGTCGTCCAATGCGACCATGATGCACATCGCCAAAAAAGCAGGCATGGAGATTCACCGCGACTACGGCGAAGCGGACGCCTACCTCAAACTTGGCCCGGCCGATCCGGTCAGCGTGCTGCAGGAAGCGATGGAAGAACAGCTTGCCTCGCTTGATTACGCACTGAAAGCCAACGTCCGCGCCGCCACAAAACTCCTCGACAGGATTCCTGGCGTAAAATCGGAAGAATAGACGAGGAGGCATTCATGCCGTTCGCCCCGCGCAGCACCATTCTGGCTGTGACAATTGCCGTCGCCCAGGCGCCGGTTTGGGGCGCGCCTTTGAACTTCTGTTTTGAAGATGTCCCGCAGGCGCCATGGACCATGCCGGACGGCAGCGGTTTGAATATCGAGCTGCTGAGGCGCGCGGCCAAGCTGACCGGCGACGAGGTCAACTTCATCGCGCGGCCCTGGAAGCGCTGCGAGGAAGAGACCCGCACCGGCATCATGGACGCCATGGTCGGCCCCTCGGACAACCCGCGCCGCCGCGCCTACAGCGTACCGCCGCGCAAACCGGATGGCACGCAAGACCCTGAGCGCGCCATGTACCGCGACCACGTCGACGTCTACCTGCGGGTGGATAGCGGTGCCGCCTGGGACGGCAAGACCCTGGTCAACCCGCGCAAGCTGGTGGTGGCGCAGCGCGGCTACTATATTGTGGACGTGCTGCAGGCGATGGGCCAGAAGGTGATCGACACGCCCAAATCGGCGGAAGAGGGCCTGCGCCTGCTGGCCGCAGGCAGCGCCGACGTCGCAGTGCTGATGGGGCGCGAGGCGGAAAACCTGCTGCGCGAAGACCCGCGCTACCAGGGCCGCGTGATCCTGGTGAGGCAACCCTTCGCCAGTTTCGATTTCCACCTGATGGCGGGCCGCAAATCCTACGACAAAGATCCCGGGCGCTTTGAAGCGCTATGGAAGCGATCGCCAGAGTACGCGCTACGGCCGACTACCAGCGGCTGGAACAATCAATGGTGAACCGCCACGATCACGATTAGCAGGCGCTCGGCCGCTCTTGCGGGGCGGCTTGCTACGTTTTATACGAGCGGCAGGGCGGTGGTGTCCTTGATGCGCTGCAGGGCGAAGGAGGACTTCACGTCCAGCACGGCCGGGTGGCGCAGCAGGGTGGCCATCATGAAGCGCGAGAAGTGGTCCATGTCTTCCACGTGCACGCGCAGCAGGTAGTCCATTTCGCCGGTCATGGCGTAGCAGGCGACCACTTCCGGCCACTGTTCGACGGCCACCGCGAAATCGGCGCGCGGCGAGGTGCCGGTCGGGTTCACGCCAAGTGCGCGGGCGTTGCTGTGGGCGGCGGCGTCGCTGTGTTTTTCCAGGCGCACGTTGACGTAGGCCAGCAGGCCAAGGCCGATCTTGTCCGGGTCCAGCAGCGCCACGTACTGGCGGATCACGCCTTCCTCTTCCAGGCGCTTGATGCGGCGCAGGCATGGCGAGGGGGAAAGATTGACTTGCTCGGCGACGTCCTGGTTGGACAGGCGGCCATCGGTTTGCAAGATGGACAAAATCTTGCGATCCGTTTTATCCAGCGCAATCTTGGTCATAAATTCCTCATATGGTCTTGGTTCTGGCAATATTATTGCTCAATTCGCCCGGCATTGGGAAATGTTTGCAATTAAATGTCGCAGGGTGAAGACTATACTGTGCGCAATTCTAAATGGGAGACGCACCATGAAATTCACCCCCTGGGACAACCCCATGCGCACCGACGGCTTCGAGTTCGTCGAGTTCGCCGCACCCGATCCCAAAGCCCTGGGCAAGCTGTTCGAAAACATGGGCTTCACCGCAATCGCCCGGCACCGCCATAAGGACGTGACCCTGTACCGCCAGGGCGATATCAACTTCATCATCAACGCCGAGCAGGATTCCTTTGCCCAGCGTTTCGCCCGCCAGCACGGCCCGTCCGTGTGCGCCATCGCGATCCGCGTGGACGATGCCGCCTTTGCGTACAAGCGCGCCCTGGAGCTGGGCGCGTGGGGTTTTGACAACAAAACCGGTCCGATGGAGCTGAATATCCCTGCCATCAAAGGCGTGGGCGACTCCCTGCTGTACCTGGTCGACCGCTGGCGCGGCAAGAATTCGCCGGACGGCAAGCCGACCGGCGCCATTGGCGATATCTCGATTTACGACGCCGACTTCGTTGCCATTCCTGGCGCCGAAGCCAATCCGGTCGGCAATGGCCTGACCTATATCGATCACCTGACCCACAACGTGCACCGTGGCCGCATGAAGGAATGGGCGGACTTCTATGAGCGCCTGTTCAACTTCCGCGAAGTGCGCTACTTCGATATCGAGGGCAAGCTGACCGGCCTGAAGTCGAAGGCCATGACTTCGCCGTGCGGCAAGATCCGCATTCCGATCAATGAGTCGTCGGATGACAAGTCGCAGATCGCCGAGTACCTGAACGAGTACCACGGCGAAGGCATCCAGCACATCGCGCTGGGCACCGACCAGATTTACAACTCGGTGCAGGGCCTGCGCGACCAGGGCATCGTGTTCCAGGACACGATCGAGACCTACTATGAGCTGGTCAACCGCCGCCTGCCTAACCATGGCGAGAACGTGGAAGAACTGCGCCGCCTGCGCATCCTGATCGACGGCCATTCCTCGGCCGAATCGAATGAGCGCGAATTGCTGCTGCAGATCTTTACCCAGAATGTGATTGGGCCGATCTTCTTCGAGATCATCCAGCGCAAGGGCGACCAGGGCTTCGGCGAAGGCAATTTCCGCGCGCTGTTTGAATCGATCGAGCTGGACCAGATCCGCCGCGGCGTGCTGGACGATCCTTCGAAGACGGCCGCTTAAACCCAGTAAGGCCGGGTCAGACCCAAGGGTCAGACCCCTCCACTGCAAGCCGCGCAGACAGGGTCAGACCCTCGGGTCTGACCCGGATTTACCGGGTTAACAGAATTCCGGCAGCCCCGCACCCAAGACGGGGCGCCGCTCACAACTTGAAGAAGTATTGGAGACACACCTGATGAACGCACCCGTCAAGAGCGGCGAGCTATCGCCCGCGCACGACATCACCCTCGACGACAAGTGGACCCTGGAGCGCGGCCGCGCCTTCATGACCGGCACGCAAGCCCTGATCCGCCTGCCCATGCTGCAGCGTGAGCGCGACCTGAAAGCTGGCCTGAACACCGCCGGCTACATCACCGGCTACCGCGGCTCGCCGGTCACCTCGGTCGACCAGACCGCGATGAAGGCCAAGAAGCACCTCGACGCGCACCACGTCAAGTTCCACCCCGGCATGAACGAAGACCTGGCGGCGACTGCCGTCTGGGGCACCCAGCAGACCAACC
>JBCNPK010000037.1:0-57199 GCA_039593355.1 Pseudoduganella sp.
ACACGGGCTCAGCCGCCAGGCGGCTGAGCCCGTGTCCGATTGCCGGAGCTGACCCCGAATTTGGCGCCGAAATTTCACTCAATAGTGATTGGCAGGTCGCGGCCGGTTGTGGCGGTATTGCCGGCGAAGTCGGCGGCGTAGATGCGCAGGGTGTAGTTGCCTGGCGCAAGTTCGCTGACTTGCCATCGACCGGGCGTCACTTGGCCGTGCTCCAGGCGGCTTAGCAAGGAGTAGGTGAAGCGCGTTGCCTTGTTGCCGTAGACCGTGATGCCGCTGTCTGCGGAATAGACCGTCTTGACGGCTTCGCGCTGCTTGGGCAACTGGTCGTAGGTCTGCATGATGCGGGGCTTTTCGTAGCCTGGCAGCGGCGTGCCGTCGTCTTGCAGCAGCTGGTAGCCAAGCTTGTACAGGCCGAGGCGGCGCCGGGCGAGGTTGCCGTCCATCTGGTCGTAGGCATCGACCACAACGTTCACTTCCCCCAGTTCCCTCGGCACTTCGAGGCGCTTGCCTTTCCTGACCGGCAGGCGCTTGTCGTTGGCGTCGTACAGGGCGATGCCCTGGATGGTCGGCGCCACGGTATCCTGCAGGCCAGGGAATGGCAGCGCGAGCGGATTCACCACGCGGCCGCGGTCGAACAGGTCGAGGTGAACGTGCGCCATCGTGTTGACTACGCCCAGCTGGTCGCCCACGCCGAAGCGCGTGCCGCGGCGCACGCGTATGCGCTCGGGTTTGCCTTGGTCGTCCAGCAGCAGCTGGAAGCGTTCGTCGAGCGGCCTGTTCTTCTTGTCGCGGCCCACTTTCATGTGGATGTAGCTGGTGGTGCCGAGGTTGATCCCTTCCGATACCGTGCCGAAGGCCCAGTTGGGAAGCGGGTCGCTGACTTTGGCTTTTTCCACCACGTGCACGGAACTGCCGACGTCGGCCTGCACGTCGAGGCCGGCGTGGAAGTGATGGCGGCTGTCGCCGTCATAGCTTCCCCTCACCTCGCCCATCAGGCCGACCACTTCGTGCGGCTGGTCTTGGGGCAGCACCGGCCAGGGCATCGGGGATTGGCTGCGCTTCGCCATCAGGCTGTCGTCCGTTGTAGCGGCGGCGGTCGGCGAAGCGACGGGCGCAGTGACCGCCACGATGGCTGCTGATGCCGTGGGAGCAGCGGGTGCAGCGGGATCGGGGGCAAGCGCCGCGGCATACGAGGTCGACATCAGCGCCAGCTTGGCCGGCGGCACGGCGGCGGGAACGATACGATGCAGGCGCTGGGCCGGGCCGTCGGCCAGCAGCAGCGTGCCATTGGGCGCCAGCGCGAGGCTGCGCGGCCCGTACACCTGCACGTTGCCGTCGATGCCCGTGGCCGGATCGGCGGGATGCTCGGCGTCGGGCAAACCTGCCAGCGCACCGTCAGGCGCCAGCTGCAGCAGGCGTCCGCGCGAGCCTACGGCGACGTAGACAAAGCCGTCGTGCGTGACCGCCAGCGCCATCGGGCGGCGCAGCAACGCTTCTTTTTCAGTCCCCGGCGTCAGCGCCAGCGTAAGCACGGAGCCATCCGGATTGATACGGCGCACGGCGTCATTGCGGGAGTCGGCAATGTAGATGCCATCCCTGCCGACAGCAATCCCGCACGGCGTATCGAACTGCGCCAGCTCGCCTATTCCATCGGCGATTCCGGGCACGCCGCTCCCCGCCACCGTGCTGACCGTGCCATCGGGCGCGATGCGCCGGATCCGGTCGTTGTAGGTGTCGGCTACGTACACGTTGCCGTCCTCGTCGACAGCCACGCCGACCGGTCCATTGAACTGCGCTTGTGCGCCCTTCCCGTCTGCAAAACCGGCGATGCCACTGCCGGCCAGGGTCGTCACCGTGCCGTCTGGTGCAATCTTGCGAATCGCGTGATTGCCGGTGTCGGCAACATAGACATTGCCTTGCTTGTCCAGTGCAATTCCCGATGGTGTGTTGAAGGAAGCGGCCGCACCGACGCCATCGCGATAGCCCTCGGCGCCGCCCGCCAGCAGGCGCACGGTGCCATCCGGCGTGAGCACCGATACGGTGTTGCGCTCACCGCCGTCAGAGACGTAGATGTGTCCCTTGCCGTCGATGGCGACACCGTACGGGTCGGCCAGCCCGGATTCGAGCACGGTTTCAAGCCGCGCCGGCCAGCTCCGCTCAGTCGGCACCGGCTCGTGCTTGGCCTGTACGGGAAGGCGCACTGCCGCACTCGGTCGCGGAGCGGAATGGTGGTTGTAGAAGTAGCCGCCGGCACCGGCAATCGCCAGCACCGCAGCGCCAATAGCAGTCAGTTTGATCGAGGTATGCACGAGCAGGATTGTACCGTCTACCGCTTGATCGTTTCGCCGTATTGCGCACCCCTTTAGGGGATGACGCTGGGGTAGCGCGGCCGAAACCGGTAAATTTGCGGAAACGTATCCACAATCAGTTGCTGTCGCGGATCGGGTCAGACCCTTGGGTCTGCCCCTGGTTTACCGGGTTGGTTTTGATGGCCGGCAGGCACGCAAGTCCGCCAACAATCCTTGAATCCACTTATTCCCCCGCCTTTTTGCCGGTGAAGCAGGACGTCCAGAAATTCGAACCCGGTAAACCAGGGTCAGACCCAAGGGTCTGCCCCTGGTTTACCGGTAATCCGTGAAGAACCAAAAAAAAGCCCGCTCTGGGAGCGGGCTGAAGTCTATTTCCTTGGAGGAGAATAGAGGAGACAGGTGTAATTATGCTGCGGCGCGGTATATCTGTCTACTTTATTGTAGTAATACTAGATATAACGCACAGCAATATCACTTGTCTCCCACGTACGGCAGCACCCGGCTGGCCATGCGGGTATCGGTGCGCAGCACGCTCACCTCGTCGGCCAGGATGTGCACCGCCTCATTCAACAGCACATCCTTGGCGTTCTTGGCGGCTTTTTCGGCCTCCAGTTCCGCCGACAGCGAACGTTCGTCGCCCTGCAGGCCGTCATCGGTGTGGATCGCACCGCGCACCTGGTTGGACTGGCGCTGGGAAGCACGCGGATTGGCCGGCTTGGCGGCAATCGCCTTGTTCAGTGCATCCTTGGCGTCCGGCACCTGGATCGGATCGTCCGGCGATGGGCCGGCGGCCAGGCGCTGTTCACGCAGCTTGGCCCGTGCCTCCTGCTGGTCGCGTTCCTTGCGGCGCACCGCTTCGTTCAGCGACACCACATTGTCCTTGCGCTGTTTCTTGACGTAGTTGATGTCGTCCAGCAGGTACTGGTAGTCCTTGTCCTTGGCCACGCGCGCTTCGTGCTTCTTGTCCAGGATCGGCACGATCTCCTTCAACTCGCCAGCCGGGATGTACACCGCAGGCTTGACCTGGGTGTATGGCAGCGCGTTGTCGTAGCTCGATTCGCCGAAGCTGTCGGCATCGCTGGTAGCAGCCAGCTTGATGTCCGGCGTCACGCCGCGCAGCTGGGTGGTGCCGCCATTGATGCGGAAGAACTGGGCAATGGTCATCTTCAGCTCTCCGAAGCGCGCCTTGTCGCTCTGGCCGAAGCGGTCCAGGTTGACCAGGGTCTGCACCGTGCCTTTGCCGAAACTTGGCTCGCCGATGATCAGGCCACGGCCGTAATCCTGGATGGCGGCGGCAAAGATTTCGGAGGCGGAAGCGGAGCCACGGTTGATCAGCACACCGACCGGACCTTCCCAGGCCAGGCCAGGCACGTTGTCGGATTCGACTTCGACGCGGCCTTCGGCGTTGCGCTGCTGAACCACCGGACCACGGTCGATGAACAGGCCGGTCAGCTCGACCGCCTCGGTCAGCGAACCGCCGCCGTTGTTGCGCAGGTCGATCAGCACGTTGTCGACCTTCTCTTTTTTCAGCTCGCCCAGCAGGCGGGCGACGTCGCGCGTGGCGCTCTTGTAATCCTTGTCACCCTTGCGGCGGGCGTCCCAGTCCTGGTAGAAGGTCGGCAGCGAAATCACGCCAATACGGCGCTTCACGGCGCCATCCTTGACTTCCAGGATGGTTTTCTTGGCCGACTGCTCTTCCATGCTGATTTTCTTGCGCACCAGCGACAGGACGTAAGGCTTGCCGTCCGGGCCGGCGTCCGCGGCCAGGATCTGCAGCTTGACAGTGGAATCCTTCGGGCCGCGGATCTGCTGCACCACGTCGTCGATGCGCCAGCCCAGCACGTCGGTGAACTTGTCGGAATCGCCCTGCGCCACACCGACAATGCGGTCGCCTACTTTCAGCTTGTTGGACAGGCCGGCCGGGCTGCCCGGCACGATCTCGCGGATCACGGTGTACTCGTCGCGGTTCTGCAGCACGGCGCCGATGCCTTCCAGCGACAGGCGCATGGCAATGTCGAAGTTCTCGGAAGCGCGCGGGCCCAGGTAGTTGGTGTGCGGCTCGATCGACATGGCGTACGCGTTCATGAAGATCTGGAACACGTCTTCGTTATTCAGCTTGCGCGAACGGGCGACGTAGGTTTCGTAGCGCTTGTCCAGCGTCTCGCGGATCGCCTTGTCGTCCTTGCCGGCGAGCTTCAGGCGCAGCCAGTCGTTCTTCACGCGCTTGCGCCACAGATCCTTCACTTCGGCCTCGCTCTTCGGCCAGTCTGCCTTTTCGCGGTCGAACTGGTAGCTCTCGTCCTGCGTGAAGTCGAACTTGGTCTTCAGCAGTTCGCGCGCATAGGCCATGCGTTCGGAGAATCGTTGCTGATACAGGTTGTAAATCGCGAACGGCGTCTGCAGGTTTTCACTGTTGATCGCGTCATCCAGGTGGGACTTTTCCTTGCTGAAGGAATCGATATCGGCCTGGGTAAAGAACAATTTCTCGCTGTCGAGCGATTTGAAGTAGCGGTCGAAAATCTTCTCCGACATCGCATCGTCCAGCGGCATAGCCTTGTAATGGTAGCGCGACAGCACGCGGGACGCCCACAAGGCGGCCTGGGTCTGCTGTGCAGCAGGCTTCATGGTTACATCTGCGGCCTTGTCTGCCTGGGCTGCGCCTGCATAGGCGGTAATCAGTGCCAGGGACATGGTGGCCAACAGGGTGTGCTTCTTCATCGGCTTGCTCCGAACGTAGGTGATTCCAAGAGAATAGTGCTAATCCCATTCTACAGGATAGGCCATGCTTCTGGAGAGCGGGAGCATCGAGTGTGCCCCTGCTGTCTTAAGCCAGGCTGAATCCGGTTTTTGTTATATTATCGCCTATCTTTATTGCCCAGCAACCAAGCCGTGCGCCAGCAGCCACCAGGCGGAGCCGGCGATCAGGGCATAAACGACGGCGGAAGCGGCGCCGATGCGGATGTCGGTGGCGGAAGGCAGGCAACCGAACAGGCAGCAGGCCACCACATAGCCGGCCAGGCACCAGGACGCATACGCGCCCGCGGCCAGCGCAGGCACCATCCATGCTTGAAAGGCCCACAGGCCCAGCGGCAGCATGGCCAGCGGGGCCAGGGCGACAAAAGCGGAATTCCAGAGATTGAGGTTGGCGAAAGCCACCTCGCCAAGCACCCAGCGCCTGTCCTGGCGCCGCGGAAAGACGGTCAGGGAGCGGGGTTTGGCATTCAGAACCAGGCCGGCCAGGAGATGGCAGGCTTCATGCAGCGCCGTTGCTGCCAGGCTGATCAGGGCAATCAGGTAGCCGCTGCGGCGCAAGGCAAACATGAGTCCAAGCCATGCGGCCACCAATCCGCCGGATAAGACGGCCGGCGTCATCAACCAGTGTAGAAGCAGCGGCCGCACGCCTGCCGGTAGGCTTCGTTGCCGCCGATGCTGATCTGCTCGCCTTCGCGGATGCGCTCGCCCTTTTCATCCACGCGGATGTTCATGGTGGCCTTTTTGCCGCAGGTGCAGATGTTCTTGATTTCTTCGATATCGTCGGCCAGCGCGAGCAGGTAGGCCGATCCCGGGAACGGCTCGCCACGGAAATCGCTGCGCAGGCCATAGCAGATCACCGGCACGCCCTTGGCCTGGGCCAGCTGGTGCAGCTGCTTCACCTGTTCCGGCGACAGGAATTGCGCCTCGTCGACCAGCACGCACGCCACTTTCTGCATGTCCTGCAGGAAGTCGGTATCGCCCGAGAACAGCTCGACTTCCCGCTGAGGGCCCAGACGCGAAGTCACCTTGCCCACGCCGTAGCGGTCGTCGATGGCGGCGGTGAACAGGCGCACCATCAGTCCCTGTTCTTCGTAATTATGGGCGACCTGCAGCATCGAGGTCGATTTGCCTGCGTTCATCGCAGAATAGCGGAAGTAGAGTTTTGCCACAGTGGAGTCTGAATTAAAAGTCGCTGCGCGATTATACGGCGCTGCCCGCGATATTCCAAAAAAGGTATAAGCTAAGGCATAGAAATTCCTTCTTGATTGAATTGAAACGCCACACAATGCGCGCTTTAGCAAGGAGAGAAAATGCAGAATACCCGTCCTGCAGCTTTGTTCAGCTTGATCGGCAATACACCGCTTGCCGAAGTCACGCGTCTCGACACCGGCCCATGCCGGCTGTTCCTCAAGCTCGAATCCCAGAATCCCGGCGGCTCTATAAAAGACCGCATCGGCCTGTCCATCATCGAAGCGGCCGAACGCGATGGCCTGCTCAAGCCCGGCGGCACCATCGTCGAGGCCACTGCCGGCAATACCGGCCTGGGCCTGGCCCTGGTCGGCGCCATCAAGGGCTACAAGGTGCTCCTGGTGGTGCCGGACAAAATGGCCACCGAAAAGATCCTGCACCTGAAGGCGCTGGGCGCCGACGTGCGCATCACCCGCTCCGACGTGGGCAAGGGCCACCCCGAGTATTACCAGGATTACGCGGCGCGCCTGGCGGCCGAAATCCCCGGCGCCTTCTTTGCCGACCAGTTCAACAACCTGGCCAACCCACTGGCCCACGAGACCACCACCGGCCCGGAAATCTGGGAACAGATGGCGCGCGAGATCGACGCCATCGTGGTCGGCGTCGGTTCCTCCGGCACCCTCACCGGCCTGGCGCGCTACTTCCGCAAAGTGGCGCCGCACGTCAAATTCATCCTGGCCGACCCGAAAGGTTCGATCCTCAAGGAGTACGTCGATACCGGCAAGGTGGCCGATACCAGCGGCTCCTGGGCGGTGGAAGGCATCGGCGAGGACTTCATCCCCGCCATCGCCAATATGGAGGCCATTGCGCAGGCCTACACCATCAGCGACCAGGAAAGCTTCGACACCGCACGCGCACTGCTGCGGGCCGAAGGCATCCTGGCCGGCTCCTCCACCGGCACGCTGCTGGCGGCGGCGCTGAAATACTGCCGCGAGCAGACCACGCCGCAGCGCGTGGTGACCTTCGTCTGCGACACCGGCACCCGTTACCTGTCCAAGGTCTACAGCGACAGCTGGATGTTCGACCAGGGCCTGCTGCAGCGCCAGAAACTGGGCGACTTGCGCGACCTGATCGGCCGCCGCTTCGAAAACGGCGACGTGGTCAGCGTGGCGCCGGCGGACACCCTGCTGATCGCCTTCAACCGCATGCGCGCGGCCGACCTGGCCCAGCTGCCGGTGATCGCGGACGGCAAGCTGGTCGGCATCATCGACGAGTCGGACATCCTGCTCAAGGTCGAAGACGATGCTTCCCAATTCAAGGGCGAAGTGGGCGGCACCATGACCACCCGCGTGGAAACCCTGGCGCCGTCGGCCGGCATGCCGGCCCTGCGCGATACCTTGGACCGCGGCTTAACGGCTATCATTGCCGAAAACGGCAAATTCTATGGCCTGATCACCCGCTACGATTTACTCAATCACCTGCGCAGGACCTTATCTTGAGCGAAAAGAAGACCAAATCCCACCTGGCCACGCGTGTGATCCACGCCGGCCAGCACCCCGACCCGTCGACCGGCGCCATCATGCCGCCGATTTACGCCACTTCCACCTTCGTCCAGCAAAGCCCGGGCGTGCACAAGGGCCTGGACTACGGCCGCTCGCATAACCCGACACGCTGGGCGCTGGAGCGCTGCGTCGCCGACCTGGAAGGCGGCGCGCAAGCCTTCGCCTTCGCTTCCGGCCTGGCGGCCATTTCGACCGTGCTGGAATTGCTGGACGCCGGCTCGCATATCGTCGCGGGCGACGATATGTACGGCGGCACTTTCCGCCTGTTCGAACGCGTACGCCGCCGCAGCGCCGGCCACGAGTTCACCTACGCCGACCTGACCAATCCGGAAAACCTGCTGGCTGCCTTGCGTCCCGAAACGAAAATGGTATGGGTTGAAACCCCGACCAACCCGATGCTGAAGCTGGCCGACCTGGCCGCCATCGCGCGCATCTGCCGCGAGCGCGGCATCATCGCGGTAGCCGACAACACCTTTGCCAGCCCCATCGTGCAGCGCCCGCTGGAACTGGGCTTCGACATCGTGGTCCACTCGGCCACCAAATACCTGAACGGCCACTCGGACATCATCGGCGGCATCGCCGTGGTCGGTGGCGAGCAGCGCCAGTCGGCATGGCGCGAGCAGCTGGCCTTCCTGCAGAACTCCGTGGGTGCGATTGCCGGCCCCTTCGACGCCTTCCTCGCCCTGCGCGGCGTGAAAACACTGGCGATCCGCATGGAGCGCCACTGCAAGAGCGCCCTGGAGCTGGCGCGCTGGCTGGAGCGCGAGCCAAAGGTGAAGAAAGTCTTCTACCCCGGCCTGGAATCGCACCCCCAGCACGCGCTGGCCAAGGCCCAGATGGACGGTTTCGGCGGCATCATCTCGATCGACCTGGACACCGACCTTGCCGGCGCCCGCCGCTTCCTGGAGCGCTGCGAGGTGTTCGCCCTGGCCGAAAGCCTGGGCGGGGTGGAATCGCTGATCGAACACCCGGCCCTGATGACCCACGCGTCCATCCCGGCGGAGCAGCGCGCAACCCTGGGTATCGGCGATGGCCTGATCCGGCTGTCCGTCGGCATCGAAGATATCGAGGACTTGCGCCAGGACTTGCGCAATGCCCTTGATGCCATCTGAACGCCAATGCAGCAACTGCGAGCGCCCGATGCGGGTGCTCGACTTGTCGGGCCACTACCAGCGCCGGGTGCAGATCGACACCTGCCAGCATTGCTGCCTGGTGTGGTTCGACGATACGGAGTCGGTGCGCCTGGCGGGGCCCGGCATCGCCGACTTCGTGCGCGAGATCCACGGCGCCATGCAGGCCGACGGCCAGCATGCGCACGCCGTCTCGCTGGCGCGTGTGCAATCATGCCCGGTCTGCCGCGCGCCACTGAAGACGGTTTCCAACCGCACACGCTTCGGCCGCACCAAGCAGATGGAATGCCCGGAAGGCCACGGCTATTACCAGAGCTATATCCTCTATCTGGCCGAGAAAGGCTTTGTGCGGCCCCTGGCATGGGCGGATATCCGCTCGCTGCTCTCTGCCGGCAAGCACCTGTTCTGCGCCGACTGCGGCCATCCCCTGCCCGACCGGCCTGTCAGCGAATGCCCCGCCTGCCGGTCCGCCATCGAGGTCATCGACCCGACGCGGCTGGCGATGGCGATCGACAGGCACGAAGACTTACCTGTGCCGGCGGCAACTGCGCTCGACCAGTATAAATGCCACGCCTGCGGCGGCGCCGTTGACCAGTCGCGTGAAATCTATTGCCCGCACTGCCACGCACCTGTGCTGCGCCACGACACTGCCGATGCCGCCACGGCTGCGGCCAATGCTTCCAGGCTGGCCCAGGATGCGGCGCGGGCACAGCGCATGCGCCAGCAAGCCTCCGCCAGCGCGGCCCATGCCCTGGCCGAGCAGCGTTCAATGAACGCCTACATGGACGGCCAGCGCGGCGAATGGGCAAAAAAGCTGCAGGTGAGGTTTGCGCTCGGCATCCTGCTCGCCGCCATCGCTCTCATCGTCTACATTCGACGCCATTACCACTAATCCGTCGGGCGGCGAGCGGGATCGGAGATGTTGAAGACCCGGCGCACCAGGCTTTCCAGCGCCACGAACACGCCTTCCACACCGAATCCGGCAATGAAGGACAACGCTGAAGTGCTGAGCGCCCAATTCCCCAGCAATCCAATTTCGCTGCCAGGCGTCTGCCCGGAAGGATTGACGAACAGCGCAATGCAGGCGCCGATCGTCGCACCCAGCGCCAGCTGCAGCAGGGCCAGGGTGTAATCGCGCGGCGACAGCAGGCTTTCGCGCATCTTGGCCCACAGCCCCCGCACCACGGCCGCACCGGCGCCGAGGATGCCGTAAAACAGCGGCAGCACGGCCGTTCCTACCACCAGGGTCACTACGCGCGCCTGCTCTTCGATCCCGCCCCTGACGATCCGCTCCCGTTCCGCTGCGTTCGCGCCGGCGGACACTGCCTCGACCGGCAAAGGCGGGAAAAGACCAGCCACCTTGCCATAGCAGCTGCGCCACGGCGCCAGCCAGTCGCGCAAGTTGTTGCGCACGATCGCCACCTGTTCCGAGAGCACGCGGCGCCGCGTGCAGAGCTGGAATTCTTCGGTGCTGCGGAAATGGGGTGTCCCGGCCTGGTCGGCACCGGAGCAGAATTGCACCGGCGGCGCATTGGCGCTGGCGGCGTGCTTGACCTCCGCTTCATCGATCGACTTGAGCAAGGCGGTCTGCTGCGATTGCAGCGCATCCAGGTGCTGCAGCATGGCATTGCCGCCCGTGATGTGCCAGGACATCACGCAGGTCAGGACCAATCCCAGCAGCAACAGGAGCACGATCCAGAAAATGCGCCGGTTGAAGCGTTCCGCCGCCTTCACCAGGCCGGGAAAGGCATAGCGCGCCAGCGTGAGGCGGGTCGGCTTGTCGGTATGCGCGGCGCGCCCGGGCCCCGGGAGGATGGCCCCGCGCCGCAGCATCAGGGCGCGCAGCCAATTGCGCCAGTCGCGCTGGTTGTCCTCGCCCACCACCAGCAGCGTGAAGGCGATCGTCAGCCCGGTCGCCGGCCGCGCGGCGGCGTTCAGCTTGTCCTTCGCGCACAGCACCTTGACGGCCTGCGCCACGCGCTGCGCGTCGCTGTCCGGTGGCGTCAGGCCGATGGCGCACAGTTCATCGATGTGCGGCTCGCCGTCGTCGTGATTGTGGAAGTTGTAGAGGCTCTTATCCCAGCGTCCGGAGATGTGGTCAAGCAGCAGGAAGACTTCGTTCAGCTCGCGCACGAAGATGAACTCTTCAATCCTCTGGCAGGCCTGGCTGCCATTCTCGTCCTGGTCGGAAGACATGGCGCCTCCCCATTAGCAGTTTGTCACTTCATTGTGCGCCTGCCAGGGCGGAGAGGACTTTGCGCTAGCTCAAAGGTGAGACTTATTCGCCCGGATGGTACTTGCGTTCCAGGTGCTTTTCGATGTCTTCCTTGTAGAACAGCACGTCCTTGAATTCGCCGCGCGCGTACATCTCCGCCTGGTCGGTGAAGTGCGGCGACGCCGGATCGCCGCTTTCGCCGCCGGCCAATTTGCTCTTGGCCTTGATCTTCGGCCCGAATTCCACGGCCGCCACAAAGCTATTGCCGCGCTCGCCATAGATGCGCTTGGTACGCTGCTGCGACGTCATGCCGTAGGCCGCCAGCGCGCCCCAGTTGCCCGAGGCGTAGGGTACCGGAATGCTTGGCTTGCTGTCGTCATAGGACTGCACGATGTCGCCGGTCAGGCGCTGGAAGCGGTTGATCTCGCCCCATGGCGTCTTCCAGCTGCCGAAATCCGACGTCAGCTTGTTGGAGGCACGCACCAGGGCTTCCAGGCGCTGCTTCGACGTCAGCTGGGTAGCGAGGTAGTCCAGCAACGGCATGCCCTTCTCTTTCGCCGCCGGACCATATTGCTTGGCCTGGTCCTGGATCCAGTAGATGGCCACCGATGTGGGCACCGAAGCCAGGGAATAGCGCATGTCCCAATCGCGCAGCAGCGTGATCTGCTCGATCACTGCCGCTTTCGCCAGGTCGCTGGCCGGCGCCTCGTCATAGGCGCGCACCAGCAGCGGCAGCAACGGCTCGAACGCAGTCAGCTGGCTGTCGTACGCAGCGGCGATCAGGCTGTCGATGGTGAAGTCCTTCTTCCCTTGCAGCACACGTACCGCGTGGATGCCGCGCGCGTTCTCGCCGTTGACCGACATATAGGCCGGGTAGTCCTGCGGGCGCGGGCTGTAGGCGCCTGCTGCCGAGAACGGCCAGTTGTTGGTGTTCTGGATCCAGCCATTCTTTGGATTGAACAGCTGGATGGTTTCGCGCACCGGGTGCAGGCCTTTCCAGTCGGTCGCCGGCTCTGCGCCATCGACCGGCCTGGTGAAGTCGAAACGGGTGTCGCGCACCGGCATGAAGTTGCCGTGGAAGTAGGCGATATTGCCGTCCGCGTCGGCGTACACGGTGTTGTTCGAGGAATTGGTCCGCAGCTCCATCGACTTGTAGAAAGCCGGATAATTGCGCGCCTTGGTGCGAATGAACGATTGCGTGAGCGCTTTCAGCGGCTCGTTCATCATCGCCACCGAGACCCATTTTCCTTCCTGCTCCCGCACGACCGGGCCGCGATGGGTAAACCAGGCCGTCACGCTCTTTTGGGCCATGCTGCCGTCGGCCGCCTTGTACGGCAGGCGCACCGTCTCGCTGCGGAAAGGACGCAGCTCCTTGCCGTACTGGTAGAAATACTTGCCGTTCTTTTCGACCACCGTTTCCAGGTATTCGTCGATCACGTCGCCGCCGCCGGAGGTGTGCATCCAGCCGATGCGGTCGTTGAAACCCTGGTAGACGAAAAACTGCCCCCAGGTCACGGCGCCATAGGCATTCAGGCCTTCCTGGCTGCTGACGTGAATCTCGGGCCGGAAATAGAACGAAGTGTGCGGGTTGATCATCAGCAGCGCGTGCCCGGACTTGCTCAGTGCCGGCGCGATGGCGAAGCCGTTCGAGCCGCGCGGCTCCTTGTCGAGCTCGCTTCCGATGGCGAGCTGCACCGGCGCCGGCTGCTTGCCGTAGAAGGCCTTCAACTGCTCGATATTGACCGATTCGATATCGCCGCCGATGCTCCCTTCGCTGAAACTGAGCGCCATCCATGGCTCGAAATGAGTCAGGAGCCGCGCCTGCACTTTCGGGTGCGTGTGGAGATAGAAATTCAGGCCGTCGGCCCAGGCGGTCATCAGCTTCCTGAGCCAATCCGGGCTGGCCTTGTACTGCGTCTTCAACTGTTCGGGCGTGATGAAGAGCTTCATGCGCAAATCCTGGTACAGCGCCTGCTCGCCCTCCACTTCCGCCAGGCGGCCCATGGCGTTGATGTAATTCAGCTCGATACGCTTGAAATCATCTTCCGCCTGGGCGTACATCATCCCGAAGACAGCGTCCGCGTCGCTCTTGCCATAGATGTGGGGAATGCCCCATTTGTCGCGCAGGATGGTGACGCGCTTGGCAATCGCTTGCAGGCGCAGCACTTCGGCGGGACTCAGCTGGCTCGCCGGCTGCTGTGCCGCGGGAGCGGCAAGCGCAGGGATGGCGCAGAACGCGAACAAGACGGCACTCAGGTTTTGCATGCTGTTATTGCTCCACTAATTGAGCGATGCGTTCGCGCAGTTCGGCGTTTTCAGCGCGCAGCGCAGCATTCTTTTCCTTCAGTTGCGAGATTTCGAGGCGCAGCACTTCGACTTCCGTCAACGGGGCCGGACGCTCGGCGGCCTGGTACTGGCCCTCGTCGGCGCCCTCCTTCGGCGGCTTTGGCGGACGGTTGGCGGCGCGCTGTTCGCGGATTTCGCGGGCAGCCTGCTGCAGGAACCTGCGGCCACCTGCCACCGCCGACTTCTGGTCCTCTTCCGGCAGCGATGCCACGGTGGCGGCGGCATTGATCGAAATCGTGCCTGAACGCACCGCTTCCACCAGCTCCGGCGTGGCGCTGCGGGTGATCTTTTCGATCTGGCCCAGGGTATTGGCACTCAGGCGCGCCGCGCGGGCGATATCTTCACGCTTGGCCTTGGGCTTTGGCGGCGGCGGCGCGCCTTCGCTTTCCGGGTCCGGCGGGGCAATGGCGGCATCTTCGGCCTTGGCCTGCTCTTTCACGGCCTGCTCGCGCTTGGCCAGGATCTCCTGCTGGCGCAAGGCCAGCACGCCGCGCTGGAAGTCCGATACGCTGCGACGGCCCAGGTGGTTGTCGATCATCCACAGCATCACGTCTTCAATATCCTTGAAGCTCGTGTTCTGGGTGACTTTGAATGGAATGCCATGCTTCTGGCAGATCGAGTAACGGTTATGGCCATCGACCAGAACATCGTTCCACAGCACCAGCGCATCGCGGCATCCTTCGGCCAGCAGGCTGCGCTCCAGCGCAGTGCGCTCAGCCTCGGTCAACGGTTCGATATAGTCCCGCAGGACGTCATTGATTTGGATTTGCATGTGGTCTTTCCAGGAATTCCGCGACCAGCATGCTACAACATTCCGCGCCGATTACAAGCGTTGTCAGATTGGCTACTACTGGATGTTAACGAACAGTCATGCCATAATAGCGGGCTCCATCCGCCCCGGTGGTGAAATTGGTAGACACACCGGACTTAAAATCCGTTGCCTGCAAGGGCGTGCCGGTTCGATTCCGGCCCGGGGCACCAGACAACTAATGCTGCTCAGACCCAGGAACTAAGCCGCTTTCAGGGTTGTCGGTCTCATGAGGCCAAAACACCCCGCCCTTGGACTAGTCAGTTTTTGTCACACTTTTGGCACACTTTCATGTGAGGCAAATGTGGCAACAATTAGAAAACGCGGTCCCTATCAATGGCAAGCAATCATTCGGAAGCGCCGTCCCCTCGCAATCCCAAACCTTCGAAACCAAAGCCATGGCCCAAGCCTGGGCCGGCGAACTCGAATCGCAAATGGTACGAGGAGTCTTCATTTCACTCGGTGAAGCTGAAAGCACAACGCTTGCCCGTGCGCTAGAACGATACTGGACGGAAGTCGGAAGCAAAAAACGCCACCCCAGCCAAGAGCGGCAACGCATCAACCATTGGCTAAAAAACCTCTGTCACAGCGATCCCTTGGCAATCTGCGTGGGAATGACTTCGCACTGTACCGCGACCGACGACGCGCCGATGGGCGCGCCGAGAACACAATCCGGCTCGAGCTGGCCCTAGTTGGGCACTTTTTGAAATTGCGCGCAAAGAATGGGGGATGGACGGGCTCCAGAATCCGCTGAAAAACATTCGGAAGCCCAAATTAGCTGACGCAAACTTCCATATGTTAAATTGTTGCGATTTTAGTTAATTCGAATAAGCCAAATACATAAGGAGCTGGTGAATGTTTCGCAACCTAATGCGCGCAACCTACTGGTCGCCGATGTTGCTCCTCTCTTTAATTTACCTTATCTCCAAGCCCGCAGAAGCGGCAATCTCTCGCAAATATTGCTACACAGTTCCAACGGTAGCTAGCGGACAAGATACCTACTTTGACCTGAACCAAGTCCGGTGCGACATAGTAATGTTTGGCGAGACAGTCACGATTAGCGAGCCATTGAATACCAATGGCGGAGATATTGTTATCGTTGCTGAGCGGGTTAAGATCTCTGCTCCAATCGATACCAGGCCCTACTTCCAAACCAGTAAGGTGTTCTACGATCCAAGTGGAAGCAAATATTGGGTGGAGCCCTGGTCTTATTACAATGACTGTGGAGTGGTGCCATCGTATGCCGCGCTCTTTTACTGGCGCGAGTCATGGGATCCGGCCAAATATCAATGGCGATTCGATGTATCGAAAGGACATTGGGACAATTTCGCCGACGATCGACTCGCAACCCCTTATAGCGCGCCGCAACTACCGGCCGGCAGATCGCCAAAGTTTGGATTGGCCAACATGCCGAGAAATGGTGCTGATGCACCTACACCCTCGGCCGAATCTCGTTTGAGCGGAAGCATTCTCGTCGTGGCAGGCCAAATTGAGCTGTGCGACACATGCACCCAGCAGTTTATTCCTCGGCCGCCACAAAATGTAGGGGCTGGAGTTGCAGACGAAGGAGATCTTGAGAGGCGTACCTTCTTCGTCGCCAGTGGAGTCAAAGGAGGACTTGGAGCACCGGGCACGCAAGGTGGATGCCAGAAGTTTGACCTCTGTGGAAGCTGGGATCGAGATAATGTTGGTGGCTTCAACAGTCCAGGCGGCGACGCTGGTGACATTAGTTTGCTGGTATATGATAAGGCGTCCCAAGACATTGGACTTTTGGCGCAGTTAAGCGAGGCTGATGGCGGAAAGCTCCCCTTCGGCCGGCGCGTACGTGTGCGCTCGTTTAACGCTCTAAACGCGACCTATGGGCGCGGTGAAGCTGCCTTTTCCCGAATCCATCCGGATGAACGCAATGGTCTCATCGGCGAGAATGGACGGATCGACATCAAATCGAATGTCGACTTAGTTGCAGCTCTTGGTCGGGTCCAGTCGCAACTCGATCGTTGGAATCTTCTTCGACGCTATGATCCGAAATTGATGGTCGAAGAGATTCGGCGTCGTACTGGTCCGGAAGAAGTAATTTTGCCAAGCGATGCGCTTCGAAGCTATTTGCTTGATCTGAGGAGGGAAACCTATCTCGACATTGTTGAAAACGTCCAGCAATATGGCCCCCAGATCACCAATACTTCGTTGAAACACGGTCTTCGGCACAGCGGTTTCCTGTCTGCACTTGATTGCACAAAGTCCCGATACGCCATTCTTCCTAGATCGATTTCACAAGAAGCGAAGAAACTTTGTGAACTTGCGGTCCCTGTACCTATCGCAAACATCGCTTTGTTTGCCACGGACCCTAACGACGTTCAGCCGACAAGTTATGATAGCTTGGCGATCCGTCAGCGCCTGCAGCGACTCATTGATGCTATCCAAGCCATTTCTTTCGACACCAATCAAATCACACAACTTCTAGATGATGCGAACGTAAAAATTGACAGCGCAATCTTGAGAGAGCGTATCGCGAGCCTTCAATCTCGAATTTTGAGCCTGCAGCAATCTGTCGAAAGTCCCGGACTGGCAGGTGTTCTCAAAAGCGCGTTGAGTGGATATGCAAAAAACTCGCTTCCAGCAATTGGAGAACTGCTTTCCATCATCGATTCCGCACAAGCTGATGGAGATCCGCGCAGTGCTTCCGGAAAGTATAAGAAGGCAGGCGATATCACGGGTAGACTGATGTCCGACTTCACAAAAGCCTTGCTGCCGGTGTGGCGCGACTTTCTGGCGGAACCGGTCGATGTCACCCCAGAGCTCTCGTCGCTTCGACAACAAATGTTAAAGACGTTCGCGGAATTAGATCAGCTTAACGAAGAGGCTCGTCAGCGGAGAGAACAGCGCCTAGGTGCTTTGGGCGCGACCGCGCAAACTATGCTTAACGAGAGGCGAAGCCTTGTCGCTGATTACGATGCAGCGATGGACAGTTTCGATCCATTGATGCGTCTCACAATCCTGCGAACTGCAGCCCAACCGATTGGAAGCAGCGAATTCCTTAACGAACGGCTAATGAGTTTAGCTGATTATTTGAGGTCGTTCGGCAAGAATAGCCTTCCCCCTACATTCTTTGGTTCACTACCGAAATGCAGCGTTCAAGACGAGTCTCCCCAACCAATCGTCGGACCTGGGGAATATAAGCTGGCGGATTGCGTGAAGCTTCTAAATAAAAGCCCAGTGCCCATCACCGTACGCGTTCGTGGCATCGAACTAGGTCCATTAACGCTTGTTCGGCTGGCGCCAGGCGTACAAAAATCGATATCGCTCCGTGACCTTGCATTTGAACGAGATTCGGTCGGCATGGTGATCGCGACCGCTGAACCAGATGCCTCAATAATTAAATAGTTCCCGGGTAAATGCCACCCTTATGGATAGCGGCCTGAATTGATTACGGTCTTGTAGACACTCCTGAGCCATGAACGGCATGCCGGTGTCTAGAAGACTCGTGGCGATTCACACGAAGATCGCAATTCGTCCCCGGTCATGGTCAAACTGGGAGACCGCTCCGTTTTTTTCTAATGGGGCCAACATCAGCTATCACAATCCGATTTGCCCGAAGTGGGATCGCAAGGGGTGTTTTCTGAGGTATTGAGCAGCAAGCGCGAATTGAACCTGCGGCACGTGAAGGCCCTTGCAGGCAGATTTAAGCTCCCAATGGAAGCATTTGTGTATGCCCCAGGCCACAACTCATGCGTATAATTTGTATACGTTATCCGACTTCGTTTGAAGGGTATGCATGAGCCTGGTCGTTCAGACACTTTCCGAACAGATTTTCACGGTGGTTCGCGACCGCATCGTCGCTGGTCGGATTCCTTCCGATTCGCCGATCCGGCAAGACGCTCTGGCGGCCGAACTGGGCGTCAGCAAAATTCCCCTGCGTGAAGCATTGGCGCGCCTGGAACAGGAGAACCTCCTGGTATCCCATGCGAACCGTGGCTTCTTCGTCCGCCCGCTGAGTGCTGAAGAAGCCGAGGAAGTCTATGCCCTGCGCCTGAAACTTGAACCCGAAGCGGTGGGCGAAGCATCGAAACTGGCGGCGCCGGAGGACAAAGCCGCGGCACGCCAAGCGCTCGAGGCGCTGGATAAGGCAATGGTATCGAACAAGGAAATGGTGGGCGGGCTCAATCGCGCGTTCCACATGTCGCTGGTCAGGCCGCTGGCGCGCCCGTTGACGATCCAGATGATCGAACGCCTCAACATCATGTCCGAACGCTACGCGCGCAAGCATCTTGAGCCGGCCGGCCGTAACGACCGCGCGCACAAGGAACACCTGGCAATGCTGGAACTTTGGTCTGCGGGGAAGGCAAAAGCGGTCGCAGCGATGATGCATGAGCACATCGCCACGACGCTGGAGGACTTGCGCAAGGAATTCAGGGAGCTGGAAGATCAGGAATAGCAGTCGTTCCTGGCTTTTCCATTGGCATCGATCGAGATGCGCGGGCTGTTCATGCGTGCTGCGTGCATGTAGAAGGCGTCGGCTGCGATGTGGTGGTTCTCGCCATAAACTTCCGCCAGCAAGGCATAGATCGCCGGGTCGCGCGCCTTCAAGTCCTCGGCATTGACCACGGTCAGGTCGTCCGTGATGTAGGCCTTGTTCGAATTGAACCAGAACTGCGTGCCTTCAGCCCAATATTCCTCCAGCGTGTTCACCATGTAGGAACCCTGCCACAAGCGTTTCTCCTTAGCCTGGGCGTATGCGGCTTCCAGGCGCTTGACCAGGTCCGGATCCGTGCTGCGCAAGGCGTTCATGATGTTGTGCGAGAACTCGTGCACCATGATGTTTTCGCCGTAATAGCGCGTGCCGGGAACGCCCATGATGTTTTCCGCTGCACCGGTGGTGAACAGGCCGCCCATGCCGCGGGCGCGTGCATTCCAATACTCCCTGTCCGTCTGCAGTGCAATGGTCTTGGCGTAATCGCGCACTTCGCACTTGGTCAGGCGCGGGTCGTCGATCGCCGGCTTTTTCCAGTCGCGCTGCTCCGGCATATCCATCGTGCCTTCCGTTACCGCCATCACGCCGATGCGGGCGCCCTGCCGCACCAGCTCATCGCGCACGTCGCGGCGGTGCGACATCATCGCGATCACGATGTCGCGCGCCGCAAGGATCGCTTCATCCGGCACATTGCGCGAACCGGTGACAGGGATGCCCTGCGCATCGGCGTATTTGGCGTAGAACGGATCGAGCGCGAGGCTGGCGGGCGGCGTGCGCACCGGCGTCACATGCGCGCAGGCGCTGAGGCCTGCCGCGAATACAAAACTTTGAAAGAAGATTTTCATGTTCAGAACTTATGGGTCAATCGGACGAAGTAAGCGCGGCCGATCGGGTCGGCAAAGCGCGGATCGTAGCCGGTCTGCGGGTTGGCGTTCTGGTTCGAGAACGGTGGGTCGGTGTTCAGCAGGTTCTTGACGCCCGCGGTAATGGTGGTGCCAGCGAATCCCGTGTAGGCGGCAGACAGCGTCCACACGGAATTGGCTTCGACCCGGCGCTGGTACTGGGCCGCGACCGCGTTCTGGTCGGTGTAACCGGAAGTACGGCGCTGCGACAGCGTGGCGCTCCAAGGCCCGTTCAGCCAGCGCAACGCGAGGTTGTGCTTCCAGCGCACCGCACCGTTGTAGACGCCAATGCTGTCGAACGGTTCGCTGTCCGGCGTCTGCTGCCACACATTGCTGGTCACGCGGGTGCCGTTGAACCAGGTATCGAAGGAACCGATCGGCGTTTGCGGGAAGCGGTACTGCAAGGTCAGGTCGATGCCGCTGCTCTTGCGGATGCCCAGATTGGCCAGCGACGAGAGGTTGACGTAATCGAGCGCCGTGCCGTTGGCGTTGTAGTGGAAGCGGTCGCGGTATTTTTCCGGATCGGCGAAAATCTCGGCTTCGGTCAACGCGTCGCCAATGCCGTCGGTAACCTTGATGTGCCAGTAGTCGACCGATGCGGTGAGGTCCTTCATCGGTTCCACTACCAGTCCATAGGAATACGAGCGCGATTTTTCCGGCTTCAGCTCAGGATTGCCGCCGCTGCGGCCCGGCTGCACCGAGTGGCAGGCGGTCAGCGGATTGACGCCGGGTTTCGCTACGCCGCCGGGGCACAGTACCGGGTCGTCGTAAGCGCCCACCGTATTGGTGTCGAACATCGGCGCGTGCAGCTCGTACAGCGACGGTGCGCGGAAACCAGTGCTGGAAGAGGCGCGCAGCATCAGCTGTTTCACCGGCTGGTAGCGAATGCCGACCTTGGGATTGAAGGTATTGCCGGCGTCGCTGTAGCGGTCCGAGCGCGCCGCCAGCTGCAGCTCAAGCGTCTTGTGCAGCGGCGCCACGACTTCGGCATAGACTGCGGAGAGGTTGCGCGAGGTGTCCTTGTCCTTCACTCCGAACAGGCCCGTGGCGCGGTAGATCGATGCCTGGTCGACCGTTGCGTGGTTGACGGTGTAGCTTGAATTCTCGGTACGGTGCTCGGCGCCGATCGCCAGGGCCAGCGCCCCGCCCGGCAGCGCCATCAGGTCGCGCGAAGCCCGCACGTCGATGCCGGAATTATGTGCTTTCGTGTCGAGGGCATTGCCGATCAGGAGGGCATTCTTCAGGTAATCTGCGCCTTGTGCATCCTGCTGGCCGAAGGGATTGAGCGTGCCCGCGTCGATGCCCGGCTGGATCAGGGCGTCCTTCACATAGCCGCCGATAAAGTCCTGCGTGACGCGCGTCTTGGCATAGCTTGCGCCGGCGACCCAGTCCCAGCCGAAGGCCGAGGTTTCCACGCTGAGCACCACGCGGTCGGATACGCCCAGATTCTTCGACGTGCGCTGCCCTGCTTCGAGCGGACGCCAGTTGACCGACAGGTCCTCGCCCGTCAGTCCCGCGACCGCGGGCGTGCCGCCGCTCCCGCCGGGGTACCATTTGTTATCCGCCCGCATTTTCAGTCCGGTCAGGGGTGGCGGTGCGATGCGGCTGATGTTCTCGCTTTCCGAATGCAGGTAGTCGAGCGATGCCAACCCGTAGGCGCCGAATCGCAGTGCGCCTTTGAGGTAGGCCGTGGTCTGGCGCGTATCGGGAACGTCGTCCACCAGGCGCGCGTAATCCTGGCGGCAGGTGCCCATATTGGTGGTGCCGTTGCCGGCCTGCGGGACCGTCTCCGGCGCAAAGCAGCCCGAGGCGAAGCGTGGATTGCCGGTGATGCCTTTGGCCGAGAAGAAGTTGGCCGGGAACGTCGTACCGCTGGTCTTGTTGATGCCGTGCTCCGGCTGGATACCCGTCGAAGAATGTGGGCGGTCGATGGAACGTACCCGCTTCTGGTCATGCCGGTCCACCACGCCGAAGACGTTATAGCCATCCTGCTCAAGATCGCCGATGCCGAGGATCAGGTTGCCGCGCTTTTCGCGGCCGCCCGTCTGCTGCGGAATAATGGTTTCGACCGTGGCGGAGGCCCCGCTGAACGAGCGCTTGGTGATGAAGTTGATCACGCCGGCCACCGCGTCCGTGCCGTAGATGTGGGAGGCGCCGTCGCGCAGGATCTCTACGCGGTCAAGTGCGGCGAACGGGATCGCATACAGGTCGACGCTGCTGCCGTCGAAAGGATGGTTCGCCAGGCGGCGGCCATTGAGCAGCACCAGCGTGCGGTCGTCGCCCAGGCCGCGCAGGTTGGCGGAGGATTTGCCGCCGCCGTCAAAGCCGATGCTCGTTGCGCCAACCGTGTACTGCTGGTTGGCGGAGACCGAGTTCAGGACTTCCTCAATCGTGGTCATGCCCTTGCCGACGAATTCCTCGGCCTTCATCACCGTGACCGGCAAGGCGGTCTCTCCGGCGATCTGCTTGATCGACGAGCCGGTAACGGTTACCTTCTGCACCGGCTGCTCCTGGGCCAGCGCGGGCAGCGCTCCGCCAAATGCGACGAGTACAGCGAGATAGGTGCGCTTCATTTGAAACATGTTGTCTCCTTCTTTTGACGTCTTATAAAAGCTAGTAGGTTCAATCTTGAAATTTCCAAGAAGGACCTGCGCGTCAAATCCTGCGGAAGGAGCACAAAAACGCTTCAAGCTGCCATATTCAGTTGCCGGAATGCTGCCGGCGCCACACCATAACGTCGCGCGAAGGCGCGTGCAAAATGACTGGCGCTAGCAAAGCCCAGCTCCAGCGCGACGTCGATCACGCGCGCTTCGCTTCCCATCAAAAGCTCGCGCGCACGCTCGATGCGCAGCTTCATCAGGTATTGGTGAGGCGGCATGCCGACTGATTTGTTGAACTCTCGCGAGAAGTGCGACTCGCTCATGGAGCAGGCATGGGCCAGTTCGGCCACCGGGATATCCTCCGCCAGCCGTTCTGCCATATAGCCCAGGATTTTCTGCAGGCGCGTGCCTGCCAGGCTGCTGGTAGCCGATGCCGCTGGCAGCTGCGCGTGCTGCTGCAGCAGATAGGCCACCAGGGCCGAGGTCAGGTGGTCGCGAAATTGCGGCGCCCAGCCGCCGGCCAGCGTATCCGCCTCGAGCAGCTTGGGGGTCAGGTCCATGACGACGCGGTCCGGCGCAACCCAATTGCTGGACAAGGTGGACAGGTCCTGGCCACAGCTCGCAGCCATGGCGCGCACCGTCGCCGACGGAATGAAAATATTGACGATATCGCAGCCGCTCAGGCGGTGCCAGCGACCTTTCGATCCGGGCATGCAGACGCGGAAGCGGTTGGCGCCAATGACACCGCTCCAGACAGGCTCGGTCTCGTTCCAGACTTCCGATTGCGTCGGTTCGAGCTGGATGGCGACGCGATAACTGTCAGGGTGCGGAACGATGCCGCGGATGGCGGTGTCGGGGCCGTCCGCGGTCCAGCGCACGATCACGGCGCCGGACATGGGTAGCGGGCCGATGCAGGCCCGCAGCGGTCCCGTCACCCCGTTGCGCCGAAAGTTTTCTCTGATATCCGTCAGACAATCCATGATTCACCATCGGATAAATCGTATACCGTATAATAAGATGACGTAACAAATTAAGCAAGACGACTTAATTTGTTACAAAATTACGTGATCCCCTAAGTTGACGGCAGGTATCACTGAAACTTACACTGCGCCCCGTTATCATTTTTGGAGCCCCCTTTCATGGGCACTTGTTCGAGTCATAGTTGTCACCGAATCCGCTTCGGCACCGCATAACGGCACGATCACGTCCCGGGCTCCTGTCCCAGTCGTCATCCGCCGTCGGCGGGTGATGGTCCTCCATCGCACAACCTGAGATTCAAGCGCGCACGATCGCGGGCCCGCATCCATTGCGGAGAGCCTGATGTTCGCTTCATTCACTACGCGTCCCAATCGCTGGGACTGGGCACTATTGCCGCTCGTTCTGGCAGTGCTGCTTGCTGTCGCCTATGGCGCCATGCAGATGGCGCGCCCGTTCGTGCTCGGCCAGCCAACGCCGGTCAGCCTGGACGTGGCAGCGCTGCCCTATTACCTCCTGCGCACGATCCTGCGCATGTTTGCGGCGATGGCCGTCTCTCTGCTGTTCGCCTTCGTCTTCGCCTCGGTGGCGGCCAAGTACAAGCTGGCCGAAAAAATCCTGGTGCCGCTGCTCGACGTGCTGCAGTCGGTGCCTGTCCTGGGTTTCCAGGCGATTGCGATCGCGCCCTTCATTGCCCTGTTCCCGGGCAGCCAGCTGGGCGTCGAATGCGCGGCGATTTTCGCGATCTTCACGTCGCAAGCCTGGAATATGGCCTTCAGCCTGTACCAGTCGATGCGCGCGGTGCCGGCTGAACTGCATGAGGCAAGCCGTATGTTCCGGCTGTCCGCCTGGCAGCGCTTCTGGCGGCTGGAACTGCCCTTCGCCATGCCTGGCCTGCTATGGAACATGATGATGTCCATGTCCGGCGGCTGGTTCTTCCTCGTCGCCGCGGAGGCGATCTCCGTCGCGGGCCAGGATGTCAAGCTGCCCGGTATTGGCGCCTACATCGCCGTCGCCATCGAAGCGGAAAACGGCCGCGCCATCGCCTGCGCCATCGGCGCCATGTTCGTCGGCATCGTCATGTACGACCAGCTGTTCTTCCGTCCCCTGCTCGTATGGGCCGACAAGTTCCGCTTCGAGGAATTGGAAGGCGAAGTTGGGCGCCGTTCCTGGCTGCTCGACTGGGTGCGGCGCAGCCGTATCGCCAGCCGCCTGAGCGACAAGGCATGGACCGCGATGCGGGGCGCCTTGGCCTGGTTCCCCGCGCGCCCGGTGCGCAACGGCGCCGCCGACCAGACGGCCGGCCGCTGGCGCCTGCCCGCCCGCAGCATCGACACGGCGCTGCTGGTGCTGGCGGTCTGGGCCAGCTACCGGGTCGCGGCTTTCATCCACACGGAAGTGGGCTGGCAAGAGGCGGCCCATGTCTGCGGCCTTGGGCTGGCAACGCTTGCGCGCGTGACGGTGCTGATTGCGCTTGCCTCGCTATTCTGGGTGCCGGTCGCGATCTGGATCGGGCTGCGACCACGCTATGCCCAGAAGATCCAGGCGGTGGCCCAGTTCCTGGCTGCCTTCCCGGTCAACCTGCTGTTCCCGGTGGTCGTGTATTCGGTGCTCCACCTTGGCCTGAACCCGGACATCTGGCTCAGCCCGTTGATGGTGTTCGGCACCCAGTGGTACATCCTGTTCAACGTGGTTGCAGGCGCCTCCACCCTGTCGAACGACTTGCGGCTGGCGGCGGACAACCTTGGCCTTAAAGGCTGGCTGAAATGGAAGCGCATCTATCTTCCGGCCGTGTTCCCAAGCTATGTGACGGGAGCCATCACCGCGTCGGGCGGTTCGTGGAACGCCAGCATCGTGGCCGAATACGTCACGTGGGGCAAGACCACCCTGGTCGCGCATGGCCTGGGCAGTTATGTGAAGCAGATGACCGATGCCGGCGACTTCCCCCGCATCGCGCTCGGCATCGGCGTCATGTGTATTTTTGTAATGACAATCAACCGCTTCGTTTGGAGCCGTTTGTATCGGGAGCAAGCATGAACGATAAAGTCCTGGTCGACCTGCAAGGCGTCGGCAAATCCTTCCGCATGGGCGATGGCGCCAGCCGCACGGTGCTCGACGGCGTCGACTTCACGCTCCAGTCGGGCGAGATCGTGGCCCTGCTCGGCAAGTCCGGCTCCGGCAAATCGACGCTGCTGCGCATTATCGCGGGCCTGGTGAAGGCCGATGCCGGCAAGGCCTGCTATCGCGGCGCGCCGTTGACCGAGCCGGTGCCGGGCATCGCCATGGTCTTCCAGTCCTTCGCGCTCTTCCCCTGGCTTACCGTGCAGCAGAACGTGGAACTGGGCCTGGAGGCGCAAGGGGTGGCGCCAGCCGAACGTGCCGCGCGCAGCGAAGCGATGCTGGACCTGATGGGCCTTTCCGGTTTCGAGGGGGCGTTGCCGCGCGAGCTGTCGGGCGGCATGCGCCAGCGCGTGGGCATCGCCCGCGCCCTGGTCACCAATCCCGACGTGCTGCTGATGGACGAAGCCTTTTCCGCACTGGACGTGCTGACCGGCGAAACCCTGCGCGACGATATCCTCGAGCTGTGGGACCACGGCCGCATTCCGACGCGCGGCATCCTCGTGGTCTCGCACAATATCGAAGAGGCGGTGATGATGTCGGACCGTATCATCATGCTGTCCAGCGACCCGGGCCGCATCCGCACTGAAATCAAGATCGACCTGCCGCGCCCGCGCAATCCGGACAGCCCGGCCGTGCGCCAGCTGGTGGACGAGGTGTACGGCCTGATGACCATGCGCCCCGCGCCTGCGCCCGGTCCGGCGCGCGAGGCCGGCCCCGACTACCGCTTGCCGGAGGCCGACATCGAGACCATCGAGGCGGTGCTGTCCCTGCTGGCCTCCGCGCCGTTCGCCGGCCGCGCCGACTTGCCGCGCCTGTCCGACGAAAGCGAATTGCCCGACGAGGCCCTGTTCCCCGCATGCGAAGCACTGTCCCAGCTTGGCCTGGCCACGGTGGAAGGCGGCGACATTGCCATGACCGCGCTGGGCCGCCGCTACGAAGCTGCCGACCACGCAGGACGCCAGGCCATCTTCGGCCGCCAGTTGCTGGCGCAAGTCAAGCTGCCCCAGCACGTCTACAGCATGCTGCGCGCTTCGGCCGATGGCGCCCTGCCCGAGGAACAGGTACTTTCGCTGTTGATGGAATCGAGCGAGCCGGAAGCGGCGCGCCGCATCATGCGCACCGCCGTTGAATGGGGACGTTACGGCGAGATCTATGAATTCGATTTTCACACGCGCCGCCTGCGCCTGGCCTGACCGGACGCGGATACCGGCGTTGACCTGGCCCCTGCGGCACGCGCTATACTAGGTTTATGAAAAAACTACTTCCCATTGCAGCCTTGGCAAGCTTGCTGTCGGCCTGCGCCGGCATCAGCCAGCAGGCGTTTTACGCCAACCCGGCGGAAGCCAGCCCGTTCGAGATGTGCAAGACGCTCGCCACCGGCGCGCCCGACATGAACTTCGCCAACGCACTGCGCATGGAACTGGGCCGGCGCGGCGTGGCCGAATCGTCCTGCCCGCAGATCATCAAGACCCGCGAGACCGGTGTCGGCGTCGGCGTCGCGGCCGGCGTCGTGGCGCTGGCCATCGCGGCCAGCAGGAGCAGTAATACCAGCGTAGGTGTCGGCGTCGGTGGAACGATAGGACTTGGCGGTGGAAGCTCGTCCGGCCCCGCCGCGGTTCCCGCCGCCGAACAATGGGCCTGGGACCAATACACGGGCGAAAACGGCAGCGCTATCTGGGCCTGCCGCAGCATCCAGACCGGCGCCCCGGCCGATCCAGCCTACTGCAACGGAAAACCGATGACCGATACCACCTGGCCCGGCCAGGCAGCGCCGTTCCGCTGAGCGGCTGCGCGACGGCTATGGCGCGGGGCCGCACGATAGCTTCAAACTTTCGCTGGACCAGTACGCCCTCAAGGAAAATGAAGACTTTCCCCAAGAGGCACAGGCACCGTGATCCGCATCGGCATCTCCGGCTGGCGCTACAAGCCTTGGCGCGGCGTTTTCTACCCGCCTGACCTGGCGCAGGCGCGCGAGCTGGAATTCGCTTCGCGCGCCGTGCGCACCATCGAAATCAACGGTTCCTTCTATTCGCTGCAACGCCCGCAAAGCTACCAGTCCTGGTACGACGCCACGCCGGAAAATTTCGTGTTCGCCCACAAGGGCAACCGCTATATCACCCATATCCGCCGCCTGCGCGAACCGGAAAAACCGCTGGCCAATGTCTTCGCCAGCGGCGTGCTGCTGTTGCGTGAAAAGCTGGGCCCCTTCCTGTGGCAATTCCCGCCCAATTTCAAGTTCGACGAAGCGCTGTTCGAGCGGTTTTTCAGCCTGCTGCCGCAAACCAGCGAACAGGCATCGGAGCTGGCGCGCCGCCACGAACCGCGCATGAACGGCCGCGCCGCCACCGAAACCGACGCCCGGCGCAAACTGCTGCACGCTGTCGAAATCCGCAACGAGTCCTTCGCCGATCCCGCCTTTGTGCGCCTGCTGCGCAAGTACAAGGTGGCCCTGGTGGTTGCCGACACGGCAGGAAAATGGCCCGGTTACGAAGACGTTACCGCAGGCTTCATGTACCTGCGCCTGCACGGCGAAAAGGAGCTTTACGCCAGCGGCTATACTCCCGAATCGCTGGATCGATGGGCGGCACGCATACGCGCCTGGTCGAGCGGCAGCCAGCCGGAGGACGCCAGGCTGATCACCGGCAGCGCACCGCCGAAACGCGCCAGCCGCGACATCTACTGCTACTTCGACAACGACATCAAGGTGCACGCCCCTTTCGACGCCCACAACCTGGAGTTACGCGTGCTCGGATGAAGGCTGCCGCTGCGCGCGGTAGATGCCGGACTGGCCGGAGAACATGAAGGCGACCACGCACGCCAGCGCGGCGTAGGGACCTATGGCTGGTCCGAACAGTTCCATCGCCATCACCGTGCACGCCAGCGGCGTATTGGCGGCGCCGGCGAAGACTGCCACGAAGCCGATGGCGGCCAGCAGCGGGAACGGCAGGTGCAGGATCGGCGCCAGGACGTTGCCCAAGGTCGCGCCGATATTGAACAGAGGTGTCACTTCGCCCCCTTTGAAACCGGCGCCGAGCGAACCGACCGTGAACACGAATTTGCCCAGCCAGTCCCACCAGTCGAGCGGAACGCGGAAAGCCTCCACCATCGGCCCGATGCCCAGGCCCAGGTAGCGGTGAAGGTCGGCGCCATGGCCGGCCGCACCGGCCAGCCCCACCACCGTGGCGATCACGAATCCGCCCACTAGCGGCCGTAATGGCGCATAGGCAAAGCGCGCCTTGAACCAGGCCGACAAGCCATGCGTGGCGGCGGCAAAGGCGCGTCCTACCAGGCCGAAGATCACGCCAGCCACAATGATCGAGGCCAGCGACAGCGCCAAAGGACCATCGGGCGCGCCCAAGGTCCCCGCGGGGTAATGGGTATGGCCCACGCCCCACCAGCGCGTCACCTGGTCGGCCAGCACGGCCGCCAGCATGCAGGGATAAATCGCCGTAAGGCGCATGCGCCCTATCACAAGAACTTCCAGGCCGAAGATGGCGCCCGCCAGCGGCGTGCCGAACACCGATGCAAAGCCGGCGCTGATACCTGCCATCAGCACCGTGCTGCGGTCCTGTCGCTGCAGCCGGAACACGTGGGTCAGCTGGTCCGCCAGGGCGCCGCCCATCTGCACCGCGGTACCCTCGCGCCCGACCGAAGCGCCGAACAGGTGGGACACCACGGTGCTGCACAGGATCAGCGGCGCCAGGCGCAGCGGCACCACATTTTTCGGGTCGTGGATCTCGTCGATCAGCAGGTTATTGCCCGCCTCGACGCGGCTGCCGATGTGGAGGTAAATCCAGCCGACCGCGAAGCCGGCCAGCGGCAGCAGCCACACCACCCAGCGATAGGCTTCACGCCAGGCGGTGGCCACGTCCAGCGCCACCAGGAAAAAGGCCGAAGCGCTGCCCGCCGCCAGGGCAACCAGGCTGGCCAGCAGGCTCCATTTTCCGAGATAGCGCAATTGCTTAATGATGGTCGTGCCCCTTCTTGTCGCGGGTCACTTCCAGCGGCTTGGCGCCGGCCGGCACTTTGGCCGCTGGCGCGGACACCGCAGGCGGCAGTTCGCCCGTCCACTCATACGCTGTGCTGCCTTTCGGCGCCTGGTACCAGCCTGGGTCGCCGAAGTCGCCCTTCTTCTGGCCCGGCCGCACTTTCATCAGCGTGAACATGCCGCCCATCTCGATCTCGCCATGCGGGCCGGTGCCGGTCATCATCGGCAGCGTGTTCTCCGGGATCTCCATCTCCATCCCGCCCATCGAACCGCCCTTCTCGCCCATCGTCATATAGCCCGGCACCAGCTTGCTGATCTTCTCAGCCACGCCGCTGTGGTCCACCCCGATCAGGGTCGGCACGTTGTGTCCCATGGCGTTCATGGTGTGGTGCGATTTATGGCAATGGAAGGCCCAGTCGCCCGGGTTGTCGGCGATGAATTCGATGGCGCGCATCTGGCCCACCGCCACGTCGGTCGTCACTTCCGGCCAGCGCGCGGCCGGCGGCACCCAGCCGCCGTCGGTACCTGTCACTTCGAAGCGGTGGCCGTGGATGTGCAAAGGATGGTTGGTCATGGTCAGGTTGCCGGCGCGAATGCGCACCCGGTCGCCCTGGCGCACTACCAGCGGGTCGATGCCGGGAAAAGCGCGGCTGTTGAACGTCCAGATATTAAAGTCCGTCATCGTGTTGACCTTGGGGACCATGCTTCCCGGTTCGATATCGTATGCACTGAGAAGGAACACGAAATCGCGGTCCACCGCATGCTGGCGCGGGTCTTTCGGGTGCGTCACCCAGAAACCCATCATGCCCATCGCCATCTGCGTCATCTCGTCGGCATGGGGATGGTACATGAAAGTGCCGGCATGTTTGGCGATAAATTCATAGACGTAGGTTTTGCCCGGCTGGATCGGCGGCTGGCTCACGCCCGACACCCCGTCCATTCCGCTCGGCAGGATCTGGCCGTGCCAGTGCACGCTGGTGTGCTCCGGCAGCTTGTTGGTGACGAAGATGCGCACACGGTCGCCTTCCACCACTTCGATGGTGGGACCGGGACTCTGGCCGTTATAGCCCCACATTTTGGCGACCATGCCGGGTGCGATCTCGCGCAGCACAGGTTCGGCCACCAGGTGGAACTCCTTGACGCCATCTTTCATGCGCCACGGCAGGCTCCAGCCGTTCAGGGTCACCACGGGGTTGTAAGGGCGGCCGTCGCGCGGCATCAGCGGCGGCGCGGTCGATGCGCTCGATTGCACCGCCGCTTCGGGCAGGCCGGCGGCGCCGGCGCGGCTTACCAGGCCGGCGCCGATCAGTGCTGCTGCGCCATTGGCGAGGAAGGAACGACGGTTGCTCATGGCTGGACTCCTTTACCGCCAAGCGCGGCGTCGAGATTGGCATCCGCGATCCAGAACTCCTTCAGCGCGGTAATGGTGTTGTTGACGGCGGCGCTCTGCTCGCGCGCATCGGCCAGCAGTTCGAAAACGGACAGCAGCATGCCGTTGTAGCGCAGCAGAGTCTCCTCGGAGATTTTCTGGCGCAGCGGGATCACCACGTCGCGATAATGCTTGGCCAGCTGGTAGGAAGCCTGGTAGTCCTGGTAGCTCTCGCGCGCCTCGCTGCGGGCGTTGACGGCGGCGGCGGCCAGCAGGTTGACCGACTGCATATAGGTCGCCTCGGCGTGCGCCACGCGGGCTCCGCCCCAATCGAACAGCGGCACCTCCAGCGAAATCTCATAACCGTGCGAACGGCGCTCGCCGTCGCGCTCGCTGATGCCGCTCAGTTCCAGCACGTTGATGAAGCGCGTGGTCCTGGTCAGGCCAAGGGAATCGGCCGTGTGCTGCGACGACAGGCGGGCCGCTTGAACGTCGAGCCGCTCGCGCAGGGCCGTTGCTTCGGCATCGGCCACGGTGCGCGGGCTGGCCGGCAGCTCCGGCAGGTGGGCCGGCAGGCGATAAGACGTGGCCTGTTCGCCGGACAGGCCGAGGATGCGCGTCAGCTTCTCGCGGCTGGCGGTGGCGGCCTTGCGGGCGCGCGCCACGTCGGCCATGGCGTCGGCGTGGAAGGCTTGCTCGCGGGCCGCGTCGTATTTGCTCCAGTTGCCGGCGGCCTGCATGCGCTTGGCCAGCTCGCCGCTGGCTTCCGCCGCGTCGCTGATCTGCCGGGCGTATTCCACGCCCTGCTGCGCCGCGACCGCCTCGATCCACGCCAGGCGGGCCTGGTGGGCCATGGACACGGCCTCGCCGGCCAGTTCCAGCTTGACCTGCTCGAAGCGCTGCGCCTCGATACGGCTGGCCAGCGGCAGCGTCAGCAGCTGGATGAAGTTCATGCTCAGCGTGCGTTCGATGGCAACGTCGCCGCCGCCATGCGTACGCTTGAAACTGAAGCCGGGGTTGGCCAGGCGCCCCGCCTGCACCAGTTCCGCTTCGGCGATGCCAAGGTCCCAGTAGCGCGCCTGCAGGCTGCGGTTGTTCAACAGCGCCACCTGGACGGCGGCGTCGGCGCCGAGCGGTTCCCCCAGCAGGGCTTTCAGTTGCTCGTCCAGCGCGCGCCGGTCATCGTCGTTGCGCAGCAGGCGCGTCTCGGCGCCGTTGCGGGCCTTGCTTGCTTGTGCGACTGCGCCGAAGCCGCCATCGTTCGAGAACGTGGCGCATCCGGACAACAGCGCAGCTGCGGCGGCCCATGCCGCCAGCTTGAATGCTTTACTCATGATTGTTTTCCATTGCTTGGTCGACCCGCGCGGGGGCGCAGGAACAAGCCAGCGGCCAGGGCTGGCATGAATCAGGCAAGGGTCGCCCGCGGCGGGCGCTTGGGAAGGGCAAGGTCGACTGGCAAGGGCGGCACGGGCTCGCCCAGGCGCACGCGTTCGGCAAGCCGCAGATGCGGCGCCGCATGCGGCAAAGCGTAGGCCAGGGCTGCACCGACGCAGCAATCGCCCATCGCTCCGCCGTGGCAGTTGCCCGCGTCGTTTTGATGGCCGTGCTGGCCGGAGGCCTGCATTGCAGCGTGATCATGATGTGCGCCCTGCGCAGCATTGACCGCCGGTGCCGCCGGCATGGCCGGGCCGCACAGCAGCATGCGGGCCGATGCAAAGCCCTGGAAGGGCAAAGCCACCAGCATCAGCCAAAGCGCAATGACACGGATCACGGATTTCATGGGCAACAATATTACCATGGCCGCCTCAGAAGCGGCTTATCACCCTGACATAAGCGCCCCGTCCCAGCGCCAGGCGGCTGGTGCCGCCGAATTCCTCATGCTGGCGGTCCAGCGCATTGCTGGCGCCCAGCGCCAGCTCCAGCGCGGGCTTCAGGCGCCAGTTGAAGTTCACGTCCAGCGCGGTGTATCCCGCCACCGCTGTGAAGCGCAACGGAGCGACATATCGCAAGGTGACATCCAGGTCGCGCCCCTCGCCCAGGGTCAGCGAAGAACGCAGCCTGGCCATGCGGCGCGGGTCCCAGTTTCCCGTCACGGAGCGGTTCAGCACGTCGAGCTCGCCGGGCTTGATGGAAAATTCTTCGTGCATCATCGTCAGCCCGGCGCTGAGGCGCCAGGCAGGCGTGGCCTGGTAGCTGCCCCAGGCCTCCACGCCGCGCGTTTCACCGACCATGCCGTTGCCGATTTCGAAACGCAACGGAGCGACCGGCTTTACCGTACGCAGGTGGTCGTACAGCGCCCGGTACAAGGAGACGGAGTAGCTGGCCAGGTTGCCGAACTGCTGGCGCAGGCCAAGTTCGAAGACGCGCGCCGTCTCGGATTCGAAATTGGGCCCGCCGGTCAGCCTGCCGCGGGCCCCGGCGTCGATATAGATATCGCGGTCGATGCGCGAAGGCGCACGCACGGTGCGTGAAGCCGAGGCCCACAGAAAGGTCGATGGCGTCGCCTTCCAAGCCAGGCGCAGGTTGGGCAGCAGCTCCGTCCCGGTGTACATATTGCGTTCGGCACGGAGGCCAGCAGTCAGGTTCAAGGTCTCGCCAAGAGCCATGGTGTCCTGCGCGAAAAGGCTGGTCCAATGCAGATTGGCGCGCGCTGGATTGAATGCGGTGCCGCTGACGTTCGTCACCCGGTCGCGCCCGTAGCGGTACCCGCCGCCCAGCGCCAGCGTATGGCGGCCAAGCGGTGCGAAGTTGTACAAGGCCTGCAGGTCCAGGATATCCAGGGTTTCCTGGAACAAGGTGGTCAGGTTGCGCTCGGTACGGTCGTAATAAGCCTGCAGCGACAGGCTGGCGCCGCCGTACAGCTGCCGGGTCCAATGCCCCATCAGGTTTGCGCCGCGCATATGGGCGGTCGGCCGCGGCCCGGTCGCGGCCAGTTGCCCTTCGACCGTGCGGTAAGCATCGCCCTGCAGCGTGACCGAATCGCTCCCGCGCAGCCAGTCGCCGCGAAAGCCCGCCTGCGCCGTGTGCCAGGCGTCGCCCAAAGGAGTGCCTGCCAGCGTCTCCCCGTGCGGCATGGCGTAATCCATGCCGTAGGCGCGCCAGGCGCCGTCTTCCATCGGCGCACCGTACATGAAGGCCGCGCCGGACTGCTCCTGGCCCCAGCGCAGGTCCACCATCCCGCCCAGGGTGGAAGCCGCCCCCTTCGTGATCACATTGATCACGCCGTTGACGGCATTGGTGCCCCACAGCGTGCCGCCAGGCCCGCTGACCACCTCGATGCGCTCGATGCTCTCCATCGGCAGTTGCTGGACATCCCAGAACACGCCGGAAAACAGCGGCGTGTAAACCGAACGTCCGTCGATCATGACCAGCTGTTTGTTGGCGCTGTTGCCCGCGAAGCCGCGCGCGGTGATGGTGTAGGCGCCCGACGGCGCCTGCGCGACATGCAGGTTGGGGGCGAGCCGCAATGCCTCGGGCAGGCTGCGCGCGCCGCTGCGGCGGATATCGTCGGAGGTGATGACGAAGACCGAAGCCGGCGCATCGCCCAGCCTCTCCTCGCGTTTGGAGACCGACACCACGCGCACGTCGCTCAATTCCTCGAGCGAGAGATTGGCGAAATTTTCAGGCACAGGCGTGCCGTCGCCCGCAACGGCGGACGAACAAAACTGGCTGCAGACCGAGCCAGCGAGCAGTCCCCACATCAGCGAACGGCCAGCTTTGCGCATGGCGGCCTCTCTTTCAGGAAGCACTGTGCGAAAATCTTATCACGGCGTCAGCGTTGCATGTCGTATCTGTTGCTTGCATCGTAAAACGCATATGACTCGCCCGTCATATCAGGATTCTTTATAATGGCTAGGCTTGAATCATCCTACCATCCTGATATGAAGCCTGAGATCCAGGGTTTTTTCGACCCCAACACCTCCACCGTCAGTTATGTGATTTACGAAGCTGACGGCGGCGAATGCGCCATCGTCGACTCGGTGCTCGACTACGACCCCAAGTCCGGCCGTACCTCCACCACGGCGGCCGACAAGATCATCGCCTTCGTACACGAACACCGGCTGCAGGCCAGCTGGCTGCTTGAGACCCACGCCCACGCCGACCACCTGTCCGCAGCGCCCTACCTGCAGGAAAAGCTGGGCGGCCGCATCGGCATTGGCGCCGGCATCTGCAAAGTGCAGCACGCCTTCTCCGCGATCTTCAACCGCAAGAATGAAAAGGAAGATGGTTCACAGTTCGGCCACCTGTTCCAGGCCGACGAAGTGTTCATGATTGGCAATCTGGAAGCGCGCGCCCTGCACGTGCCGGGGCATACGCCGGCCGACATGGCTTATCAAGTGGGTGACGCGGTGTTTGTCGGCGATACGATGTTCATGCCTGACGTGGGCAGCGCGCGCTGCGACTTCCCCGGCGGCTGCGCCGTGGATTTGTACAAATCGGTGCACCGGCTGCTGTCGCTGCCGCCGGAAACCCGCCTGTTCATGTGCCACGACTACCCGCCAGCCGGCCGCGAGCCGCGCTGGGAAGTCACGGTCGCCGAGCAGCGCGCCGCCAACATCCACATCCGCGACGGCATCAGCGAAGAAGAATTCGTGGCCATGCGCACCAAGCGCGACGCCACGCTGCAGATGCCGGTGCTGATCCTGCCCGCGATCCAGGTCAACCTCAGCGCCGGCCACCTGCCGGAAGCCGAAGACAACGGCGTGCGCTACCTGAAAATCCCCCTCAACGCCCTCTAGCCACAGCCCAGCCTGTGTCCCACCCTGGGGTCACACCCCAAATGGGACACAGGCTCTGCTTATTTCAGGGGCTCAGCCGAGCGGCCGATCGGATCGTCGGTGTTGGCCAGGTACCAGGCCAGCGCCGACATGACGGCGACGTGCTTCTTCATATTGACCGGGTCGACCTTGTCGAAGGTGTCGGCCGGCGTGTGGTGGTAATTGAAATAGGCACTGGTGTCCACGTACGGCATGAAGGACGGCACGCCGCCCGCTTCCAGCTGGTGCACGTCCGAGCCGGATGCCGAATCGCGGCGGTTGAACACGCCCGCTCCGATCGGCAGCAGCGCGTTCATCACCGGCGAGAAGTATTTTTCCGCTTCGCGGCGCACGCTGCCCAACACGCCGAAGGTGCGGCCCACGCCGCCATCGGTTTCAATCGCTGCGAACTGCTTCTCCAATTGGCCCTTGTTGGCTTCGAAATAGGTGGTACCGCCGCGCAGGCCGTTCTCTTCATTCGCCCACGCCACCATGCGGATGGTGCGGCGCGGCTGCAGGCCCAGTTTCTTGATAGTCTCAAGCACGCCCATCGAAGTGGTCACGCCGGTGCCGTCGTCGTGCGCGCCGGTCGCCAGGTCCCACGAATCGAGGTGGCCCGATACGATCACGACCTCGTCGGCCTTGTCGCTGCCCGGCAGGTCGGCGATCACGTTGAAGCTGTCCGCATCCGGCAGCAGTTTCGGCGTCAGGGTCAGCTTCATCTTCACCGGGCCGCGCTTCATCAGGCGCACGATCAGCATGGCGTCTTCCGCCGTCACGGCCGCAGCCGGGATGCGCTGCTCGTCCTTCAAATTGGTGGCGCCGGTGTGCGGCAAGCGGTAGTCCGCACCGCCCACGGAACGCACCAGCGCAGCCACCGCGCCCAGTTCAGCCGCCATGCGCGGGCCGTTGGTGCGGTAACGCGAACCCTGGCCGTAGGCGTTGCCGGCCAGGCCGCGATCCGCCATGCCCTGGTCGAAGGCGACGTCGAACAGCACGATGGCGCCCTTCACTTCCGCTGCGCGGGCCTTCAGTTCCTCGAAATCGCGCACCACCACGACAGGCGCCGTCAGGCCGGCGGCCGGGGTGGCGCCGGAACCGCCCAGGGCGGTCAGCACGACTTTCTGCGTGATGTTGCCCGGACGGCCCTTGTAATCAACCAGTTCGCCCTTCTCTTCGCCGCGCACCCAGTGCGGCACCTTGACCGGCTGCAGGGTCACCTTGGCGCCCAGCGCGCGCATGGCCGCTGCCACCTGTTCCACCGCCGCGGCGCCGCCTTCGGAGCCGGACAGGCGCGGGCCGACCAGGTCCGTCAGGTCTTCCAGGCGCTGGTAGGAATAGTCGCTTTGCATCGCGGCATCGCGGATCTTGCCGAGGGTGGCGGCATCGGTCGGACTTGCGGCACTCGTGATGCCGGAGAAGCCTGCGCCCAGCAGGCACACAAACAGGGTGGAAAGTGCGGGCTTACGGAGGTTCATGCGTTTCCTGTGAGAAGGTTAAGTTTCGCTCGGAACTTGAAACAATAGCCTATTTATAAATTCTCTGCAGGCGAGGCAACTTAACGATACAAATCTCTCTGCCCTTTGGAGTTTGTAAGAATGTGTATATGCACTGGCGCAAGTTTTTACCCTTGGCTAATCTATGCTTCACCAGAGTTTGAAAGGGAAAACTACCATGTTCACCAAACGATTTGCCGGGCTGATGCTGACGGGTGCAGCCCTGACCGCTTCCTCCGCCGCCTTCGCAGCCGGCGACCGTGACTTCAACACCGCAGCTGGTGCCGTGATCGGCGCCGCCATCGGCAGCCAGAGTGGCAGCGGCGGTGCCGTGGTTGGTGGCCTGGTAGGCGCCGCTGTTGGTAATTCGCTGCCGACCCGCGGCGGCCGCGGCTACGTTTCGACCCGCGTCTACGCCAGCACCCCGGCGCCGGTCTACTACGAGCCAGCACCGGTGTACTACGAGCCGGCGCCTCGCGTGTACTACCAGCCGGCTCCGCGCGTGTACTATGAACCGGCCCCGGTCTACGTCGAGCCGCGCCCGGTCTACTACAGTGAGCGCTACTATTACCGCGGCCACGGGCACCACCACGGCCGTTGGTAATCGGACAAGAAACCCGGCTTCCGCCGGGTTTTTTATTGGCTGACAGTCCCCTGTAAGCGCTGCAGCGTGCCGGATTGCGGCAGCAACGCAACAGAGCGGCCCGGTTTCGGCCAGCAACTGTGGCGTGGAACGCACTTCGAACACAGGGGTAAAAGCAGTCTTTTTCAGAGGACGGCCGGGTTGCCAAGGCTGGGGGAAACCGCGTAAAGTTGCGTAATCACACCATCCGCGTTTCCATGAATAAGTGTTGCAACCCTGACCATCCGCATTGCACCTACTGGGTCATGCCAGGGGAAAGCACATGTGCAGGCGGCCACGCGCAAGCGCCCGCCGACGCGGATGGCAACAGCTTTGGCCTGCTGAGCAATATGCGCAACGCCCGCACCGGCCCGCCGGCCGCGCCGGCAGCCACCGCTTATTCCGCGCCGGCGCGCGTCTACCCCCAGCTGCATATCAGCGGCTTCGATCCCCGCGCCGCCGGCGGCCGCCAGTCGTTGAAAATGGAGCTGCGCGGCATGCCGCAGGATTGCGCGCCAAGCTTGTCGATTTGCCTGCGCTCGGAATTGATCCCGCACGGCGCGATGCGGCAGCAGTTCATCCGTTCCGTGCACGGAGATTGGCGTCCGGTGTTCGTGGAATTTTCTTCGCGCGGCAAGGAACATGGCCAGTACCAGATCCACGCCGAAATCGTCAGCAAGGACGACACGGCGCAGCGCCAGTGGGAATGCACTTTCGTCATCCTGGTGCCGCGCGTCGACGCCAGCCTGAATGAAATCCACCGCACCTTCCTCAGCACCCACAAGAACGTGCGCGTGATGGCCGACGATGCCGCGATCGCCCGCGTATCCGGCCAGGGCGGCCACACCATGGATATCGACGTCACCGCCCGCAACGCCGGCATCGCCCACCTGGACCTGGGCGCCCCGCAAGGCAAGGTGGACGTTGGCTACTCGACAATCGCTTGGGACGAAGACCTGATTGAGATCGAACAGCCGCGCGGCGGCCCGTCCCACCCTCATCCAACGCTGGCGGCAAGCTTCATCAACGCCGCCCCGGAGAATGGCGCCTGCCGCCATATCCGCCTGTTCGCGATGGAGGAAATTTCCTTTGGCCGTTTCGAGCTGGCCGAGCCGGAAGCGGACGTGCTGCTGCATCACTTCAGCGCCGAGGGACCAGACTCCGCCGGCCTGACACGCCGCCTGTCCGGCCGCCACGCCGTGATCCGCCGCACCCGCAACGGTTTTGAAATCGAAGATGTGTCGCGCTACGGCCTGCTGCTGGACGGCGTCTGGCCCGGCAAGAACAAACCGGTGCCGCTGCGGACGGGGATGAAAATCGAGATGAGCGCCAGCATCAAAGGCATCGTGCTGATGGAAGTGAGCGCGGTGATGCCGCATGGCGTCATCCTGCACCGCATCGACGAAGGCGCACGCGCCGAGTGCTTCGTGCTGCTGGCGGCCGATACCCATCCAGGCTATCCGCTGCCCCGCCACAACGCCTTGCCCAAGGCGGCCACACTGCCGCTTCTGATGCACCACCAGGGCGGCTTCTGGCATGTCGACCAGTTGACCGGCAAGGAAACCGCACTGGCGCCGACGCCGAAACAGGAAAAATTGAGCCGCATTCCGGCCCATACGCGCTTCGCCAGCGATCCTTATCCCGAACACTGGATCGTGCGCAGCGGCGCGGGAGCCAAGGCGTCAGCCTGACATGCAATCGTCCGCAGCCACCGTCGACGAATACCTGGCCGGCCTCCCTGAAGCGCGCCGCGACGCCTTGAGCGCGGTGCGCGCAGTCATCCTCGCCAACCTCGATCCCCTGTACAGCGAAGCAATGAGTTACGGCATGATCGGCTACGGCGTCCCGCACAGCGTCTACCCCGAGGGCTACCACTGCAATCCAAAACAAGCCCTGCCCTTTGCCGCGCTGGCATCGCAGAAGAACTATATGTCGGTGTACCTGATGGGCTTTTATGTCGGTTGCAGCGACAGCGGAGAAACGGCGGACATGCAATGGTTCCGCACCGCCTGGGCCGCTTCGGGCAAGAAGCTGGACATGGGCAAGGCCTGCCTGCGCTTCAAGAAACTGGATGACCTGGCGCTCGACGTGCTGGGCGAAGCCATCCGCCGCATGCCGGCGCAGCGTTACATCGAGCGCTATCGCCAGTCGTTGGGCAAAGCTTAGGTCGCGCTGGCAGGACGCTTGGGCAAGGGGATGAATTCCGTTTCGCCGGGCACTTTGGCAAAGCGCTGCGCTTCCCAATCGTCCGCCGCCGCCACCAGGCGCTCCTTGCTGGACGAGACGAAATTCCAGAACAGGAAACGCTGCCCGTCGAGCGGCTCGCCGCCGATGATCACAAACTGCGCATCGGTCATCGCCGTCACGCGCTGCGAGGAAGAAGTATCGAGCAAGGCCATGGTGTTGTGCGGCACGGCCGCGCCATCCACTTCCACCGCGCCGCTGACCGCATACACCGCCGCTTCCGCCGGCAAGCTTGCCAGGGCCAGTTGCTGGCCCGCCTTCAGGCTGACATCGAGATACAAAGTCTGGCTGAAAGTCTTCACCGGCGAGGTCTGGCCGAACGCGGAACCGATCAGCACCCGCACCCGGGCACCGTCGACCACCATTTCGGGGATCGCCGCCGCCGGCGTGTGGGCGAACGAAGGCTCGTCCTCCTCATGCGCCTTGGGCAAGGCGGCCCACAGCTGCAGGCCGTGCGTGCGATGGGGCACGCCGACCAGGTCTTTCGGCGTGCGCTCCGAATGCACGATGCCGCGGCCCGCCGTCATCCAGTTGATCGCGCCGGGCTCGATGCGCTGCAGCGTGCCCAGGCTGTCGCGGTGCTCCATCGCACCTTCGAACAGATAGGTTACCGTAGCGAGCCCGATGTGCGGATGCGGCCGCACGTCATGGTCGGCGTCGGCCGGCACGTCGACCGGCCCGAAATGGTCGAAGAAAATGAACGGCCCCACGGCTTGCTTGACTGCCGCCGGCAGATAGCGTCGCACGACAAAGCCACCGCCCAGGTCCTTCTCGTGGCCTTTCAGGAGATGCGCAATATTCATGATTACCCCAGTTGGGTGGTGATTTCCGTGGTGACGGCCGTCATCAGCTTGTGCACCGGGCATTTCTGCGAGATGGCAAGCAGTTCCTCGCGCTGTTCCTGGCTCAATTCGCCGGTCAGGTGCAGCGTGGCGGCCAGGCGGTACACGCCCTTGCGCTCTTCGCTGGCATCGCGCTCGGTGGTGACTTGCACGTCTTCGACCGGAATGCCCTTGCGGCGGGCGTACCAGATGACAGTCAGGGCCTTGCAGGCGCTGACGGCGGCATCGTACAAGTCGTGCGGCGAAGGGCCGGCGTCGTTGCCGCCCTCTTCCAGCGTGCCGTCGACTGAAACGATGTGGTTGCGCACATGCAGGATGCTGCGCATTGGGAGCGACTGGTCGCGGGCTACTTTAACGGTCATATTGGAATCCTGCGTGTGATTGATAGCGCAATTATCGCAAATTACACCAATTTGCGGGCTACGCGAAAGCCCACCACGTCGTTCGCCAGCAAGGCCGAATAACCGTTACGCAAGGCCGAGCGCAAGTAGCGCGGCTGGTACAACCAGGCCCCGCCGCGCAGGATGCGCCGCGCCTGGTCGCCGCCCTGCTCCCATGCGCTGCCGTCCGCCGGGGCGCCGATGTAGTTGTCGTGCGCCGTGTCCTGCGTCCACTCCCACACATTGCCGTGCATGTCGAACAGGCCCCATGGATTGGGCTGGTAGCTGCCGACGCGCGTGGTGCCGCCATGGCTGCTGCCTTTGGGCCCGTCGTTGTAGGTGAAATGGCCGTCGTAATTGGCGTGTTCCGGCGTGATCTGGTCGCCGAAGCTGAAGGCGGTGTGGGTGCCTGCGCGGCAGGCGTATTCCCATTCCGCTTCGCTTGGCAGGCGGTATTGCTGGCCGGTCTTCTCGCTAAGCCATTGCAGGTAAAGCTGGGCGTCGTGCCAGCTGACGCACACCACAGGGTGGCGCTCATCCTGCGGAAAGCCCGGCTGCTGCCAGTCCACGTCCAGCCTGGATTGCCAGCCGGTGGCCTTGGCGAAGGCGCGCCACTCGCCCACCGTCACCGGATAGCGGCCGAGCGCAAAGGAATGCTCGATGCCGACCCAGTGCGCAGGCAGCTCGCGGTCCATCCAGGACTTTTGCGCGCCGGCTTTCACCGCAATCCTGTGTTCGTGTTCGTTCGAACCCATCTGGAAACGGCCCGTCGGAATCAGCACCAGGTCCGGCCCCACGCCGCTGCCGTCGACAAAGCGGTCGCGCAATACGCCCTCGGCGTCGGCCACCGGGCTGCTGGCCGATGGCAGCAGGGCCGCCAATTCGGCAGCCTTGCGCGCCGCCTGCTCCTTGCGGTGCCGCTCCTGCTCGGCGCGATAGGCTGCTTCGGCCTTGAATTGGGCGAGCTTGCGCTGATGCTCCTCCTCCGCCTGGCGCGCCTTCAACGCATCGGCATCGCGCCGCGCGATCAGCTGCTGGCGCAGGCGCTCCTTGCGCTCTTTCGCCTCGCGTTCTTCCTGCAGCTTGCGCTGCTTTTCCTGCTCGCGCCGCAACTGGTCCTGGCGCGCCTTCTCCTGCGCGGCGGCCAGGGCCTCGGCCTTGTGACGGGCAGCCTGCTCCGCCTGCTTCTGGCGGCGCTGCTCTTCCTCTTCCGCGCGGGCGATGGCGTCGGCGCGGGAGCGCGCCTCGCGTGCGCTACGTTCTTCGCGCTCCTTCTGCTGCGCCGCGGCGCGTTCGGCCTTGCGCTCTGCTTCGCGCTGGGCGGCTTCGTCCACACCCGGTTCGCCAGCCTGCTGCAGGGCGTCCAGCAGCGCGCCCACCGATTCCGGGCGTTCGCCGGCGCGGTTGGCAAAGCCGCGCTTCAGCACTTCCCATTGCTTCGCGTTCAGCGCCTGCGGTTTCACCGGCTCCAGCAGCGCCGTCGGCTGTCCATCGAAAGGCATCCGCCCTTCCAGCAGCTGGTAAATCATGATCGCCACCGCGTAGACATCCACCTGCGGCCGCGGCGTGCCCTGGCTGGTGCCCGCTTCCGGTGCGCGGTAGCCGGCGGTGCCGGCATTGGGCGCCGCCATGCCAAGGTCGGTGCCGGTCGAGCGCGCGCGCGAGGCGATGCCGAAGTCCAGCAGCTTGATTTCGCCGGACCTGGTCAGGAACACGTTGCCGGGCTTGATGTCGCGGTGCACCAGCTGGTGCTTGTCCCAGGCGTATTGCAGCGCCGCCGCCACTGGGCGCAGCATCTGCAGCACCTGGGCCGGCGTCGCCTTGCCATGTTCCGCCAGCCAGGCGTCCAGATCCTGTCCTTCCAGGCATTCCATGATGATGAAGTAGCAGGAGGTGGCCGGGTCCTGCGCCCACTCGTAGACGCGCACGATATTGTCATGCGCCAGGCGGCGCGCCTGGGTCGCCTCCTCGATCAGCAGCTTGGCGTGGGCCGGGCTTTGCGTGAGCTGCGGCGGCAGGATCTTCAGCGCCACCACGGCGCTATGGCCCAGCTCCGCATGGGTCGCCAGGTCGGTGGCCTGCCACACCTGGCCCATACCGCCCATGCCGAGCAGGCGCTCGAGGCGGTAACGGCGGTTGTGCGGGCCGACCTCCTGGCCGGACATCAATCCCAGCTCGGTGCCCTGGCGCGGGACGGCGATGGGCGCGGCAGCCCCTCCCGGCGGCGCATACTCGGCATCCAGGATGGCATTCTTGCGGCGGTCGAACTCTTGCAGGCTTAACAGGCCATCTTCGTGCAGGGCACGCAGTTCGCGGATCTTGTCTCGGGCAGTCTGCATCTCTTCTGTTACGTTAGCTTACCTCGCTAGCGGCGCTCCGCACTCCGGACAAAACTTCGCGTCGCCGCAATCGGCCGGCACATGATGGCCGTTCGGACAGCGGCGGCCCACCGCGTTTTTCACACCCGCCTGCGCGCGCAGCAGGTCAAGCTGGTGCTGGCGTTCCTTGTCGCCCACGCTGTCGCGGTAAGAGCGCTCATCGCGGACCTCCTCGCGCGCCAGCCGCATGGCCTCGGCCGGCGAGATGCTGTTTTCCGCCGCCACCACGCCGGCCAGGGCCTGCAACTGCTCCGGCGACATGGCAGACTGCGCCTGCTGGCGCATCAGGCGCGACAGGGCTTCGGCGTTCGGCGTCGCCGCCAGCGCAATCTTGGCAGTATCGCTCATGCGGCCGATCGACTCCAGGCGCTCGATGTCGATGCGCGCCATGTCGGCGGCGTGCTGCTGCTGCGCCACCATGCTGTCGTATTCAACTTTCCAGCGGTTGAAGCGCTCTTCACGCTCCATTTCCATTTTTTTCAGCGATTGCTGCCACTGCGCTTCCTGGTCGCGCAGCTTGAGCTCCAGGCGCTGCTCTTCCACCGCCACCTGGTCCAGCATGGCCTGGCGCGCCAGGTTTTGCGCCTGCCGCTGCTGCACCCCGTCGGCTTCGATGGTGCGCAGCAGCTTTTCGTACTGGGCAAGCGACTCGGCATTGGCGCCGCTGCGTTTCAGCTCTTCCAATTTGGCGCTGATTTCGGCGACCTGCACCTGGGAGCCGGCGTCCTTTGCCGCTTCGCCGCGCGCCATCTCGCGCTTGCGGGCCAGGTATTGCTCCTCTTCCCACTCCATGACGCGCTCCGCCTCGCGGTGGCGGGCGGCATTGGCCAGGGCAATACCCTGGAATTTGGCGCGGTGGTGTTCAGCCTCGATCTCCTGCTCGCGCAGCTTGGCATCGGTTTCCGCCTTGCGCAGCAGCTGCAACTGCTTGTGGCGGTAGTCCTCGTCCTCGATTGCCAGGGCCTGCTGGATGCGGTGCTGCAGCTGCTGCTGGTAAAGCTGGTGCGAAAAACGCTGCCTGGCCAGCGCCTTTTCCTCCAGGGCCGCCTGCTGCGCCAGCTCCATTTCCGTACGCATCTTGATCTGCGCCAGGCGCCGCACCTGGTCCCATTGCGCTTCCTCGTCGGCGTGCAGGGATTTGTGGCGGGCCAGTTCATGTTCCAGGTCGGTCAACGCCGCGCCGGCGCCGTGATCGAAGGCTTGCTTGCGGGTCTTGGCCGCGACAATGCGGCCGTACAGGTCGATCTCGCGGGCGCGGATTGCCTGCATCTGCTCTTCGGCTTCGATCTTCAGCTCGGCCTTGCGGAAATCGCTGCGCATTTTCTGCTCCTGGCGCCAGATCGCCTGCCATTCCTCCTGGTCGTACAGCTTGTCGATCTGCTTCACGTGATCGAGCTGATGCTGGCGTTCGTCCGCGATCAGGAACAGGCTGCCCACCCGTTCGCGGTTATCGTCGTACTTGTCGTGGCGCAGAACCAGGGTCTCGACCTGCCCCGCCGCCAGCCCGAATTCGGCCAGCCGCTGGCCCAGCGCGTTTTGCAGGCGTTCATTCAATTGCTCGCGCAGGGTGGTGGAACTGGCCATGTCACGCACGGAACGCGCCCCCAGGAATTCGGCGGCGACCTGGCGCACCGAAGGCGCGATCAGCTCATGCAACTGGAGCGTGGTAACAGCGCCCGGCACGGTCATGAAATGTTTGGCAAAGGCCGGCACGTCGGCCACTTGCAGCCCGATCGTGAAACGGGCGGTCAATTTGAGGAATTCCGCCGTATGCAGGTCGCTGAAATTGAATTCGACCGGCAGCGGCGTGGTGCGGGTGATCAGGATTTCGCCGCTCTGGTCGCGCAGCAGGCTGGAAAGCCGGGCGAAAAAGCCTTCCAGCTCATACTCACCTTCCGGCACTTCGGTGGCGCGCTCGCCCTGCAGGATGTAGGCGCGGGTGGAAGCCGGCACGCGCAAGGTCTTGGTGAAGATGCCGGACAGCTGGCGCACGCCGAAATATACCGCCAGCTCATCGTTGGCGGGAACCCAGCGGTTTTCGCGCAGCACAGGCGCGTTGTGCGCCGCACCCAGCGTCAGGCCGCACTGGTTGCAGTAAGCGGAAGTGTCGCTGTTGCGGTGATCGCATCGGGGGCACTTCACGCCGCCAAAACCAAACATCTTGAACATTTGCTACTCCTTGTTCGACCCAGCGCTGACTGATTGTAGCAGGGGCATCGGCGCGCCCAATGCACGCCTCCTTATCTTGGCACAGGGGCAGCCCATCCATTCCCTTTGTTTGAGGGGCTTTTCCCCTCCTGATCCGGGCAACTGTTACGGCCCGGCGAGATTTGTAAGAAACTGAATCAACCTTTTATTCCCGGCGGCGCCCTTGATATATTGAACTCAGCGCATCACCAACCGGAGAAATGCCATGTTCAAATCGAAATTCATCGCTGCAGCCACCCTGGCACTTGGCGTGGCTGCCATCGCGCCGACCGCCGCCCAGGCGCAGGTTGACTTCAGCGTCGTGATCGGCAACGCTCCGCCGCCGCTGCGTTTTGAAAGCGTGCCGCCGCCGCGCTACGGCTACGTCTGGGCACCTGGCGTTTGGCGCTGGGACGGCTATCGCCACGTCTGGGTGGCCGGCCACTGGATGCAGGAACGTCCGGGCTACCGCTACGTGCCGTCGGAATGGGTGCGCACCGGTAATGGCTGGGGTTGGCGTGAGGGCGGCTGGGTCGTGTACGAGAACCGACCGCACTACGTACAAGGCCCAAGCTATGCCTACCGCGAACCGAGCCGCGACTACTACTACCACGACCGCGGCCGCCGCCATGACCGCGACCACGACGGGATTCCGGACCGCTGGGACCGCGACCGCGACAACGACGGCATTCCAAACCGCTATGACCGCGACCGTGATGGCGACGGCGTGCCTAACCGCTACGACCGCCGCCCCGACAATCCTTACCGCCGCTAATGGCGTGGCGGCCGCCTGACCCGGGCGGCCGCTTGCAACTTATTGCTGCCCCATCTGCCGGTTGTCGCCGGCCTTCAAATACCGGTCGAGAAACTCCACCATCTTTGCGTTGGCAGTTGCTTCGTTCTTTTTCTTGCGGAAGCCGTGGCCTTCGTCGTCGAACACCACGTATTCGACCGGTACATTGTTCTTCTTCACCGCTTCCACGATTTCATCGCTTTCAGGCTTGATCACGCGCGGGTCGTTCTTGCCCTGGATGACCATCAGCGGCTTGCGGATGTCGGCGGCATGGAACAGCGGCGAAGTCGCCATCAGCATTTCCTTGTCCTTTACCGGGTCGCCGATTTCCTCGTACAAGGCCTTGCGCTGGGCTTCCCAGTACGGCGGAATCGATTCAAGCGTGCGGATCCAGTTGCTGACGCCGAAGATATCCACGCCCACCTTGAACGCCTCCGGGCGGAAAGCCAGGGCCGCCAGCGTCATGTAGCCGCCATAGCTCCCTCCCACGATGCCGATACGCTCAGGATCGATGTAGCCCAGGCTGGCCAGGTAAGTCTTGGCTTCGACGCAATCCCACAGCGGTTCGCGGCCATGCTTGCGGTCATCGGCCGTGAAAAAGGTCTTGCCATAGCCGCTGCTGCCACGGTTATTGATGCCCAGCACGGCGTAACCATTGTTGGCCAGGTACTGCATCATCGCGCTGTAGCCACGGCGCGTCTGGCCGCCCGGCCCGCCGTGCACGAACACCACCGCCGGAACCTTGTTGCTGGCCGACGCGCCCTTCGGTTTGTAGTAGATGGAAGGGATCACCGTGCCGTCGAAGGACTTGAAGCGCACCACTTCCGCATCCACCAGGTCGTTCGGGTCGATATCCTTGCTCAGGCTTTGCGTCAGCTGCTTGACCTTTTTCGTCGACAGGTCGTACACGAACAGGTTGTTCGGCGAGCGGTCGCCGTTGACGTAAAACGCCATCAGCTTGCCGCTGTCGGAGAAGACGGCGGCGCTCATTTCTCCGCCCGGCACTTTCGGCAGCGCCAGCGGCTTTTCTTCCTTGCCTTCCACAACGCGCAGCACGGTACTGCCATCCTCGTTCACGGCGGAAGTCCGGAACCGTCCATTGCGCGAGAAACTGGTGCCCACCACGTCCCACTTGGCTTTCTCGTGCTCTGCCACCTGGCCGCTAGCCAGGTCGTAGGTGCGCAGGCTGTCGAATTCGCCGCCCGCATTGGAAGTGAAGTACAGCTTTTTCGATTCGGGATCGAAGGTGGCCGTCTGGTAGCTGGCCGCTTCCTTGTGCGGGGTGATGTGCTTCAATTCCTTGCCGGCCAGGTTGTACAGGTAGATATCGCTGTCCGAAGTGGTATTCGGCTTGCCCAGCGCAAGCCATTTTTCGTCGCGGCTGATGCGCGCGATATTCATGCCGCTGTCGTTCTGGTACAGCATGGTGCGCGAATAATCCTTCGCGCTATAGCGGTACAGGTCCGGGAATTTGGGATTGCGTTCGTTGGACAGGACGTAAAAAGCGCTGTCGTCGTCGCTCCAGCCGAAGAAACTCGCCTTCAGCTTTTCGCCCGGCGTCAGGTCCTTTTCGCTGCCATCGAGTTCGCGCACATACAGGTGATTCAGCTCGTCGCCGCCCTTGTCGCGCGTGAACAGGAAGCGGTTATCGCCCGGGAAATAGCTGATCGCAAAGGTGCTGTCGGTAGTGGACCTGGTCAGCGCCACCGGCTTGCCGCCGGCGACCGGGATCGCATAGGCGTTGAAGATGCCGGTCTCGTTGCTGTTGAAGAGGATCGTCTTTTCGTCGTGGCTGAAAGAGGCGCCATTGATCGACGTGGTCGCCATGAACTGCTCGATCGTGTACTTGCGCACCGGTTTTGCGGGAGCCGCGCAGGCCAGCTGCATTGCCAATGCCAGCGCAACGGCGCCTGCGGCGCGTTGGATCAATTGCATGGGTATTCTCCTGTTAAAGTGGAGGGAAAACAGCCACGCAAGTGTTGCAAGAATATTTACTCATGTCAACAAAACAAGAACGCGCGCGCGCTGAAAAAACGGCGCGCCAATCGGTTCCCGCCTCCCCCGCCGCATGGCGCGCCTGGTTCGACGGTTCAGCCCATCCCAATCCTGGCCGTATCGGCATTGGCGCCCTGCTCGCCGGTCCTGCTGGCGAGCGTGTGGAGATCAGCCGCCGCGCAGGCCACGGCAGCAGCGGCGACGCCGAATACCTGGCCCTGATCGCCGCACTGGAAAAAGCGGTGGAATTGGGTGTGACGGAATTGCTGGTCTATGGCGACAGCCAGGTGGTGGTGCACGATGTGCTGGTGTCGCCCCAGGCTGGGTCGCGGGCATTGGAGGAACACCGCGCCCGCGCAGGGCAACTGATGTCGGCCCTGTCCCAGGTGCACGTGCGCTGGGTACCGCGCCATCGCAATGGCGATGCGGACCGCCTGTCGCAGCAGGCGATCCACGAAGGTGCCGCTTAGCGCACCTTGAACACGCTGACCGCTTGGGCCAGGCTGCGGGCCTGGTTCTGCATGGCCTCGGCTGCTGCCGCCGCTTCTTCCACCAGGGCGGCATTCTGCTGCGTCACCTGGTCCATCTGGCCGACAGCCTTGTAGACCTCCTCGATGCCGGAGCTCTGCTCCGCGCTGGCAGCCGTGATTTCGCTGATGATGTCCGACACGCGCTGCACGCTGGCGACGATATCCTGCATCGTGTTGCCGGCATCGGAAACCAGGCGCGTGCCAGCGTTGACCTTCTCGACCGAGTCGCCGATCAGTTCCTTGATCTCCTTCGCCGCAGCCGCCGAACGCTGCGCCAGGTTGCGCACTTCGGAGGCCACGACCGCGAAGCCGCGCCCCTGTTCACCGGCGCGCGCCGCCTCCACCGCCGCGTTCAAGGCCAGGATGTTGGTCTGGAACGCAATGCTGTCGATCACCGTGATAATGTCAACGATCTTGCGCGAAGACGCATCGATCGACTCCATGGTGCCCACCACTTCGGCCACCACGTCGCCCCCCTTGCGCGCCACCGAAGCGGCTGCGCCGGCCAGCTGGTTCGCCTGGCGCGCATTGTCCGCATTCTGCTTGACGGTCGAAGTCAGTTCTTCCATCGACGATGCGGTTTCTTCCAGCGACGCGGCCTGCTGCTCGGTGCGGGCCGACAAATCCTGATTGCCCGCAGCGATTTCGGTCGAGGCGATGCCGATCGAATCGGTCCCGCTGCGCACCTCGCTGACGATGTTCAGCAAGGCCTGGTTCATTTCCTTCAGGGCCGCCAGCAGCTGCCCGGTTTCGTCCGCGCCGTGCACGCGGATTTCGCCCGTCAGGTCGCCCGCCGCGACCCGGCGCGCCGCATCCAACGCGCGCGACAGCGGAATGGTGATCCCTTGGGTGAGCATATAAGCGCACACTGCGCCAAAGGCCACGGCCAGCACCGCCAGCACCGTCAGCAAGCTGCGGCTGTGGACCGAGATGCTGTCGATGTCCTTGCCGATGGCATCGATCTTCCCGCGTTGCATGGTCAGCAAGTCCTGCACCAGGGCCTGGTATTGCGCAGCGGCCGGCTGGTAGGTCTTCTCGAATACCTCATTGGCCTGCTCAAGTTCGCCGCCCGTCTTCAGCTTGGCGACCTTGTCGCGCGAAGCCAGGTATGCCTTGCGCTGTTCCATCACGCGTTCCCACAGCGCTTTTTCGTCGGCATCGCTGATCAGCGGCTCGATGCGCTTCTGCAGGTCGGCCGAAGCGGCGGACGAGGCTTTCGATTCTTCGGCAAAGAATGCGCCCAGCGAAGCGTCGCTGCTGCGGGCAATGGCCGTGGTGCGGCGAACCGCGCTGTCGATCTTCGAATACCAGTCGGAGATCATGCGCTCTTTCGCCAGCGGCGTCTCCATCATATGGCGCGTGGCGCCGGCGACCTGCTGCAGGCGCCAGACGCCGATGGCCGCGATCACGATGGACAATGCCAGGGTGATGGCAAAGCCAAAGGCCAGGCGTTTGCCGATGCTCAGCTTGTTCAACAATTTCATGCCGCCATTTTTTCAATCAGGCCCATGTCGGCCGAAGACATCAGACGTTCGATGTCGACCAGGATCAGCATGCGCTCTTCAATGGTACCGAGGCCGGTGATGTATTCGGTGTCCATCGAGCCGCTGATATCGGGCGCCGGCTTGATCTGTTCGGGCTGCAGCGTCGTCACGTCGGACACCGCGTCGACCACGATGCCGACCGTGCGCGAACCGATGTGCAAAATGATCACGACCGTAAACGGGCCGTACGCCGGCTCGCCCAGCTTGAAACGCACGCGCATGTCGATGATCGGCACGATCAGGCCGCGCAGGTTGATCACACCCTTCACATAGTCCGGCGCGCTGGCGATGCGGGTCGGCTGCTCGTAGCTGCGGATCTCGCTGACCTTCTGGATATCGATGCCGTATTCTTCCTGCCCAAGGGTAAAGGCCAGGAACTCGGCGGCTTGGCTGGTGGTAGTAGTCATGATGTTATTTCACTTATGAAGGACGACAGTAATATGTTACCGTAGACCAATAAAATAATCACCAACAATTTTGCCGTAGAGAAACATGCAAGCTTGCGCTTAAGTCATGGCACAATTGCGCAGCTATTAATAAGGACACGGCATTTTTATGGATACTTCGCTGAGCAGTTGGCAGCCGCGCCTGGTGGCGCTGGCCAGCGCTGCAGCGGGCGACGATGGCGCCCACGACACCAACCACCTGCACCGCGTGTGGCGAAATGCCACCATCCTGCTGGAGCAGCATCCCGAAGCCGACCAGCTGGTCGTGATGGCCGCCTGCTACCTGCACGACCTGGTCAACCTGCCCAAGAACCACCCGCAGCGCCACCTGGCATCGCGCCAGGCCGCCGTGCTGGCGCGCACCCAGCTGGCCGATGCCGGCTTCCCCGCCGACCGCCTGGACGCCGTGGCCCACGCGATCGAGACCCACAGCTTCTCCGCCGCCTTGCAACCGGGCACGCTTGAAGCGCGGATCGTGCAGGATGCCGACCGCCTCGACGCCCTGGGCGCAATCGGCCTGGCGCGTATGTTCTACATCGCCGGCCGCATGGGTACCGCTCTGGCCCATCCCGACGACCCGCTCGCCCTCAAGCGCGAGCGCAACGACAAGGTCTATTCCCTGGATCACATTGAAGTGAAGCTGGCCACCCTGCCCGGCTCCATGCAGACCGCCGCCGGCCGCACGCTTGGCGAACAGCGGCTGAGGGAGTTGCTAGCCTTCCGCGACAGCTTCGTCGCAGAGTGGGCGGTGGCTGCATGAGCGCGCATAATTCGAAGGGCAACCTGAACTTCGTCCTGGTCAGCATCTTCATCGACATGCTGGGCATCGGGATCATCGTGCCGGTGCTGCCGATCCTGGTCGGCCAGTATGTGCAGGACCGCGAACTGCATGCGCTGTGGTACGGTGTGCTGGGCGCCACCTTCGGCCTGCTGCAGTTCATCTTCATGCCGATGCTGGGCGCGATCAGCGACCGCGTGGGCCGCCGCCCGGTGCTGCTATATTCCATGGCCGGCATGGGCATCAATTTCCTGACCACAGCCTGGGCGCCCAACCTGGCCTGCCTGTTCATTGGCCGCGTGATCGGCGGCATGTCCTCGGCCAGCATGTCGGTGGCATCCGCCTACGCCTCGGACATCTCCACCCACGAAGACCGCGCCAAGAGCTTCGGCAAGATCGGCGCCGCTTTCGGCCTGGGCTTCATCTGCGGCCCGATGCTGGGCGGGCTGCTGGGTGACGTCAACCTGCACCTGCCGTTCTATGTGGCAGCCGGGCTCTCCTTCGCCAATTTTGCCTACGGCTATTTCTTCGTGCCGGAATCCCTGCCACAAGAGCGCCGCGAGAAGTTCAAGCTGGTGTCGGTCAATCCCTTCAGCGCCCTGGCCAAGCTGGCGCGGCGACAGGATATCCGCGGCCTGGTGGTCACCTTCACCCTGGTCACCGCCGCCCAGATGATGCTGCAATCGACCTGGGTGCTCTACACGCACTTCCGCTTCAACTGGACGCCGGCCGAAAACGGCGCGGCCCTGTTCTGCGTTGGCGTTGCGGCAGCGGTGGTGCAGGCGGGCCTGCTGGGCATCTTCATCCGCAAATTCGGCGAAGTGCGACTGTCGCTGATTGGCCTGTCGTCCGGCGCCATCACCTACATGCTGTACGGCCTGGCCACGCACGGCTGGATGATGTACGTCTTCATCCTGTGCAACCTGCTCTCCTTTGCCGCCGGCCCGGCGCTGCAAGGCATCGTGTCCAAGGCCACGCCGGCCAACGAACAGGGCGAGTTGATGGGCTCGTTGCAATCGATCAGCAGCCTGGGATCGGTGCTCATGCCCCTGCTGGGCGGGGCGATCCTAAGCGCCGTCAGCCACCTGCCGCCGAGCGACTGGCGCATCGGCAGCAGCTTCTTCGTCTGCGCAGCCATGCAGGCGGTGGGGATTTTCGTGGCGCGGCGCTACTTCCGCCAGCACCACATGGCTACAGCCTCCGCCCCGGAAACGAGTGCATAATTGCGATATGACCAGTAGCGCGTACCGCATGTTCCGCCAGTTGCTCGCCGCCCTGCCCATCCTGGTGGCGCTGCCTGTGCTTGCCGACTGTTCGCGCGATATCGTGGTACCGGTATCGAGTACCGGTGTGAGTGTCATCGTCGGCAACGGCACCTTCAGCGGCATCTACCCGGATATTTTCCGCAGCCTGGGACCGCGCGCCGGCTGCCATTTCACCTTTATTTCCGTCCCCCGCGCGCGCCAGGAACTGCTGTTCGAGACCGGCAAGGCCGACCTGCTGCTGCCTGCCACGCGCACCCCCGCGCGCGACGCCTACGGCATTTTCGTGCCGATGGTGGGCCACCGCGCCACCCTGATTTCCCTGCAAAGCCCGCGCCCGCCGATCACCAATGCGCAAGACCTGCTGGACCGCCGCGACTTGCGCGTGGCCGTGGTGCGCGGCTACGATTACGGCGAAGGTTACCAGTCCATCCTGCGCGAGCTGGCCCGCCAGGGCCGCCTGTTCGTAGAAGTGGACCCCACCGCCGTTGCACGCCTGCTGTTCGTCGGCGCCGTGGACCTGACAATCATGGGGCCGACCATCCTGGCCGGCGCCATCAACCGCGAGCCGCGCGTGAACGGCATGCTGGACCGGCTGCGTCTCGAATCCCTCCCCGAATTGCCCTGGCAGCAAACCGGGGTCTATGTTTCGCGCAGCTCACTCTCGCCGGACGACCGTGCCGTGCTGCTCGAATTGCTGGAGCGTGCCGCCAAGTCCAACGTGGTGATGGAAGGCTTCCAGCGCTACCATCGGCCGGAAATCCTGAGCGAAAGCGTGCGGCCCCGCTGATGGCGCCTTCGGTGGTCGCCATTGTCCTGTGCGGTGCGCTGCTGCACGCCGGCTGGAATGCGCTGGTCAAGAAAGGGCGCGATCCCTTCCTGAGCAGCGTGCTCGTGGCGGCCGGCGCCGGCCTGATTTCGCTGCCGCTGCTGCCCTTCCTGGCCCAGCCGGCAGCCGCCAGCTGGCAGTATGCCCTGCTGTCCACCGTCATCCATTATTTTTATTATGGCCTGCTGTCAGCCGCCTACCGCCACGGCGACATGAGCCACGCCTACCCGCTGATGCGTGGCAGCGCCCCGCTCCTGGTCGCGCTCTCCAGCGTGCCGCTGCTGGGCGAACAACTCACGCTCACCCAATACGCAGCTGTCGCCTGCATCAGCGGTGGCATCTTCGGCCTCTGGTTCGCCACCCGCTCGCCCGAGCCCACGCGCGGCGGCGCCGCAGGTGATGCATCCGCCGCCCGCCGCCGCGCTACCGTCTACGCATTGCTGAATGCCCTGGTCATCGCCGCCTACACCCTGGTAGACGGCATGGGAGCGCGCGCCTCCGGCGCCCCTGCCGCATATGTCATGTGGCTGCACGTTCTGAGTGCGGTAGGGCTGCTGGCCTGGTGCATGCTGCGCTGCCCGCACCAGTTGCTCGACTATGCACGCCAGTTCTGGCGCGTGGCCATCCTCGGCGGCGCCGGAACACTGGGCGCCTATGGCCTCGCCTTGTGGGCAATGACAGTCGCACCGCTGGCCGCCGTCGCGGCCCTGCGCGAGACCTCCATCCTGTTCGCAGCCCTGATCGCCCGCTTCTTCCTGTCCGAACGCATCGGCAGCAAGCGCGCCGTGGCGATCGCCGCCATCGCGGCCGGCGCGGTATTGATGCGCCTTGCCTGACGGGCGAGAGCTTTGTCTGATTACTTCCCCGCCACCGGCAATTCGATCGAGCTGCCATGGAACACGCGCTGCGTGGACTTCTTGTAGTCCCCCGGCGCCGCGAAGAAGATGTTCGGCACATAGGTCTGCGGATTGCGGTCGTATAGCGGGAACCAGCTCGATTGCACCTGGATCATCAAACGATGCCCCGGCAGCACGACATGGTCGACAGGCGGCAGCGCAAAGCTGTATTGCACCGGCTTATTGGCAGGGATGGCAGACGGCTTCTCAAAGCTGTCGCGATAGCGGCCGCGCAGGATATCCATCGACAGCGGCAGCTGGTAACCGCCCAGGGCCGGTTGCGACGGCACTTCATCCGGGTAAACGTCGATCACCTTCACCACCCAGTCGGCATCGCTGCCCGTGGTTGACGCCAGCAAGTGAACTTGCGGAGCACCCGACAGCACCAGCGGCTCTTTCAGCGGTTCGGTCACATAGCTCAACACATCGGTACGGTCGCTGACGAAGCGCTGGTCCTGCACCAGCCAAGGCTTCCACACATTCTCATCGCCCATGCGCACCGGACGCGGAACGAACGGCACCGGCTTGGCCGGATCGGCGACATATTCATCAAATCCCTTGGCGTTGGCCGGTTTGGCCCAGGACAGCTTGAAACCATCCTCCAGGTACACCGTCTTGGCAGCCGAAGGGCAGCCGGTTGCGCACGAAACAGGCCACTGGTTCAGGCGCTGCCAATGATTGCTGCCCGTCTGGTAGGACAGCACAGGCGGCGTATTCGCAGCCGGTGCGCCATCCACCAGATACTGCTTCAGGAAAGGCACCATCACATCACGGCGGAACTCCAGCGCCGTATCGCCGGTGAAGCGCAGCGCGCCGAGCGAAGAGCCGTCGTAATTGACGCCGCTGTGTCGCCAGGGCCCCACTGCCAGGAAGTTCAGCTTATTGTCCTTGTCCTGCTTTTCCAGCGCCGCGTAAGTAGCGTAAGCGCCGTAGATATCCTCCTGGTCCCAGCGCCCCACCACATGCATGGTCGGCACCGTCAGCGGACGCTTGGCCAGGATGCGGTCCAGCGCCTGCTCCTGCCAGAAGCTGTCGTATGCCGGGTGCTCGAACAGCTTCTTGGTGAAGTTCAGCTTGTCCAGCCCATATTTGCGGGCCAGGTCCGCCACCGAACCGGCGCGCAGGACCGCGTCGTAATCGTCATACGCCCCGGTTGGCAAGGCCTCGCCACGTCCCTTGGCGGTATTCTGGCTGGCGATGTAATCCAAGGTATTGACGCGGAAAGCGCCGTTGTGGAACCAGTCGTCGCCGCGCCAGCCATCGACCATCGCACTCATTGGCACGGCCGCTTTCAGGGCCGGATGGGGCTCGGTCAACGCCATCAGCACGGTAAAGCCTTCGTACGAAGAGCCGATCATGCCCACTTTGCCGTTCGTCTCCGGCACGTTTTTTACCAGCCAGTCGATGGTATCCCAGGCATCGGTACCGTTGTCGGTCTGGCTCGAATTGAGCGGCCCGCGCACTGGACGGGTCATTACGTACTCGCCTTCCGAACCGTATTTGCCGCGCACATCCTGGAACACACGGATGAAATCGCGCCCGAACACCTCATCGCCTTGCGGCAGCGAAGACTGCATAGAAGGGCTCACATTGCGCTTGGCACGCCCGTCCGCACTGTACGGCGTGCGGGTCAGGATGATCGGCGCTTTGCTGGCCCCTTTCGGCACCACGATCACCGTGTGCAGGCGCACCCCGTCGCGCATCGGAATCATGACCACACGTTTGATGTAGTCGGCCTGCTCCTGCGGCGCTTCGAAGCCAGGGACGATATCCGGCGCCATGGGCGAGGTTTGCGCGCCGGCGTGCGAGGCCAGCAGGAAGGAAATCAATGTGAAGCAACGACGCATGGTGTCTCCGACGGGCATGAATTTGCGCAATATTACTAGAAAATCAATGCAAGGATGAAAGCGTGTGTGCGCACATACGGCCGCGGCCGTCTCAGCAAAAATTCCCCACATCACGAAATGAAGGAGCGAATCATGAAAAAATTGCTCATTGCCACATTTATTACGGCATCCCTCGGCGGCGGCCTGGTCTACACCCCGGCGGCCAGCGCCGACGTGGTCGTAGTCCGCGTCGCCCCGCCGCCGCCGCGCGACGAGGTGATTCCCCCGGCCCGCCACGGCTTCGTCTGGACGCCCGGCTACTGGCGCTGGAATGGCCACCGCCACGTCTGGGTGAGCGGCAAATACGTGCGCGCCCGCCATGGCTACCACTGGCGTGAGCCCAGCTGGGCCCAGCTGGACAATGGCCGCTGGCGGCTGGAACGGGGCCGCTGGGAACGCGGCGACAGCGACCATGATGGCATCCCCAACCGTTACGACCGAGACCGCGACAACGACGGCGTGCCCAACCGCGTCGACGCCCGTCCCAACAACCCTAATCGCTATTAATTAGAAATTCGGGGTCAGCTCCGGCAATCGGACATTTTGCTGCGCAAAATGTCCGATTGCCGGAGCTGACCCCGACTTCGTTCTTGACAGGG
>JBCNPK010000038.1:0-56787 GCA_039593355.1 Pseudoduganella sp.
CGCTGCTAAAATTAAAGGCAGGCATGGCCCAGGGCCGTCCGCTGCCGGCGCTCCTGAAGGAATACCGCATCTGGGGCCCGCGCGAACGGCTGATGGAACCGGCGCTGCGCCGCATCTCGCTGCCCACCCTGGAGGCGGCGATGCAGCAGGCCGCCCAGGTCGACCGCATGGTCAAGGGCCTGCGCGCGAAAGCGTTCGCCGGCGACCAGTGGGACGCCATGCTGCAGCTGGCACTGAAAGTAGCACGAGGGTAAAGAAATGGACATCAAGCAGTATATGGAAGACATCGGGCGCCGCGCCCGCGCCGCCTCGCGCGGCATGGCGCGCGCCGACAGCGCCACCCGCAACCGCGCGCTGGAACTGATCGCCGCCGCCATCGAGCGCGAAGCGCCGGCCCTGCGCGCGGCCAACGAGCAGGACCTGGCCGCCGCCCGCGCCGCCGGCCTGGCCCCGGCCATGCTGGACCGCCTGGCGCTGACCAACAAAGCCATCGCCACCATGGTGGAAGGCCTGCGCCAGATCGTGTCGCTGCCGGATCCGGTGGGCGAAATCTCGAACGTGAAAATCCGCCCCTCGGGCATCCAGGTCGGCCAGATGCGCGTGCCGCTGGGCGTGATCGGCATCATCTACGAAGCCCGCCCCAACGTCACCGTCGACGCGGCCGGCCTGTGCATCAAGAGCGGCAACGCCACCATCCTGCGCGGCGGCTCGGAAGCGATCCACTGCAACCGCGCCCTGGCCAAGCTGGTGGCCGAAGGGCTGCGTGGCGCCGGCCTGCCGGCAGACGCGGTGCAGGTGGTCGACACCACCGACCGCGCCGCCGTGGGCGCCCTCATCACCATGCCGCAATACGTGGACGTGATCGTGCCGCGCGGCGGCAAGGGCCTGATCGCGCGCCTGATGGAAGAAGCCACGGTGCCGATGATCAAGCACCTGGACGGTATTTGCCACGTCTACATCGATGCCAAGGCCGACATGGCCAAGGCGCTGGACATCGGCTTCAACGCCAAATGCCACCGCTACGGCACCTGCAACACCATGGAAACGCTGCTGGTGGCGCGCCCCATCGCGGCCGAAGTGCTGCCGCAGCTGGCTGCGCGCTACGCCACCGAGAAGGTCGAGCTGCGCGCCGACGACGAAGCGTTCGCCATCCTGTCCGCCGCCGGCTATCCGCACCTTGCGCACGCCACCGAGGAAGACTGGGCCACCGAATACCTGGCGCCGATCCTGGCCGTGCGCGTGGTGGACGGCCTGGACGCCGCCATCGAGCATTGCAATACCTGGTCGTCCAAGCACACCGAGGCGATCGTGACGGAAGACTACTCCGCCGCCATGCGCTTCCTGCGCGAGGTGGATTCCTCGTCGGTGATCATCAACGCCTCGACCCGTTTCGCCGACGGCTTCGAATACGGCCTGGGCGCGGAGATCGGCATCTCCAACGACAAGCTGCACGCGCGCGGCCCGGTCGGCCTGGAAGGGCTGACTTCCCTCAAATACGTGGTGTTCGGCCACGGCGAGATCAGGAAATAATTGAATGCTCTGGATTAAAGCGCTGCATATCGTCTTCATCGTCTCCTGGATGTCGGGGCTGTTCTACCTGCCGCGCATCTTCGTCAACCTGGCGCTGGAAAAGCCGGGGCCGGCGACCGAGCGGCTGCTGACGATGGCGCGCAAGCTGTACCGCTTCACCACCTTGCTGGCGCTGCCGGCGGTGGTGTTCGGGATCTGGCTGGTGGTGCTGCAGTATGGCGCCAAGATGCCGGGCTGGCTGCATGCCAAGCTGGCGGTGGTGTTCCTGGTGCTGGGCTATCACCACGCCTGCGGCTCCCTGCTGAAGAAGTTCGAACGCGGCGCAAACACCCGCGGACATGTGTTTTACCGGTGGTTCAATGAAGTGCCGGTGCTGATGCTGCTGGCGATCGTGATTCTGGTGGTCGTCAAGCCTTTCTAAAACCTGGTAAACCTGGGTCAGACCCAGTCTGCGCAACGGCCACTGGCTTCGGCACACCGGGGGTCTGACCCTTGGGTCTGACCCCGCAGTACCGGGTTTGTTTTAACCAACGGATAAAGGGTCCCCCAAATGCCATCCTATTTCTGCCCATGCCCGCGCGGCCTGGAAGCCGCCCTGGCGGAAGAACTGGCCGAAATCGCGGCCATGAGCCCGACCATGAAGGTGCACAACCAGGTCCCCGGCGGCGTGCACGCCTCCGGCGACCTGTACGACGCCTACCGCATCAACCTGCACTCGCGCATTGCCTCGCGCGTGCTGATGCGCATGGGCGTGTGCCACTACCAGAACGAAAACGACATCTACGACCTGGTGCTGGCCCAGCCCTGGGAAGAATGGTTCGGCATCCACCACACCATCCGCGTCGACGTCACCGCCATCAAGTCGCCGTTGAAATCGCTGGAATTCACCACGCTGAAGATCAAGGACGCCGTGTGCGACCGCTTCCGCGACATGTACGGCAAGCGTCCCTCGGTCAACACGCGCGAGCCCGACATGCGCATCTTCGGCTTCCTCGACCAGCGCCAGTTCATGGTCTACCTCGACACCTCCGGCGAAGCGCTGTTCAAGCGCGGCTGGCGCACCGAGACCGGCGACGCCCCGCTGCGCGAAAACCTGGCCGCCGGCCTCTTGCGCGTCTCGGGCTGGAAGCCCGGCATTCCGCTGTTCGACCCGATGTGCGGCTCCGGCACCATCCTGTGCGAAGCCGCGCAGATGGTGCAAGGCATCCCGCCCGGCGCACGGCGCCGCTTCGCGTTCGAGAAATTCCACGACTTCGACCCGGAGCCATGGCAGAAGATGAAGGCCGACTTCAAGCCCAACCCGCTGCCATCCGAACCGACCATTTTCGGTTCCGACATTTCCGGCGACATGGTGGCGATGGCGCGCCACAACCTGCGCAGCGCCGGCATCCTGTTTGAAGTACCGCTCAAGCAGATCGAAGCGCAGCAGGTGCAGGCGCCGACCAGCACGCCGGGCATCCTGCTGACCAATCCGCCATACGGCGAACGTATCGGCGTGCGCGGCGACGCCAGCCTGGAAGAGGACGAACTGGCGCGCAGTTTCTACAGCGCGTTCTCCACCACGCTCAAGCAGCGCTTCAGCGGTTGGACCGCCTACCTGTTCACGGCCGACCTGGGCCTGCCGAAAATGCTGCGCCTGAAGGAGTCGCGCAAGACGCCGTTCTTCAACGGTGCGCTCGAGTGCCGCCTGTTCCGTTTCGACATGGTGGCGGGCTTTAACCGCAAGCCGCAAGCGGACCTGCCTGCGAGCGAGTAAACACGGATCGGCGTAGAATGCTGCGATGCTTTCCACGCCGACTCCCCCGCCTCCTCCCGACGCTCCCGCCAAGATCCCCGAGCCGGAGGCGCCGCAGCGAAAGCCGCTGGGACCCGGTGGGCTGGCGGCGGTGCTGGCCAGCTTGTCGATGCTGGGACCATTCTCGATCGACGCTTATCTTCCTGCCTTCCCCAATATCCAGGCGACGCTGCATGCGACGCCGATTGAAGTCCAGCAGTCGCTGACGGCGTATATGCTGGCTTTTGCCGGCATGGTGCTGTGGCACGGCGCGCTGTCCGACGCCTTTGGCCGGCGCAACGTGATCCTGGTGTCGCTGGTGGCTTTCCTGCTCGGCACCGTGGGCTGCGCCGCCGCGCATTCGGTCCAGTACCTGTGGTTCTTCCGCGTGCTGCAGGGCGTGTCGGCCGGTGCCGGCGTGGTCGTCGGCCGCGCCATCATCCGCGACTTGTACGCCGATGCCGCCGCGGCGCGGCTGCTGTCGATGGTGACCATGATCTTCTCCATCGCGCCTGCCGTGGCGCCGGTGCTGGGCGGCTTCATCGTCAAGTACTCGGACTGGCGCACCATCTTCCTGTCGCTGGCCGGCTATACGGTGTGCCTGTTCATCGTCTGCTACCGCCGCCTGCCGGACACGCTGCCGCGCGACAGGCGGCAGCCGTTCAATCCGCGCTACCTGTGGCGCAACTACAAAGCCATTCTCGCCTCGCCGCTGTTCCATTTGAAAACGGGGGTGGTGGCCTTCAACTTCGCCGGCCTGTTCCTGTACATTACGGCCGCGCCGGTGGCCTTGCCGACTCAACTGCACCTGGGGCCCGAGCAATTCGGCTGGCTGTTCGTGCCGGCGGTGTCCGGCATCTTCCTTGGCGCGCTGGCGGCCAACCGCGTCGCCGGCAAGACCAGCTTCGCGCGCCAGATCGGCTTTGGCTTCTGCTTCCTGATCACGGCAGCCACGGCCAACGTGAGCTACCACCTGCTGGCCGCGCCCGCGCTGCCCTGGAGCGTGCTGCCGCTGTTCTTCTACACCTTCGGCATGTCGCTGGCGGCGCCCGCCGCCACCCTGCTGGCGCTGGACCTCTTTCCGCACATCCGTGGCACGGTGGCCTCGGTGCAGTCGTTCGCCACCACGCTGCTGGGGGCCCTGGTGGCCGGGGTGTTGGCGCCGCTGGCTTCCCATTCGCTATTATGGTTGGCATGCGGCCAACTGGCGCTGACCATGAGCGCCCTCGGCCTATGGTTGACGGCGCGCGTACTACGGCGCAAGATAGTGCCTATTTGAAAATATTGTTGGGTAAAAGTAAATTGCTACCAAGAGTGTAGTTCTTTCTACACAAATGCAACTTATTGCCGTCAGAAATTTGTATTGCTGCTAAGTTATAGTATATTTGTGATAATTTGCCAGTGGATTGCAAGTCTGAACAGAGCCGGTAAACACCCGCAATTCGAGGATTTGGACGAAGTCTGATGCAACACCCCGACCAAGACATCCGCAATCGCTTGCTGATCGCGCGGCTGCCCGCCATGCCGCAGATCCTGATCAAGCTGATTGAGCTCCTGCAAGCCGACGATGCCGGCATGCCGGAGCTGGCTGCATTGATCGCCAAGGATGCCGGGATGGCCAGCAAGATCCTCGCCGTGGCCAACAGTTCTGCCTACCAGCGCCACAACCGCACGGTGGGCCTGGAGCAGGCCCTGGTTTCTCTCGGCACCGACATGATCAAGACCCTGGTGATCTCGGAGTCGGTGTTCCAGACCTTCAACAACTTCCCGCACAGCGGCAGCACCGATCTGCGCGCCTTCTGGAAAGGCTCGCTGACCACCGCCGTGATCGCGCGCGACATCGCCCGCGTGATCGACTACCCGCACGTGGAAGAAGCCTACCTGGCCGGCCTGCTGCACAATGTCGGCCGCCTGGCGCTGCTGGCCACCGCGCCCAAGGAATACGCCTATAACTTCACGGCGCGCGACGACGAAGAGCTGTGCGCGGTCGAGCAGCGCACGCTGGAAATCACCCACGCCGAAGCCGGCGCCTGGCTGATCGAGCGCTGGAACCTCGATTCCTTCCTGGCCGACTCGGTGCTGTATCACCACGAGCCGGTGCCGCGCCTGGAAGCGGCGCATCCCCTGATCCGCATCGTGCGCCTGGCGCACCAGCTGTGCTACCACGCCGAAGCGCCGCAGGGCGCCGGGGAAGCGGCCGCGCTGTGCGGCATCGAGGAAGACAAGCTCGACGCCTTCGTCAAGTCCGCCGCCCGCCAGGTGGCGCGCGCGGCCGAGGCGCTGGGCATCGACCTGGCGGGCGCCGACGACGTGCCCGCGCCGCCCGCCGCGCCGCCCGCCCCGGTCGACCCGGTGCAGGCGCGCCTGTCCGAAGAAGTGCGCAATATGGTGCTGGTGCAGGAGATGGGCCAGAGCTTCGCGCGCCAGCAGGGCGAAGCCGGCATGCTGGACGCGATGACGCGTTCGGCGCGCATCCTGTTCGACCTCGAAACCACGGTGATCCTGCTGGAGAGCCCGACCGGCCACGCGCTGCAAGGCGCGGGCAGCGGCGAAGCGCAGCAGCGCCTGTCCGAATTCGCGGTCCCGCTGAATAAACCGGGCCTGCTGGCCGACGCCGCCAACCACCGCCAGCTGGCCTTCGCCGCGCGCGCGGGTGGGATGGGCGCCGGCGTGGGCATCGCCGAAGAACAGCTGTTCCGCATCGTCGGCAGTGAAGCCCTGGTCTGCCTGCCGCTGGTGGCCGGCCAGCGCTGCCTGGGCATGATCGTCGGCGGCGTGCCGGCCTGGCAACTGCCGCTGCTGCAAAAGAAGGAACGCTTCCTGCAGGCCTTCGGCAGCCAGGCCGCCAATGCGCTGGAGACCGCGCTGTCCGAACGCGGCCACGCCCGGCGCCAGGTGGCGCACGTGGCCGAGGAATACCGGGAAGCATCGCGGCGCGTGGTGCACGAGGTGAACAACCCGCTGTCGATCATCAAGAACTACCTGTCGGTGCTGGATGCCAAGCTGGCGCGGCGCGAGCCGGTGGTGTCCGAAATGTCGATCCTGAACGAGGAGATCGACCGCGTCGGCCACCTGATCAACGGCCTGGCCGACCTGCAGCCATCGGACGCCGGCAGCGTGACCAATGTGGCGCGCGTGGTGGAAGACGTGCTGCGACTGTTCCGCGCCACCGACTTCCTGCCCGCCTCGGTGCAGGTGCTCACGCGCATGCAGGACGGCCCGCAGGAGATCGACGGCGACGCCGACCTGCTCAAGCAGATCCTGGTCAACCTGGTCAAGAACGCGATCGAAGCCCAGCCGGGCGGCGGCCGCATCGAAATTGCCAACCGCGGGCTGGTCAACCGCGAACGCCGGCTGTACGTGGAGCTGGTGGTAAGCGACGCGGGCCCCGGCCTGTCGCAGGAAGTGCTGGCCAATCTATTCAACGCCGTGAAGAGCAGCAAGGAAGGCAAGCACCATGGCCTGGGACTGTCCATCGTGCACAGCCTGGTCAAGAAGCTGAACGGCATGATCAGCTGCCGCAGCGGCGCCAACGGCACCTCGTTTGAACTCCTGCTGCCGGCTCGCGGCAGCACCAGCCAGCTCGCCCCGGTGCAGGCGCGCGGCGTGGTGGATTCCGTATAAGGCCCGCATGAACCCGATCATCCCGACGCCCCAGCCCCCGGCACCGGAATTCCAGCCACGCTTGCTGCTGGTCGACGACGAACCGCGTTTGCTTTCTTCACTCTACGAGCTGCTGCGCGTGCAGGACTGCTACCAGCTGGTCACCGCCACCAACGGCGCGGAGGCGCTGGCCGCATTGAACCGCCAGCGCTTCGACCTGCTGCTGCTGGACCTGCGCCTGCCGGACATGAGCGGCCACGACATCATGGATTTCGTGAACGCGCGCGAGATCGACTGCGACGTGATCGTGATGAGCGGCGAGGCCGGCATCGAGGCCGCCATCGGCGCCCTGAAGCGCGGCGCCTACGACTACCTGCGCAAGCCGTACAATCCGCCCGAGCTGCTCAAGACGGTGGAGAACGCGCTGCAGAAGCGCCGCCTGGCGGTGGAGAACGCGCGCATCGGGCAGCGCCTGGAAAACTCGGAGAAGATGTACCGCTACCTGGTGGACAGCTCGCCCGACATCATCTATACCCTGAACCACGAAGGCTGCTTCACTTTCGTCAACGACCGCGCCTACCAGCTTCTGGGCTATTCGCGCGAAGAGCTGATCGGCAGCCACTACTCGGTGCTGGTGCACGACGAGGACCAGGAGCGCGCGCGCTACGTGTTCAACGAGCGCCGCGTCGACGAGCGCGCATCGCGCAACGTGGAGCTGCGCCTGAAGTGCAACAACAGCGCCGCCGGCGACCGCACCTTCAGCAACACGCTGATGACGATTTCGCTTAACGCGATCGGCATGCACGTGCCGGGCGCGGAAGTGGCCACGCACGAATTCTTCGGCACCTACGGCGTGGCGCGCGACATCACCGACCGCAAACGCGCCGAGGAGATGATTTCCTACCAGGCCTACCACGACATCCTGACCGACCTGCCGAACCGCATCCTGTTCAAGGACCGCCTGGGACTGGCCGTGATCCAGGCCAAGCGCAAGCTGGCCGAGCTGGCCGTCATGTTCATCGACCTGGACCGCTTCAAGCTGGTCAACGACACCCTGGGCCACGTGAAAGGCGACGAGCTGCTGCAGCAAGCGGCGCGGCGCCTGAAGGAATGCCTGCGCAAGGGCGACACGCTGGCGCGCCACAGCGGCGACGAATTCACCATCGTGCTGCCGGAGCTGCGCGACCGCGCCGACGCCAAGGCCATCGCCGACAAATTCCAGGAAGCGCTGCAGCAGCCATTCGACCTCGATGGGCACGTGGTGCACATTTCGGCCTCGATCGGCATCGCGGTCTACCCGAGCGACGGCGACTCGATCGAAGAGCTGCTGCGCCACGCAGACATCGCCATGTACCAGGTCAAGGCGCAGGGCAAGAACGGCCATAGCTTCTACCACGCCTCGATGCAGGACATGTCGCACCAGAAGATCGTGCTGGAACAGTCGCTGCGCAAGGCGCTCGAGAACAACGAGCTGGAAATGTACTACCAGCCGCAGGTCGACATGGCCACCGGCCGCATCATCGGCGCCGAAGGCCTGATGCGCTGGAACCATCCGACGCGCGGCCTGCTGTCGGCAGGCGAGTTCCTGCCTTTCGCCGAAGAGAACGGCCTGATGCTGCCGATCTCGGATTGGATGATCGGCGCGCTATGCCGCGACCTGCTGCTATGGAACGCCAACGGCGCCGACAATATCCGGCTGTCGCTGAACCTCTCGCCGCAATATCTCGACCGCGGCGACTTTTTCGAAAAGATGCGCAATGCGCTGGCGCGCTACCAGATTTCGCCGTCGCAGATCGAAGTGGAGATCACGGAGAACATCTGCATCCGCAACCCGCAGTACGCCATCGAACAGCTGAACAAACTGTGCCAGCTGGGCGTATCGGTCGCCATCGACGATTTCGGCACCGGCTACTCCTCGCTGTCCTACCTGCACCGCTTCCCGATCCACACCATCAAGATCGACCAGAGCTTCGTCAAGGAGATCCACGACGAGCATGGCCACTATCCCGTGATCCTGGCCATCATCTCGATCGCGCGCGGCCTGGGCCTGCACCTGGTGGCCGAAGGCGTGGAAACCGAAGTGCAGGCGCGCTACCTCGCCGCCAACGGCTGCGCCACCATGCAGGGCTATCTGTACTACCGCCCGATCGCGCTGACCAGCTTCATGGAGGCGCTGGCCGCGCAAAACCAGGCCGACGCGCCCGCGCTCCCGGCCGGCCCGCGCCTGGCGGCCCAGGCTTAAGGCTCCATGCAGCGCAACACACCGATCGCATCCGAGGACGCCGGCGCGCCAGCGCGCGAAGCCCATTTCGCCGCCGAATTCCTGCGCGTGCGCCAGCTGGCCGAACGCGGCGTGGCCAACGCCCAGCACAGCCTGGGCTTCATGTACTTCAACGGCCAGGGCGTGGCGCAAAGCTACGAGCTGGCCGTGGCCTGGTACCGCCAGGCCGCCAACGCCGGCCTGGAACACGCGCAATACAACCTGGGCGTGATGTTCCAGAAAGGGCAGGGCGTCGAGGTCGACTTCGCCGAAGCGGCGCACTGGTACCAGCTGGCGGCCGAGCAAGGCTACGCCGCCGCCCAGTACAACCTGGGCTGGCTGTACGCCAAGGGCCAGGGCGTGCCGCAAGACACCGAGCAGGCGCGCTACTGGTTCGCCATGGCCGCCGAACAGGGCGACCCGGGCGCGCAGAACAACCTGGGCATGATGTACGACACCGGCAAGGGCGTGCCGCAGGATTACGCGCAAGCGATCAAGTGGTACCGCAAAGCCGCCGAGCAAGGCTACGCGCGCGCCCAGTTCAACCTCGGCCTGCGCTACGACAACGGCCAGGGCGTCACAAAGGACGGCAAGCAGGCGCTGGGCTGGTTCCGCATAGCCGCCGAGCAAGGCTACGCCGCCGCCCAGTTCAACCTCGCCCTGCGCTACGACAAGGGACAGGACGTGGCGCCCGACGCCGTGCGCGCCATCAAGTGGTACACGCTGGCGGCCGAGCAGGACCACGTCAGCTCGCAGTTCAACCTGGCCCTGATCTACGACAACGGCAATGGCGTCGCGCGCGACGAAGTGCTGGCGCTGCAGTGGTACCGCCGCGCCGCCGAACTCGGGCACGCCGGGGCGCAGAACAACCTGGGCCAGCGCTACGACCAGGGACTGGGCGTGGCCCAGGATTACCGCGAAGCGGCGCACTGGTACCGCAAGGCCGCCGAAGCCGGCCACCCCGCCGCGCAATACCATCTTGCGCTGCTGTACGAACAAGGCCACGGCGTGCCGCGCGAGCTGCAGGAAGCCATCTTCTGGTATCGCAAGGCGGCCGACCAGGGCCACCTGCGCGCCCAGTTCGACCTGGGCCTGCGCTATGAAATGGGGCAAGGCGTGCCGCAGGACGCGCGCAAGGCACTGGGCTGGTTCCGCCGCGCGGCCGACCAGGATTACGTCGCCGCGCAATACATGCTGGGCCAGATCCACGACCGCGACGACGGCCCCGCGCCCGACCTGGCGCAAGCGAACGCCTGGTACCGCAAGGCCGCAGAACAGGGCCACACGCTGGCCTGCTTCACGCTCGGCCTGCGCTACGACAACGGCCAGGGCCTGGCGCGCGACTTCAAGCAGGCGCTGTCCTGGTACCTGGCCGCCGCCCGCCAAGGCCACGCCCGCGCGCAGCTGAATGCCGGCCTGATGTTCCTGTCCGGCCAGGGCACGGAGGCCGACGCCGAACAAGCGTGGCGCTGGCTGTCGCTGGCCGAACGCAGCGGCCAGCCCGGCGCCGCGCGCCACCTGGGCGCCGCCGCCGCCCGCCTCGCCCCGCACCAGCTGCCCGCCTGAGTTGCTGCATTAAGGCCGGGGCCGGTAAAAAAAGGGGACGTAACACTTTTTCAAAGAAAAAGTGTTACGTCCCCTTTTTTACCGGCCCCGGCTTTTATTAACGATAGCTGTTCGGGTCGAAGGGGTAGGAGTAGATGTTTTCGATGAAGCGCTCGCCGTCTTTCGCCTGGCGCGCGAAATACAGGCGGTTGCCGTGCACGAACGGGGTGAACTCGGCTTGCGCGGTGTTGAAGGGGGCGCCGATATTCTTCGGGGTGCTCCAGCCTTGCTTGCCGTTGAAGCTGATGTACAGGTCGACGTCGCCGGCGCCGCCCGGTGCGTCGGAGAAGTACAGCAGGTAGCTCTGGTCGGGGGCAATATAGGGGTTCGACTCGCGCCATGGGCCGGTGTTGACCGGTTCCGCCAGCCGTTCGGGGGCGGTGTATTTGCCGTCCACGCGGCGCGAGCGCCACAGGTCGGATTTGCCTTCGGCGCCGTTTTTCATGAAGTAGATGGTGCCGTCGGCGGCGATGGAGCCGGACGATTCCGACTCGTCGCTGTTGATATCGTGTCCCAGGTGCACGGCGGGGCCCCAGCGCCCATCCTGCAGCGCTACCGAGTAGATGTCGAAGCCTTTGCGCTGCGGCTTGTCCGGCACCGGCCGATTGGACTGGAAGATCACGGACTTGCCGTCCGGTGCGAACGCAGGGTCGATGTCGCGCGAGCCGTCCGTGGCGGAAAACGGCACCGGCGTTGGCGCCTGCCATTTGCCGTCCACCTTGTGCGATTCGACAATCACGAGCCTGGTGCGCGCTCCGCCCGACTGCACCCACAGCGCGTGCTGTCCATCGGGAGATAGCGTGAAGCCGAAGACGCCGTTGTCGGACACCAGGCCGGGTTCGAACATGCCGTCGCTGGGCGCGGCGCTGGACAGGCTGGCTGCCAGCAGGAGAGAGGAGAGGATTGTCATGCTGCCATTGTGCCGCAGTACCGAATTCCTGCGAAAAGGCGTGCGACGAAGTGCAGGATTGGCGGGACAGGCCGCAAAAATCCGGCAGCAGCCACCGAAGTGGCCTTGCCTGCTTAGCGGCGGCGCTGTGGTGGCCGCGGGCCGGAGCTGCCGCGTTGTTCGATGTGGCGGAAGACGATGCGGCCTTTGTTCAGGTCATAAGGAGAAAGCTCCAGCGTTACCTTGTCGCCAGCGATGATGCGGATGAAGTTTTTCTTCATGCGGCCGGCGGTGTAGGCGATCAGCTTGTGACCATTGTCCAGGTCCACGCGAAAGCGTTGCTCCGGCAGGATCTCGGTGACCACGCCGTTCATTTCGATGAGTTCTTCTTTTGCCATGGGGGTTTCCTTTGCGATTGGGAGGGCGAGGTGCGAAAAAAAAGCCCGCGTTGTTGCGGGCTTCGTTTCAATGTAATGCCAATGTTTCAATCGCTGCTTCAGCCCGCGCTATCTGCGCGGTGCGAAGCGGTCAGCCAATGCTATCTGCAAGGTGCCGGCCTGTGACCAATGTTTGGTGCTACAGGATGAAGTTCTCGAGTACTTCACCACGGAACGCAGTGTAACACAGATTTTTGTGCGGTGCACAAAATATTTTCCTGCGCAGTGCCGGCCCCCGACTTTCGTCAACGGGGCGTGAAGCCGTCGTCGCTCCAGCGCTCGCTGCCGACGCCGTGGCGGATGAAGAACAGGCCTTGCGGATCGTACTTCTGCTTTATCTGTGCCAGGCGCCGGTAGTTGCTGCCCCAGAACGCGGCCTGCCAGTTGGCGAGGAAGTAGTCGCTCTCGGACAGGTAGGCGCCGGCCTCCGGCTGCACCGCAAGCAGCGCCTCCATGGCCTTGCCGATGTCGCGTGCGCGCTGTCTTGCGATGGCGCGTTCCTGCGGGGCGCCGGGCATGCCCTGGAAGTTCGCGTTGCCGCCGCCGGCGATGATCACCAGGGCAAAAGCGTCCAGCATGGCCGGGTTCATGGCACTGTCGCGGGCGGCTTCGATTTCCACCGCCGGTGCGCCGGCCAGGCCCTTGTTGAAGTGGAAGCCGATGTACCAGTGGCGCGAGGCTCGGAAGACTGCATCGGCCAGTGCGCCCAGGCGCGCAGGAGCCAGCAGGCCGGCGTCGAGCCAAGCCGATTTGTAGCCATGGATGTACCAGCCGGCCTGCTCGTAGTCGCCTTTCCAGATCATGTGGTGGGACGGGGCGCCGGGGCGCTTGTCTTCTTCGATCAAGCCGGGGGCGTGCCGGCGGAAGAAGTCGGCGTTCCAGAAGTGGCGCGCCGGCAGGGCGATGCACTTGAACTCTTCTTCGAAGCTGTATTCCGGGCGGGCTTTCAGCCAATCGAGTAGCGGTTGCCAGGCGGCGCTGGCCTGTTGCTGGCTCAGGCCTTGGAACACCATGCTGATCCTGACGCTGTTGTCGGTCTCGAAGCCGATCTGCTCGCCCCATTGCGGGTTGAACAGCGCGCTGGCGTAGAAGGACAACAGCTGTTCGATCAGTGCGCGGTAGGCCTGGTCGGAGCTGGCCTTGATTTTCGCCATGACGCCGCCGAAGCTTGGCGGCAGTTCGCGCGTGCGCAGGGTGAGGCGGGTGAGCACGCCGATGCTGCCGCCACCGCCGCCTTTTAGTGCCCAGAACAGGTCCGGGTTCTGGCTGGCGTTGGCGATCAGTACCTTGCCGTCGGCAGTCACGACTTCAGCTTCCAGCAGGCCAGCCGATGCGGTGCCGAAGTTTTTCGAGAAGCTGCCGAAACCGCCGCTTTGCACCAGGCCCGCCACGCCGACCGTGGCGCAGCCGCCGCCCTGCACGTAGCGGCCGCCCTTGGTGGTGACGGCGTCGTAGGCGTCGATCCACATGGCGCCGGCGCCGAGGGTGACGGCTGGCTGTGGCGCCTCGCTGCTGCCTTGCGCGACGAAGCCTTCGTGCAGGGTGATGCCGTTCATCTTGCGCGTCCACACCAGCAGGGAGTCCGGCGCGTCGGAGGTGCCCTGGTAGCTATGGCCGCCTCCTTTGACCACCAGGCGCAAGTTGTGGGTGCGGGCGAAGTTGACGGCCGCGACGATGTCGGCCGTGCTTTCGGCGGCCAGGGCGTAGGCGGAAGGCCTGGAGTCCCAGGCGTCGAGCCAGCCGCTGGTCTGGGTCAGTGCGGGCTGGTCGCCGATCGCGTAGGGGTTCCTGATCTCTTCCAGCGCCTGGCGGCAGGCTGCGGCTGCGGGCTTGGCGCAGGCTGCGAAGAATGGGGCGAGCTTTTGCAGGCGGCCGCCAACGGACTTCTGCAATTCCTGCCATGTGGCTGCCGAAGGCCAGCCTGCCATGCCTGGACGCACGCGCGGGCGCAGTCGCGGCCCTTGCGCCGGCGCAGCCCACGCTGGAGCCAGCGGCAGTGCCGGAATCATCGCAGCCTTGAGCAGGGACCGTCGTTTCATTTTGTGCCGTCCTTCATTGTGATTAGTAATTTTGCAATGTTAGACGGCTAATGTTCGCTTCGCCACTAATTTGTGGCGAAGCGCTTTGGCGTGGGGCGAACGGGGAGCGTCAGCGCGCGAAGTGCGCTTCGATTTCTTCCAGGGTCTTGCCCTTGGTTTCTGGCAGCAGGAAGGCTGCGGCGAGGAAGTACACCACCGTGCAGCCGGCCCAGAAGAAGAACATCGCGGCATAGCCGTGCCGCCCCACGGTGGGCAGGAACACCGCCGCAATGGTGGTGGACACGAACTGGTTGATCAGCAATGCGATGCTCATGCCGTTGGAGCGGATGCGGGTGGGCATCAGCTCGGACAGTGCGAGCCAGACGCACACGCCGGGGCCGACCGCGAAACTGGCAACGAACAGGCAGATGGCCAGCGTGACTTGCCAGCCGTGCGCCACGGAAGGCAAGGCGCCGATCTGCGCCTGTTCGATGCGCAGCGGGGCGTCGCGGCCCTGTGCCGGATCGGCGAAGGGGTTCAGGTGCAGGGCGCGGAAGAAGGCGCCGATCACGCTGTCCGGCTGCACGGTGTCTTCGCGCGAGAGCACCATCGGCGCCAGCGCCGGGTCGTCGCTGCGGCGCACCTGCACATTGGTGAAGGGGCCGTAGGAGTAGGAGACGGTCAGCAGCTGTGGCGGCGCATCCTTGCCTGCCGGGGCACCGAGTGCTTGCAGGGTGGGCGCATCGAGGCGCAGCGCGAGGGTGTCGCCCTTGGCCTGGGCGGCCACCACGGCGCGCACGTCGCGCTGTCCGGCTTCGGCGCTGCGGAACAGCAGGCCGGCAGCCAGCAGGGCCAGCACGATGCCGCCGCTGCCCAGCATGAGCAGGAATTTGCGGCCCTTGCGGTCGACCAGCAGCACCGCCACCACGGTCATGAGGGCATTCAGCAGCTTGAGGCCGACATCGGCCATATTGGCGGTGGCGCCCGGCAGGCCGGCCTGGTTCAGGATATTGACCGCGTAGGCGAGCACGGAGTTGATGCCGGTGGCCTGGTTGCAGGCCAGGATCAGGCAGGCCAACAGGAAAGGCAGCATGTAACGGCGGCTCAGGAGGCTGTCGCCGCCCTGGCTTGCGGCCGGCGCGCCGGCTGGGGCCAGGCTGGCCACGGCGGCTGCGCCGCCACGGCCGGCAACCACGCCGCGCGCGGCGGCGATGTCGCCTTCGGTCGGGCCGCTGGCAGCGGCAGCACGGGCGGCGGCGGCGGCCAGGCGTGCGCCGGCGGCGGCCTGCATGTCGCGCAGTTCGGCGTCGACTTCGGCAGCGTCGCGGGTGCGCAGCAGGGCGGCGCGGGCCTGGTCGTGGCGGCCGCGCTGCACCAGCCAGCGCGGCGATTCGGCCAGCAGCAGGCTGCCGAAGGTGAACACCAGGCCCGGGGTCAGGCACATCCAGAAAATGCTGCGCCAGGCGTGGTCCTTGGCGTCGAAGACGGCGGCGGCGCGGGCGGCCTCCGGCAAGGCCTGTGCGGCTTGCGTGGCGCCCTCCACATGCTGCGCCTGCACCAGGCCGATCACGGCCGCGGCGACCAGGCCGATGGTGAGCAGCAGCTGGAACAGGGCGGCGCCGCGCCCGCGCTTGTCGGCGCGCAGGCATTCGGCCAGGTAGAGCGGCACCACCACGCCAATCAGGCCGCCGCTGATGCCTTGCAGCAGTCGCCCCAGCAGCAGCGGAGTGTAGCCGTCGGACAGGGCGATGATGGGAATGCTGGCGGTGAACAGGGCGCCGGCCAGCACCATGGCCCAGCGGCGGCCGATGGCGTCGGCGATGGCGCCGGCAAACAGGGAAGACAGCACGGAGCCGAGCAGCACGGCGGCGACGATGAAGCTCAGTTGCTGCGCGCTCAGCTTCCAGGCGGCGGAAGCCGTCGATTCAAGGTAAGGCAGGGCGCCGGCGATGATGCCGACGTCGATCCCGTAAAGCAGGCCGCCCATCCCGGCGATAAACAGTAAGTAGCGCATGGATAAGGCCTGCATTGGATCTCCTTGATTTTTTATGAAAGTGGAATCGACTCGCCTTCGACGAAGACGGCCACGGGATGTAAAGACTGGTCCAGCACGACGATGTCGGCCCACGCGCCCGGCGCCAGCCGGCCGCGCTGCGATTCGCCAAGGTAGTCGGCCGGGAACAGTGACAGGCGCTGCGATGCTTCGGCCACTTCCATGCCCAGGCCGACGAAGTTGCGCAGTGCCTGGTCCATGGTCAGCACCGAGCCGGCCAGCGAACCGGTGGCCAGGCGCACGCAGCCCATGCACTTGAACACGCGCTGGGTGCCGAGCGCGTATTCGCCGTCCGGCATGCCGGTGGCGGAAGTGGCGTCGGTCACGCCGTACAGGCGCGGGATGGCGCGCAGCGCGGCGCGCATGGCGCCCGGGTGCACGTGCAGCAGGTCGGGGATGATCTCGGCGTATTCGGCGTGCGCCATGGCCACGTCCACCATGCCCGGCTCCTTGTGGCTCATGCCGCTCATGCCGTTGAACAGGTGGGTGAAGCCGGCGGCGCCGGCGCGCATGGCCGCCACGCCGTCGTCGTAGCTGCCGGCGCTGTGGCCGATCTGGACGCGGATGCCCATGTCCTTCAGGTGCGGGATCAGCTCCAGGTGGCCGGTGACTTCGGGCGCCATGGTCAGCACGCGGATCGGGGCGATGGCGTGGTAACTCTCCACCAGGGCGCGGCTGCCGGTGACCACGTCGGGCGGCTGGGCGCCCAGGCGGCGGCGGTTCAGGAACGGGCCTTCCAGATGCACGCCCAGCATGCGCGCGCCGTGCTGCGGCCGGTTGGCGATGACGCCGGCCAGGCCTTGCAGGGCGTGGCGGATCGAATCTTCCTTCGCGGTCAGGGTGGTGCCGAGCAGCGCGGTGGTGCCGTGGCGGGCATGGCTGCGCGCGACCACGGCGCCGGCAGCGCCGCCTTCCATGATGTCGACGCCCGAGGCGCCATGCACGTGCAGGTCGACGAAGCCGGGGATGATGGTCAGACCCTCGCCGGACGGCCCTTCGGTGATGCTGGTGATGCGCTGGTCGAAGGCGATGCTGCCTTCAATCCAGCCGTCGGGTGTGAGGATACGGCCTTGCAGCATTGACTCTTACTCCGCGATGATGACGTCGATGCCGCGCTTTTCCAGCCCTTCGCGGTATTCGGCGCTGATGCTGGCGTCGGTGATCACGGTGTGCACGCGGTCCAGCTGCACGATGCGGTGCAGGGAGACGCGGCCGAACTTGGAGGCATCGGTCAGCACGACCACTTTCTTGGCGCGCTCCACCATCTTGTGGTTCAGGTTCGCTTCCGCTTCATGGTGGGTGGTGATGCCGAACTGCAGGTCGAAGCCGTCGACGCCCAGGAACAGGGTGTCGAAGTTGTAGGCCGACAGGCAGGCCTCGGCCTGGGCACCCTGCAGCGACAGCGATTGCTTGCGCAGGCGGCCGCCGGTCAGGATCAGGTCCACGCCCGGCGCGTCGGCCAGTTCCCAGGCGATGTTCAGGCCATTGGTCAGCACCGTCACGTCGCCGGCTTCGCGCAGGTGGCGCGCCAGGTAGATGGTGGTGGTGCCGGAGTCGATGATGATATTGTCGCCCGGCTGCACCATGCGCGCGGCCAGCAGGCCGATTTGTTCTTTCTGCGCCTGGTTCAGGGAATCCTTCTGGCGGATCGTATGTTCGGTGGGCGGGGTGCGCGCCAGCAGGGCGCCGCCGTGGCTGCGCTGCACCAGGCCCTGCGACTCGAGCACACTGAGGTCGCTGCGAATGGTGACGGCGGATACGCCAAGCTTGTCCACCAGGTCGGACACCTGGACCGAACCATGTTGTACGATTGCCTGCAGGATGGTTTCGCGGCGTTGGCTGGTATTTCGCATTTCTTCTGTCGAGGGTGTCGAAAATGTCGAGCTTAACAGATGCCGGCGCTGTTGGCGCTGCAGGCCCGCGCATATTGCCCCAGCACCTGGCCGATCTTGTGTTCCAGCAGCGCTTGCGGGGCGGCGGCCAGTTCGCCTTGCAGCACGGCGCGGAACTGCTCCGGCAGGTATTGGCTCAGCAAAGGCAGCGGGATGCTGCGGCCGGCCAGGTTGGCGAACAGACGGCCGACCGCGGCCGCCACTTCCGGCTCGCCCCAGTAGTAGCGGCAGCGGTCGGACAGGCCGTAGCGGCGCATCAGGCGCTGTTCCTGCGGGCTGCCCAGGTAGTGCTTCTGCCAGTGCTTCGGTTTGGCCAGCATGACTTCATCCAGCACGTCCATCAGGCGCGAAGCGGTCTCCTTGCCGAGCATGGCTTCTTCGATCAGGCACAGCGCCATGAAGCCCTCGCGCAGGGCGAAGGTGGCGGCCGGGCCGACCTTGAGGATGGCGTAGTGGTCGCGCACCATTTCGTGCAGGCCGGATTCGCGCTGGTAGTCCGTGGAGTGGGCTTCGAACACCAGGCCAGGCTGGCCCGCCACGAAGGCCGACAGTTCGGCGGCGGCTTGGGCGTTGTAGTGCTGCACGTGGGCCTGGTCGAAGTCGACGCCCGGCTGCACCACCATGGCGATCACGCGCCGCCATGCGTCGTGCAGGCCAGCCTCGGCGAAGGCGCGGCGGTGCACTTCCAGCGTGCGCGCGGCCGCTTGCGGCGCGGTGACGGCCAGCGCCTGCTCCAGCGAGGCTTCACCGCCCGGCACCGGGACTTCGGTGCCGATCACGTAGACCGGCGGCGGCAGGCCGGCGCGCGCCGCCGCCTGCTCGGCAACGGCAGCCAGTCGGACGGCGCGTCCGGCCACGGTTTCGTCGCTCAGCACGGCGTCGTCGTCGGCGCAGCGCATGCTGCAATCGAGGTGGATCTTGTGGAAGCCGGCGGCGGCGTAAGCGTCGATCAGCACTTCGGCATGCGCCATGGCGGCTGCGGCGTCCTGCGCTTGCCAGGCGTTGGGGCCGAGGTGGTCGCCGCCCAGTACCAGGCGCTCGGCCGGGAAGCCCTGTTCCTGCGCCAGGCGGTGCACGTAGTCGCGGAACTCCGCGGGCTTCATGCCGGTGTAGCCGCCGAACTGGTCAACCTGGTTGGACGTGGCCTCCACCAGCAGCGGCGTGCCGTATTGCGCGGCTACCTTGAGCGCGGCGCGCAGCACGGTCGGGTGGCTGCAGCACACGCTGTACAGGCCGACCTTCTCGCCGCGGCGGTGCGCCTGGACGATTTGCAGGACAGGGGATTCATTCATATGCGTCATTTCGTTTGTTGGCGGGCCAGCAGGGCGGCGCCGCGGGCACCGCCGGCGTCGCCGAAGCGCGGCGGCAGGACCGGCGGGGCCTGCACGCCGCGGAACAGGTGGCGCAGCATGGCGGCCGGCAGTTGCTGGTACAGGTGCGCCAGCTTGGACAGGCCGCCGCCCAGCACGATGGCGTGCGGGTCGTAGGCGAGCACCAGGCCGGCCATGGCGTGGCCCAGCAGGTCGAGATGGATGGCCAGGGCTTGGGCGGCCAGGGTGTCGCCCTGGCTGGCGCGTTCCACGATCGCCAACGGTTCGGCGCCGTCGCCGCCGATGTGGGCGTGCAGCTTCGACAGGCCAGGGCCGGAGACGTAGCGCTCCATGCAGCCCTTCTTGCCGCATGGGCAGTCAAGCACCGGCAGCTTGTATTGTTCCAGCAGCGGCGCGGGGACGGTCCAGTGGCCCCACTCGCCGGCGATGGCGTTGAAGCCGCGCAGCAGGTGGCCGTCGACGCAGTAGCCGCCGCCGGCGCCGGTGCCGATGATGGCGCCGAACATGCTGGGCAGGCCGGCCGCGGCGCCGCCCTGCGCTTCCGACAGGGCGAAACACTGGCAGTCGTTGCCGATGATGACGGGGCGCTGCAGCGCGTCCTGCAGCGCGGCCGCGACGGCGCGGCCGTTCAGCGCCGGCACGTTCGAGCTGACCTGGCGCCCGGTGGCGCTGTCGATCACGCCAGGCAGGCCGATGCCGACCGGCGCCGGCTTGGCAACTGCGCCCGCGCCATCTTCGCCTTTGACTGCAGCCAGCGCCGCGTCGCCGCGTGCCACCAGGCCGGTAATGGCGCCGACGAATTCCTTGAAGTCCGTGCCCGGCGTGGCGATGCGCTCGCGGAACACCTCCCGCAATTCGCCGCCCGCATCGATCCACGACACCAGTTCAATCTTGGTGCCGCCGATGTCGATGCCGTGGCAGGCGCGCTGCTCAGAACTGGTCATGGCGGTAGATGGTGACGCCCTGCACGACACGGTTGACGGTGCCGTCGGCGAAAGGATTGTCCGGTGTCAGGCCGAGCGTGGCCGACTGGTGCAGCGCATATTGCTGCGCCATCAGCAGCCACAGTGGCGCCAGCCAGGCGTCGGGCAGGGCCGGTGCGGCCACGGCGAAATCGGACTGCGTGCCGACGGTGACCACGCTGCCGGCAATGCCGTCGCGGCGCAGCTCCTGCAGCAAGTCGTCCTCGTAGCGGCGCGACAGCGCTTTGCTGCTGCGGAAAACCACCACCAGCGATTCCTTGTTGAGCGCCGACTTGGGGCCGTGGCGGAAACCGAGCGCCGTGTTCGACATGGCGAGCACGCGGCCCCCCGTCAGTTCCAGGATCTTGAGCGCGGACTCCTTGGCCAGCGCTTCCAGCGGGCCGCTACCGAGGTAGACGACGCGCTGCACCGGCTGCGCCGCCAGCGCGGCAACAGGCGCGGCCCAGTCGCGCAAGGCGGCATCGCCCGCTTGCGCCAATGCCGCCAGGCGCTCCTGCCATTCGCCGCGGCCCAGCGTGCAGAGGGCGGCCAACAGCATGCAGGTGAAGCTGCTGGTCATGGCGAAGCCGCGGTCGCAGCTGGCGGCCGGCATCAGCAGGTTGAAGGTGCGCGCATCGGTGTCGCCCTGGCGCGCCAGTTGGCCCTGCGCATTGCAGGTGATGTTCAGGAAGCGTGCATCGGCCACAAGCTCGCGCACCAGTTCGACGGCGGCCAGGCTTTCGGGGCTGCTGCCGCTGCGGGCAAAGGAAACCAGCAGGGTCGGCGCGCCGGCCTCGAGATAGAGCTCCGGGTGGGTCAGCAAGGTGGTGGTGGCCACGGCGCGCACTTGCGCAGGCCAGGCGGCGTTCAGTTCATCGGCGACGATCTCGCCCACGTAGCAGGAGCTGCCGGCGCCCGTCAGGATTACGCGTTGCTGCGGATTGTGCAGGCAGCCGCCGAGGAAGGCTGCGACGTCCGCGGCGCGGCTCTGCAGGCCGGCGCCCAGTTCGCGCCACAGGGCGGGCTGCTGCGCAATCTCTTCTGCGGTATCCAGGCCGCGGATGTCGCGCCAGGCTTGTAGGTCGCGCTGGAGGAGGGTAGTCATCGAAGAAAGAAAAGTTATAAGTTAGCCGGAAGCATAAATAAGATATTTCGAAAAGTCAAATACGAAAGATAAACGAAAGAACTGCCTTGCATTCTGCCCCACGCGAGGCCCGCGATTCGCCCGGTTTTTGCGCTGCGACGTTGCGCCTGTGCGACTAATCGAAAGATATTGCGCCGCAATAAGGCCCTATACGAAAGATAAATTGGCGGAAAAACGCTTGAATTCAGCATTTATCTTTCTTTTTGTTGACCTTTTTTGCTTTTATTTCTAAAGTACCTACATGAAAACGAAGAAAATCACCCGCACTGCAATCGCCGCTGCCGTCCTGCTTCTCGCCAGCAGCGTTGCGCTGGCAGCCCCGCTGGGCAAACTGCGCAGCATGACCGCTACCCAGGCAGGCGCCGGATCCGATACCGGCGGCCGGTCCTGGGATCTCATGACTGAATCCGGCGCGCTGGTGCGTGTCAGCCTGCTGCAGGACGATGTGCTGCGCATCTGGGCCGGCCCCAAAGAAAAGCTGAGCGATGCCGGCGACAAGGCCGCCGCCATTGTTGTCGGCAAACCGGCCGCACATATTGAGCATAGCGTAAGCGAGCAGCCTGACCATATCTTGCTGCGCACCGCCAAACTGACGTTGCGCATCGACCGCAATCCCGTGCGCTTCACGCTGTACCGCGCCGGCGAAACGCAGCCGATGTGGCGCGAGGTGCAGCCGCTGGAACTGGGCGAGAAAGCCAGCGTGCAAACACTGTCCAGCGACAAGGCGGAGCGTTTCTTTGGCGGCGGCCAGCAGAACGGCCGTTATGAGTTCAAAGGGCGCCAGCTGGACGTGTCCTACTCCGGCGGCTGGGAAGAAGGCGACCGCCCAAGCCCGGCACCTTTCCTGATGAGTTCCCGCGGCTGGGGCATGCTGCGCAATACCTGGGCTGACGGCAGCTACGATTTGCGCCAGCAGGACATGGTGGCGCTGCAGCACGCCGAACCGCGCTTCGACGCCTTCTACTTTGTCGGCAAGGACGTGCGCGACGTGCTGGCCCGCTATACCGAGTGGACCGGCCGCGCGCGCATGCTGCCGCGCTGGGCGCTGGAATACGGCGACGCCGATTGCTACAACGATGGCGACAACGTGAAGAAGCCCGGTACCGTCCCGAAAGGCTGGAGCGACGGCCCGACCGGCAAGACGCCGGACGTGATCGACACGGTGGCACGCAAGTACCGCGAAAACGATATGCCGGGCGGCTGGATCTTGCCGAACGACGGCTATGGCTGCGGCTACACGGACCTGCCGGCGACCGTGCAGGGACTGGCGAAATACGGCTTCCGCACCGGCTTGTGGACCGAGAACGGCGTCGAAAAGATCAAGTGGGAAGTGGGCACCGCTGGCACCCGCGTGCAGAAGCTGGACGTGGCATGGACCGGCAAGGGCTACCAGTTCTCGCTGGACGCCAACAAGTCCGCCTACGACGGCATCCTGGAAAATTCCGACAGCCGCCCCTTCATCTGGACCGTGATGGGCTGGGCCGGCACGCAGCGCTATGCCGTGGCGTGGACCGGCGACCAGAGCGCCAGCTGGGACTACATCCGCTGGCACGTGCCGACCCTGGTGGGTTCCGGCCTGTCGGGCCAGGCCTATGCCACCGGCGACGTCGACGCCATCTTCGGCGGCAGCCCGGAAACCTATACCCGCGACCTGCAGTGGAAAGCCTTCACGCCGGTGTTGATGGGCATGTCTGGCTGGTCGGCCAATGAGCGCAAGCATCCTTGGTGGTTCGACGAACCGTACCGCAGCATCAACCGCCGCTACCTGAAACTCAAGCTGCGCCTGACGCCCTATATGTACACGCTGGCGCACGAGGCCGAACAGACCGGTGCGCCGCTGGTGCGTGGCCTGATGTGGGATTACGCCACCGACCCGACAGCCTTCACCGAGGCGCACAAATACCAGTTCCTGCTGGGCCGCGACATGCTGGTGGCGCCGGTGTACCGCAGCCAAGCCGTATCGCAGGGCTGGCGCAAAGGCATCCATCTGCCGCAGGGCACCTGGTTCGATTATTGGGACGGCCGCCAGGCAAGCGCCGGCGCTGCGGGCCGCGACCTGGACCTGCAGGTCACGCTGGACAAGCTGCCGGTCTTTATCCGCGCCGGAGCGATCCTGCCGATGTATCCGGAAGTGCTGTACGACGGCGAGAAGCCGAAGGACGTGCTGACCCTGGACTTGTACCCGCACGGCGAATCGTCGTTCACGCTGTATGAAGACGACGGCAACACGCGCCAGTACCAGAAGGGCGCCTTCAGCCAGCAGCTGCTGCGCATGAACGAAGCCGGCGGCGCCGTGAGCGTCGAGATCGCGCCGGTCGAAGGCAGCTACGCGGGCCAGGAGCCGCAGCGCAGCTACGCCTTGCGCATGCTGTCGCGCCAGCGCCCAAGCGCCGTGGAGGCCGCTGCAGGCCCGGCGGTCCGCCCGCTCAAGGCGTTCGCGGAGCGCGCGGCCTATGACGCGGCCAGCGAAGGCTGGTACTACGACGCGCAAGAGCGCAGCGGCACCTTGTACGTAAGGACTGCAAGACAGGACATCCGCCAGGCGCTGCGCATCAGCGTGCAGGGCGCGCAGGCGCTGGCTGCGCAAGACGGCGCGTTCCCGTCCGCGCCGGAGCTGGGCCACGCGCTGCCGCCGGACGCGCTGCTGGTGGTGAACCGGCCGGCCGAGGAACCCGGCCATCCGCTGGAAAACGCTTTCGACGACAAGCCAGGCACCTGGTTCCGCACCACCCGCAACCAGTCGATCCGCACCGGCGCCCATGAATGGACCATCGGTTTCACTGAACGGCGCCTGATCGACGGCATTGAAATCGCACCGCGCAACGACGAGCATTGGCAGCACGGCCAGGTGCGCGACTACGAAATCTATGTCGCCGACAGCAACGGCGAATGGGGCAAGCCGGCCTTCACCGGCCGCCTGAAGCTGCAGAAGGAAGCGCAGACCATCAACTTCCCTGCCACGGCGGGCCGCCTGCTGCGGTTCCGCGTATTGAGCACGCAAAATCCCGACGGCGAAGGCGCGGCGGCGACCGATCCCATGGTGACCGCAGCGCAGCCTGGCGCGGCGGCCAAGGCCATCAATGCCTTGCAGCCGGCGGAAGTGGGCCCGATCGCACTGTCCACCTTCCGCATCCTTGAAGCGCGCGCAAAAGAAGGCGCGGAACAGCAAAGCTTCCTGTCGGACCTGCCATTGCCAAAAGGCGTCGGTCGCGACCGCCCGGCCGGCAAGGGCAAGGAAATGCGCATGAACGGCCTGTGGTTCCGCAAAGGCCTGGGCGTTGGCGCGGCCAGCCGCATCGACCTGCAACTGGAAGGCAACTGGAACCTGCTGCGTGCTGACCTGGGTGTGGACGACAGCTGCCGCAGCGCGGGCGGCCTGCAGTTCCAGGTATGGAGCGGCGAACGCTTGCTGTACGACAGCGGCCTGGTCGCCGCACCGGCGGTGGTCAAGCCGGAAATCGATGTACGCGGGTTGAGGCAACTCAGCCTGCGGACCCTGGGCGCGCGCGGCGCCCAACCCGCCCAGGTCTGCGGCAACTGGGCCAACGCCGTACTGATAGGCACAGAGGACGCCACCGTCCGAATGCGCTGACCGCACCCTTATCGTCATCCAAACGCCAGCCCCTCTTCGGACCGGGGCGGGCGGCTTACAACCATACGAAAGACGGAGACACTGCATGCATACTCGTAAGAAGGCCCTTGCCCTCATGATCGGCCTGGCGCTGGCAGGCCAGGCCTGGGGCCAGTCCAACGCCACCACCACCATCTTCGGCGAGGTGAAAGCGCCGTCCGGCGCCAGCGTCGTGGTGCAGAATCTGGAAACCGGCGTGCAGCGCACGTTGACGCCGGACGCTGCGGGCCGCTACGTGGCCAACTCCATGCCGCCCGGCCGTTACGCGGTCAAGGTGCTGCGCTCCGGCGCGGTGGAGGCGACGCAGGAAGTGGAAGCGCGCGTCGGCAGTGGCGTGGAAGCGAACTTCGGCGGTGCCGAAATGCAGAAGGTGACCGTCAGCTCGGTGCGCAACCGCATCGACGTGTCGAACACCAATAACGGCGTGGTCTTCACCGCCAAGGAACTGAAGCAGATTCCGGTGGCCAACGACGTGGCCTCGGTAGTGCAGCTGACGCCCGGCGTCTCGCGCGGCACCAACAGCCAGTACGGCAGCGCGCCTTCGATCGCCGGTTCCGGACAGTCGGAGAATGCCTTCTACGTCAACGGCTTCCCGATCACCAACATCCTGACCCAGGTCGGCGCCTCAGAGCTGCCGTTCGGCGCGATCTCGAACATGCAGGTACTGTCCGGCGGCTACGGCGCGGAGTTCGGCCGCTCCACCGGAGGCGTGATCAACATTACCACGCGCAGTGGCGGCAACAAGTTTGAATTCGGCGGCAAGGTCGCCACCATTCCAGCCTCGCTGCGCGGCAAGCCGGAAAATACCTACTACCCGAACACCGGCGCCAACCCCGACACCGACGGCAAACTGCTGTACTGGAACCGCGACAACCGCACCACCAGCAAGGTGTACGGCTTGTACGGCAGCGGCCCGATCATCGAGAACAAGCTGTTCGCCTTTGTTGCACTGGAGCAGACCAAGACCAATTCCAGCTCGATCGGCGCCGCCAGCAGCGCCGGCCAGATCACCAGCAACGGCTGGAACAGGAGCGATACCACGGTCAAGCGCTACCTTGGCAAGATCGACTACAACCTCACCGACAACCATCACTTCGAGTTCACCAAGCTGTACGACCAGACCCGCACGACCAGCCAGGTGTACGGCTTCGACTACGGTACGCTGACGCACAACGATGTCCCTGGCGGCAAGGCGCAGGAAACCATCAACTGCTGCTCTTCCGCATCGGCGCCGGGCGCCAACATCGGCATCTTCAAGTACACCGGCTACCTGACAGATGCTCTGACCGTCACCGCCCTGTACGGCGACTCCCGCACCTCGCACCGCCGCATCCCGGAAGGCTACAACCCGGCGCTGGCCCAGACCTCTTCCGCCGTCACGGCGCGCGTGCCGGGCCTGACGTACAACAATCCGCAGACCGTCACCGGCAGCCTGGTCGACCCATCCTCGCACGACAACCAGAAAGGCATGCGCCTGGACGCCGAATACAAGCTGGGCGACCACTCGCTGCGCGCCGGTATCGACCGACTGAAAGTCGATTCGCTGGTCGGCACCACCTTGGCCGGCGGTTACCGCTGGACCTACCGCAAGGCCAGCGACCCGAACCGCCCGATCAACGGCGCTTTCGAAACCCCAGCGCAGGGCGGCGGCTACGGCGTCCAGGGTTACTACGTTACCAAGGACATCACCAACCGCCTGGCGCGCCCAACGAGCACCCAGTCGGCGCAATACCTGCAAGACCACTACCAGGTGACCGAGCGCCTGCTGCTGGACCTTGGCCTGCGCCGCGAGCAGTTCACCAACTACACCACCGAAGGCGACGCTTTCATCTCCCAGCGCAATATGATCGCGCCGCGCATCGGCGCCACTTGGGACGCCAACGGCGACAGCTCGCTCAAGGTGTATGCCAACGCCGGCCGCTACCACCTGCCGGTGCCGTCCAACCTGTCCAGCAATATGGCCAGCCCTTCGCTGAACACCAGCGAATTCTTCACCTACACCGGGGTCGACCCGAACACCGGCGCGCCGACCGGCCTGCACGCCATCAGCAAGCCGTATTCGGCCAATAATGCCTATGGCGTAGGACGCGATGCACGCGAAGTCACCGCCATCGGCCTGAAGCCGCTGTCGCAAGATGAAGTCGCGCTCGGCATCGAAAAAGCCATCAGCCGCAAGCTGGTGCTGGGCGCCGGCCTGCTGTACCGCAAGCTGAACGACACCAACGACGACACCTGCGACCAGCGTCCGATCGACGCCTGGGCCGCGCGCAACAATGTCGACACCAGCAACTGGAGCGGCTTCCAGTGCGCGATCATCAATCCGGGCCGCGACAACAACCTGTGGATCGACTTCGCCGACGGCAAAGGCCTGCGCCAGGTCGACATCACGGCGGCAGAATGGGGCAACCCCAAACCGGACCGCACCTACCGCGCCCTGAACCTTTCGGTCGAGCACCCGATGAGCGACGGCTGGTACGGCAAGCTGACCTACACCCTGTCTTCCCTGAAGGGCAATATGGAAGGCCAGACCGACACCATCGGCGGCGGCGACGTGGCGCTGACGGTGAGCGACGACCACAAGGAACTGATGTACAACGCTTACGGCTACCTGCCGAGCGACCACCGCCACCAGGTCAAGGCCTACGGCTTCTGGCAGGCGACGCCGGAATGGATGGTGGGCGGCAACCTGGCGCTCACTTCGGGCGCGCCGCGCAACTGCATCGGCGCGCTGCCGCCGGAGCTGCACTTCGATAACGACTACGGCGACGCCTATTTCTTCTGCGACGGCAAGCCCGCGCCGCGCGGCAGCCGCGGGCGCATGCCGTGGCAAGCCCAGTTGGACCTGAACGTTGCCTACACCCCGGCCTGGGCCAAGGGCCTGAGCCTGAAGCTCGACGTCTTCAACGTGTTCGATCGCCAGACCGTGACCCGCTACAACGAGACGCGCGAAGATGCGGGCGCCATCGCCCGCCACTACCTGGAAGTGAGCTCGCGCACCGCGCCGCGCTCCGTGCGCCTGACTGCGGAATATAACTTCTAAAAAGAGGAGAGAGACAAATGCAATTGAAATTGATGATCGCAGCCCTTGCTGCAGCAGGAATGGCCGGCGGCGCGCTGGCTGCGGATGGCGACGGCGAAGGCGAAAAGCTGCAGCGCGTTGAAGTGACGGGCTCCAGCCTGAAACGCATCAACGCCGAAACCGCGTCGCCGGTGCAGGTGATCGACGCCAAGCAGATTGAAAACATGGGCGCCCGCACCCTGATGCAGGTGCTGGACAACCTGCCGGCCGCGCGCCCTGCACAGCAGGACTTCCGCTCCATGTTCACCGGTTCCGACGGCGGCTCGCAAGCGAACCTGCGCGGCCTGGGCGCGCAGGGCACGCTGGTGCTGCTGAACGGCCGCCGCCTGTCCTTCTATGGCGCACCGGCCGGCTTCCAGACCATGTTCGTCAACATCGATGCCATTCCCGCGGCGGCCATCGAGCGCATGGAAATCCTGACGGACGGCGCATCGGCCGTCTACGGGTCCGACGCGGTGGCGGGCGTGATCAACGTCATCACCAAGAAGAATTACGAAGGGCTGGAAGCAAAAGTCAGCACCGACCACTCCCAAAAAGTGTCGGCCTACGGCGAGCACCAGGCCAGCCTGGTCTACGGCAAAGGCGACATGGGCAATGACGGTTACAATTTCCTGGCTTCGCTGAACGTCTATAAGCGCGACCGCATTGCGCTGGCTGACACCTACGACAAGCGCCCGGACTACTTCTACGTCAACAACCCCAACTTCATCAAGAACTTCCGTATCGGCGTGGGCAGCGAGCCGGGCCAGCCCAACCCGGGCACCTTCTTTGTGTTCGACCCGGCCAACAAGAATGCCCGCACCCAGCGCGCCGTGCCGGGCTGCACCACCGCCATCACCGAAGCTTCCGGTACCCGCTGCGTGTGGAATAGCCTGCCCTATGCGCTCGACACCGGCCCGAGTTCGGACCGCGTGACGGGATTCCTGTCCGGCCGCAAGAAGTTCGGCGACGACCTGGAGGCCTTTGCCGAAGCGTCGTACACCCACATCAAGATGCGCGGCGAGAACGGCCCGCGCAGCTTCAACAGCGGCTCGGTCAACAACTGGTTCTCGCGCAATACCGGTACCACGCTGAACACCTTCACCCAGCCTTACCTCGGACCGAACAACGTCTATCTTAAAGGCAAGCTCGATCCCGACATGGCGGCCATGATGGGCGGCGCCGCTGGCCTGAACTACATCATGCAAGATGCGGTGGGCCACTTCGGCCAGAAAAACCTGGACGACAACTACCGCGTGCTTGCCGGCGTCAAGGGCAAGCTGACCGACAACTGGGACTTTGAAACCGCACTGGGCGTGGCGGGCAGCCATTCCACGCTGTACCAGACCACCAATATCAACACCAAAGGCTTCGAGAAAGCCTTCGGCCCGACCTGGCAAGACCCGGTCACCGGCCGCACCTATATCGCCGACAACCCGGCCTTCAAGTTCGGCGAAATCAGCGAAGCCAATGCGGCCCTGATCCGCGAGGCCTACCCGACTTTCGACATCCAGTCCTGGACCAAGCTGATCACTTTTGATGCGAAGCTCGAAGGCACCCTGTTCAAGCTGGACGACCGCGAAGTGCGCGCCGCCGTCGGCACCAACCTGATGCGCGAAAGCTTCGATACCCCGGGCAATGCCGATGCCGCCAATGGCCTGATCACGCAGCAGGGCGGTTCCTGGTTCGATGGCAAGCGCAATGTCAGCGCCCTGTTCGCCGAAGTGATCGTGCCGCTGACCGACAAGCTGGAAGTGAACGCCGCGGCGCGCCTCGACAAGTACCCGCACTTCAAGGCCAACCTGGCGCCGAAGATCGGCGTGCAGTGGCGCGCCCTGCCGCAAGTCATGCTGCGCGGTACCTACTCGGAAGGCTTCCGCGCGCCGAACCTGGCTGAATCGGGCAGCGGCGGCGTGTTCGCGCAGGTTGGCGGCATCCGCGACACCGTGCGCTGCGATGAAACCAATGCCATCGCCAAGCTGCTGCAGAAATCTGTCAGCGCGGCGGAAAGAGACCTGGGAAAATCCCTGCTCAACTCCAACTGCTCCACCACGGTCGGCGGCCTGACGCCGCCGAACCCGAACCTGCAACCCGAGAAGGCGAAGATCTCGACCCTGGGCCTGGTACTGCAGCCGGCCAAGGACGTCAGCATCTCGCTGGACTACTGGTTCGTCTACCGCCGCAACGAGATCGTGCGCCAGGACTTCAACCAGCTGTTTACCGAACTGGTCGACAAATACGGCCCATCGCTGGCCGGCACCAGCCAGGCGATCCGCAACGACCTGACCGATGTCGACCGCGCCAACATGGCAGCCGTGACCACCATGTGCGCTAACCCTGCCAACGCCGCAGCCTGCACCGGCACGCTGCCGAAGTACTCGGTAGGCAATATCGGCGGCTTGATCAACTCCTACTCGAACCGCGGCCGCACCTTGCTTGATGGTTTCGACATCGATGCGCGTGCGCGCTTCTCGCTGGGCGACTGGGGCAAGCTGGGCACCGGCGCCGCCTTCACCATCCGCAAGCGCGAGACGTACAACTACGACGACGGCGGCGGCTTCTCCGGCAACTACGTCGGCTACTACGATTCGCCGCGCCTGCGCGCCACGCTGAACGCCGACTGGAGCTACCGGGACTTCGTCACCAGCCTGTTCGTGAACTACACCGGCGGCGCCAAGTGGGCCTATGGCGAGTACGACACCGACAACGCTCCGGAGAACTGTACTGCCGGCGGCGTTGACCTGCCGAAGAACCTGTGCGGCGGCCAGCCTTCGTACTACACGGTCAACCTGGGCTTCAACTGGAAACCGGTCAAGAACCTGGACATTGGCCTGAACATCAAGAACGTGACCAACAAGATGCCGTACTACGACCCGAACGGCTGGGAAGGCTACAACCATCAACAGAACCTGTTCGGCCGCACCTTCGCGCTCTCGGCCAATTACAAGTTCTGGTAATCTGCATCAACTCTGAGAGGTCTTGAAAAGATGGACAAGCAATTCAATCGACGACACTTCCTCACCGCCGGCGCAGCGCTGGCGGGCAGCCTGCTGCTGCCGACCGCATTTGCAGCCGGCGGGCGCGAAAAGCTCCGCCTGGGCATGATCGGCACCGGCATGCGCGGCCAAGTGCTGTTGAAGGAGCTGGTACGCCGCGACGACCTGGAAGTGGCGGCGCTGTGCGATATCGAACCGATCAACCTGGGAAAAGCCCTGGCGCAGTTCGAAAAAGCCGGCAAGGCAAAACCGCGGACCTTCGGCGAGGACGGCGACAAGCACGCCTACCGCCGCATGCTGGACGCGAAGGAGCTGGATGGCGTGATCATCGCCACGCCGTGGGAATGGCACGCGCAAATGGCGATCGACGCCATGCAGGCCAAGGTGCCGGTGGGCTGCGAAGTGGTGGCCGGCATCACGCTGAAGGACCACTGGGACGTGCTGGACACCCAGCTGAAAACCGGCACCCCATACATGCTGCTGGAGAACGTGTGCTACCGCCGCGACGTGATGGCAGTGCTGCAGATGGTGCGCTCCGGCCTGTTCGGTGAACTGGTACACCTGCAGGGCGGCTACCAGCACGATCTGCGCGCGGTGAAGTTCAACAACGGCGACCCGGCCAAGCCATACGGCAGCGGCATCGAGTTCGGCGAAAAGGGCTGGTCGGAAGCGAAATGGCGCACGCAGCATTCGGTGCAACGCAACGGCGAACTGTATCCAAGCCACGGCATCGGACCGTGCGCGATGTACACCAACATCAACCGCGGCAACCGCTTCGCGCGCATCAATACCTTCGCCAGCAAGGCGCGCGGCCTGCACGACTACATCGTCAAGCAGGGCGGGGCGGAGCACCCTAGCGGCAAGGTGAAGTTCAGCCTGGGCGACGTGGTGACCACCACGCTGTCCTGCGAAAACGGCGAAACCATCCTGCTGCAGCACGACACCTCGCTGCCGCGCCCGTACTCGCTGGGCTTCCGCGTGCAGGGCACCAACGGCTTGTGGATGGACGTGAACCACTCCATCCACATCGAAGGCAAGAGCACGCCGCACCAGTGGGAAGACTTCAAGGTTTACCAGGACAAGTTCGACCACCCTCTGTGGCGCAAGTACGCCAGCCAGGCGGAAGGTGCCGGTCACGGCGGCATGGATTACTTCGTGATCCACGCCTTTGTGGAAGCGTTGAAGGCACGGGCGCCAATGCCAATCGATATCTACGATGCGGTGACCTGGAGCGCCATCACCCCGCTGTCGGAGCAATCGATCGCGCAGAACTTCCAAACGCTTGACTTCCCTGACTTCACCCGGGGCCAGTGGAGCAAGCGCAAGCCGATCTTCGCGTTCAACGACAGCTATTGATGAAAAGCCGAAAGACCACGCTCGCCGCGATCTGCCTCGGCGTGGCCGTGCTGGCCGCGCCGGGGATGGCGGTTGCCCAGTCGGAGCCCTTCAAGGTTTTCGACACCAAGCCGGTGATTACTGAAGGCCCCTACCTGTCCGCACTCTCCGACACTGCGGTGTCTGTGATGTGGATGACCGATGCCCCCAGCCACGCCAAGGTCCGTCTGCGCGACGGCGACAAAGTGCGCGAGATCGAACCGCAGGTCGATGGCCTGGTGCCGGTAGGCCAGCGCCACGTGGTGACGATCACCGAACTCGAACCCGGCAAGCGGTATTCCTATGAAGCCATCGCCACCCGCGTGGTCAAGCTCAAGCCCTACTGGCCGGACAAAGGCCTGAGCGTCGCCAGCGCGCCGGCGCAATTCACCACCTTCAGCCCCCAGCAGGAGCGCATTTCGTTCAGCGTTGTCACAGACACGCACGAAGACACCGCGCGCATCGGCCGCCTGATGAAGATGGTCGACTGGAACAGCACCGACGCGCTGCTGCACCTGGGCGACGCCTTCCACTGGCTCGATTCGGAAGAGCAGCTGTGGGCCAAATGGCTGCGGCCAACCGTCGCCGCCATGGGGCCCGGCAAGCCGCTGCTGTTCGCTCGCGGCAATCACGAGCTGCGCGGCGCATATGCGCGCCAACTGGCCGGCTACGTTCCGACACCGGAAGGCAGGTACTACTTCTCCCGGGCCATGGGCCCTGTACACCTGCTGGTGCTCGACACCGCCGAGGACAAACCGGACGACACCAACGTCTATGCGCAGCTGAACCGCACCGTGCCTTATCGCGAAACCGAGCTGGCATGGCTGCGCGGTGAAGTAAGCGGCAACCAGCACTTCGACAGGGCGCCGTTCCGCGTGGTGGCGATGCATCAAGGCGACTGGGGCTGGCTACCGGACAACGGCGCCGCATGGACTGCGCTGGCCAACAAGGCCAAGGTCGACCTGGTGATCGCCGGCCATGACCACACCTTCTCCTACCACGCTCCCGACAAGGAGCACGCCTACCATACCCTGATCCTCGGCCAGGACCAGCTGGCGCGCGTCGACGCCACCGGCAGCACGCTGACCGTGAAGGTAGTGAGCGACAAAGGCGTAACGGTGCATGCGCTGACCCTCCCGGCACGCCGATAACATGTTACCCTGTTGCCTTTTTGGCAAACAGAGTAAACATGGTCAAACGCACTATCGCCGCCGCAGCACTCTGCCTGCTGGCGGGCGCCGCGTGGGCGCAGGAAGAAACCGCTGCGCCCGCAGCGGACACCGAACAAGTCCTGATCGTCGGCCAGCGTCCCGGCCCCGGCCTGTGGAAGATCAGCAAAGGCGATCACATGCTGTACATCTTCGGCGACTACGCCCCGTTGCCAATCAAGATGGACTGGCGCTCGCACGAGGTGGAAACCATCATGGCAAAGTCGCAGGAGTATTTGCCAAGTCCGAATGTCGGCATCACGGTGGGATTCTGGGGGCAGGTGAAACTGCTGCCGTCCCTGTGGGGCTTCCAGGATAATCCCGATGGCGCCAAGCTGGTCGACGTGCTGCCGGCCGACACCTACGATCGCTGGAAGGTGTTGAAGGCCAAGTACATCGGCAAGGACAACGGCATCGAGAGCCAGCGCCCCATGTTCGTGGCTCAAACGCTTTACGCGAAGGGCCTGGAAAAGAACGGCCTGGCGTTGAATACCGGGGTTGCAGCAACACTGGGCAAACTGGCCAAACAGTACAAGGTAAAAATCACCTCCACTGCCGTGGAAATGCCGTTGGAAGATCCGGTTCAGACCGTAAAAGCATTCAAGAAATCGGCGGGCGCGGATACGGATTGCTTCGTTAAGACGGTGGAGCAGCTGGAATCGGACATCGATTCCATGCGCGTGCGCGCCAATGCCTGGGCCGTTGGCGATATGTCGAAGATTGCATCCCTGAGCTTCGCGGAGCGCGATGAGGCCTGCAAGTCCGCAGTCTTTAACAACGAGGCGCTCAAGCCGAAGCTGCAGAATGTGACGGAGACCATGAGGAAAAACTGGCTGGCCAATGCCGAGCGGGCTTTGGAGCAGAACAACACTACCTTTGCCGTGTTGAAGCTGCACACCTTGCTCGACCCGAAGGGCCCGCTGGCCGATTTGAAGGCCAAGGGCTACAAGGTGGAAGCACCTGAGTAGCGTTAGAGCCCCAGCTAGGATACATTGATTGCACCATTGAAGATAATGGGAGGGCCCTTATTCGGGTCAACACAGAAAAACCCTGATCCATCGAATCGATAGCTGGAGTAACTAAAGGTCAGGTTCACGTCGGCTAAGTTCAACTTGCTAAACGCCTTTAACCCCCAGATTTGCGCTCGGTTAAATGGAAAGCGCGTGTCAGTGCGTGGGAAGTTATTGCGTCCTGAACCTGGTTTCGACGCATGCGGGCACATGAGTCTCTGGCCTGCTGCCGTACTAGCTAGGACCCTGGGCCGTGCAGAGAAAGAAACCGAACAAGTCAGAATGCGGCCATAGGCGGACTTGTGCAGAGCCGCACCGAGCGAGTCCTAACGCTCCATGGTCGAACGTCGCATAAGAAATACAAAAGGTATATGCGGATATTTTGAGTAACGAAGATTGGATGAATCGACGCGAATGAACAGACAATTTCTTAAATTCCTGGCGCTGTCTACCCTGGTCTTTGGCAAAGCAGCAACGGCTGACGACTTTTCTCTCAAAGAGACTGATCTCTTTACGCTCTCTTGCATTAGCGGACTTGACTACGCAGAGATGCGGGCAGTTTGCTATCAGAAATACCCAGAGTTGAAAGATCCAATTGAACTGGCGATGCAGGGTTGGCGTTCCCGAAATTCCGAAGCCCTCAAGGAGGTCTCCAACGCCTGCTCGGAAAGAATGCAGAAGCTTGCTGACCAAGACGCTGCCAGGCTGGCGAAAGTAAAGAAATACGCCGAACAGATTTCTTCGACTCCAATTTCCAGCAGACCGGGTTATGACGAGCTGACCTTTAAAAGCGACTGCCGTGCTTTGGCCGAAGATTTCTCCGATCCGAGACGATCTGTCGTTTCACCGACCTTTGCGCGGGAAATCAGGACGCTTGGCGTCAAGTAACCTCTTCACTCAAGCAACGAAGCGCAAAGCACCAACCCGCTATTGAGCGGTTGCGTCAGCCAAGTAGGCAAGTACAACCGGCCAGAAGCGCCACTACAAACTCAAGAATTATCTATTAATCGGAACACGGCAGATCGAAATGAAGAAATTCTTGCAATTGCTTATTGTTGGTCTGATGTGCCATTGGACGAGCGCCACATCGAGTGAACTCAAAGACGTCTCGATGATTCAGCTCATCGCAAACCCACAGCAATATGATGGAAAGCCAATTCGTGTTATGGCCTTCTTGAATTTAGAGTTTGAAGGAAATGCGCTCTACCTACATCGCGAAGACTTTGATAAATCCTTATTGTCCAACGCAGTTTGGATATCGCTTGACGACCAACAGGTCCGCGCGTCGAAAAAGTTTAGCGGCGGATATGTGCTGGTCGAGGGGGTTTTCAGTTCAAAGGATCGAGGCCATTTGGGCATCTTTTCGGGATCGATTCAACAGGTCACTCGCATACAGAGTTGGGAACGCAAGAAGAAATGAGGCCGGACTCATGGCTTTTCGAGTTGACGGAAGCCGGCCAACTGTAGACATTGCATCGACCAAAGGAATCACATGCGTATTACCGGCTGGCCAGAAACCCCCGATGCTGATGGTTGCGTCCTTCCTGTGACTATTGTTGATGTAGATTTTCACGGCACCCCGGAAGAATTGCGTGCGGTCGGCAAGTTCTTATTGAGCGCAGCGAATGAACTCGAAATTGCGCTAGGCAGCAATTTTCCTTTGCAGGCTAGTATTGATCTGGGAAATTCGAACCCCAACGCGAAAGTGGGCGTATCAGTCAATGTCGTCCGGCATTTAGAAGACTAGCCTTGAACAAGGCGGACAGATTTATTTCGCGGCCGTCCGCAAAGGGGCGTAAGCCGCCGATGGCTTGGCGCCAGCGGCCAGCTTAAGATCAGATGAGTACGGCTTAGGCGCGCTTGGCCTTGCCGCTGCTTTGCGGCGGCAGCTTGAATACTTCCAGCGCTTTGGCCACGGCTTGCGCTTGCAGGTCCAGCACACCGGTGGCAGTGGACGCTTCCTCCACCATCTGGCTGTTCTGGCGTGTCACTTCGTCCAGCTGCACGATGGCGTCCTTGACCTGGTTCACACCGTCGCTCTGCTCGCGCGTCGCCCCGCGGATGTCGCCCATGATGGCGGCCACGCGGCCGATCGCTGCGATCACCGCATCCATATCGTTGCCGGCTGTTGTCGCCACGCTGGCGCCGTCTTCGATCTTGTGGGCCGAGGCGTCGATCAGTGCCTTGATGTCCTTGGCCGCCGCCGCGCTACGCTGAGCCAGGTTGCGCACCTCGCTGGCGACCACCGCGAAACCACGGCCGCTTTCGCCGGCACGTGCCGCTTCCACCGCCGCATTCAGCGCCAGGATATTGGTCTGGAAGGCGATGCCGTCGATCAGGCCGATGATGTCGACGATCTTGTGCGAGGACTGGCGGATCTCGTCCATCGCTGTCACCACCTGCGCCACCGCCACGCCGGTACGTCCGGCCAGGGCGGTAGCTTCGTTGGCGACGCCGTTGGCGGTGTTCACGTTGTCGGCGGTCTGGCTCACCGTCCCGGTGATCAGGCCCATATGCGCTGAAGTCTGTTCCAGGTTTGCCGCCTGTGCTTCGGTGCGAGCGGCCAGGTCGGCATTGGCGGTGCGCACTTGCGTCGTCGTGCTGCGGGTCAGCGCAAAGTTGCCGCGGATGTCGCCGAGGATCGATGCCAGGTTCAGGTTCAGCTGGCGCACGAAGGCTTGCAGCTGGCCCAGTTCATCGTGGCGGTCCACCGCCATGCGAGTGGTCAAATCGCCGCCGGCCAGGATGCGGGTGGCCTTGATGCAGGCCAGGATCGGCGACACGACTGCATGGTGCAGGTTGTACCAGCCGTACAGGGCGACGGCGGCCAGCAGCAGCGCCTGCACGTGCAGCGCTGTTTGTGAGTAGGGCAGAACGGCATGCAGCGCCATCGACAGTGCCAGCAGCGTCATCGTGCCGAAGCACACGGCCATGCGCTGGGTCAGAGAGATATCGCGCAGGGACTTGGAGAATTTTTTCCAGCCGCGCGGGGCAGCGCTGCCGCGCGCGATGCGCACGCCGTCCGGATTCGCGCCGCGTACGGTGCGGTACAAGGCTTCGGCATCCTGTATCTGTTCGCGCTTTGGCTTCGTGCAGACCGACATGAAGCCGGTGGTGCGGTCCTTTTCGATCACCGGCGTGACGTTGGCGATGCACCAGAAATAGCCGCCATCCTTGCAGCGGTACTTGACCAGCCCGCGCCATGGTTCGCCCGACATGGTGGTGCGCAGCATGTCTTCGTCGACGTCGCGCGGCATGTCCGAGTGGTAGAGCGATTTTTGCTGGAGTCCGGCGAGGTCTTCGTCGGCATACCCGCTGACCGCGATGAAGGTCGAATTGGCGTAGGTCAGGCGGCCTTGCAGGTCCGTGGTGATGACGATGGGCTTGCCATCTTCAAGGAGGGTTTCACGTTCGGCTGCGGTGAGTGTGCTGCGCATGTTGACACTTAGTTTCGGTTGGGAAATATCGCTGGACATACTAGCAGATAGCGACCAGGCCACGCGGGAAAGCGTGGCCTTTTCGTGGTATTTCCACCAAAAGTATTGTCGGTGGGGCAATTTATGGCAGGTCCATCGCGAAGCCCACGCCAAAGCGGTTCCAGGCGTTGATGACGCCGATTACGAAGGTCAGCTCCGACAGTTCCTGTTCGCTGAACTGGGCGGCAACGGCGCTGTACACGTCGTCCGGCGCGCCGTTCTTGGACAGCTCGGTCAGGGTCTCGGTCCACAGCAGGGCGGCCCGTTCGCAATCGTCGAAGAAGGACGTTTCGCGCCAGGCCGACAAGGTCAGCAGGCGGCGTACGTCCTCGCCGTGCTTGATGGCGTCCTTGGTGTGCATGTCGATACAATAGGCGCAGCCGTTGATCTGCGAGGCGCGGATCTTGACCAGCTCGCGCAGCTTGAGTGGCAGCAGCGATTCGGCGGCGGCGCGTTCCAGGCCCATCATGGCCTTCATGGCGGTTGGGGCGGCTTTGAAGTAGTCGATGCGTTGCATTTTGGATTCCTCCGGTTGGTTGCGATGAATCCACTTTAGTCTGGACGAGATTGCGGATAAACTGGCTTTGTTCGTTTTAAATGTACGGAAAGTCGGCTAATCATGGCATTTGACCGCTTGGAGGCGATGCGAGCCTTTTGCCGCATCGTCGAAGTGGGCAGCTTCGTCGGCGCGGCGGAGGCGCTGGACGTGCCCAAGACCACCATCTCCGGCCAGATCCAGGGCCTGGAAGCCCACCTCGGCATGAAGCTGCTGCACCGGACTACGCGCCGCGTCTCTCCCACCGCCGACGGCGCGGCCTACTATGAAGGCGCCCGTGCATTGCTCGACGACCTCGATGAACTGGAGTCTTCGCGCCACGATGCGCGCGGCCGCGTGCGCGTGGAAATGCCGTCGCCGGTCGGTACCTCCCTGATCATTCCGGCGCTGCCCGATTTCGCGGCGCACTACCCCGATGTGCAGCTGGATATCGGCTGCGGCGAGCGCGTTGTCGACATCGTGCAAGAGGGGATTGATTGTGCGTTGCGCGGCGGCCCTGTGGCCGACCAGGACCTCGTCGCGCGGCCGGTGGGGAATATGCGCTTCTGCCTGTGCGCCGCGCCTTCCTACCTCGCTGCTGCACCGCGCCTGGCGGCGGTGGAAGACCTGCCGGCGCACCGCTACCTCGGCTTCGTGTTCGCCGCCACGGGCCGCCAGCACATCCAGATCTTGCTGCGCGGGGAGCAGCGCTACACCATCGACCAGCGCCCGGCGATGCGCTTCAATAGCGCCGCCGCCTATATCGCTGCGGGTGTGGCTGGCCTGGGCATCCTCAACATCCCGCGCGCAGAAGCGGCGCCGCATTTGCATAGCGGCGCGCTGCTGGAAGTGCTGCCGGACTGGCAGTTGGGCAGCATGCCGATCAGTCTTGTCTATCCCTACGCACGGCGGCTCTCGACCCGCGTGCGCGTCTTCACCGACTGGGCCACGGCGTTGTTCGCCAACGATCCCTTGTGGCGCTGAGTTCTCGTTGTGCTACTGTTGGTATCCGGTCCGTTTAATTGAGGAGGTGCGCCATGAGTATTCTTGATATGCTGAGCCAGTTATCTGGAGACAATCATCCGGAAGGGATGCTGGAAGTCGTCACCACGATGCTGAACGATCCGCGTATCGGCGGCCTGCAGGGATTGGTCACCCAGTTCCAGCAGGGCGGGATGGGAGGCGTGATCGCCTCCTGGATCAGCACCGGCCAGAACCAGCCGATCAGCGCGGACCAGCTGCAAGCAGTGCTCGGCAATGAGCATTTGCAGCAGATTGCCGGCCAGCTTGGCCTCAACACGCAGGACGTCGCCGGCCACCTGGCCCAACTGCTGCCGCAAGTGGTCGACAAACTCACGCCGAACGGCACGATCCCGGAAGGCGGCGGAAACCTTGGTTCTGTTCTGGGCGGCTTGTTCGGACGTTCATAGCCTGGTTGCCAATTGTGCCAAAAGCCGAATAGAATGCGTGGCACGCGGGTGTAGTTCAATGGTAGAACGGCAGCTTCCCAAGCTTCATACGAGGGTTCGATTCCCTTCACCCGCTCCAGATTTTCCTCGCTTCGATTCGATTCCGAAACGGAGCCATTCGATTCCCACTGGGAGACCTCCGTCTCCGTCGTAACATACGTCAATTTCCAATCAGGAGCAGCGCCATGAGCATCATCAAGAAGAATGTATCCATCCTGCTGGCCGGCCTGGCGCTCGCCGCCAGCGTGCAAGCGGGCGGCCCGCTGGACGCACTGACCGAGAAGGAAGCCGGCGGCGGCCTGAAAGCGGCTTTGGAGGCCGGCTCGGTGGCCGCAGTGGGGAAACTGGGCGTTGAAGGGGGATTCCTGAACAACGATGCGGTCCGCATCAAGCTTCCGCATGTGCTGCAAAAAGCCCGGCCGCTGCTGGAAATGACCGGCCACGCCGAACAGCTGGACGAGCTGGAAACGTCGATGAACCGCGCCGCCGAGCAAGCCGTCCCGCTGGCGAAACCCTTGCTGGTGAACGCCGTCAAATCGATGACGCTGAGCGACGCCAAAGCCATCCTGACCGGCGGCGACACCTCCGTCACCGACTTCTTCAAGGAGAAGACCGCAGCGCCGCTGGCGGTGAAATTCAAGCCGATCGTGAAGGGCGTGACGGACAAGTCCAAGCTGTCCGGCAAGTTCAATAACGCCATGTCGCAGGCCACCAGGTTCGGCCTGGCCAGCGAAGACCAGGCTACGGTGGAGGGCTACGTCACCCAGCGCGCGCTGGACGGCCTGTACCTGATGATCGGTGAAGAAGAAAAGAAGATCCGCGAGAACCCTGTATCGTATGGCAGCAAGGCCATCGCCAAGGTCTTCGGCCTGCTCAAATAAGCGTGCGGCGGCGTGGGTTGCGCGCCTGCGCTGCCGAGTTAAGCACTTCCAGCTGGCCGGCTTTGAAGGTTTGCTGGTGTTCGCCGTCGCTGTCGTGCCAGCGGCACAGTACGTCGTCATCGTCGCCCAGGCCGCTGCGGCCCGGGATGGTGCGGATCACCAGCATCTTATGGCGCCAGCCCAACGGCCGCACCGCATCGCCCGCCTTTGCCCGTTCGCGTTCCATGATCGCCTCCTGCATGCTGCGACCATGATACGCCTGTCGGGCCAGGCGGGGCGCCAATTACTTTCAGGAACCTACCAGCTGCACTGCGTCAACGTACAGGTAGTCCTTGCTCACATTGTTGGACTTGGTGATGCGCGCGGCCTTGGCCTTGTAGCTGGTCTTTTCGATCGGCTGCACGAACCAGGTGCGGGCGCCGCGCTTGTCCACTTTCACGTTGTGAACGCCACTCCAGACAGTGTTCCACTTGCCGTCCGTGTCCTGCAATTCCACCTTGGTGATGCCCTCCAGGCCATAGCCGTCGGTGAGCGCGACACGCAACTGGGTAGCGTTGACCGGTTTCTCGAACGTCACTTCCAGGGAATCGAAGCCGACGTCGCTGGACTTGGTCGAAAAGTATTTGCCGTCGACCTTGCCGGTGGCATTGGCCGGTACGTAGCTGCTGCCGCCATATTCCGACGTGGCGGTGGCCGTTGCGGCCCATTGCGCGTTAGGGTCGTTGATGTAGCCGTCTTCCATGTTCGAGTAATCGAGCTTGGCCTGGCGCTTGGCCATTTCCCTCTGCTCGTCGCTCATGTTTTCGGTGTCGACCTGCGGGGTTTGCAGCGGGCCGCCACCAGCAGCTGCGGCGGCTGGAGCTGCAGCCGCAGGGGCGGCTGCCGGCGCCGCTGCGGGCGCTGCGGCGGCGGGCGCGGGCGATGCCTCCGCGGCGGCAACTGGCGCCGGCGCCTTCTTGGCGCAAGCGGCGAGCAGCAAGGCAGGCAACAGCAAGGCGTATTTGTTCTTCATCACGACTCCCTTTTGATTATCAAAACAGCAAGCGGCAGATGATGTCACAAACGCGTCGCGCATTCAATTGTGCGCGCGGCCCTGTAAGTTACTTGGTGCTATTTACGCAACATGAATATCGAGCAGCACCGAATACGCCAGGCGTTTGCCTTCGTACAGCTGTCCTCCGCGGATCACTGCGTCGGTGGAGGTGAGCTGGCCAGCGATCTCCTGGCGCGCCAGCATGGCGCGGAAAGCCTGCGCATCTTTCGGCGCCAGGTAGCCGACCATTTCATTGTTGAGGAAGACGGCTACAGCCTTGTCTTCATAGGGGTTGTTATCGTCGGCCAGCAGCAGGGCCTTGAGGCGGGTGTCCGCCCCGGTTTCGCCGTGTTCGCCAGCCAGCGCGCGGATGGTGTCGGAATAGCGCGATTCGCCCAGCACTTCCAGCTGGAAGCGGCCGCCATCGGTCCAGTGGTGCACCGGCTCCCCTTGCGGCAGCGGGGTGTAGGAACCGCCCACCGGCTTGCCCGCCGGTGCCGGTGCGCCCTTCGGCCCGCCCTTGAGCAGGAAATACAGCGTTACCAGCGCCAGGACGATAATCAGGATATTCAGTGCGAGGGCCATTTCAGGGGCTTCCTAAGGGACAAGACCCGCTATTATCGCAGGCCGGACGCAAAAACCGGAATGGTATAATCGCCCCTTTTCCTTGCACGTTCAGCCATGTCTTCCGAATCCACGCCAAAGGGCAAAATGCTCTATGACCCGACCGAACACCGTATCCGCAGCTTCGTTACGCGTGCTGGCCGCCTGTCCACGGGACAGGAACGCGGACTGAAGGAGTTCGGCCCGCAATTCCTGGTCGAATACAAAAAAGAAGCGCTGGACTACGAAAAGATTTTCGGCCGCAAGGCGCCGGTGATCCTCGAGATCGGCTTCGGCATGGGCGGCACCACCGCCCATATCGCCAAGGTCATGCCGGAGAAGGATTTCATCGGCGTGGAAGTGCACACCCCGGGCGTGGGCAGCCTGCTCAAGATGATCGGCGAGGAAGGCATCACCAACCTGCGCGTGATCCAGCACGATGCGGTCGAAGTGCTGCGCGACATGATCCCGGCCAACTCGCTGGCTGGCGTGCATATCTACTTCCCGGACCCTTGGCACAAGGCGCGCCACAACAAGCGCCGCCTGATCCAGACTCCGTTCGTGAAGACCCTGTGCGAGCACATTGCGCCTGGCGGCTACATCCACCTGGCCACCGACTGGGAAGACTACGCGGTGCAGATGCTGGAAGTGCTGAGCGCAGAACCGGCCTTGCAGAACACCGCCGACGGCTACGCGCCGCAGCCTGCGTACCGGCCGCTGACCAAGTTCGAAAACCGCGGCCTGAAACTGGGCCACGGCGTGTGGGACCTGGTCTTCACCAAGAAGTAATCTAGGCAGTCGCCGGCGCCCGGGCCTTGGTCCGCGCCGGCATGAACGCCAGCAGATTCCCCCCGATCACCAGCAGCAGCCCGGCCAGCGCCACGCTGCTCCACTGGTATCCCTCGAAAACGGTGGACACCGTCAGCGCCACCACCGGGAACAGCACCGTGCAGTAAGCCGCGCGGTCCGGCCCTATCCTCCCCACCAGCAGCAGGTAAGCCGTGAAGGCCACCACCGATCCCGGTACCGCCAGATAGACAAGCGCGCCGACGTAACGCGGGCTGGTGTCGAAATTGAACGGCATGCCAAGCGCCAGCGCCCCCAGCGTCAGGATGGTGGCGCCGCACAACATGGCCCAGGCATTGGTCAGCCACGGCTGCATGCCCAGCGCCTGCATGCGGCTCGAAAGCAGGTTGCCGGTTGAGAAGAACAGGGTGCCAAGCAGCGCCAGGCCCAGGCCGGATAGCATGCCGCTGTCGTTCCAATGCCCCCGCATCGAGGGCAGGAACAGCAGCGCGATGCCCGCCAGCCCCAGTACAGCCCCGCCCAGCACCTGCGGCCGGATCGGACGTCTCATGAAGATGCGGCCATTGATCGCATTCCAGATCGGCGCAGTGGAGAACACCACCGCCACCAACCCGCTCGGCACCGACATGGTCGCGTAGTAGAAGCACAGGAAATTGCAGCAGAACAGCGCGAGTCCCTGCGCCAGCAGATAGCGCCAGGCGGAGCGCGGGGGCAGGATCTGCTGTCTGCGCACGAGCAGGATCAGCATCAGCACCAGCGCGGCGATCCAGAAACGATAGGCGATCGACACCGGCGCAGGCACGGTGCCGAGCTGGAATTTGATCGCTATCCAGGTGGTGCCCCAAATGAGCACCGTGGTGAGGTAGAGGGCAATATTCATAGTGCTCCCAGTGTGCCGCGCCGCGCGCGCTGGCAGTTGTCTGAACTTGCGGATTACAATTCCGTTTGGTGTTATCCGGCGAAAGAAGAAGTAAATGAGTTACGTCGTACATGTTTGGGATCAACCGATACCTGAAACCGCAAAGGAAGCGGACGAAATTCACCAGCAAATTCATGCCGATGAAGTAGGACGGAACCCGAAGTTCGTCGAATACGCACGGCGCATGATGGAGCGTCACCCCTGCGCCAGCCATGACGATGAGTGGACCGAGATGCCCTTCGACGGCGAAACGACGGAAGCGGTGTACAGCTTCCTGATCGTGACGTCGCGCCTGGAGGAAATCTATCCAAGCGCGGTCGAGACAGCGCGCCAGGTAGGCCTGGTCTTTTATGATTCGCAAAACGGCAACGCCTATCTGCCCGACGGCAGCAGGCTGGCTTACGACGACCCGCTTCCGGCAGCCGCGCCAGCCGCGGCCAGGGAATACGAGCGGCGCATGCGGCAAGTATCGGCTCCCGTTCACGAAGTACGGATCAGCGGCATGCAGCCGGGATTCGGCAAAGCAGTTGTCGCGCATGCGCTCGCCAAGCTTTTCAAGCGCACCGAGAAAGAAGCGGCCATGGTGCTTGACCGTCCGGGCATGGTGGTGAAGAGGGATGTCTTCATGCTGGACGCCATCAAATACCGGGCCGCGCTGGAAAAATGCGGCTGCACGGTAGAAATCGTGGCGGCGGGCCAGCGCAGCTGGGAAGAGCCGGAGAGCAAGGCACAGGCAATACTGCGCGCAGCCGAAACCGGCGACAGCGAAGCGCAATGCGATTACGGCTGCCTGTTTGACGAAGCCGACACCGTGGAACGGGATATCGCCAAGGCTATCGCCTGGTGGCGCAAATCCGCAGCGCAAGGCAATCCGAAAGCACAATTCCGGCTCGCAAAGGAATTGTTGAAAGACGAGGGTAACGCGCCCCTGTTCGCGGAAGGCCTGGCACTGCTGCGGCAGTCAGCGCAAGGCGGGCAGCCGCAAGCGCAGCTCGCCCTTGGCGACTGCCATTTCCATGGCAAGCATATGGCGCAGAATCCAGCCCAGGCTTTCGAGTGGTACCAGAAAGCAGCGTTGCAGGGCGAGGTGACGGCACAAAGCTATCTCGCCGAGGCCTATCTCTATCGTTTCCGCGACAAGGAGCAAGCATATTTCTGGTGCAGGAAAGCCGCCGACGCGGGCCATCCAAACGGCCTGCGGCTGCTGGCGAAATTCTACGAGACCGGCGACTATTTGCGTCGCGACATGCAGCAGTCGCTCGATCTTTACCGCGCTGCCGCGAATGGTGGAAATGCCCTGGCAGCACATCGGTTGGGAGAACTGTACGAGGAAGGGACGCTCATCCCGCGCGACGACAGGATGGCCGCCGCGTGGTATGACAAGGGCGTCGGCTATGGCGACACAGACTGCATGGAGGGCCTGGCGTGGATGTATTTCGAAGGCCGGGGCGTCGAGTACGACGGGCAACAGGCGATCGAACTGTTCCAACGCGGCGCGGAGCTGGGAAATTCGAACTGTCAGGTGACGCTCGGGGACTGCTACCTGCACGGCACCGCCGTGCGCAAAGATGAGCAGGGAGGCGTTGCCTGGATTCGCAAGTCTGCAGGCCAGGACAATAGCGCAGCCATCTACCTGCTTGGCCACTGCCACGAAACCGGCAAAGGCGTGCGCAAGGACGCACGCCAGGCATTCGACCATTACCTCAAGGCGTCCCAACTCGGCTATGCCAAAGCGCAGCACCTGACGGGCAGCGCGTACTGGTCCGGCAAGGTCGTGCCGCGAGACGTGGACAAAGCGCGCTATTGGCTGGAAAAGGCCGCAGCACAAGGCTTCAGCGAGGCGCGCGACCTGCTCGACCAGGTGCGCGCGAAGGGCTGACGCCCCGGTTGTCTGGTCTTGCGCAGTTTTTTGCGCGCGCCGCATGCGACGGGCGCTGCATGCTAGACTTTTTGGCGTGAAGCCCCTGACAGGACAACTCGACCATGACGCACCGTGCGACGCGATGTCGCATGCGGTGTTCCGCACCATGTCCGGCACCGATGCGACGCTGGAGCGTTTCGCCTGGCTGGGCGACGGCCTCGCAGCGGCGGTCTGGCAGCGCAGCACGAAGGAGGCGCTGACGGGCTACCACCAGCCGGGCCACCACACCCTGTCCTGCTACCTGGGCGGCGGCTACAGCGTGGAACGGGAAGGGCTGCCGGGACAGTACGGTGCGCCGCAGCGGCTTTGCTCGCTGCCGGACTGGCACGAGTCGGAATGGGTGGTGCGCGGCCAGCTGCGCATGCTGCACATTTACTTCATGCCCGAGCATTTCACGCAGCGCGCCGTGGCGGAGCTGGACCGCGAGCCGCGCGAACTGACGCTGCAGGACCGTACCTATTTCGAGAACGAAAAGCTGGTGCGGCTGTGCGGCGCCTTGTTGCAGCAGCCCTGGGACGACGCCGACCAGCTGCTGCGGGCCAATGAAATCACGCACGACGCGTTGAGTGAGCTGCTTCAGTCGCAGTCAATGACCCGGCCGGGCCAGCGACTGCGCGGCGGACTGGCGCCGCTTGTGCGCCGCCGGCTGCATGACTACATCGAAGCCCACCTCGAGCAGAACATCACGCTCGGCATGCTGGCGCAACTGGCGTGCATGTCGGAATTCCACCTGGCCCGCATGTTCCGCGTCAGTTTCGGCATGCCGCCCTCCGCGTGGATCGCTGCGCGCCGCATCGAGCGTGCACGCGGACTGCTGCGTGCGGGCCGCCTGCCGCTGCAGCAGGTTGCGCATGCCTGCGGTTACGCGGACCTCAGCCACTTCAGCCATCGGTTCAGCGCAGCGGTGGGCGCACCGCCCGGGCGATTCCGCCAGCTTACTGCCGGGATCAATTCCTGAATCTATCGGCGCACGCCGCACGATTGGTGAAGCAGCGCGCATCCTTGCCGCGTCAAGCGCAGCATTAGCGTTCATGCCAACGCCGGGAGAACGCCATGTCCAAGCTTGCGAGTGTGCTGATGGCCGCCATGCTGTTGCCCTGCATCGCCAGCGCGCAGGTACCGTCCGGTTACCATGCCACGATGCTGGGTGTCGGCACTCCCATTGTCATGAATAACAAGGGCCAGGTCGCCGGGCTGGATCGCTTCGGCCACCCGGTCCTATGGAGCCGCACCGGCGTCGCCACTTCGCTGACGGGGCAGGTCGAACAGCCCTATATTTCCGGTATCAACGACGATGGCACGGTGATCGGTTACGGTTTGCTGGCGGACTACGAGTCCGGTCTTTACCAGCCCCTGGTCTGGCGCAACGGCGGCAGCCTGGAGCGGCTGGACTTGCCGGGCCAGGGCGCGGTGCCCGCTGGCATCAACAACCACGGCGATATCGTCGGGCTGGTCAACCCGGCGGGCGACTGGCCGCCTTCCACCGTTGGCTTCCTGAAGCGCGAAAGCGGTATCGTCTACTTCGACGGCTTCAACCCGCGCGCAGTGAACGATCTTGGCGAAGTCCTTGGCGATGGCGACGCGAGCATTGCCATCTGGCGCGACGGGGAGTTGTCGGACATACCGCACAGCTGCTGCAGCTCCGCGCGGGACTTCAATAACCACGACTGGGTGATTGGCTCGGTGGACTATACCGAGGCGCGGCTGTGGAAGGATGGGCAGTACCAGGACATGTGGCGCGGCTATGCCTTCGATATCAACGATGCCGGCATCGTCGTTGGCCAATACGAATTCGGGTCCGCGGTACTGTGGTACCAGGGCCAGGCTTATGCGCTGGACCAGCTGTGGCACGAGGCGCAGTGGTCCGACTGGAGGCTGTCGAGCGCGGTCGCGATCAATGAGAGTGGCGAGATTGCCGCGATCGCAAGCAATGCCGTCACCGGTGAACAGGTGAACGTACTGTTGGTCCCGGTGCCGGAGCCCGCGATGGCCTGGCTGTTGTTGCTGGGTCTTCCCTGGCTCAGGCTAGGCCGACGATCAGGCTGACGATTTCTTCGCCGTAGGAAACCAGTTTCTTCTCGCCGACGCCGGAGATGCCGCGCATTTCGCCCAGGGAGGACGGGCGCACCTTGGCAATCTCGCGCAAGGTGGCGTCGTTGAAGATCACGTAGGCCGGCACGCCGTGCTCGCGTGCGGCGCCCATGCGCCAGGAGCGCAAGCGGTCGAAGATGCGCTGCTCGTCGCCATCCAGACTCGTTTCCACATAGCCTTTCGGCGTGGAGCTGCTGCGCTTTTGCTTGACCGGTTTCTGGTACTGGCGCAGCTGTACTTTCTGGCCGCCTTTCAGCACCGGCCGCGCGGCGTCGGTCAGCTTGAGGGAGCTGAATTGTTCGTGGTCGACGGTCACCAGGCCCAGCGCAATGACCTGGCGCAGGATGGCGCGCCATTCCTGCTCGCTGCGGTCGGCGCCAATGCCGAATACGGACAGCTTGTCGTGGTGCCAGGTCAGGATGCGTTCGGTCTCGACGCCGCGCAGCACTTCGATCACGTGGCCGGCGGCGAAGCGCTGGTCGCAGCGGTAAATCGCCGACAGCAGCTTTTGCACCGGCACCGTGCCATCGAAGGACACCGGCGGAATCAGGCAGGTATCGCAATTGCCGCAAGGCGTGGCCGGCTCGCCGAAGTATTCCAGCAGCCGCACGCGGCGGCAGCTCAGGGTCTCGCACAGGCCCAGCATGGAATCGAGCTTGGTTGACAGCACGCGCTTGAAATTCTCGTCCGCTTCCGACTCGTCGATCATGCGCCGCTGCAGCACCACGTCCTGCAGGCCGTAGGACATCCAGGCGCTGGCTGGCATACCGTCGCGGCCGGCGCGGCCGGTCTCCTGGTAATAGCCTTCGATCGACTTCGGCAAATCCAGGTGGCAGACGAAACGCACGTCCGGCTTGTCGATGCCCATGCCGAAGGCAATGGTCGCGACCATGACAATATTCTCTTCGCGCAGGAAGCGCGCCTGGTTGTCGGCGCGTTTCGCATGCTCCATGCCGGCATGGTAGGCCATGGCACGTACGCCGTGTTCATTCAGGAATTCCGCAGTCTCTTCCACCTTCTTGCGCGACAGGCAGTACACAATACCGCAATCGCCCGCGTGCTCGGTGGTGATGAAATCCAGCAGCTGCTTGCGGCCATTGGTCTTTTCGACGATCTGATAGCGGATGTTCGGGCGGTCGAAGGACGAGACGAATTGCGCGGCATCGTTCAGAGCCAGGCGGTGGATGATTTCATCGCGCGTAAGCTGGTCGGCGGTCGCGGTCAGCGCAATGCGCGGCACATGCGGGAACTGCTCATGCAGCACCGACAGCTTGATGTATTCCGGACGGAAGTCGTGTCCCCATTGCGATACGCAGTGCGCCTCGTCGATCGCGAACAGGGCGATCTGCGAGTCCTGCAACAGGTCGAAGCAGCGCTGGGTCAGCAGGCGCTCGGGCGCCACGTACAGCAGGTCGATCTGGTTGGTGCGCACCAGGCGTTCGATGCGCGCCGCTTCTTCGTACGTTTGGGTGGAGTTGAGGAAGGCCGCGCGCACGCCCACTTCTTCCAGCGCGTCGACCTGGTCCTGCATCAGCGCGATCAGCGGCGAGACCACCACGCCGACGCCTTCGCGCAGCATGGCCGGGATCTGGTAGCACAGCGACTTGCCGCCGCCGGTCGGCATCAACACCAGCGCATCGCCGCCATTGCCGACATGCTCGACAATCTGCCCCTGCTGGCCGCGGAAGGCTGGATAGCCGAATACGGTCTGGAGCAGGTGCAGGGCGCGCTGGCTGGTGTCCTGGTCAGGCATGTCTTATTCGGCCCAGACGACCAGGCCGGAATAGGCGGAGGCGATTACCACGATGCCGAACACAATCCGGTACCAGGCGAAAGCGGTAAAGGTATGGGTGCTGATGTAGCGCAGCAGCCAGCGGATGCAGGCGAAGGCTGAAACAAAGGCCACCAGGGCGCCGATGCCGAACAGCGGCACATCGGAAGCCGACAGCAGCGCACGTTCTTTCCACAGCGAGTAGAAGGTCGCCGCCAGCAGGGTAGGGATCGCCAGGTAGAAGGAGAACTCGGTCGCGACCTTGCGCGACAGGCCGAACATCATGCCGCCGATGATGGTGGCGCCGGAGCGGCTGGTGCCGGGGATCAGGGCGAATACCTGGGCGATGCCGACTTTCAAGGCATCGATTGGCGTCATGTCGTCGACCGAGTTGATGCGCACGGCCACCGGGTTATTCCTGGTATTGCGCTCCACCCAAAGGATGATCAGGCCGCCGATGATGAAGGCCAGCGCCACCGGCACCGGCGCAAACAGCACGGCCTTGATCTTTTTGTTGAACAGGAAGCCCAGCGCGGCGGCAGGAATGAAGGCGACCGCCACATTGATCGCGAAACGGCGCGCGCGCTCCTCGCGGAACATGCCAAACAGGACTTCGCCAATCTTCTTGTGGTACTCCCAGATCACGGCAACCATGGCTCCGCCCTGGATCGCGATTTCAAACACCTTGGCTTTCTCGCCGGTGAAATTCAGCAAGCTGCCTGCCAGCACCAGGTGGCCGGTGGACGAAATCGGAAGGAATTCGGTAAAACCTTCGACCAGACCCATGATCAGAGCCTTCAGCGCAAGAACGATATCCATTGTGATTTTGTTAAGAGTGTCGGTAGGGAGGGCGGACGGGAGGCCGCGCGGGCACGAAGCTTACCATGAGCGCCCCCAGCCGATGCACAAATCAGAGGTTAGACCGATCGCGGGGACACCGGTTTGCGCTGCGTCAGGAGTAGGCACGCACCCGCCGCCGGCACGGGAAAGCTCAGGGCGCGGTCGCCCTTTCCAGCGTTGTCAGCCAGTGCATGGCCTGCTCGCGTGTCTCGCCGCACATTTCGGCCGAAGGCTGCAGGCCTGCGCAGAAGGCGGGCCGTTCGGGGCGGCCGAAGATCATGCAGCGCTTGTCTTCTCCCAGTTGCACGCAGCGCACCCCCGCCGGCTTGCCGTTCGGCATACCGGGAATCGGGGAGGTGATGGATGGCGCCGTGCAGCAGGCGCCGCAGGCTGGGCGGCATTGGAAACTCATGATGGGGCGGTATTTTACCCTTTCGCCCACCCCAGCCAGCGCATGGCCTGCTCGCGCGATGCGCCGCAGACCGCTTCGTCGGCGGCAAAATCGACGCACACCTGCGGTCGCTCCGGGGAGCCATACAGCTTGCAGCGGAACTGCTCGTCGAGCTGGATGCAGGGCATGCCAGCCGGCTTCCCTTCCGGCATGCCAGGGATGGCGCTGGTGATCGCGGGCGCCGTGCAGCAGGCGCCGCATCGGGGGCGGCACGGGATCGGGGCGCGGTTCATATCTGTCTCATTCTAGCCGTGGTGTGGACATTCGATAGACTTTTTGGCAGTTGTGACTTGCATAATGCTGGTCATGAAAACCTTTCCCATTTTGCTGGCCGCCCTGCTCATCGCGGGCGAGACCAATGCCAATAGCGCCAGCGCAGCGACCGACTGGCGCGCCCTTGCCGCCGACGACCTTGACGCGGCGCGTGCCGCCATCCGCGCCGGCCATCCTGGATACATCGACGAGCAGAACCCTGCTTTCCGCGAATGGGAAGTGAAGGGCTACGAAGGTGCGCGCGCCCTGCTGCCGCGCGTGAACAGCTACGACAGCATGCTGGCTGCGGTGCGCTACTACATCGCCGGCTTCCAGGATGGCCACCTGGGTTACTCGGACAATATCCGCAAGGGCAGCCACTTGCTCAGCTCTGGCTGGAGCCTTGGCTTTGCAGACGGCGTATACCGCGTCGCAGGCGCCTTGCCGAAGTGGGGCAAGCCTTTGCCGCCGGCCGGCGCCGAACTGTTGGACTGCGATGGCGTACCGGCGGAACAACTGTTGCGCCGCCTTAGCCGTTATTACGACGGCCGCGACCTGCCCGGCGTGCGCCACCAACTGGCGCCGCTGCTTACTGGCGAGACTATGCCGGGCGAAGAACTCAAGGCGTGCCGGTTCCGCACCGCGCAGGGCAAGGTAATCAAGCTCGCGCAGCGCTACGCCATGGTCAAGTTCGAGGACGTCATGGCGCTGAATATGTCGGCACCGGCACCCAAGCGCCGCAACGGGTATGCGCTGCAGGACGGTGTGCTGTGGATCCATGCCGGCAATTTCCAGCCTGACCGCGAAGCCGCACAGCAGATCGACAAGATGCTGGAAGAACTGCCGCGCCTTGAAGGCGTGCGCACCATCGTGTTCGATTCGCGCGGCAACGGTGGCGGCAACAGCGAAATCGGCACGCGCTTCTTTGATGCAGCGACCGGCGGACTGGCGATGGACGCGGCCGACGAATCGGCCGTGCCGCATTCCTTCGCACAGTGGCGGGTTTCCGATGCGGCCATCGATGGCATGGATTTTCGCCTGCAGCGCATCGGCGCCGCGCAAGGCAAGGAAAGCGAAGACTACAAATGGGTGGCGGAGCTTCGCGAGCGTATCGTCAAAGCCAAGGCCGAGGGGCAGTCCTGGGTCGAACAGCCCGGCGATCCGCGCCTGTCGCGCGCCGAAATCGTGGCGCGGCACGGCACGCTGCGCCGCTTCAACGGCAAGGTGGTGCTGGTGACGGATGAACATTGTGCGAGCGCCTGCCTGGACTTCGCCGACCTGGTGCGCAGCGTTCCGGGCGCCATCCACATGGGCCAGGCCACCAGCGCCGATACGCTGTACATGGACATCGGCCGCGTCGCCATGCCGAGCGGGAACAAGCTGATCATGCCGCTGAAGGTGTGGCGCAACCGCCTGCGCGGCAACAACGAAGTGCTGCAGCCGGACGTGCCGCTGCAAGTGGACATCCGCGACGATGACGCAGTGCGCAAGGCCGTGCTGGCGGCCCTGGCCCGTTAATGGATAACGTGCTGCGCCCGGCTGCCGAAGGCTTTCAGCGCGTCGGACAGCGACACCTCGATCTGCCCGAGGTGGGCGTCGGCCAGTACCCAAGGTTCGCCATCCGAGGTATGGCGTTTGGCGACCTCGCGTTCCACCATCACCGCCATGCGCTCGTGCAGAACCTGCTGGTAGCGCGGCGAATCCGGATTGCCGGCCTGGGCGCGCGCGTACATATCCGCACCTTCCCACAATTCCTGGATGCGCTCGTCCCCAAGTCCCGAGGCGGCCGCCAGGACTTGCAATGTTGTCTTGTTATGCATTTTTACTCTCCCAGACACGTTCTTTGACGCGTACTTAGCAGTAAATACCTAAATCTCCCGATTTACCAATTAAATCGTAAAATTGGATCTTTATAACAACGGTTGTTGTTCCTTTGACTAGATTTTGATGTCCTCTGTTCACTTCCCCCATATTGATGGCCTGCGGGCCCTGGCCGTGCTGGCCGTGGTGTTTTTCCACGCGTTTCCGGAGGCGCTGCCGGGCGGCTTTGTCGGGGTGGACATCTTCTTTGTCATTTCGGGCTACCTGATCACAGGCATCTTGTGGAGGTCGCTGCAGGATGGCAGCTTCAGCATCGCCGGCTTCTATGCGCGGCGCGTGCGCCGCATCTTCCCGGCCTTGCTGCTGGTGATGGTCGCCACGCTGGCCTTCGGCTGGCTGGTCTTGTTGCCGGAGGAGCTGTCGCAGCTGGGACGCCATGCGGCAGGCGGCGCTGGCTTTGCTTCCAATTTCCTGCTGTGGCAGGAGACCGGCTATTTCGATAACAGCGCCGATTCCAAGCCTTTCCTGCATCTGTGGTCGCTGGGCGTCGAAGAGCAGTTCTACCTGGCCTGGCCGTTGCTGCTGTGGCTTCTTGCCCGCTGGCGCAAGGCTTTCCTGCCGGTGACTGCTGCCCTGGCGCTGGCGTCCTTTGCCTACAGCGTCACGGCTGCCGTGCACGCGCCGGAAGCTGCTTTTTATGCGCCTTGGTCGCGCTTCTGGGAACTGGCCGCCGGCGGACTGGTGGCGTATTGGCACTTCTCTTCACCAGAGCGACACCCGCCCGCTCCGGTCTGGACGCTGGCCGCGCTGGCCGCCATCGTTACCGGATTCGAAATGATCGACAAGAACAGCCTGTTCCCTGGCTACTGGGCGTTGCTGCCGGTCGGCGGCACGGCCGTGCTGCTCGCCGCCGGACCGGGCGCCACACTGAATGCCTCCCTGTTCCGCCTGGCGCCCATGACATGGTTCGGTCGCATCAGCTACCCGCTCTATCTGTGGCACTGGCCGCTGCTGGCATTCGCCCACATCCTGCAAGGCGGCAAGGTTGCCGACGCGGTGTTATGGGCGGCGCTGGCGCTGAGCCTGGTGCTCGCATGGCTGACCTGCGAGATGGTCGAAGGGCGCATCCGCTTCGCGCTGCCCGGCAAGCGGGTAGTGCCGCTGGCGCTGGCGGGCACGCTGTTCGTGCTCGGCGGGCTGGGCTATCAATTGCATCGCATGGATGGCGTGCCGCAGCGTGAGATCGTGAACCTGGGGCAGTACCTGCCGCTCGCGCCAAGTACAACGAAGGCGGCACCCGCAACGGCGGGCGGCGGCGCGCAATCCGCTCCCCGTGGCGTATCGGGCGCCGTCGCCCAAGGCCAAAGCACTGACGTGACGGCAACCCATGCCGTGATGTCTCCCGATACGGCGGAAACCGCGCTCGCCATGGACCGCCTGCGCGCACGCCGCGCCGCCGACTACCACTATGTCGGCCGCCTGCAGCTGGAGCGCAACCGCATCGAGCGGTATAACACCTGCCACCTGATGGAGATCGGTAACGCGCCGGCATCGTTCGCAAGTTATTACGCCGCCAACCCCGACTGCATTACGCTGGCAGAAGGGCGCCGCAACGTGCTGGTGTACGGCGACAGCGCGGCGGCCGAACTGCGCGCCGCTTTGTCCAGCGCCTATCCCGATGTGAATTTCCTGCAGATTACCGGCTCAGCCTGTAAGCCATTCCGCGCTGCCTACCGCAACCGGGAGCATTACTGCGTGCGCATGCTGGACTACGCGCAGCAGTTCGCCGCCGGCCGCAAGCTCGACGGCGTGGTGGTTGCTTCCTTGTGGCAGGACGACTTTCGCGTCGCGCTCGACGACTTGCAGCGCTTCCGCGCGGGCGGCGCCCCCTTGCTGCTGGCAGGTCCGCCTCTGACCTTCAGCGACAATCTGGCGATGGCCATGCTGCGCCTGGACCGCAAGCAATCGCTGGCGGCGGTTGCCGGCAGCATGATGGAGCCGTCCTATCTGGCCTATGCCGATGCCATGCAAGCCTTCGCCCAGGACAACCGCTTCGGCTACCTGAACCGCCTGCAACTGTATTGCGAAGGCGGCTGCCCCTTGATCTCGCCGCAGGGCGTACCGATGATCCTCGATCACTTCCATCTGAGCCCACAGGGCGTGGAAGTCCTGAGCCAGCGCATCCGCAGCAGTCGCGCCCTGGAAACCCAGCTTTGGCCTAGGCGAACCTAAGAGTGCCTTTGGGGCCATCCCAAGCCCGGGCTTGACGTTCCGGGACCGGGGAACTAAGATAAATGACTCTTGAGTAAGTTACCCAACCGCAATATTTATCATGCAAGCCCCGACTGATACCAAGCCCCGCTGGGAGCGGCGCAAGGACGCGCGTCCGCAGGAACTGCTGGCGGCTGCGCTGGAGCTGTTCGTCGACCGCGGCTTTGCCGCCACACGCCTGGAAGACGTGGCGCGTGCCGCCGGCGTCTCCAAGGGCACGCTTTACCTATATTTTGAAAACAAGCAGGACCTGTTCAAGGCCGTCGTGCGCGACACCATCGTGCAGACCATCGGGCAGGCCGAAAGCGATGCCGCCGCCGCCCGCGACATGCCCAGCGACGAGTTGCTGCGCCTGATGCTGCGCACCTGGTGGACCCAGATCGGCGCCACCAAGGTGGCCGGCCTGGCCAAACTGATGATGGCCGAATCCGGCAACTTCCCCGAGCTGGCCCAGTTCTATAACGAGGAAGTGATCGAGCGCGGGAGCCGGCTGCTGACCGGCATCCTCGAGCGCGGCGTGGCGCGCGGCGAATTCCGCCCGCTGGACCCGGTGATGATGACCAACGTCCTGGTCGCCCCCGTGATGACGCTGATGATGTGGAAGCACAGCTTCTTCCCCTGCGCGACCCACGAGGGTGTCGACGCCGACGCCTTCATGGACACCTTCCTCGGCCTGGTGCAGCAGGGCCTGGCCCCTCAGAAGTGAAGCTTTAGTGCCGATTTTGCGCGTTCAGCCCCCCAAAACTGCAGACTGTCGCAATTTCCCGCGATCCGTTGTCTTAATCGTTAATATGCCCACCTGACCAGACAAACGATAAAATGACGGATTATTTATCCCTCACCGAGTCAACAAAGATGAATATCGAACAAG
>JBCNPK010000039.1:0-54528 GCA_039593355.1 Pseudoduganella sp.
CCTGGCGCCGGCCTCAGCCTCCTTCAGCACGCCAATAATCTGCTCTTCGGTAAATCGCTTTTTCATGCCTGCCTCCCATGTGGCAGACTCTAGCTTAGCACCGTACTAATTTTGGGTAGCAGGTCAGCCTGGAACCTGGACTTCCTGCTGGAGAAGCGCATCGAGGGCGGTGCGGTGTCGGTGGAAGCCGCCTACTACAACTACCAAAACGGCGATGTAATCCTGGCGGAGCAGGGCAAGGCCTGGTCGACTGGCGTTGCTTACGTATTCAACCTCGCGCCGGGCCAGGGCAAGTTGCAGCCCTTCGTCCAATACCAGAAGTTCAATCCCGATAACAACATCGACGTCAAGCAGACCGACGTCGGCGTCAACTACATCATCGATGGCTACAACGCGCAGTTGAGCGCCAAGTATTCGAAGACCAAGACCGTTGCCGCTGCCGACCAGTCGAAGTTCGTGGTCGCGCTGCAAGTCCAATACTAAGCACCAACCTTTCACCATCAGAAGAGGGTAACCATTATGCAAACTCGCCGTCATTTCATCGCTTCCCTGACCCGCATTGCGGCCGCCGCTGCCATGTTGGGTGGCAGCTTCGCGGCCCACGCAGCCGACACCATCAAGGTCGGCATCCTGCACTCGCTGTCCGGCACCATGGCGATTTCCGAAACGTCGCTGAAGGACGTGGCCTTGATGGCCATCGATGAAATCAATGCCAAGGGCGGTGTGCTGGGCAAGAAGCTGGAGCCGGTGGTGGTCGATCCGGCTTCGAACTGGCCGCTGTTCGCAGAGAAGGCACGCCAGCTGATCGCGAAAGACAAGGTAGCCGCGGTGTTCGGCTGCTGGACGTCGGTGTCGCGCAAGTCCGTGCTGCCGGTGTTCAAGGAATTGAATGGCCTGCTGTTCTATCCGGTGCAGTATGAGGGCGAAGAACTCGAGAAGAACGTGTTCTACACTGGTGCGGCGCCGAACCAGCAGGCGATTCCTGCCGTCGAATACCTCATGAGCAAGGACGGCGGCGGCGCCAAGCGCTTCGTGCTGCTTGGCACGGACTATGTGTACCCGCGCACCACCAACAAGATCCTGCGCGCTTTCCTGAAGAGCAAAGGCGTGAAGGACAGCGATATCGAGGAAACCTACACTCCATTTGGCCATTCGGATTACCAGACCATCGTCGCCAATATCAAGAAGTTCTCGGCGGGCGGCAAGACGGCAGTGATCTCCACCATCAACGGCGACTCCAACGTGCCCTTCTACAAAGAACTGGGCAACGCAGGCCTGAAGTCGACGGACGTGCCGGTAGTGGCGTTCTCGGTGGGCGAGGAGGAGCTGCGCGGTGTGGATGCCAAGCCGCTGGTCGGCCACCTCGCGGCCTGGAACTATTTCGAGTCGGTGAAAAATCCGGTGAACGATGCCTTCATCAAGAAATGGAAAGCCTATGCCGTGGCGAAGAAGCTGCCGAACGCCGCGACTGCAGTGACCAACGATCCGATGGAGGCAACCTATGTCGGCATCAATATGTGGGCGCAGGCAGTCGAGAAGGCCAAGTCCACCGATACCGACAAGGTCATCGCGGCAATGGGCGGCCAGTCCTTCAGCGCTCCTTCCGGGTTCAAGCTGACCATGGACACGACCAACCACCACCTGCACAAGCCGGTGATGATCGGCGAGATCAAGCCTGATGGCCAGTTCAGCGTCGTGTGGAAGACCAAGGAGCCAATCCGCGCCCAGCCTTGGAGCCCGTTCATTCCGGGTAACGAAGGCAAGCAAAAGCTGTAAGGCGGTACACCGGCGGGGGCTGCGCGCGCCCGCCGGCAATGATTTCTGGAGATTTCCCATGATGTATTCTGCTGTGCGCCGGCTGCTTGCCGGCATGGCCTTTTGCCTGCTGGCCGGCGCTGCGCAGGCGGCCATTGCGCCGGCCCTGTTGCAGCCGTTGGCCGGCGACGATCCCGATGCGCGGGTGGCCGCAGTGGCCGCCATCGGTGCGCTCGGCACGCCGGAGGCGGCGGCCGTGCTGCGCGCCTTGAGGGACGAGGCCTTGTACCTCACGCCCGACGGGCAGGTGGCGGCTATGGCATCGTCGGCGCCTGTGCCGGAAGGCGCGGCCGCGATTGTCGTCAATAACCGCCTGCGCGCCGCCATCGAAGCGGCGTTGTCGGGCATGGATCTGCTGGCGCCCGAGCCGGCGCAACGCTTGGCGGCTGCGCGTGCCTTGGCCGGCCAGGAATTGAGCGCTGGCCAGTTGGCACTTGCACAGCGCGCCCTGGAGAACGAGCAAGATGGGGAGGTGCGCCCCGCGCTGCAACTGCTGCTGGCGCTGGCCAAATTGCAGTCGCAGCAGGTTGGCGAACGTGCCGCTGCTGCGCGCCAGGTGGGCGAGTTGGGCGGTAGCGCGCAGCGCGCGGCGCTGCAGGCCATGCTGGAGCAGGCTTCGAGTGCGGCCGATGACGCCGTTCGCCTGGCGGTAATGGACGCCATGAAGGCCATCGATGCCCGACAGGCCCGCACTGAGTTTATCGGCAACCTGTTTTACGGCGTCTCGCTGGCCAGCGTGCTGCTGCTGGCGGCGCTCGGCCTGGCCATCACGTTTGGCCTGATGGGCATTATCAACATGGCGCATGGCGAGTTGCTGATGATCGGCGCCTATACGACCTATCTGGTGCAATCGCTGTTCCGCCATTACCTGCCGCAAGCGGTGGACCTGTACCTGCTGGCGGCGCTGCCTGCCGCCTTCGCCGTGGCGGCGCTGGTTGGCATGGCGCTGGAACGCACGGTGATCCGCTGGCTGTACGGGCGCCCGCTGGAAACCCTGCTGGCTACGTGGGGTATCAGCCTGGTGCTGATGCAAACGGTGCGCACCCTGTTTGGCGCACAGAACGTGGAAGTCGCCAACCCCGCCTGGATGTCGGGCGGCGTCACGGTGCTGGGGTCGCTGGTGCTGCCATACAACCGCATCGCGATCATCGTGTTTGCCGTGCTGGTGACGGCCGGCGTCTGGCTGCTATTGAACGGCACGCGGCTTGGCCTGTTCGTGCGTGCCGTCATGCAGAACCGGCGCATGGCCGGTTGCGTCGGCGTGCCGACCGGCCGCATCGACATGCTGACATTCGGGCTGGGTTCCGGCATCGCGGGGCTGGGCGGCGTGGCGCTGTCGCAGTTGGGCAATGTGGGGCCGGACCTCGGTCAATCCTACATCATCGACTCGTTCATGGTGGTGGTGCTGGGCGGAGTAGGCCAGCTGGCCGGCACCGTGATCGCTGCGCTGGGTCTCGGCGAAGTCAATAAATTACTGGAACCGGTGACAGGGGCCGTGCTGGCAAAGATCGCGATCCTGGCTTTCATCATCATCTTCATCCAGCGCCGGCCGCAAGGGCTGTTCGCTGTCAAAGGCAGGAGCGTCGAATGAGTAAGCTGTTTTCCCGCCGCACCTGGTGCGTCGTTGCAGCCCTGGTGCTGCTGGCGGCCTTGCTGCCGGCCTGTAATCTCGTCTTCCCGCCCGGTCACGCGCTGCATGTGCCGGACTACCTGATCGGGCTTACCGGCAAATTCATGTGCTATGCACTGGCCGCGCTGGCGCTGGACCTGGTGTGGGGTTATACGGGCATCCTGTCGCTGGGCCATGGCCTGTTCTTTGCCTTGGGCGGCTATGCGCACGGCATGTATCTGATGCGGGCGATCGGGCGCGATGGCGTCTACCAGAGCGCGCTGCCCGACTTCATGGTCTTCCTCGACTGGAAGGAATTGCCCTGGTATTGGGCCATGACTGACAGCTTCTGGTACTGCCTGGCGCTGGTGGTCCTGGTGCCGGGGGCGCTGGCCTTTGTGTTCGGCTATTTCGCCTTCCGTTCTCGCATCAAGGGCGTGTACTTCTCCATCATCACGCAAGCCCTGACGTATGCCTGCATGCTGCTGTTCTTCCGCAATGACACTGGCTTCGGCGGCAACAACGGCTTTACCGACTTCAAGCGCATCCTGGGGTACAGCATCACGGCGCCGGGAACCAAGGCGGTGCTGTACCTGGCGACCCTGGGTTGCCTGGTGGGCGCGCTGCTGCTGTGCCGCTGGATCGTGACTTCGCGCCTGGGCCGCGTGCTGCAGGCAGTGCGCGATTCGGAAGCGCGCCTGATGTTCATCGGCTACAACCCGCTGTGGTTCAAACTCTTTGTCTGGACCCTGTCGGCCGTCCTGTGCGCGATCGCCGGTGCGCTGTACGTGCCGCAGGTGGGCATCATCAATCCCTCGGAAATGTCGCCCGCTAACTCGATCGAAATGGTGGTCTGGGTTGCTGTAGGCGGCCGCGGCACGCTGCTGGGCGCGATTCTTGGCGCCTTCACGGTGAATGGCTTGAAGAGCTGGTTTACCGCAGCCTTCCCGGACCTGTGGCTGTTCGCCCTGGGCCTGCTGTTCATCCTGGTGACGCTGCTGATGCAAAAAGGGCTGCTGGGTTTGCGCCTGCCAAGGCGTGCCCAACGCGCACCCGCGCCCAAACAAGAACTGGAGGAAGTGGCATGAAGGTCGCGCAAGACAAAGGGCTGGATACCAGCCATGGCGCCATCCTCTACCTGGAAGACGTGACGGTCGAATTCGACGGCTTCCGCGCCTTGAACAAGCTTAGTCTCGACATCTCGGTTGGAGAACTGCGCTGCATTATCGGGCCGAATGGCGCCGGCAAGACCACGATGATGGATGTCATCACCGGCAAGACCCGCCCCAGTTCGGGCAGCGCCTGGTTTGGCCAGCGCCACGACCTGTCGGCGCTGACGGAATACCAGATCGCGCAAGCCGGCATTGGCCGAAAATTCCAGCGCCCGACAGTCTTCGAGTCGCATACGGTGTTCGAAAACCTGGAACTGGCCATGAAGATGGACAAGCGTGTGCGTCCTACCTTGTTCGCGCGCCTGAGCGGCGAGCAGCGCGACAAGATCGGCGCCATCCTGCGCCAGGTCCGCCTGGAAGGGCAGGCGCAGCGCCTGGCCGGCTTGCTCTCGCACGGTCAGAAGCAATGGCTGGAAATCGGCATGCTGCTGATCCAGGAGCCGCGATTGATCCTGCTCGACGAACCGGTGGCCGGCATGTCCGACGCAGAGACGGCGCGCACGGCGGAATTGCTGAATGAATTGCGCGGCAAGCATTCCATCATGGTGGTGGAGCACGATATGGGCTTCGTGGCCGAAATCGCCCAGCGCGGAAAGGTCACGGTGCTGCATGAAGGCTCGGTGCTGGCACAGGGCCGCATGGACGAGGTGCAAGCCGATGAACGCGTGATTGAAGTCTATTTGGGACGTTAGAAAGATGATGCTGCAAGCCGAAAACCTGAACCAGTACTATGGCTCTTCCCACACCTTGCGCGGCGTTTCGCTGCAGCTTGCGCGCGGCCAGTGCCTGGCTTTATTGGGGCGCAACGGCGTCGGCAAGACCACGCTGCTGAAATGCCTGATGGGCGTGCTGCCGGTGTCGAACGGCACGGTGCGGCTCGCCGGGCGTGACATCACCCGCCTGCCGCCCCATGCGCGTGCAGCGGCCGGCATCGCCTACGTGCCGCAAGGGCGGGAGATCTTTGCGCGCCTGACGGTGGAGGAAAACCTGCGCATGGGCATGGCCACGCTATCGGGCCGCGAGGCGGCGCGCATCAGCGGCGAAGTGTACGAGCTGTTTCCCGTACTGAAGGAGATGCTGCAGCGGCGCGGCGGCGACCTGTCCGGCGGCCAGCAGCAGCAGCTCGCCATCGCACGCGCCTTGCTGCAACGGCCACAGGTGCTGATCCTGGATGAACCGACCGAGGGCATCCAGCCCTCCATCATCAAGGATATCGAGCGCGTGATCCGCCTGCTGCGCCAGCGCGGCGACATGGCGATCCTTCTGTGCGAGCAGTACTTCGACTTCGCCCACGCGCTGGCCGATCACTTTGTCGTGCTGTCGCGCGGCGAAGTGGTGGCGGCCGGCAGCCAGGCGCAGATGGCGAGCGACGACGTTACCCGCCACCTGTCGGTCTAGACGAAACGGCCAGCGCGGCGGCGGCCGTGCGCGTTTCCACGCCCAGTTTCTCAAACACGTGCTCCAGGTGCTTGTTCACGGTGCGCGGGCTGGTGCCGAGGATCTCGCCGATGTCGCGGTTGGTCTTACCCTTGCTGACCCAATGCAGCACCTCGGCTTCGCGCTGGGTCAGACGATGCTTCGCCATCAGCGACTGTACCAGGGCATCATCCTCTTCTTCGCGCAGGACCACGCTCCACTGAACTGCCTCCTCCGCCTCGCCCAGCGTGAAAATCAGGCGCCGCGTGCCTTGTGCGATCACCAGCGCTGCCGCTTCTTCGCCGGCGGAGCGTGCACGGACGGCGCGCTGCAGCCAGGGCGATACCTGCGGCGGCAGCGACGATTTTGCCTGGGCCGGGAAGTAAATGTCGAGCCATTGCCGGGCCAGCGGTGTCTGCCAGATGATGCGTTCGTCCGGATCGACCGCCAGCACGGCATGGCCAAAAGCATCGAGGGCGCTGCGGGCCTGGCTCATCATGCGCGCATTCTGCGTATGGGCGCGGATGCGCGCCAGCATTTCGTTCTGGCGCACCGGCTTGGTCACATAATCGCTCCCGCCAACCTGGAATGCCGCCACCACGTGCTCGCTTTCCGTCAGCCCCGTCATGAAGATCACCGGGATCGCGCGAGTCTGCAAATCCGCTTTCAGGCGGCGGCAGACTTCGAAGCCGTCCATGCCCGGCATGACCGCATCCAGCAGCACGACGTCGGGCAGCAGGGCCTGGGCTTGTTCCAATGCGGTGACGCCATTGTTGGCGACCACCACGGAGTAGCCCGATTCGTCCAGCGCGTCGTGCAGCACGGCGAGGTTTTCAGGCATGTCGTCAACCACCAGTACCAGCTGGCCCGGTGGACGTTCAATCGTTCGTTGCATGGGATGCTCCCTGTTCGAGCAAGCGCGCCATCGCTTCCAGTTCGAAGCGCTGCGCGTGGGCTCGCATAATGTCGACAAAATTCAGGTACGGTTCGCCGAGTGCGGCGATGACGTCCAGCTGCTGCCTGATGCCGCGCATATAGCCGGCTTTGACCTGGGCGCGCAAAGGTGCGAGTTCGGCGGCCGGCGGCAGCTGCGGCGGACCGGACGGCAGGGCGTTGGGGGCGGCTGCCTTCGGCGCAATCCATTCGAGCTGCAGTTGGCGCCCGATCCAATCGAGCAGTTCGGCCAATTGCACAGGCTTGGTGAAGAAATCTTCGGCGCCGATGCCGGCCGGGTTGGGCAGGCCCTTGTCGTAGGCATTGGCCGAGACGATGCCGATCGGCACAGCACAGCCATGCTCGGTGCGCAGGAGGTGGCTGGCCTCCCAGCCGTCCATGCCCGGCATGGCCAGGTCCATCAGGATCAGGTCCGGGGCGAAGCCGGCGTGGCATTGCAGGCACTCCTGGCCGGACGCGGCCTGGCCGACGATGAAGCCTAGCGGCGTCAGGATTTCGGCCAGCAGCTCGCGGTCGTTGCGGTCATTGTCGACCACCAGGACGCGGCGGCGCACGCCCGCGTAGCCGCTACGCTGGACCGGGGCGGTCTCCGGTTCCGGCGCTTCTGCATGCAGGCGTGGCAGCAGCAGGCGCACGCTGAAGACGCTGCCCGCGCCGGGCCTGCTGCGCACAGTCAGTTCACCGCCCATCAGCTCCGTCAGCAATTTACTGATCGGCAAGCCGAGACCGGTGCCGCCGCAGTTGGCGGCATCGCCGGCGCTGCCGCGCGCGAAGGGCTCGAAGATGCGTTCCAGTTCGTGCTCCAGGATGCCCGGTCCGCTGTCCTCCACTTCGAAGTGCGCCATGTCGCGCTGGTAGCGCAGGCGGAAGGTAATGCTGCCCCGGCTGGTGAACTTGACCGCGTTACCGAGGATGTTGATCAGGATCTGGCCAAGCCGCTTGCGATCGGCCCGCACCACCGGCGGCAGGCTGCCCTGCACTTCGTAACGGAAGGCCAGCCCCTTGCTGGCGGCCTGCTGTTCGAACATCTGCACCAGCTGCGCGACGAACGTCGGGAACTCCAGCGGGCGCAGGTCGACACTCAGGCGGCCGCCTTCAATGCGCGCGATGTCGAGCGTTCCCTCGATCAGTGACAGCAGGTGCTCGCCGCTGCCGCGAATGACGCGGATGGCCTGCTGCCGGTGCGGCGGCATGGCCGGGTCGTTCTCAAGCAATTGCGCATAGCCGAGGATGCTGTTGAGCGGAGTCCGGATTTCATGGCTGATGCCGGCGATGTAGCGGCTCTTGGCTTGGTTGGCCTGGTCCGCCAATTTCCTGGCCTGCTGCGCTTCTTCCTGCGCCACGCGGCGGCCTTCCCGGTTCAGTACCAGCCACCACGCTACGATGGCGCTGACAAGCAGCAGCGCGCCAAAGATCTTGAGGAAGGCCAGGCGCAAAGGCGCCAGCAACTGCGCCTGCCCGGCTTGCAGCAAGGCCGCCGCTTCGTGCAAGTAGAGCAGCCCCAGAAGACCGGCCAGGAAGAGCAGTGTCAGCGTCATCAGCAACAAGTAGTAGCCTAAGCCGCTGACCAGGTAAGGCCAGGCCGACTTGGGCAGCAGCCAGCGCAAGGCGGCCTGCCATTGGACGGCAAGGCGGGCGTGGGGCTTGCATGCATCGTCGCAGCGCGCGTCGAGGCAGCAGCACAGGGAACAGATCGGCCCCTGGTAAGCCGGGCAATGCGCCATGTCCTCCGCCTCGTACGTCTTCTCGCAGATGCTGCAGATATTGCTGTGGGCAGCAACCGCCGCGCGCGCAATGTAGTAGCGGCCATCGGTGAGATAGGCAATGGCCGGCGCGGCGGCGAACGCTGTCACAAGGGCGATGAAGGCTGAAAAAGCCTGGGCCGTGGCGCCAAACAGGCCGGTGAAGGCTGCCACCGACAAGAGAGACGCTAGCAGCATCGCGCCCACGCCGACCGGATTGATGTCGTACAGGTAGGCGCGGCGGAATTCGATGCCGGCCGGACTCAGTCCCAGCGGCTTGTTGATGACAAGGTCTGCCACCACGGCGGCGATCCAGGCCAGCGCGATATTGGAAAACAGGCCGAGTACCTGGTCCAGCGCCTGGAAGACATTCAGTTCCATCAGCAGCACCGCGATCAGCGCGTTGAAACAGGCCCATACCACGCGGCCGGGGTGGCTATGCGTCAGGCGCGCGAAGAAATTCGACCACGCCAGTGAGCCCGCATAGGCATTGGTCATATTGATCTTGACCTGTGATACCACGACGAATACCACGGTAGCAAGCAGCGCCAGTCGAGGGCCGGCGCCAACAAGGTTGAAGCCGGCCAAATACATATGGGTCGGATTGACTGCTTGCGGCAGGCTGGCGCCCCCTTGCAGCGCGAGCAGGGCGAGGAGGGCGCCGGCCAGCATTTTCAGCGCCCCGACCACCGTCCATCCCGGTCCCGCGGCAAGCACGCCGAGGTGCCAGCGCAGGCGCTGCTTTCCGGGCGGGGGCATGAAGCGCAGGAAATCGACCTGTTCGCCGATCTGCGGAATCAGGGCCACGCCAACGGCGGTCGCGGCGCCGAAAGCCAGGGTGTTGAAATGCGCATTGGCTGGATTGGTGCCGGCGAACTGCAGCAGCTGGCCAGGCAGCTCCGGGCGCTTGAATGCAATGGCGATGAAAGGCAGCGCCATCAGCAGCAGCCAGAGAGGCTGGCTCACCATCTGGATGCGGCTGATCAAGGTAACGCCATGCGTCACCAGGGGCACGACCACGAGCGCGCTGGCGAGGTAGCCGAGCCACAGCGGCATACCGAAGTACAGTTCGAGCGCGTAGGCCATGATGGCCGCTTCCAGCGCAAACAGGATGAAGGTGAAGGATGCGTAGATAAAAGAGGAGATGGTGGAGCCGATATAGCCGAAACCCGCGCCGCGTGTCAGCAGGTCCATGTCGACACCGTGGCGCGCCGCGTAATAACTGATGGGCAGGCCGGTGAGGAAGATGATCAGGCTGACCGCGAGGATGGCCCAGAAGGCATTGATAAATCCGTAATGCACGGCCAGCGTGCCGCCGATCGCTTCCAGTACCAGGAAGGCGATCGCACCAAATGCGGTATTCGCGACGCGAAAAATGGACCATTTGCGAAAGGCGCGCGGCGTGAAGCGCAGCGCATAGTCTTCGATGGTTTCATTCGCGACCCAGGTGTTGTAGTCGCGCCGTATCTTGACGATGCGCTGAACCGTTTTGGTGCGTGGGCTTTCCAAGTTTGGTGCAGAGGAGTTCATGGGTTCGCGAGATTCTTGCTGGTTACTGCATTAATGCAATTACTATGCCCATCTGCCAGGCCCTCTCAAGTGGTATGGGTCTTGCTTATTGAGGAGCATGACCAACACTCTTCCCGACAATTTGATTGGACTTTGTTTGCTGGTGCTCAGCCTGGGCCTGAAGCATGGCTTCGATGCCGACCACCTGGCGACGATCAACGGCCTGGCGCGCTGGAACATGCCGGACCGGCCACGATTGGCGCGCCAGTGCGGCGCCTGGTTCTCCCTGGGGCACGGTGCGGTGGTGATCGCCATTGCGATGGCGCTCAGCGCACTGGCGGGATACTGGCAGCCGCCGGCCTGGCTGGAACGGTGCGGCGCGTGGATTTCAATTGCCTGCCTGCTTGGCTTGGGACTGTTGAATGTGCAAGCGCTGCTCAGCGCCCCGGCCGGGCAGGTGGTCGCGCCGGTGGGATTGAAGGGGCGCTTCCTGGGGCGTCTTGCCGCAGCATCGGGACCGGGTGGGATCGCGCTGGTGGGCGCCTTGTTCGCCTTGTCGTTCGACACCGTGAGCCTCGCCAGCCTGTTCGCCGTGGCGGCGACCCAGTTCGGCGGCTGGCAGCATGCCTTGCTGCTGGGCGTCCTGTTTACGCTGGGGATGCTGGTCGCCGACGGCATGAACGGTCTCTGGATTGCGCGCATGCTGCGCCGTAGCGGCCAGGCGGCAGTGCAGGCCTCGCGCATCATGGGCTGGGTGGTGGCTGGAGCGAGTTTCGTGGTGGCGGGTTTCGGCATGCTGAAACTGTCGTCGCCCAGCGTTGGCGCCTGGAGCGAGGGCAAGGAGCTGGCCTTCGGTGGGGTGCTGATGGCAGTATTGGCCGGCAGCTTCCTGCTGGCCATGGTCGTGGCACGCCCGCGCGCGACCGCCCCATCCGACGCGTCCTTGGGATAATGGGGGCTGTCATGCGAACCGACCTTCCTGCCGGATCCTCGCCTCCCGCATCGTGGAGCGCCAGCCTGGCGCTGGGCTATGCGCGCGCGGGGGCTGCCACGCGGCTGGTGCAGCGTGCACACAGCGGCCCGTTGCGCGTCCAAAAGGCCTTTTACCCGGAAGGAGAGGCCGTCTGCCACAACATCGTGCTGCATCCGCCTGCCGGAATTGCCGGAGGCGACGAACTTGTCATCGACGTCACGGCCGACGCCTCATCGCATGCCCTGCTGACCACGCCGGGCGCAGCCAAATGGTACCGCTCCAATGGCAAGCCGGCTTGGCAGCGGGTCAGGATGCGGTTGGCCGAAGATGCGCGGCTGGAATGGCTGCCGCAGGAAACAATCTTCTTCGACGCGACGGACGCTCATCTCGTGCAGGAGGTCGAGCTGGCGCCCGGCGCGCGCTACCTTGGCTGCGACATCCTGTGCTTTGGGCGAAGCGCGAGCGGCGAACGCTTTGCGCGCGGCACGGTGCGCCAACGACTCCAGGTGCGCCAGTCCGGGCGCCTGCTGTGGTGGGACCAGGGTGTGCTGCACGGCGGCAGCAGCGCCATGCAAAGTCCGCATGTACTGGGAGGCGCGACGGTCTGCGCCACCTTGCTGGCGGCGGGCCGTTCCGCCGACGCCGGGCTTGTCGCGCAATTGCGCGCACTGGACCCGGCCCTGGGCGTGACCGCGCTCAAGCCTGTGCTGGTGCTGCGTTACCTGGGGCACGATGCCGAACAGGCGCGCCAGCTCATGGCGCGGGCCTGGCAAGTCCTGCGCCCTCACTGGATGGAACGCCCCGCAACTGAACTCCGCATATGGAATACCTGATATGGACCTCTCTCCCCGCGAAAAAGACAAACTGCTCCTGTTTACCGCCGCGCTGCTGGCGGAACGCCGCCGCGCGCGCGGCCTCAAGCTCAATTATCCGGAAGCCGTGGCCCTGATCAGCGCAGCGATCCTGGAGGGCGCGCGCGATGGCAAGACCGTGGCCCAGTTGATGGCCGAAGGCACCCAAGTGCTTGCGCGCGACGATGTGATGGAGGGGGTGCCCGAAATGATCCCGGACATCCAGGTTGAAGCGACCTTCCCCGACGGGACCAAGCTGGTCACCGTCCACCACCCCATCGTTTGAGGACCAGCATGATACCTGGCGAATATCTTCTTGAAGACGGCGACATCACACTGAACGCCGGCCGCGCCGGCTGCACCCTGGTGGTAGCCAATAGCGGCGACCGGCCGGTGCAGGTCGGCTCGCATTTCCACTTCTTCGAAGTCAATGACGCATTGCAGTTCGATCGCGCACAGGCGCGCGGCATGCGGCTCGATATCGCGGCCGGCACCGCAGTGCGCTTCGAGCCGGGGCAGCGCCGCACGGTGCAACTCGTTGCACTTGCGGGCATGCGCCACGTCTACGGCTTCAATGCCCGCGTGATGGGCTCATTGGACGGGGAGGCATAATGGCCCGGATTTCGCGCCGCGCATATGCGGAAATGTTTGGTCCCACCAAAGGCGACCGCATCCGCCTGGCGGATACCGAACTGTTTATCGAGATCGAACATGACTACGCCATTCCCGGCGAAGAGGTCAAATTCGGTGGCGGCAAGGTGATCCGCGACGGCATGGGACAGTCCCAGCTGCCGCACCGGGACGTGATGGACACGGTGATCACCAATGCCGTGATCCTCGACCACTGGGGCATCGTGAAAGCCGACATCGGCTTGAAAGATGGCCAGATCGCCGCCATCGGCAATGCCGGCAACCCCGACATTCAGCCAGGTGTGACGATGGCCATCGGCGGCGCCACCGAGATCATTGCGGGAGAAGGCACGATCGTCACCGCCGGCGGGGTCGACACGCACATCCACTTCATCTGTCCGCAGCAGATTGAAGAAGCGCTGGCATCGGGCGTGACCACCATGATCGGCGGCGGCACCGGTCCGGCAGTCGGTACGGCGGCCACGACTTGTACGCCGGGGCCGTGGCACATCCACTCCATGCTGGCGGCTGCCGACGCATTCCCGATGAACCTGGGCTTCCTCGGCAAGGGCAACGTGAGCCTGCCACGCCCCCTGGAAGAGCAGATCGAGGCCGGCGCCATCGGCCTCAAGCTGCACGAGGACTGGGGCAGCACGCCGGCGGCAATCGACAACTGCCTGTCGGTGGCGGACCGCATGGACGTGCAGGTCGCCATCCATACCGATACGCTGAATGAGGGCGGCTTCCTGGAAGCGACGCTGGCTGCATTCAAGGACCGCACCATCCACACCTTCCATACCGAAGGCGCGGGCGGCGGCCATGCGCCGGACATCATCGCGGCGGTCGGCCAGTCTAACGTGCTGCCTTCGTCCACCAACCCGACCCGCCCGTTCACCGTCAACACGCTGGATGAGCACCTCGACATGCTGATGGTCTGCCACCACCTTGACGCCGCCATCGCCGAGGACGTTGCCTTTGCCGAATCGCGCATCCGCCGCGAAACCATCGCGGCCGAAGACATCCTGCACGATCTGGGCGCGATCTCGATGATGTCGTCCGATTCGCAGGCCATGGGGCGGGTGGGGGAAGTCATCATGCGCACCTGGCAGACCGCGCATAAGATGAAGGTGCAGCGCGGCCCGCTGCCTGGCGACGACGGCCGCAACGACAACACGCGCGTCAAACGCTACGTGGCCAAGTACACGATCAATCCCGCCATCGCGCATGGCATTTCGCATGTGGTGGGCTCGCTGGAAGTGGGCAAGCTGGCCGACCTGGTCCTGTGGCGCCCGGCCTTCTTCGGCGTCAAGCCCTCGATGGTGCTGAAAGGCGGCATGATCGCCTGCGCCCAGATGGGCGACCCGAACGCCTCGATTCCGACGCCGCAGCCGGTGTACATGCGGCCGATGTTCGGCGCGTTCGGCGGCGGATTGAAAAAGTCGCTGACCTTCGTGTCGCAGGCGGCGTTCGAAGCAGGCGTGGCGCAACGCCTCGGGCTGTCCAAGCGCGTGGTGCCGGTGCGTGCCACCCGCAAGCTGCGCAAAACCGACATGATCCACAATGGCGCGGCCCCGCATATGGAGGTGGATCCCGAAACCTATGAAGTGCGTGCCGACGGCCAGTTGCTGGTGTGCGAAGCCGCACCCGTGCTGCCGATGGCGCAGCGCTATTTCCTGTTCTGAGTGAACCATGACCATGCTGACCCTGCACACCAAACTGGCCTCCGCCGAAAGCGTCGACGGCGAACTGGTACTGACTTACGACCAGCGCGAGAAGTGCCGCCAGCGCGCGCGCCTGGCTTCGGGCGAGGAGATCGCCCTGTTCACAGCGCGCGGAACAGTCCTGCGCGACGGCGACCTGCTGACCGGGGAAACCGGCTTTGTGGCGCGCGTGCGCGCGGCTGCGGAGCCAGTCTACACCGTGCGCGCCGCCGACGCGCATGGCCTGCTGCGCTGCGCTTTCCACCTCGGCAACCGGCACAGCCAGGTGGAGGTGGGCGACGGCTTCCTGCGCATCCGCGTCGATCCGGTGTTGCGCGACATGCTGACCGGTCTGGGCGCAGTGGTGACGGAAAACATGGCAGCCTTCGAACCGGAGGCCGGCGCCTATTCCGGCGGCCACGCGCACGGCCACCCTCTGGCGCCGGTGCCGCTGCGGCAAAAGATACATCGCCCGGCGGACGCATGACGATGGAAGCGCAGGCGCTGCTGCATCTGCTGCAATTCGCCAGCCCGGCGCTGCCGATCGGCGCCTACAGCTACTCGCAAGGCCTGGAGGCGGCGCTGGAGGAGGGAAGTGTGCGCGATGCCGCCACTGCGCGCGCCTGGATGTGCAGCATGCTGCACGAAGTATTGGCGCGCTGGGATGCCCCGCTGTTCTGGCGCCTGCTGCGTGCCTACGCTGCCGGCGATGCGGCGGCGGCCACGTGCTGGGCCGAACGCTATCTTGCCTCGCGTGACACGGCGGAGTTGCGCGCCGAATCGGTGCAGATGGGATTTTCGCTGGCGCGCCTGCTGGCCGAACTTGAGCTGGCGCCGGCCACCGAAGGCGAGGAAGCCTACCTGGCCGCGCTGGCGCGGGCAGTGCACGCGCTGGGCATTCCGCACCAGGCGGCATTGCTGGCCATGCTGTTCGGCTGGGCCGAGAACCAGGTGCTTGTGTGTGTCAAATCCATCCCGCTGGGGCAGGTGGCGGGGCAGCGCCTGCTGCTGTCGCTGCGCCCCGAAATTGAAGAAGCTGCCCGTACCGCGCAGTCGTTGGACGATGCCGACATGTCCAACTGGGCGCCCGGGCTTTCCCTGCTGTCGATGCGGCATGAAGTGCAACACGGCAGGCTTTACCGTTCTTAAAGGAATTACTATGGCATCCAATCCCCTGCGCGTCGGCATCGGCGGCCCGGTCGGCTCCGGCAAGACCGCACTCTGCGAAATGCTGTGCAAAGCCATGCGCGACGATTACGACATGGCCGTCATCACCAACGACATCTACACCCGCGAAGACATGGAGATCCTGCTGCGCGCCCAGGCGCTGCCGCCCGAGCGGCTGATGGGCGTGGAGACGGGCGGCTGCCCACACACCGCAATCCGCGAAGACGCCTCGATCAATCTCGAAGCGATCGCGCGCATGCAAGCCGATTTCCCGGATCTGGATCTGATCCTGGTGGAATCCGGGGGCGACAATTTGGCTGCGACTTTCAGTCCGGAGCTGTCGGACCTGACCCTGTACGTGATCGACGTGGCGGGCGGAGAAAAAATTCCGCGCAAGGGCGGCCCCGGCATCGCGCGTTCGGACCTGCTGATCATCAACAAGACGGATTTGGCGCCGCATGTTGGCGCAGACCTGGACGTCATGGCGCGCGACGCAGCACGGCAGAGGGGCGATCGTCCTTTCGTATTCACCAACCTGCGCAGCGGTCAGGGCGTGCAGGACGTGGTCGGCTTCATTCGCGAGCAGGGTTTGCTGGGCGCGCCGCGCTAATCCCTTTGCGGTGAGCTGGCCGGGAGCGAGATGCGGACCGTAGTGCCTTTGCCAGGGGCCGATTCGATCGTGATGCGGCCGCCCATCACACCGGTGACGATGTTGTAGACGATATTCATGCCGAGGCCTGTGCCGCCGTTGCCCATCTTGGTGGTGAAGAAGGGATCGAAGACGTGGCGCAGGACTTCTTCGGACATGCCGGCGCCATCGTCGCGGAAGACGATCTCGATCTGCCCGTCCTCGATGGCGCGGGCAGACAGATGCAGGTGGCCGCAGTTGCGCCCTTCGAAGGCGTGCATCAGCGCGTTGTTGATCAGGTTATTCAGCACCTGGTACAGGCTGCCGGGGTAGGAATCGAGCTCCAGTTCCGGCGGCACTTCCACTTCCATTTTTATCGCATTGCGGCGCAGGCGCGGCGTGTAGGTGGCAGCCGTGTCGAGCGCCACGGTTTGCAGGCGGAAGTGCCGCCGCTGGTCGTTGGTCTGGTCGACCGCGATCTGCTTGAAGGACGCGATCAGGGCAGCGGCTTTTTCCAGCGAGCTGGAAATCAGGCCGCAGGCCAGCTGCACTTCTTCGAGATGGTTGTTCAAGGTGGAACGGCGAATCGAACCGTCGGCCACAGTCTGTTTGAATTCCTTCACGCGGTCGTCCAGCGCGGTGGATGCCAGCAGGCTGTTGCCGATCGGCGTATTCAGTTCGTGCGCGATGCCGGCAACCAGGGAGCCCAGGGACGCCATTTTTTCCGATGCGATCAGGTCGTGCTGCGTACGCTGCAAGGTTTCCAGCGCGTTCGACAAATCGCGATTGGCCTGTTCCAGCGCGGCGGAACGTTCGCGCACGCGCGTCTCGAGCGCATCGTTCAACTCGCGTAGTTGCTCTTTGGCGTTCATTTCCTGCGTGAGGTCAAGCAGGGCCCAGATAATAGCTTGGCGGCCGTTCAATTGCAGCGAGGACGACCAGATCGCCACCTGGCCGGGATGTTGTCCCTGCAACAGCACATCGGCCAACTCGCCGCGTACGATGCCATGCTGGCGGAAGATGTTCCAGATCCGCATGCGTTCATTCGGCGTGGCCCAGAACCCCACTTCATCCGAGCGCTTGCCAATCAGTTCGTGCAGGGGGATGCCGAAGGTGCGCACCAGCGCCTGGTTGGCGCCGATGATGCGGCCATCCTGGTCCGATACCGACAACGGCAGCGGCGTCATGTCGAACAGCGTGCGGAAGCGTTCCTCCGACTCGCTCAGGCGGCACTGGGATTCCTCCAGCTGGGCGATGCGTTCGCGCAGCGCGGTGCTCATCAGGTTGAGCGAATGGGTCACCACTTCGAGTTCGTCGCCGCCGCTTTCGGGCAGTTGGCTAAACTGGCCTTGCGCCAGCTTTTCCGCGTGTCCGGCCAAGGCGGCGAGGCGCTTGCCGACGCCGCGCGTCATGGCGATGAACAACAGCAGCGCGAGTGCGCAGCCCAGCACTGCGATCAGCCCGCCCTGGCGCAGCACGTCGTCGCGCGCCGCCACCAGGTCGACGGTGGACAGGCCGAAGTGCAGCGTGCCCACCTGGTTATCCTTCAACAGCAAGGGCGCCTGCGCGTGCAGCAGGTTGCCGTCAACCGCTGTTCGCACGCCGCCCAGCTGCGCCTGGCGCAACGATTCGGGCATGAAGCTTGGGCGTTCGCCCGCTTCCAGCACGGTTTCGCCGGCCGCATCGAGGATGACGATATAGCGCAGGAAGCTGTCGCGCGGGTCGGACAGCATTTCGGACCAGTAGCTGCGCAACTCGCCCAGGCGGCCGCTGCTGGCGTAGGGCGTCAGGGTCAGGTTGAGGTTGACGGCGTATTCATGGGCCACCCGGTCGGCATTGCGGCTGACGGCATTGCTCATCAGGCGCAGGCTATTGCCGACCAATAGCGCGACCACAAGCGTCAGCACAAAGGCGCTCAGCAGCAAGAATTTCGCGCGCAGCGAAAGCTTCAAATGCAACTCCCCAGATTTTTTATTGTTTAAATATCACGCCATTGTATCGCTTCATTTGTAAAAGTTGCCGATATTTAAAAAAAACGCCGCCCGGCTGTTGCGGGGCGGCGTTGGCGCGTAGCAGGCGCAAAAAGAAGGTCAGGCTTATGGCAGCGTCAGGATCACTTTAACGCTGTCGTCCACAGCCGATTTGTCGATGTAGCCAATGGCTTTCGGGTCGTCCGCCACGGCTTTTTTCACCTCGGCGTTGGACTTGTACTCCTTCGGCGGGGTGGCTTTGCCGGTGAACACCAGCTTGGACCAGATGGCTTTCACCTGGGCCGGGTCCTTGTCGGCGACTTTCTGGTAGAAGTCGGCGCGGATCTTCGAGCCTTCGGCCTGGTCCACCGGGGTGAACATGGCCGATTTGCCGAGGAAGAACTGGGATGCCTGCTCCGAGAACATGCGCGAAGCCGGGTTGTCCTTGTTGACGATGACGACGATCTCGGCCGATGCCGGCAGCGCTGCGGCAGCCAGGGCGGAGGCGAGGAGGGCGGTGAGGATTTTTTTCATGGCCATCTCCTTAGAACACGAAGTCGATGCCGGCGGCATAGACGTTGACGCTGTTACCGTAGGTCATAACGCCGGAAGGCAGGATCAGGGAACCGCCTTTGACCTGCGGCTTCACGTGGTCGATCTGCACTTTCAGGGCCAGCGACTTGGCGAAGTCCCAGCGCATGCCGATCAGGTCGGATTTCTGCTCCGGCGAGACCAGCAGGCCGCGGATGCCGGCCAGGGTTGGCGCCAGCGGATGGCCGGCCGGCACGGTCGGCACCGTCACCGAGGAACCGGCGCCCTTGTAGTAGGCGTGGGCGTAGTAAGGCAGCACTTTGCCGAAGCGGTAGCCTGCCATCAGGTAGCCCGAATTGGTTTCCGGGATGTAGACCGGTTCATGCGCACGGCGCTGGGCGTACTCGGCTTGCAGCACGATGTTCTTCCAGTCCATCGTCAGGCCCAGTTCGGTGAAGCTCATGCGCTTGCCGCCCTTCAGGGTCAGGTCGTCGGCCAGCTGGATCAGCATCGGAACCTTGGTCGCCTCCAGGGCATCGGTCAGGCTATTGATCGGCGCCAGGTTGTTGACTTCGATCTTGGCGCGGGCGTGCGCCAGGCGGCCGGTGAAGGGGCCGTATTCGGCGGTCAGCGCCAGGCCAACCACAGGCGACTGGTGCTTGGCCACGGAGCCGCCGCCGGTCGGGATGTACAGCTTGCCGCGGCTCACGCCGCCGAAGGCTTGCACGGTGACGTTGGTGTCGCCGAAGGCGTGCTGCCAGTTGACGTCGCCGCCGTCCACGTTTTCGATCGGCGCCTGGCCGTACATTTCGATCGGCGGACGCATCATGGTGTTGGCGTAGCCGACGTTCTGGTAGTCGGAGATCAGGAAGGCTGGCAGCACCACGCGGCCCACGCGCACATTGGTCTCGTCGTTCAGCTTGTACTTCAGGAAGCCCCAGGTCAGGTCGGTGGTGAACTGCTGGCTGGTGTTCTTGCGGGTCAGCACCTGAACGGTGCCGGACAGGCTCTCGTTGAAGGTGTAGGTCGCTTGCAGGCCGAGGTTGCTGTCCAGGCCGATGCGCGGCGAGTCGCCGGTGCCGGCGGCCTGGTTGTAACGCGCGAACTTCGCGTCGTCGGAGTCGGTCTTGGCAACGCCGAGCGTGCCGAAACCGCTGATGCTCAGGTTGCCGTCCCCCAGGGTGCCGGCTTGGGCCAACATGCTGGTAGCTGCCAGCACGGCGGCGGCGAGAAACTGTTTCTTCATGAAGTGATCCCGATTCGTGTGTTGTTCTATTGATAGTGCGATGCACCAATTGAGTACCATTTTTCCATGGCAGTTGCCTACGATAAATGAAAATTGCACTGATTTGAACCGCCGCGCCCCGGAATAGAGAGCAAGTTCTAGAATTTGTGGGTTTTTTGAGTTCTTTAATTAGCCTTATTGCACCGCGCACTGAAATGCGCGTGCGTTTAAAATAAGAGCTTCGTTCCCTATCAACATTGAGAAGAAAATCATGGCCGTCAATTCCCCTATCCCTGTCGCCGCAGACCTGAAGCCGGTTGCCGGTATTGAGCTTGGCTTTGCCGAAGCCGGTATCAAGAAGCCGGGCCGCAAGGACGTGCTGGTCCTGAAGCTGGCCGATGGCGCCGCCGTGTCCGGCGTGTTCACGCTGAACCGCTTCTGCGCCGCGCCGGTACAGATCTGCAAGGAAAACCTGGCGGCCGTGAAGGCCGGCGCCAAGCCGATCCGCGCCCTGATGGTCAACACCGGCAATGCCAACGCCGGCACCGGCGAAGCGGGCATGGCCAATGCGCGCGCTACCTGCGCCGCGCTGGCCAAGGAGCTGGGCTGCGAGCCGCAGCAGATCCTGCCATTCTCCACCGGCGTGATCCTGGAGCCGCTGCCGGTCGACAAGATCGTGGCCGGCCTGCCGAAAGCCATCCAGAACCTGAAGGCCGACAACTGGTTCAACGCCGCCGAAGCGATCATGACCACCGACACCCAGCCTAAAGCTGCGTCGCGCACCGTCGATATCGCCGGCCACAAGGTCACCATGACCGGTATTTCCAAAGGCGCCGGCATGATCAAGCCGAACATGGCCACCATGCTGGGCTACCTGGCCTTCGACGCCAAAGTGGCGCAGCCGGTGCTGGACGTGCTGGTGAAAGAAGCGGCCGACAAGTCCTTCAACTGCATCACCATCGACGGCGACACCTCGACCAACGACTCCTTCATGATGATGGCGACCGGCGCCGGCACCCTGGTGGTGGACTCGGTCGACTCGCCTGAATACAAGGCGCTGGCCGCCGCCGTCACCGAGCTGTCGGTGTTCCTGGCGCAGGCCATCGTGCGCGACGGCGAAGGCGCCACCAAGTTCATGACCATCACCGTGGAAGACGGCAAGGACGCCGCCGAATGCCGCAAGATCGCCTACTCGATCGGCCACTCGCCGCTGGTGAAGACGGCATTTTTCGCATCCGACCCTAACCTGGGCCGCATCCTGGCCGCCATCGGCTACGCCGGCGTGGACGACCTGGACGTCAGCAAGATCAACCTGTACCTGGACGACGTGTGGGTGGCCAAGGATGGCGGCCGCAATCCGGACTACAAGGAAGAAGACGGCCAGCGCGTGATGAAGCAAAGCGAAATCACCGTGCGCGTGAAGCTGGCGCGCGGCACTGCCTCCTCCACCGTCTATACCTGCGACCTGTCGCACGACTACGTGTCGATCAACGCCGACTACCGTTCCTGACCGGATGTCGCACCAACTTGACCAATTCCTCAAGCGCGCCGAGGCACTGCTGGCGCGCGTGGAAGCCATCCTGCCGCCGGCCGCCCTGGCGCCGGACTGGCAGGCTTCCAGCGCCTTCCGCTGGCGCAAGCGCAACAACGTGGGCTTCCTGCAGCCGGTGCCGCGGCCCGCGCAAATCGCTTTCGACGACCTGCAGCACATCGCCCGCCAGAAAGCGCAGATCGAGCAGAATACGCGCCAGTTCGTGGAGGGCAAGCCGGCCAACAACGTGCTGCTGACGGGCGCGCGCGGCACCGGCAAGTCGTCGCTGATCAAGGCCTGCCTGGGCGCCTTCGCGCCGCAGGGCCTGCGCCTGATTGAAGTGGACAAGGAAGACCTGCACGACCTGCCCGACATCATGGACCTGGTGGCGGGCCGGCCCGAGCGCTTCGTCGTCTTCTGCGACGACCTGTCGTTCGAGGAAGGGGAGAGTGGCTACAAGGCGCTGAAGGTTGCGCTGGACGGTTCGGTGTCGGCCGTGATCGACAATGTGCTGATCTACGCCACCTCCAACCGCCGCCACCTGATGCCGGAGCGGATGTCCGATAACGCCACCTACAAACATGACGAGGACGGCGACCTGCATCCGGGCGAAACGGTGGAGGAGAAGATTTCGCTGTCCGAGCGTTTTGGCTTGTGGCTGTCGTTCTATCCGTTCAAGCAGGATGATTACCTGGGAATCGTGGCGCACTGGCTGGCGGCTTTCGGCTGTACCGTGCAGCAGATTTCCGATGCGCGGACCGAGGCTTTGCAATGGGCGCTGCAGCGGGGTTCGCGTTCCGGCCGCGTGGCATGGCAGTTTGCGCGCGATTACGCGGGGAGGCTGCCATGAGCCGGCCGATCGATGTGGCTGTCGGCATCCTGATGCAGCCGAACGGCGATGTGCTGCTCGGCCAGCGGCCGGAAGGCAAGCCGTACGCGGGCTACTGGGAATTCCCGGGCGGGAAAGTCGATCCGGGCGAGACCATTCTCGAAGCGCTCAAGCGCGAGTTCGTGGAGGAGCTGGGCATCCATATCGTCAGCGCGGAAGAATGGTGCGGCGTGGAGCACGTTTATCCGCATGCGCATGTAAGACTGCATTTCTTCATCAGCCGCGAATGGACGGGGGAGCCGCAGAGCCTGGAGGGGCAGGCGTTTGCGTGGCAGGGGACGGTCGGCGTGGAGCCTTTGCTGCCGGCGACGATTCCGTTGCTGGAGTGGCTGGATCGGGTGCGCTACTAAACCCGGTAAGTCTGGGTCAGACCCAAGGGTCTGACCCGCCAGATCATCGGCCTGCGACTTCGGAACATTCGGGTCAGACCCTTGGGTCTGACCCAGGTTTACCGGGTTCCAGGCGAATCTTCATCCAGAGGATCCGTCGGCGCAGCCCCCGGAATCGTGTACTTTTCCTCAGCCCAAGCTCCCAGGTCAATCATCTTGCAGCGCTCGCTGCAGAAAGGGCGGTATTTATTGGCTTCCGTCCACTCTACCTTGGCATGGCAGGTGGGGCATTCAACGACAGTCGGCATGGTGGTACTTAGAAATTACAGAGGGTAAGCTCGAATGGTACATCTTCTTCCAGGGGCTTGGGTTTCAAATCCCCGCCCTGGGACGTAAAGCGCACCCACAGCATGTATTTATTGGCCGAAATCTCCGGAATCGCGCCCAGCGACTCATCCACCGCCAGCCGCAGCATCTGGTAGACCTTACCCTGCAGCATCTGCTGGTAACTGCCGGCATTTGCAATCATCTTCACCGGCGCGCCCGAATCGCGCAGCAGGCGCAGCACCAGACCCAGCGCATCGAACAGCGGGGCCAGCGGGTTGAACCAGGTCACGATATCGTTGAAGCGTTTTTCCGCCGGCTGCTTCTGCCAGGCGTAATAGGAAGGCAGGTCGAATTCGCAGGCGCCGCCTGGAATGATGGTGCGGCCGCGGATGCTCATCAGCCACTCATTGTCGCGCACGTTCTGCCCGGTCTTGCCCTGGGCGGCGACGAGGGCGCTGGACACGCTGTCGAGCTCGGCCAGGATCGCGTCCAGCATATCGGCTTGCACATTGGGATTGGAGCGGTAGCCCATCAGGCTCTGGCGCTGGCGCTCGAGTTCCTGCAGGAGATCGGATTTCAGGTCGGCGCGCCCGGCCACTTCCAGCATGTCGAAGATGGTGGCCAAAGCGACGTGATGCTGCATCGGGTGTTCCTGATGCACGAAGAACTTGAACTTCTCGTAGAGATCCTCCAGGCGCAACAGCGTGCGGATGCGCTCATTGAAAGGATATTCGTAAACGATCAAAGCATCCCTCGTGTGGAAGACCTATTAATAATCACGTGATTCTGAACCATGCGAAGCAAAATTACAAATATTGCTGATAAAAATCATGCAAACGGTCCACCTGGGGTGTTAATGACTGGATCGGGCCGCCATTGTCGATGACATCGTCGGCAGCTGCCAGGCGCACCGCTCGAGGTACCTGAGCAGCCATGATAGCGCGTACTTGCTCTTCGGCGAGCCCGTTACGCGCCATGACACGCGCCACCTGCACTTCTTCCGGGCAATCGATGACGAGAACGCGGTCGACGCGCTGCTTCCAGGCGCCCGATTCGACCAGCAGGGGAATGGCCAGCATCACATAAGCGCCGGTGGCACCGGCAGCGGCGGCCTCGGTGGCGGTGCGGATCATGGGGTGGAGGATGGCTTCCAGCCGGCGTTTGGCGGCCGGCTCGCGGAAGACCAGGTCGCGCATCTTCGCGCGATCCATGGCGCCGCGGCTGTCGGCCATCTGGGCGCCGAATTCGGCCAGGATGTCGGGCATGGCGGCGCCATTGGGCCCGGTCAGGCTATGGGCGATCTGGTCGGTGTCGACGATGCTTGCGCCGCGATCGGCAAACATATTGGCGACCAGGCTCTTGCCGCTGCCTATGCCGCCAGTCAGGCCGATGACGAGGCGCCCAGGCATGTCAGCCGGTCACGCCGTAGAAGAAGGCTGTGATTTGCTGGCCCCACACCAGGGCGACCAGGCCGGCGCCGGCCAGGTAGGGACCGAAAGGAATCTTGTGGTCGAAGCCCATGCGCGAGGCGATGATGATGGCAATGCCGATCACCGAGCCTACACCGGCCGACAGCAGGATAATCGCAGGCAGCATCTGCCAGCCCATCCATGCGCCCAGCGCCGCCAGCAGCTTGAAGTCGCCGTAGCCCATGCCTTCCTTGCCGCGCACCAGCTTGAACACCCAGTACACGGTCCACAGCACCATATAGCCGGCTGCCGCGCCCAGCACGGCATCCTGCAGCGGCACGAACAGGCCCTTCACGTTGACGAGCAGGCCCAGCCACAAGAGCGGGTAGGTCAGGTCGTCCGGCAGCAGCTGGGTATCGATGTCGATGAAGGTCATCGCCAGCAGCAGCCAGCCGAAGACCACTGCCGCCATGCCTTCCCAGCCGGAGCCGAAGTGCCACACCAGGCCGGCCGACAGCAGGGCGCTGACCGCCTCGATGAGCGGGTAGCGGGCCGAGATTGGCGCCTTGCAGGCACTGCATTTGCCGCCCAACACCAGCCAGCTGATGACGGGCACGTTTTCCAGCGCCGTGATCTGGTGGCCGCAATGCGGGCAGGCCGAACGCGGCACGATCAGGTTGTATTTCTCCGGGTGCGGCTCGGGCTCGTCGCGTTCGCAGGCGCAAACGCTGTCGACTTCGCGCTGCATCATGATCGGAATGCGGTGGATCACCACATTCAGGAAACTGCCAATCAGCAAGCCCAGGATGCCGGCCACCACGGCGGCGGCCAGCGTTGCAGGCGGGGAGAACAGCATCAACGTTTCTTGCATGCTCTTTACACCACCGAACCGAGTTTGAAGATTGGCAGGTACATCGCGACCACCAGGCCACCGATCAGCACGCCCAGGATCACCATGATCATCGGTTCCATCAGGCTCGAGAGCTGGGAAACCGCTTCGTCAACTTCTTCCTCGTAGAAGTCTGCCACTTTGCCCAGCATGGAATCGAGCGCACCCGATTCTTCGCCGATGGCCACCATTTGCGTCACCATGCTCGGGAACACATCCGCGTTCTGCATGGCCACGGTCAGGCTGGTACCGGTGCTGACTTCGGTCTGGATCTTCTTCGTCGCTTCCATATAGACCTTGTTGCCTGCGGCGCCGCCCACCGAATCCAGCGATTCAACCAGGGGCACGCCGGCGGCGAACATGGTTGCCAGGGTGCGGGTCCAGCGTGCAATCGTCGCTTTGCGGATCACGTCGCCGAAGACAGGAATTTTCAGCAGCAGGCGGTCCATGGTGGCTTGCATTTTCTCGGACCGCCGCCAGGTCTGGAAGAAGAAGTACAAGCCGGCGAACAAGGCACCGAAGATGATGTACCAATACTTGACGAAGTATTCCGACAGGGTCATCACGAACAGCGTCGGCGCCGGCAAGTCCGCGCCGAAGCTGGAGAACACTTCCTTAAACGCAGGCACCACCCAGATCATGATCACGGCCGTCACGATGAAGGCCACCGCGATAACGGCGATCGGGTAGGTCAGGGCCGACTTGATCTTGCCCTTGATGGCCAGCGTTTTTTCCTTGTAGATGGCGAGGCGGGTCAGCAGGTCTTCCAGGATACCTGCCTGTTCGCCGGCCGCCACCAGGTTGCAGAACAGCGGGTCGAAGTACAGCGGGTACTTGCGGAACGCCATGTTCAGGCTGGTGCCGGTCTCGATATCGGCGCGCAGGTCCAGGATCAGCTTGGCGACCGATGGATTGGCGTGGCCCTTGCCGACGATATCGAAGGCTTGCAGCAGCGGCACGCCAGCCTTCATCATCGTCGCCAGCTGGCGGGTGAACAGGCTGATGTCCTTCTCTTTGATCTTTTTGCCGGCGCGGTAGACCTTTTTCTTTACCTTGGTCACCATGATGCCCTGGCGGCGCAGGGTCACATTGACCACAGCCTCGCCCCCGGCGCGGATTTCGCCGCGCACGGTCTTGCCGGTTTTATCTTTGCCTTCCCATGCGAAGACTTGTTCTTTCGCGTTGCCCGCAGTAGCCATTTCCTATTTCCTATTCGTTGGTGCAGCCCAGCACTTCTTCCAGACTGGTAAGGCCAGCCTTGACCTTGACCAGACCCGATTGGCGCAGGGATTTCACGCCTTCCGCTTCCGATTGTGCCGCGATCTGCATCGCGTTACCGTGTGCCAGGATCAATGCTTCGATCGCGGGCGTGATCGGCATGATCTGGTAGATACCGACCCGGCCTTTATAGCCCGAGCCGTTGCAGCGCTCACAGCCCACCGGGCCGTAAGGCTTCCATGTGCCATCCAGGTCGTGCTCCTTGAAGCCCGCCTTGAGCAGCAGTTCGGTCGAAATGTCGACCGGCTTCTTGCAGGTGCAAAGGCGGCGCGCCAGGCGCTGCGCCGTGATCAGGATCACGGAGGAGGCAATGTTAAATGGGGCTACCCCCATGTTCATCAGACGCGTCAGGGTCGATGGCGCGTCGTTGGTGTGCAGCGTGGAAAACACCATGTGGCCGGTTTGCGCAGCCTTGATGGCGATGTCGCCCGTTTCCAGGTCGCGGATCTCACCGACCATGATGATGTCCGGGTCCTGGCGCAGGAAGGCCTTCAGCGCCACCGGGAAGGTGAGGCCGGCCTTGTCGTTCACGTTGACCTGGTTCACGCCGGGCAGGTTGATCTCGGCCGGGTCTTCCGCGGTGGAGATGTTAATGCCCGGCTTGTTCAGGATGTTCAGGCAGGTATACAGCGACACGGTCTTGCCGGAGCCGGTCGGGCCGGTCACCAGCACCATGCCGTAAGGACGCTGGATCGCTTCCAGCAGGATTTCCTTCTGGTCCGGGTCGTAGCCCAGGGAGTCGATACCCATCTGGGCCTGGGTCGCGTCCAGGATACGCATCACGGTCTTTTCGCCGAACAGGGTCGGCAGGGTCGAGACGCGCAGGTCGATGGTCTTGGTGGCCGAAACGATCAGTCGCATGCGGCCGTCCTGCGGCACGCGTTTTTCAGAAATATCGAGCTTGGACAGCACCTTGATGCGCGACACCAGCTTGTCCTTGATGGTGGTCGGCGGCTGGGCATGCTCGATCAGCACGCCGTCCACGCGGAAGCGGATACGGTAGAACTTCTCGAACGGCTCAAAGTGCAAGTCGGACGCACCCATATTGACCGCATCCATCAGCATCTTGTTCAGGAAGCGGACGATCGGCGCGTCTTCCACCTCGGCCCCGGCATCGGGCGCCGCCTGGGAGGCGGTTTCTTCCTCGGCGAACTCGATTTCTCCTTCTTCGCCGGTCATGTCCAGGATGGTCTGCTGGGAGCTCTTGGTCAGGTTCTCCAGCAGCTTGAGCAGCACGTCGTGCTGCACGATCACCGGTTCCACCGTCGATTCGGCCTGGAACTTGATCTGGTCCAGCGCCTGCGTATTGGTGGGGTCGGACAGGGCGACCGACATCTTGTTGCCGCGCTTGGCCAGCGGGATCACGCGCTGCGCCAGCATCAGCTTGGTGTCGATGGCCTTGGCCGGCAGCAGGTCGGTATTGATCGCGCTCAGGTCGAGCAGAGGATAAGCGAAGGTATCCGCACAGAAGGCGGCGAGCTCGGCCGGCTTGATCGTGCCCCCTTGCAGGAGGACATCGATAAAGGTGGATTTCTCGGTCTGCGCCTTCTTATTGAGTGCGTCCGCCTGAGGCGGGGTAAGACGCCCCGCTTGCATCAGGGCCCGGGCCAGTCCCGACATAGGGGTGCCTGACGCCGAGTTCGGTTGTACTGCTGCCATAGGAGCGCACTATCAGAATGTTAATTAGAGTGAGTCTCCGGATGATGCCTGTAGGCATCATTTTTGTAAAGCTCCGCACCGTTCACTCTGCGCGGCGGGGCTCCGGGCGTCGTAATTTCACTACTTTGATAGCCTGGTCTTGTGCTTGTACCACTTCCACGATGCAATTACCCACCTTGACCGAGATGGGCGCATCCGGGATGTCCTGTAACACTTCCAGCAGCATGCCGTTCAGCGTCTTGGGCCCATCCAGGGGAAAGTTTAAACCCAGTCGCTTGTTAATGTCACGTAATGCCGTGCTGCCCTCCAGCAGGCATTCGCCATGCTCGTCCCAGCCGAAGCTGTCGGCCCGCGCCGCGCTCGGGGTGGAGGTGGTGAACTCGCCGATCATTTCCTCGATGATGTCGTCCAGTGTGACCAGGCCCTGCACCTCGCCGTATTCGTCGACCACGATGGCCAGGCGCTCCTTGTTCTCCTGGAAATTCTGCAGGGCGGCGAAAGCCGGCGTGTCCTGCGGGATGAAGAAGGGCTCGGAGAGCAGCTTGCGGAAGTGTTCGACCGTCAATTCCTCGTCTTCGTTGAGGAGGGCGATGGCCTTGCGCACGTGCAGGATGCCGGCGATCTGGTTGATTTCGCCGTCGTACGCCGGCAGCTTGTTGTGGAAGCAGGTGGTGAGCTGGGATTTGATGTCCTCCACCGGCATGGACAGGTCCAGCGCCTCGATATGGGCGCGCGGGGTCATGATGTCTTCCACCGAGATGCTGTCCAGGTCGAACAGGTTGAGCAGGATGCTCTTGTGCTTTTTCGGGATGAAGCTGCCGTTTTCCAGCAGCACCGAGCGCAGTTCGTCGGGCGACAGCTTGCCCTCCTGGATCTGGCCGGTGGGCTTGATGCGGAACAGGCGCAGCAGGGTATTCACGAACAGGTGCACGAACCAGAGCAACGGCTTGGACACGGAAAGCAGGGGGCGCAGCACCAGGGAGGCCGGCAGCACGATCTGGTCGGCATAGCGCGCCCCCATGATCTTGGGCGAAATCTCGGCCAGCACGATCAGGATGAACACCACGATCACGGTCGACAGCAGGATCACATGCTGTTCCAGCCCGAACTGGGTGATGGCGATGGCGGTAGCGAGGGCAATCGCCATGGCGTTGAGCAGGGTATTGGCGACCAGGACCAGGGACAGCAGCTGTTCGGTACGTTCCAGCAGCCACAGGGTGGCGATGGCGCGGCGGCTGCCGCGTTTGGCCTGGTGGCGCAGGCGGAAGCGATTGGCCGCCATCAGGGCGGTTTCGGCCATGGCGAAAAAGGCCGAGGCGAGAATCAGGAAGGCGAGGGCGGCAAATTGCGCCCACAAGGGAACGGTATCCAAGTGAGGAATGGGGCAGTGAGAGAGTGTGGGATTCTAACACGCTGCATAAATTATCTTGCTGTGAATGGTGTCATCCTGATAACGTAGATGGTCGGTTGTTGAATTCATCATTTTAAAAACGGGAGGGCAAATGTTTCGAAAGCTAACCTTGGCATCTTTTCTATTTGCTGGCTTGATATTTGCGATGACGACAAGCGTCGCAAAGGAAGAGAAGGGCATGGATCCCGGCGTACACATCGACATCACAGGCGTGCAAAACCAATGCCACGACGGGATCAATTCGGTGATGCTCAATAATCAGTCGGTGACCAAATATCGAATCACCGTTTTGAAAAGGCGCGAATACGACGAAAAGCTGATCAAGGTGCTGGCACCCCACACCTGGGTCTGGATTGGTTGCGCCGATGATGGCTACTCGTACTCAATTGAAGATCTGGTCAAACTTTGAATCCTCAGGAGCTGCCTTGAAAGACCTGCTCAATACGGAATTGGAACCGGAACTGCTATTTGCCGCCGACGTTTCAACGCAACTGGCATTCTCCAAGTTTTCGGCACCGGAAATTCCACCCCTGGATTTCACCCCTGATTTTAGCGTTTCCTTGACGCCGGAAATGGTTGGCAAATTGCTTTGGGGTGCTTTCCCTGACTTACTCGATTTTCCCGGTGGCAGCCTGGACAGCTCGCGCACCAATGAAAAAAGTGTGACCTTGTACACCAAGCGCTCGGAAGCCTGTCCTTATTCGCAAGGGCACACAATTCAATTGGCTTTCTTGTCCAGGATGCAGGACGACAAGCGAACCGTCGTAATCGCCAATGGGCAAACGATGACTTTAGATTCTTTGTTGATCTATGCTGCGCCCCTGCTTAGGGTGGCCGGGAATAAAATCTTTATGGATGTCTATGCGCAGATCGGATGGGCGCAGGACCGGAGTTGGAATATCGCGATATTGACTGCTGTAAATAATTTTGTGCAGACTTCCCTCAACCCTAGCCTGCCTGCACCTCTCTTTTCCTTACCCATTGATACCGGGACGGTCCCGGCTGGCTTGAAACTGGAAAAAGCAGGAATCCAAATTGATGGATGTTGGACCAATGGGCCTACCATGACGTTTGCATTCAAGGTTTCGAAATAGCCCTGTAATGTTAATAGCGCCATGCGAATCCCAAGGCGCCAAAGCAACCGATGTGCTCTTGTGAGGCGATCGGCAAGCGGCGTCCGGGGACCATATAATGCTGGCCATGCGTGATATGGACCTGATTCCGGCGCCGATGCGCCTGGCCATCGCCCCGCCGCCGAGCCTGGCCGGGGTGGTGCGCTATTTCCATATCGAGTACCACAGCCCCGGCGCCGTGCTGGTGCCGGCCACGCCCTGTCCCATGGTCACGTTCTTCATCCGTGGCGGTTCGCGCTTTGCCGATGCGGATGGCCGCGAGCGCACCCACTCGGAACCCTTCGTCACCGGCCCGCTGACCAGCCATTTCCCCGCCGTTTGGGAGCCGGGGACGACCTTTGTCAGCGCGGTGATCGATGCCGGCGCATTCGGGCGCCTGTTCGATGTTCCGCCCGGCGAGCTGCGCGACGCCGTGCTGCCGCTGGGCGATGCCGCCCCTGACTGGCCGGGCGCCGCGGCGCTGGAGGAGCAATTGCGCGGCGGGATGGACAGCGCGCGCTGGGTGGCGCAGATGTCGGACTGGCTGCTGCGCCGCCTCGGGCAGCGGGAGGCGGCCCTGCGCCGCGGTGCGCAGCCTTTCCTGCTGCCGCCCATCATGCTGTCGCTGCCGGCCGAGGAAATCGCTATCCGCTTCGGCATCAGCGTACGCCAGCTGGAGCGGCGCGTGATGGCCAGTTACGGCCAGAGCATGCGCGATAGCCGCCGGATGATGCGCTATATCCGTGCCCTGTCGCGCATGATCGCCACCCCGCTGCGGCACGGCGGCCTGACGCGGCTGGCCGTCGATTGCGGCTACCACGACCAGGCCCACATGGTGCGCGATTTCGTGCAGTACACCGGCCTTGCCCCCAAGGCCCTGATGGAAAGCGCGGCCGACCCGCGCGGCGCCCTGCGCCTGCTGCGCTACGACGACGCCTCGCGCCCCATTGTCACCCGCGAGGATTACTGAGGCGCGGCGAACGTCGCATCCGTACAATATTTTCCGCGTGTTCCCGGCTATCGTAGCGACGCTTACAAAAGGGGAACGAAATGGAAATGGACGCTACGCTCGAGCGCGACGGCTACGTGCTCACTTCGCTGGACGCGCTGATGGAAACCGTCCGCACCAACAGCCTGTGGTACCTGAGCTTCGGCCTGGCCTGCTGCGCGGTGGAGATGATGGAAGCCGCTTCGGCGCGCTATGACATGGACCGCTTCGGCATGTGCCCGCGACCGTCGCCGCGCCAGGCAGACCTGATGATCGTGGCCGGCACCCTGACCAACAAGATGGCGCGCGCCATGCGCAAGGTGTACGACCAGATGGCAGAGCCGCGCTACGTGGTGTCGATGGGTTCCTGTGCCAACGGGGGCGGTTATTACCATTACTCGTATTCGGTGGTGCGGGGCTGCGACCGCATCGTGCCGGTCGACGTCTACGTTCCCGGTTGCCCGCCCACGCCGGAAGCCCTGCTGTATGGCCTGATGCAGCTGCAGCAGAAGGCGCGGCGCGGGGAGAGGGCTCAGCTGCCCCGGTAAGTCGAATACGACCAGGGCGACACCACCAGCGGCACGTGGTAGTTCTGGTCGGCGTGGGCGATGCCGAAGGCGATCGTCACTTCATCGATAAAGCGCGGCTGCGGCAGCTCCACGCCCGCCGCGGCGAAGTAGTCGCCGGCGCCGAACACCAGTTCATAGCGGCCAGGGCGCATGGTTTCGCCTTCCAGCAGCGGCGCAGCGCAGCGGCCGTCGGCATTCGTCACGTCTTTCTTCAACAGCGAGCGCGCGCCATCGGCCACCGCATACAGCGTCACGCTCACGCCGGCGGCGGGGCGGCCGTTGGCGGTGTCGAGCACGTGGGTCGAGAGTTTTCCCATAGTCATTCCTTATTTTGCTTATCGGGCTGATCATATACCGGTGCCATAACGCCAATATATTATTGAGCATATACCTTTCATCCCGGACCCATCATGAGCAATTATCCCCGCGATCTTCTCGGCTACGGCCGTACGCCACCCCACCCGCAATGGCCTGGCCAGGCCCGCGTGGCCCTGCAATTCGTGCTGAATTACGAGGAGGGCGGCGAGAACTGCGTGCTGCACGGCGACCCGGCTTCGGAAACCTTCCTGTCCGAGATCATCGGGGCGGCGGCCTTCCCGAACCGCCACATGAGCATGGAATCGATCTACGAATACGGCTCGCGCGCCGGGCTGTGGCGTTTGCTGCGCATGTTCGAGGAGCGCAAGCTGCCGCTCACCATCTTCGGCGTGTCGATGGCGCTGCAGCGCAACCCGGAGGCGGTGGCCGCTTTCCAGGAGCTGGGCCACGAAATCGCCTGCCACGGCTTGCGCTGGATCACCTACCAAAACATGGATGAGGAAACCGAGCGCGCCCATATGAAAGAGGCGGTGCAGATCATCAAGGACCTGACCGGCAGCGCGCCGCTGGGCTGGTACACCGGCCGCGATTCACCCAACACGCGCCGCCTGGTGGTCGAACACGGCGGTTTCCGCTACGACGCCGACTACTACGGCGACGACTTGCCGTTCTGGCAAGAGGTGTCGCATACCGGCGCCGACGGCAAGCCGGCGGTCACCCCGCAGCTGATCGTGCCGTACACGCTGGATACCAACGATATGCGCTTTGCCGCGATGCAAGGCTTCAACAGCGGCACCCAATTCTTCGATTACCTCAAGGATGCATTCGACGTACTCTATAAGGAAGGGGATCCGGCCGGCCTGAACCAGCCGAAAATGCTGTCGATCGGCCTGCATTGCCGCCTGGTCGGCCGTCCGGCGCGCGCTGCGGCATTGGCGCGCTTCCTCGACTATGTGCAAAGCCATGACAATGTGTGGATCACGCGCCGCATCGACATTGCCGAGCACTGGCACAAGCATCACCCGTATATGCGAAAGCTCTGATATTTAAAATCAGAGATTTCTTATATGGCCGGGATGCGGTAGTGTTAGTCTTGCAAGCTAGGAGACCTGCGAGGCCAAGATGTCAGAACCGATCCGCTTTTACTACCGTGGCGCCGTGCATGAAGTGCGCGAGGCCGCCCCCACGCAGACTGTTTTACAGCACCTGCGCGAAGACTTGCACTGCACCGGCACCAAGGAGGGCTGCGCCGAAGGCGACTGCGGCGCCTGCACCGTGGTGCTGGGCAGCGTGGTCGACGGCCAGCTGGAGCTGAAAGCGGTCAATTCCTGCATCCAGCTCACGCCTACGCTGGACGGCAAGGCCCTGTTCACGGTGGAAGACCTGCAGCAGGCCGACGGCGCGCTGCACCCGGTGCAGCAGGCGCTGGTCGAATGCCACGGCTCGCAATGCGGCTTCTGCACGCCGGGCTTCGCCATGTCATTGTGGGGCCTGTACCTGAAGAAGGAAGGGCAGTGCGCCTCGCGCAAGGAGATCGACGATTGCCTGTCCGGTAACCTGTGCCGCTGCACCGGCTACCGCCCGATCATCGACGCCGCCCAGCGCATGGTGGAGCTGCCGAAGGTTGAATTCGACGCCGCCCGCGTGGCCGAACAGCTGCAGGCGCTGAAGCGCGATGCGCTCGCCGTCTACAGCGCGCATGGCCAGACTTTCCTTGCGCCGCGCACCCTCGATGAACTGATACAGCTGCGCGCTGCCAATCCGGGGGCGGTGCTGCTGGCCGGCTCCACCGACGTTGGCCTGTGGGTCACCAAGCAGATGCGCGAACTGGGCGACATCATCTACCTGGGACACGTCGATGCGCTCAAAGTGCTGCGCGAGGTGGACGGCATGATGGAAATCGGCGCCGGCGTCTCGCTGGAGGATGCGTACAACGCCCTGTGCCGCCATTACCCGAACGAGCTGGGCGAATTGCGCCAGCGATTTGCCTCGCTGCCGATCCGCAATGCGGGCACGCTGGGCGGCAACGTCGCCAACGGCTCGCCGATCGGCGACTCCATGCCGTGGCTGATCGCCCTGGGCGCGCAGGTCGTGCTGTGCGGCGCGGCCGGCGAGCGTGTGCTGGCGCTGGAGGACTTCTACCTCGATTACATGAAGAAGGACCTGCAGCCGGACGAATTCGTGCAGGCTGTGCGCGTGCCGCTGCCGCGTGCCGACGTGCGCTTCCGGACCTACAAGCTGGCCAAGCGCTTCGACCAGGATATTTCCGCCGTCTGTGCGGCCTTTGCCTTGCGCATGGATGGCGACGTGATCGCCGAAGCGCGTATCGCGTTCGGCGGCATGGCGGCGACGCCGAAGCGCGCTGCACAAGCGGAAGCCGTGCTGGCCGGCGGCGCCTGGAGCGAGGCGGCCCTGGCCGAAGCCATGAGTGCCTTGGCGCGCGACTACGCCCCTTTGAGCGATATGCGCGCCAGCAGCGAATACCGCATGAAAACAGCGCAGAACCTGCTGCGCCGATTCTGGCTGGAGACGCGCAGCGATGCGCCGCTGGCGGCCGATGCCGTCAATGCATTCGCCGTCAGCGCGTGAAAGGATTTCACCATGAACCATCCCGTCACCCCTGAACTGAAGGCCGCCACCTGGACCGGCGTCGGCATTCCGCGCACGCACGAATCGGCCGAGCTGCACGTGCTTGGCCAAGCCACCTACACCGACGACATCCCCGAACTGCATGGCACCCTGCATGCGGCGCTGGGCCTGTCGTCCAAGCCGCACGCCCGCATCACCTCGCTGGACCTGGATGCGGTGCGCTCTGCGCCCGGCGTGGTGGCGGTGTACACGGTCTCCGACATCCCGGGCATCAACGATTGCGGCCCGATCATCCATGACGACCCAATCCTGGCCGATGGCATCGTGCAGTACGTTGGCCAGCCGATTTTCATCGTGGTGGCCGACTCGCACACCAATGCGCGCCGCGCCGCCAAGCGCGGCGTGGTCGGCTACGAAGAATTGCCGGCAATCCTGACGCCGCAGCAGGCGAAGGCAGCCAAGTCCTACGTCCTGCCGCCGATGCAATTGCTGCGCGGCGATGCGCAGTCGGCATTCGAGAAGGCGCCGCACAAGGTGCAGGGCCAGCTGTACGTCGGCGGCCAGGAGCAGTTCTACCTGGAGGGGCAGATCGCCTATGCCATCCCGAAAGAGGGCAGGGCAATGCTGGTCCAATGCTCGACCCAGCACCCGAGCGAGATGCAGCATGTAGTGGCGCACGCCCTGGGCCTGCATTCCCATCACGTGCAGGTGGAGTGCCGCCGCATGGGCGGCGGCTTTGGCGGCAAGGAATCCCAGTCCGCGCTGTGGGCTGCATCGGCCGCCATCGCCGCGGCGCGCACCGGCAAGCCGGTCAAGCTGCGCGCCGACCGCGACGACGACATGATGGTGACGGGCAAGCGCCACTGCTTCTATTACGAGTACGAGGTAGGCTACGACGACGAAGGACGCATCCTGGCGGCGAAGGTGGACATGACTTCGCGCGCCGGTTTTTCGGCCGACCTGTCGGGACCAGTGGCCACGCGGGCGGTCTGCCACTTCGACAATACATACTACCTGTCGGACGTGGAAATCCACGCCGCCTGCGGCAAGACCAACACCCAGTCGAACACCGCTTTCCGCGGCTTCGGCGGCCCGCAGGGCGCCATCGCCATCGAATACGTCATCGACGAGATCGCGCGCAAGCTGGGGCGCGATCCGCTCGATATCCGCCGCCTGAATTTCTACGGCAAGGTCGACCGCAACCAGACGCCATACGGCCAGGTGATCGTGGACAACGTGATCCACGAACTGGTGGCGGAACTGGAGCAGACCAGCGAATACCGTGAGCGCCGCGCCGCAGTCGCGGCCTACAACGCCGGCAGCCCTGTGCTGAAACGCGGGCTGGCGCTGACCCCGGTGAAGTTCGGCATCGCCTTCAACGTGACCCACCTGAACCAGGCGGGCGCGCTGGTGCACGTCTATGTCGACGGCTCCGTGCTGGTCAATCATGGCGGCACCGAGATGGGGCAGGGCATCAACACCAAGGTGCTGCAGGTAGTGGCGCACGAACTGGGCCTGGACCTGGAGCGCGTGCGCATCACGGCGACCGATACCAGCAAGGTGGCGAATACCTCGGCCACGGCCGCTTCCACCGGAGCGGACTTGAACGGCAAGGCGGCGCAGGACGCGGCGCGCCAGATCCGCGAGCGGCTGGCGGAATTCGCAGTGCGCACGCTGGGCGGCGAAATTGCCGATGTTCGTTTTTATGGCAACGAAATCCACGTCAACGGCCAGAGCGTGCCGTTCGAATCCCTGGTGCAGAAAGCTTACCTGGCCCGCGTGCAGCTGTGGTCCGATGGCTATTACGCGACGCCGAACCTGCACTGGGATCCGAAGACCATGAACGGCCATCCTTTCTCCTACTACGCCTACGGCGCCGCGGTGTCGGAAGTGGTGGTCGATACCCTGACCGGCGAATGGAAGCTGTTGCGTGCCGATGCGCTCTACGACGCAGGACAGTCGCTGAATCCGGCCATCGATATCGGCCAGGTGGAGGGCGCCTTTATCCAGGGCATGGGCTGGCTGACCACCGAGCAGCTGTGGTGGAATGCAGCGGGCAAGCTGATGACGCATGCACCGTCCACTTACAAGATTCCGGCGATCTCCGATTGTCCGGAAGACTTCCGCGTGCGGCTGTTCCAGAACCGGAATGTGGAGGATTCGATCCACCGTTCGAAGGCTGTTGGCGAGCCGCCGCTGCTGCTGCCGTTCTCGGTGTTCTTTGCGATCCGCGATGCAATTTCGGCGGTCGGGGGCCATCGCGTCAATCCTCCGCTGAACGCTCCGGCGACCAGCGAGGAAATCCTGCGCGCCATCGCGGCGGTTGAAGCGGCGGGCTGACATGGCTGACTGGTTGACTCCAGCCGGTGAGCCGGCGGTGCTGGTCACGGTCGCGCGCGCCGAAGGGTCGGTGCCGCGCGAGGCTGGGACGCATATGCTGGTGACCGCGCAGGGGCAATTTGACACCGTTGGCGGCGGTCACCTTGAGCACCGGGCGCTGGAAATCGCGCGCGGCATGCTGCGCGGCGACGCGCGGGTTCACCTGGAGCGGTTTCCGCTTGGGCCTTCATTGGGTCAATGCTGCGGCGGCGTTGTTTGGCTCCTGTTCGAGCCGGTGGCCGGCGGGCTGGAAGACGTGATGGCCTTGCTGCGCCAGCGGCGGCGGGAGGATACCTGCCGCCTCACGGCCATCGACGGCGGGCCGGATTGCAGGCTCACGGACGAACGCCACCGCGAGACGCATATCCATACCGGCGCCGACGGCCGTCGCTGGCTGGTGGATCCGGTCAAGGCGCCGCGCGCGCACCTGGTGCTGTTCGGCGCGGGCCACGTCGGCGCCGCCATCGTGCGCGCGCTGGCCGAGCTGCCGTGCACCGTGACCTGGGTCGACGAGCGCGACGCCATGTTCCCGCAGGATGTCCCGGACAACGTCACCATCGAAGCCACCGACACGCCGGAAGCCTGCGTCGACGAGGCGCCCGACAACGCCAGCTACCTGGTCATGACCCACAGCCACGCGCTCGACCAGCGCCTGTGCGAAGCGATCCTGTCGCGCCGGCACGTCGGCTGGTTCGGCCTGATCGGCTCCAAGACCAAGCGCGCGCAATTCACCAGCCGCATGGAGGCCAAGGGCCTGTACGTGGATTCCATGGTATGCCCGGTCGGACTGCCGGGTATCATCAACAAGGCGCCGGCGGTGATTGCCGCATCGGTTGCCGCACAATTACTGTTAGTCTGGGAATCCCAGGCGAAAGAATAAGCATGAGTAAAACAAGCAGCGTGCAAGCCTACCGAGCCGGCTTGCTGTATTTTCACGCCGATCCGGCCTTCATCGAGCACGCCCACGCGTGGCACGAAGACGGCCTGCTGGTCGTGGAAAACGGCAAGGTGAGCGCGGCCGGGGATTACGCCACCCTGGCGCCGACCCTGGCCCCAGGCACGGAAGTGAAGGACTACCGCGGCAAGATCATCATGCCAGGCTTTATCGACAGCCACGTGCATTATCCGCAGACCGACATGATCGCCTCGCCGGCGCCGGGTCTGCTGCCATGGCTGGAGCAGTACACCTTCCCGACCGAGCGCCAGTTCGCCGACCCGGCGCATGGCGCCGAGGTGGCGGAATTCTTCCTCGACGAGCTGCTGCGCAACGGCACCACGACGGCCATGGTGTACTGCACCGTCCATCCGCAATCGGTGGATGCCTTCTTTACCGCCAGTGAGAAGCGCAAGCTGCGCATGATCGCCGGCAAGGTGATGATGGACCGCCACTGCCCCGACTTCCTGTGCGATACCGCCGAACGCGGCGCCGAAGAGACCGAGGCGCTGATCCAGCGCTGGCATGGACGTTCCCGGCTGCTCTACGCCATCACCCCGCGCTTCGCCCCAACGTCGACCGAGGCCCAGCTGCAGCTGGCCGGCGAACTGGCGCGCAAGTATCCGGACACCTTCCTGCAGACCCACGTTTCGGAAAACAAGGAGGAGTGCAGTTGGGTCAAGAGCCTGTTCCCGCAGGCGCGCAGCTACCTCGACGTGTACGACCGCTATGGCATGCTGCGTCCGCGCGCCGTCTACGGCCACTGCATCTGGCTGGACGAGCGCGACCGCGCCCGCATGGCAGAAACCAAGGCCGCCGCGGCGATTTGCCCGACCTCGAACCTGTTCCTCGGTTCCGGCCTGTTCGATTTCGAGCAGGCCGACAAGGCCGGCATGCTGCTGTCGCTGGCCACCGACGTCGGCGCCGGCACCTCGTTCAGCATGTTGCAAACGATGAATGAAGCCTATAAAGTAGCGCGCTTGAAGGGCAGCTACCTGCCCGCCATGCGCATGTTCTACCTGGCGACGCTGGGCGCCGCGCGCAGCCTGCACCTGGAAGACACGATCGGCAGTCTTGCCGCCGGCCGCGAAGCGGACTTCATCGTGATCGACCCGCAGGCTACGCCGCTGCTGGCACGCCGCAGCGCCAATACCGACAGCCTGGAGGAACAGCTGTTCGCGCTGGCGCTGCTGGGGGACGACCGCGCCATCGCGGCGACATATTCGGCAGGGAAGCTGGTCCACCAAGCACACTGAAAAGGGACACCATGCATAAGAACTTGACCAGCCTGCTGGTCGCCGCAGCCTTCGCGGCGCCGGCCTTCGCCGCGACCAATGCCGACATCACCGCGCGCCACTTTGCCTCGCTGGTTGCCGGCCCGGCGCCCAAGACGGCCGAGCTGGCCATGTTCTTCAACAATATGCCGAAGGGCGCCGACCTGCACCACCATTACTCGGGCGCCATCTACGCCGAGCAATACCTCGAATGGGTGGCCAAGCTGGGCTACTGCATCGACAAGAGCAGCTGGAGCGTGAAGACCGACAAGCCGGCCGACCCGAAAACCTGCGCCACGGTCGGTGAACTGGAACAGGACCCAGTCGCCTACCGCGCGCTGCTGCACAAGTGGTCGACGCTGGACTTCTACAACCATAGCGAAGACCAGTTGGCGCCCGACCTGGCCTTCTTCACGACCTTCCCGCGCTTTAACGACGTGGCTTCGACCAATGGCAACGATGGCCAGCAGCGCCTGAAGCAGCGCGCCATCGCCGAGAACGTCAGCTATATCGAAACCGTGTTCGAGATCGCGCCGATCACCTTCGACGCCGAGTTCGACGGCAAGCTGAACGACGACGCAGCCTTCGCCGCCTACCTGGCCAAGCTGGAAGCCAGCCCGGCCTTCAACAAGGGCATCGCCGACTACAGCGCCTACGTCGACAGCAGCAGCGCCGGCATCGACGACGACAATTTCACCATGCGCTACCAGCCTTTCGTGTTGCGCTTCCTGTCGCCGTCGATCGTGTTCTCCCAGATGGCCGCCGGCTTCAAGATCGCCAGCCAGAATCCGAAAGTAGTGTCGGTGAACATCGTCGGCGCCGAGCATTACCCGGTGTCGATGCGCGACTACGAGCTGCACATGCGCATGTATAAATTCCTGAGCGCAAAGTATCCGAATGTGAAGCTGGCGCTGCATGCCGGCGAGCTGGCCCTTGGCCAGGTGCCGCCGGAAGGCTTGAAGTTCCACATCGCCGAAGCGATCGACATTGCCGGCGCCAAGCGCATCGGCCACGGCATGGACATCGCCCACGAACGCCAGCCGCTCGCCATCCTGAAGAAGATGCGCGAGAAGAATATTCCGGTCGAAGTGAACCTGACTTCGAACGAATTCATCCTCGGCGTGAAAGGGGAGGCGCACCCGCTGAATATCTACCGCAAGTATGGTGTGCCGTTTGTGCTGTCGAGCGACGACACCGGCGTCAGCCGCAATACCCTGTCGAACGAGTACGTGCTGTTCGCCAGCCGCTACAAGACCAGCTATGCGGAAGTAAAAAAGCTTTCCTACGACAGTATTCGTTACGCCTTCCTGGCCGAGGCGGACAAGCAGCGCTTGTTGAAGCAACTTGACGCCCGTTTCGCCAAATTCGAAGCCGACGTGGCAACTTCACTGAAGTAAGCCCCTCTTTGACCGCACTTGTGGCCCTTTTGCCACAAGTGCGCGTATCTTTTTCTATATTCCAAACGTTTCAAAAGGCTTAAGAGGCGTGCGCTTCTTTATAATTTGGCCTTGAGTTCGTCCTGTTTTTGCTGAAAAAAGTATAACGAAAGGCAATTTATTTTCCCTTCGTATAAATATGCAAGGGAAAATGAATTTGTCTTGGAGCGCGCCTTTCAGGCATAGTTGACGGAAAGATACGTCTATGCAACTTGGAATTCCAAGGCGTCACACAACTGTCACGAAGCTGTCGCACCACGGTCATAGTTGGTGCGTAAACTCGCTGGGCGGCAATATTTTTGCAAGTTTAGTAAAAAGCGCAAATGCGGCATGCAGCAAGATGCCGACATTTACCAACAATTTGTTCTCTTTTGGGGTATATCAATGATGAATCATAAACGGCTCCGGCTGACGCAAATCGCGTTCAGCCTGTCTCTCGTGTTTGCCGCACCGGCATTCGCGCAGAACACGACCTCCGCCATCGGCGGTCGTATTTCTAGCGCTGACGGCAAGCCAGCTGCTGGCGCGACCGTTACCATCACGCACGTAGAGTCCGGCTCGACCAGCAACGTCCTGACCGACGCTGAAGGCCGCTACATTGCACGCGGCCTGCGCGCCGGCGGTCCGTACACGATCATCATTACCAAGAACGGCGTTTCGGAAAAGCGTGAAAACGTCTTCGTCGAACTGGCCGAAACCGCTTCCGTCGACGCTACCATCGGCCAGGCAATGCAGACCGTGACCATCGCCGGTTCCGCTGCCCGCGCCGAAAAGTTCAGCAAGACCAACCAGGGCGCGGTCACCACCATCAGCGCCGCCGACCTGGACATCCAGGCTTCGGTCAACCGCAGCCTGCAAGACTACGCCCGTATGGACCCGCGCGTCTCCCAGACCGACAAGGAGCGCAACGAAATCTCCGTAGCCGGCCAGAACTCGCGCTTCAACTCGCTGACCATCGACGGTGTTGCCGTGAGCGATACCTTCGGCCTGGAAGGTTCCGGTTCCCCATTCGCCAAGCAGCCGATCTCGATCGATGCAATCCAGTCCTCGCAAGTGAACGTCGCCAACTACGACGTCACCCAGAAGGGCTACATCGGCGCCAACATCAACGCCGTCACCAAGTCCGGTACCAACAAGTTCCACGGTTCGCTGTACAGCGTGTTCCGCAACCAGGACATGGCTGGCGACCGCTTCAACCAGTCCACCGGCACCTACAGCAAGCCGCCTACTTCCAAGACCACCACCAACGGCGGCACCCTGAGCGGCCCGATCATTCAGGACAAGCTGTTCTTCATGGTGAACTATGAGAAGTACAAGTCGAGCCTGGCATCCCCATCGTTTGGCCCGATCGGTTCCCCGCTGACCAATATCGGCATTACCTCGGGCCAGATCCAGCAAGCCAAGGACATCGCCAAGAACACCTGGGGCATGGACCCAGGCACCGAGGTGATCACCCCGGCGCAAATGAACGTGCGCGACAAGCTGGCCAAGATCGACTGGAACATCAACGACGACCACCGCCTGATGGTGCGCTGGTCGAAGACCCAGCAGTCCGAGCCGATGTTCTCCGGCATTTCGAACAACAGTCTGTCGCTGAGCAGCTACTGGATCACCAACAACAAGACCCTGGAAACCAAGGTCGCCCAGCTGTTCTCCGACTGGACCCCGAACTTCTCGACCGAGATCAAGTGGTCGCGCCGCGATTACGACAGCCTGTGGACCACCGGCTCGCAACTGCCGGCAATCGGCCTGAACTGGAGCGGTCCTAACCCGGTCGGCACCCCGGCCAGCGTGGCAACCTCCAGCCGCTTCCTGGACATGGGTACCGAATTCAGCCGCCAGCGCAACGTGCTGGGCACCAAGACCGACGACATCTACCTGGGCGCGAACTGGAACCTGCGCTCGCATGAGATCAAGTTCGGCGCGGACATGAACAAGAATGAAGTGACCAACATCTTCTTGCAGAACGTCTACGGCAACTACACCTTCGGCTGCATCCCGAACGTGGCCTACAACTTCCTTGGCGGTGCGACTGCTCCTGGCAACTTCTGCAGCAGCAACAACGACAATATGACCAAGGCCATCATGGAGAACTTCACCCGTGGCCGCCCATCGAGCTTCTCGGTGCAGGTACCGGCTGCCGGTCATACCTTTGATGATGCGATCGCCAAGTTCACCCTGAAGGACACCGGCCTGTTCGTGCAGGATACTTGGAGCGTGACCGACCGCTTCACCGTCAATGCCGGCCTGCGCGTCGACATGGAAGACCTGGGCGAGCGTCCAACCCAGAACCTCGCCGTAGCCGCTGCACGCGTGCCGGGCAACCCAGCAACCAACACCCGCGCCACCGGCGGTTTCGGCCTGGATAACACCAACACGATCGACGGCCAGAAACTGTGGCAGCCGCGTGCTGGCTTCAACTACAAGTTCCCGACCCAGCGTCCAATGCAGATCCGCGGCGGCGCCGGCCTGTTCCAGGGCGTAGCGATGTCGGTCTGGATGGCCAACCCATACCAGAACAACGGCGTGGCAACCCGCACCGTAACCTGCGGCAGCGCGACCTCGCCTTGCCCGGACGCGATCTTCAGCCCGGACATCAACAAGCAGCCGACCTCCCTGCCAGGCTCCTCCAGCCAGGCCAACGTCGATGCATTGGCTGCAGGCTTCCGCCAGCCTTCGATCTGGAAAGCTAACTTTGCCTTCGACCACGAGCTGCCATGGTATGGCATGACCTTCACCGCTGAAGTGCTGTCGCTGAAGACCAAGGACGGTATCTACTACCAGAACCTGAACCTGGGCGAACAGACCAAAACCGGTACCGACGGCCGTGCCCTGTACTACACCGCACAGGCGTACAATCCTTCCTGCTGGACCGCTACCGGCAGCCTGACCACCTCCGGCGCCACCTGTACCGGCGCACGCAGCAAGGCGCTGAGCAACGCGTCCTTCGGCAACGTGCTGGTAGCATACAACACCAAGGAAGGCTACTCGAACCTGGCTACCCTGTCGCTGACCCGTCCTCTGACCGGCGGCTTCGGCTGGTCCGTCGCGTACACCTACACCGACTCCAAGGAAGTGTCGCCACTGCAGGCCTCGACCTCCGGTTCGACCTACAATGCACGCGCTTCGTTCAACCCGAACGAAAACGTCACGGCTAATTCCCAGTACCTGGTGAAGGACCGTATCGCTGCGTATGTGAACTTCCGCAAGGCCTTCTTCGGCAACTACCGCACCACCTTCGGCGTCAACTACGAAGGCCGTACCGGCAAGCCATACAGCTGGACCTACAACAACGACCTGAACGGCGACGGCATCTCCAACAACGACCTGATGTACATCCCACGTGCACCAGGTTCGGGCGATGTGATCTTCGTCGGCGATACCGCAACGAACCACGCCAACGAAGACAAGTTCTGGGCAGTTGTTAACCAGTACCGCAGCCTGCGCAACGCCGCCGGCGGCGTCGTGAAGCGCAACGATGCGTTCTCGCCATGGACCAACAACTTCGACGTGCGTATCAAGCAGGAGATTCCTGGCTTCATGTCCGGTCACAAAGGCGTGCTGTCCTTTGACATCATGAACTTCGGCAACCTGCTGAACAAGAAGTGGGGCCGTATCAACGAGATGCCTTACTCCTCGTCCGGCGGCGTGACCCGTTCGTTCGTGGACTTCGCTGGCGTCGATCCAGCCACCGGCAAGTACGAATACCGCGTACGCGATTCGGTGAAGGACTACGACGTTCGCCAGGCTCGCGGCGAATCGCAATGGCAGCTGCAAGCTTCCGTACGCTACGAGTTCTAAGCACGGTTGCTTCAACCTGAAAAACGGGCCGCGAGGCCCGTTTTTTTTGTGCGTAACATATCGTTTCCAGGTGTTCGCCTTGCATGGCGGCGCCTGTACAATCTTCCTTTAATTTCATGCGTACGCCCCGATGAAGTCTTACCTGCGCCCCCTTGTCCTGGCAGCCTTGTTGGCCGGCTGCGCCGTGCAGCGCCCCGACAGCCGGATCGAACTGACCCTGGTCGGCCTGAACGACTTGCACGGCTACCTGGAAGCATCCACTTTCGAAGAGCGCAAGGTGGGCGGTATCGACGCGCTGGCGGCCACCCTGCAAGCCTGGCGCAAGGATGATCCGGATCTCCTGCTGGTCGGGGCGGGCGACATGATCGGCGCCAGCCCGGCGCTGTCGGCCATGTTCGCCGACGAGCCGACCATCCAGGCGCTGAACCTGCTCGGCATGCGCGCCACCTCGGTCGGCAACCATGAATTCGATGGCGGCCGCGTCGAGCTGCTGCGCCAGGTCAAAGGCGGTTGCGCCAACTCGCCGCGTCCGGAAAAGGCCTGCAGGCTCAATCCTTCGTGGGAGGGCGCGACATTCAGCTACCTGGCTGCCAATGTGATCGACACGCGCACGGGCCAGCCTTTGCTGCCTGCCTACCGCATCGATGAAGTGAAGGGCGTCAAAGTCGCCTTCATCGGCACCGTGCTGAAAGATGCGCCCGAACTGGTCGCCGCCGCTGGCATCACCGGACTGCAATTCATCGACGAGGCGCAGGCCGTGAACCGCCTGCTGCCGGAACTGCTTGCGCAAGGCGCAACAGTGTTCGTCGTGCTGATCCACCAGGGCGGCAATTCCAAGGCCCGCTACGACCAGCAATATTGCGACGACCTGGGCGGCGATATCGCGGACGTGGTGAAGCGGCTGGACCCGGCGGTGCGCGTGGTGGTCAGCGGCCATTCGCATAACGGCTACCTGTGCCGCGTCGACGGCAGGCTGGTCACCCAGGCCGAGAAATTCGGCCATATGCTGACGCGCATTTCGCTGATGGTGGACCGCCAGAGCGGCCAGGTGGTGGATGCCAGCGCCCGCAACGTCGTGGTGGAACGGGGCAAATACCCCGCCGTCGCGGAAGTCGATGCCCTGGTGGCGTCGGTGCGCGCGCGCGGCAATGCTGAGCTGAACAAGCCTGTCGCAAAGCTGGACGTACCGTCGGTCAGCCGCACCCTGTTGCCCGATTCCGACGAATCTCCGCTGGGCCAACTGGTCGCCGACGCGGTGCTGTCCACCAGCCGCAACTGGGGCGCGCAGATCGCCTTTACCAACTCCGGCGGCATCCGCACTTCGCTGGAGGCAGGCGAGGGCAATGTGGTGAGCGCCGCACAAACGCAGGCGGTGCTGCCGTTCGGGAACGAGATCATTGTGATGAACATGACCGGCGCCCAGATCGCCACGCTGCTCGAGCAGCAGTGGGATGGCAATGAGCCCGAAAAACGCGGCTTGCTGCAGGTATCCGAAGGCTTCACCTATTCCTGGGATACCCGCAAGCCCAAGGGCGAGCGCATCGTACGCGGCAGCATCCGGCTGAACGGCGTGCCGGTCGAGAACGGGACCAGCTACCGTGTCGCGGTGTTCAACTTCCTGGCCGAAGGCAATGACGGTTTTGTGACTTTCCGCCAAGGCAGCAAGCGCGAGGCGACCGGCGTGCGCGACGTCGATGCGCTGCGCGGCTACCTGGTGCGACTGGAGCAGGAAAAGAGGGCGGTCGGCAGCTACGGCGCCGTGCCGCGCATCATTCGCATCAAGTAAGAAAGGATCATCATGCGCCGCTTCATCATTGCCGCCGCACTTGCAGGCTGTTTCGCCAGCGCTCAGGCGGCATTCCAGATTCCCGGCTTTGAGCTGGTGCAGACGGCACCGGTCGAGACCACGCTGAAAAACGACGACTTGCGCGGCCCCATCGAGGTCTGGACCGAGCTGTTCGACAACGCCAAGGAGGAAATCTGCATCGGGCAATTCTATGTCGCCAGCGTGCCTGGGGCGCCGTTCGAGAAGGTCATTGAGCGGCTGGAGGCGGCCGGCAAGCGCGGCGTGAAGATCCGTTTCCTGATCGACAAGAAGGGCGTGAGCGGGCTGTCCGACAAGGCAACCGTGGAGCGCCTGCGTGCCATCCCGAACCTGGAAATGCGCGTCCTAAACGTCAGCGAGCTGACGGGCAACGGCATCATCCACGCCAAATACCTGACGGCGGACCGTAAGGCCGCCTTTGTCGGCAGCCAGAATTTCGACTGGCGCTCGTTCACCCATATCCACGAAACCGGCTTGCGCATCACCGATGCAAAGATTGTCGGCCAGGTGCAGGCCATCTTCGAGCAGGACTGGGCCGCGCAGGCCGCCCTGGCGGCGGGCAAGAGTGTGGCGCCGCTGCAGCCGAAAACCGCCATCCTCGCCAATGCCGCGCCGGTCGCCCTGCCTGTGGATGCCAGCTTCCTGATCGCCAGCCCGGGCGGCTACAACCCGGCCGGCGTGGCCGATTCCGAGGCCGTGCTGCCAGCCTTGCTGGCCGACGCGAAGCAGGAGATCCGCGTCTCCATGCTCGACTATGCGCCTTTGAGCTATGGCCCGAACGGCACGCGTCCTTTCTACCCGGTGGTCGACAACGCGCTGCGCGCTGCCGCAACGCGCGGCGTCAAGGTCAAGCTGATGGTGTCGAACTGGAACCTGGAGCAGCCGGCCTTGCAGCACCTGAAAAGCCTGGCCATCCTGCCGAACGTGGAAGTGCGCATCGTGACGCTGCCGAAAGCCTCGACCGGCTTTATTCCGTTTGCCCGCGTTTTGCACAGCAAGACCCTGGTCATCGACGGCAGGCTGGCCTGGGTCGGCACCAGCAACTGGGCCGGCGGCTATTTCGACCTCTCGCGCAATATGGAAGTGGTCATGCGCAATGAAGCGATGGCCAAGCGCCTGTACGCGCTGCAGGAGCAGGCCTGGAGTTCGCAGTACGCCGCGCCTCTCGACATCAACAAGGACTACCCGAAACCTAGCAAAGGTAAAGAAGAATGAAGAAACTCGCATTGATCGCCGCGCTGTCCGGCGCCTTCCTGTCCAGCAATGCCATGGCCTGGGGGAATGCCGGCCACCGCATCGTGGGCGCGATTGCCGACAACCTGATCAAGGGCTCCAACGCCGAAAAGCAGGTCAAAGCGTTGCTGCTGCCGGGCGAAGACCTGGAAAAGGTCGCCAACTGGGCCGACTGCGTGAAGGGCACCTTCTGCGGCCCGCAATCGCCCGAGATGAACGAGTACGTGGCGACGCATCCGGACCACACCGAATACCACTACACCGACGTGCCGTTCCAGCTGAACGAATACCGCCTGCACGGTGTCGGCACCTCCGAACACGACGTGGTGCAGACGCTGGAGCAATGCATCGCCACCTTGCAGGACAAGGGCAACGGCAAGTTCACCAAGCGCCAGGCGCTGTTGATCCTGACCCACCTGGTCGGCGACATCCACCAGCCGCTGCACGTCGGCGCCGCCTACGTCAGCAAGGACGGTAAATTCGTGGTGCCGCAGTCCGACAAGGAAGTCGATTCCCTGAACGTCTTCGATTCGCGCGGCGGCAACAACCTGCAGATGGATGAGGCGGCACTGGCCGCGGCCAGCGCAAAGAGCGGCATCCCGGCCGGCGACGACGCGCCTTCCAAGTACCCGACCAAGCCGTTCCACTCCTACTGGGACACCACGGCTGTCGATTACGCGATGCGCCGCAGCAGCATGCGCAGCGTCGACAAGTTCAGCCAATGGGCGATCGACAGCAAGCCATCGATCACGCTGCCGAAAGGCGATGCGGGCACCTGGCCGGTGCAGTGGGCCAACGATTCGCTGGCGGTAGCAAAGCAAGCCTACGCTGACGTAAAGGTCGGGGTGGCGAGCAAGCAGACCAGCCGCAGCGGCGAGAGCTACACCGTGTGGGCGATGGCAGTGCCGGACAACTACCCGGTTCCGTCGTCCGCCCTGGCGCGCGAGCAGCTGATCAAGGGCGGCTACAACCTGGCCGCCGTGTTGCAGAAAATCTGGCCATAATGGCTTCCCAGTCCCCACCCGGCAACCGGCTTTCCGCCAGCGTTTGGGTGCTGGGGCTGGTCAGCATGCTGATGGACATCTCGTCCGAAATGATCCACAGCCTGCTGCCCCTTTTCATGGTCGGTACCTTGGGCGCCAGCGGCCTGGCGGTCGGTATTCTGGAAGGCCTGGCCGAAGCCACCGCGCTCGGCGTCAAGGTGTTTTCCGGCACCCTCAGCGACTACCTCGGCAGGCGCAAATGGATTGCGGCCTTTGGCTACGGCCTGGGCGCCTTTTCCAAGCCGCTGTTTGCGATGGCGGGATCTATGGCCATGGTCACAACCGCACGCCTTCTCGACCGGGTCGGCAAGGGCATACGCGGTGCACCGCGCGATGCCCTGCTGGCCGACCTGACGCCAGAGTCCTTGCGCGGCGCGGCTTTCGGCTTGCGTCAGTCCCTGGACACGGTGGGCGCCTGCGCCGGTCCTTTGCTTGCTTCGGGTCTGATGCTGTTATGGTCCAATGACTTCCGCAGTGTGTTCTGGGTTGCCGTGGTTCCCGGGATGCTGGCGACGTTCCTCATGGTGGCTGGTGTGCGCGAGCCGGCTTCAGCGCCGGACCGCAAGCGCGTCAATCCGCTGCGCCGCGACCAGTTGCGCAAGCTCGGCCGCGCATACTGGTGGCTGGTCGGCCTGGGAACGCTGTTCATGCTGGCCCGCTTCAGCGAAGCCTTCCTTGTCTTGCGCGCGCAGCAGCTTGGAATGGGCGTTGCGCAGGTGCCGCTGGTGATGGCGGCCATGAGCTTTGTCTACGCGCTTGCTGCCTACCCATTCGGAAAACTGTCCGACCGGATCAGCCATCGCGCCTTGCTGGCTTTCGGCTTGCTGGTCCTGGTGGGCGCGGACGCCGTGCTGGCGTTGGCGCAGGGCTGGCTTGCAGTCATTGCCGGTGTGTTCCTGTGGGGGCTGCATATGGGCATGACGCAAGGCCTGCTGTCGGCCATGGTATCCAACGCTGCGCCCTCCTATTTGCGTGGCACTGCTTTCGGTCTGTTCAACCTGGCCAGCGGCGTTGCGTTGCTGATATCGAGTGCACTCGCGGGCTGGCTATGGGACCGTTACGGCGCGCCCGTCACTTTTGGCGCCGGTGCTGTTTTCGCCTTGCTGACGCTTGCTGCGCTGTGGTTCAGGGCCGATACCACAACTCGCTGCGCTGCAGGGGAGTCTCCGGGGGAAGAAGCGGGTTCGGCAGGTCGATGATGTGGCGCTTGCCGATGGCCGCGCGTTCGATCAGCGGGCCTTTGTATTGGCGGAACAGGGCGGCCAGGCTGCCGTCCTGCACCATCATTTCCATGCCGGCCTTGATGCGCGCAGCCAGCTTGTCGCCCTGCGCATCGCGCCTGACGAAGAAATAGCGCGGCAGGGGATAGCGCAGCATCAGTGTCGGTTCAATGACGATGCCCGGGCGAGTCCTGTGCTGCATGTCGATTTCGTGCGGTACTTCGTCCAGCGCGCGCGGGAAGAAGTCAAAGCGTCCGGCTTCCAGCATGGCGTACAGGGCTTCCTGCCGTGGCGCTTCCACGACGCTGATGCCGGCTGCAGAGAGGACGCCGGTATCGATCCAGCCCTTGCCCTGGCCGGCGCTGAGCCGCTTCAATTCCTCCAGGGTGTGGATGGCTGCGAAGCGCGGCAGGTCGTCTTTGCGGACGACCAGCAGGCGCATGCCCATCAGCCCGCGGTCGATAGGGATGCGGATTGGCGTGAATTTGTTTTCGAGATCCTGGTCGGTGGCGCGGGCGAAGACATTGATGCTGCCCTCGGGATAGGACATTTCCTGCAATAGACGCGCAACGGACATCGGGTCTTTCGATGGAGAGAGCTTGTAGGGGCCGAATTTGGCCGCAGTCTTGTCCAGCGCCGCACGCAGCACGATCCAGTCGAAATCGCCAGTGCTGTCCTGCACGGTGAAGTACCTGGGATAGACGAGCCGCGTGTCCACCGCGTGGGCATTAAAGCACAGGCAACATAGAAGGACCAGCAACAGTCGTGGGCACATGGCGACGCTCCTTGCACTATGCAATATAAAACAAAAACCCCGCCGAAGCGGGGTTTTCCTTGAGCGCTGTTGCCTCAGCGGGATTTGACGAACGGTACGCCGATGGCTTTCGGGGCGACCGATTTCGCCATCAGGCCGGCCAGGACGATCACGGTCACGACGTACGGGACCATCTGGATCAGTGCGCCAGGAATGCGGCCGATCACCGGCAGGTCGACGCCTTCGAGCTGGATCTGCACGGCGCCGAAGAAGCCGAACATCAGGCAGCCGAGGAAGGTGTACACGGGCCGCCAGTTGCCGAACACCATGGCGGTCAGCGCCAGGTAGCCGGCGCCGGCCGACATGTCGCGCAGGAAGAAGCCGGATTGCACGATGGCCAGGTAGGCGCCGGAGAAAGAGCACAGGATGCCGGCGATCAGCATGGCGGCGTAGCGGGTGCGTTCAACGGACACGCCGGCTGCATCGGCAGCGTGCGGGTTCTCGCCGCAGGCGCGCAGGCGCAGGCCGAAGCGGGAGTGGTACAGGAACCAGTGCACCAGCGGCACCAGCAGGAAGGCCAGGTAGACCAGCACCGAATGGCCGCCAATCAGCTTGGTGTAGAACCAGCCCAGGAAGGGGATGTCGGCGACGGCTGCGCTGCCGGGCAGCACCACGTCGAACAGGCGGGCGTCGCCCAGGTCGGGGGTACGGCCACCTTGCTGGAAGAAGTATTGGGCGACCACGAAGGTCAGGCCGCTCATGGCGATGTTGATCGCGATGCCGCCCACCAGCTGGTTGCCCTTCTGGGTGATGGCGACAAAGCCTTGCAGCATGGCCAGCGCGACCGAAACGCCCATGCCGGCCAGGATGCCGAGCCATGGGTTCTTGGTGGCGAAAGCGACGGCCGCCGAGACGAAGGCGGAAGCCAGGATCTTGCCTTCCAGGCCGATGTCGATCACGCCGGAGCGTTCTGCGAACAGGCCCGCCATGGCGGCGAAAATCAGCACCGGCGCGTTGCGCACGGTGGAGACGATGATGGAACCCAGGTGGAGATCTTCGAAAGTCATGGTCTTAGCCCTTGCGCGATTTGAGCAGCTTGATGATGGCCGGGGCGTACAGGTTTTCCATCGCGCCGCAGAACAGGATGATCAAGCCCTGGATGAAGATGAAGGTTTCGGTCGGGATGTTCGGTTTTTCCAGCGACAGGTCGAAACCGCCCTGGATCAGGGCGCCGAACAGCACGGACGACAGGAAAATGCCAACCGGATGCTGGCGGCCCATCAGGGCAATGGCGATGCCGACAAATCCGGCGCCGCCAACGAAGTTGAGCGACAGGTAGTGGGTCGAACCCATGATGGAGTTGACCGAACCCAGGCCGGCGAGCGCTCCGGAAATCGCCATCACGATGATGATCATGGCGCTGATTTTCACGCCGGCGTAGTGTGCTGCGTGCTGGTTCAGGCCCAGCGCGCGCACTTTGTAGCCCCAGGAGGAGCGCCACATGACGACGCCGTAGATCACCAGGGCGATGATGGCGAAGAAGAAGCTGATGTTGAGCGGCGTGTCGCCCAGCGCAGTGATCCAGTTGCCCAGGCGCGGCATTTCAGCGGCGGCCGAGAAGACGCGCGAAGCGGTATTCTGCTCGCCAGGCGGGATCAGGTATTTCACGATCACGAAATTCATCAGCGAAGCGCAGATGAAGTTGAACATGATGGTGGTCACGACGATGTGCGAGCCGCGCTTGGCTTGCAGGTAGCCGGGAATGAAGGCCCAAAGTGCCCCGAACAGGGCGGCGCCGATGATGCCCACAGGGATCAGCAGGTACCAGGGCAGCGAGGCGTCAAACGCCAGCATGGCGAGCGTGAGGCCAAGACCGCCGAAATACATCTGGCCTTCAGCGCCGATGTTGAACAGGCCCGCCTGCATCGCGATCGACACGGCCAGGCCGGTGAAGACGAAGGTCGAAGCATAGAACAGCGTGTAGCTCAGGCCTTCCGGGTTCACTACGGCGCTGTTGATCAGGATCTGCAGCGATTCCAGCGGGTCTTCGCCGAGCAGGTGGATCACCAGCGCGGCCACCAGCAGGGCGGACAGCAGGTTCAGGATGGGCAGGACAAAGCCGGTTGCCCAACGTGGCATATCGTTCGTGGTCATAATCAGTGTTTGTGCATGCCACCCATCAGCAGGCCGATGCGGGTGGTGTCGAATTCGTCGATTTTCAGTTCGCCGGTGATTTTGCCGCCGCACATCACGAGGATGCGGTCGGCCAGGGCGCGCACTTCTTCCAGTTCCACCGATACCAGCAGGATCGCCACGCCCTGGTCGCGCAGGGCCAGCAGCTGGGTGTGGATGGATTCGATGGTGCCGATGTCGACGCCGCGGGTCGGCTGGCCGACCAGCATCAGCTTCGGCTTGGCCAGCACTTCGCGCGCGATCACCACCTTCTGCTGGTTACCGCCGGAGAGCAGGCCGATACGCAGGTCCGGGTTGGCCGGGCGCACGTCGAACTCTTTCATCAGGCCGGCGCAGCGCTGGGCGATGCCCTTGAAGTCGATCAGGCCCCATTTGTTCTTCACCTTGTCCTGGTAGCCGAAGAAGGTGTTCTGCATGACCGAGAAGGCCTTGATCACGCCGTCGCGCAGGCGGTCTTCCGGCACGTGGCCGATGCCCAGTTCGCGGAACTTGGTCGGCAGGCCGTCGGCGTCGCCGCTCTTGGGATAGGGCAGGGCCTTGCCTTCGAAATCGACTTCGCCGGAGGTGGGCAGCGCCATGCCGGACAGGATTTCCATCAGCTCGGACTGGCCGTTGCCGGAAACGCCCGCAATGGCCACGATCTCGCCGGCGCGCAGGGTGAAGTTGATGTCCTGCAGGAGCTTGACGCCGTTGTCGTCGGACAGCTGCAGGTTCCTGACCTCCAGCACCGGCTTGCCCGGATTGTAGGCGCCGCGCGGCAGGTTGTTTTCGATCGGGCGGCCGACCATCATCTGCGCCAGTTCTTCCTTGGTCGTGGCGGCGGTTTCCACCGCGCCCACCACACGGCCGCCGCGCATCACGGTGACGGTGTCGGTGATGTCCTTGATCTCCTGCAGCTTGTGCGTGATCAGGATGATGGTCTTGCCCTGTTCCTTGAACAGCTTGAGGATCTCGAACAGCGATTCGGTTTCCTGCGCGGTCAGCACGGCGGTCGGCTCGTCCAGGATCAGGATGTTGGCCGAGCGGTAGATCTGCTTCAGGATTTCGACGCGCTGCTGGGCGCCCACCGACAAGTCGTGGATGGTGGCCAGCGGATCGACGTCCAGCCGATAGCGTTCGCAGATTTCGCGCAGCTTCTTTTCCACGCTGGCGCGGTGCTCGCGCAGGCGGAAGCCGCCTTCGCTGCCCAGCATCACGTTATCGAGCACGGTCATGTTCTCGACCAGCATGAAGTGCTGGTGCACCA
>JBCNPK010000004.1:0-197908 GCA_039593355.1 Pseudoduganella sp.
CGACTGTTGATTTTTAAAGATCGCTGCCTTGTTTTAGCGACGAAGCGTTGTGTTCGTCAGCAGCAGAGAAGCGAGATTATGCGGTACAGCGTGCAACTCGTCAACCCCTCTTTTTTCTCGTTTCGCTCTGCTGTTTTGTCAGCACTGCGTTGCGAGGGACAGAACTATAGCAAAGCCCCGCCCCTCCCGCAAGGACTAAATCATAAACCTTCGAAATTCGGCGTGCGCTTCTCCAGGAAGGCGTACATGCCTTCGCGCTGGGCAGGCGTGCCGAAGCCTGCATGGAACAGGCGGCGCTCGTAGTTCACGCCTTCCGACAGGGTGGTTTCGAACGCGCGGTTCACGCAATCCTTGATCTGCATCGCTACCGATACCGGCATCTGGGCAATGCCTTGGGCGATCTTCAAGACTTCCTCGATCAGATCAGCGGCCGGGACGACACGCGACACCAGGCCAATGCGCTCGGCTTCGGCTGCATCGATCATGCGGGTGGTCAGCAGCATGTCCATGGCCTTCGATTTGCCGATGGTGCGCGGCAGGCGCTGGGTGCCGCCCGCGCCCGGGGTAACACCGACCTTGATTTCCGGCTGGCCGAACTTGGCACTATCAGCAGCGATCAGGAAGTCGCACATCATCGCCAGCTCGCAGCCACCGCCCAGCGTGAAGCCGGCCACGGCGCCGATGACCGGTTTGCGTACGTTCAGGATGTGCTCCCAGTTCCGGCCAATATAGTTGTCGCGATAGGTGTCCTGATAGGTGTAGTCCTTCATGGCAGCGATATCCGCGCCGGCGGCAAATGCCTTTTCGCTGCCGGTCAGGATGATGACGTGGATCGCCGGATCCTTGTCGAACTTGGCGAAAGCGTCGCCCAGCTCATTCATCATATTGTCGTTCAGGGCATTCATTGCCTTGGGGCGGTTCAGGCGGATCAGTGCCACCTTGTCGTGCACTTCCACCAGCAGGTCCTGGTATTCCATTTATTCTCCTCCAGTCGGTTAGCTATCGGGCAATTGTAGCTGTTGTGCACAAACCGTGCGCCTTTGAATATGGGGCAGACCTACACTGGACTGGAGTATTTGTCCGGAGAATTGCCATGTTCAAATCGATCTTGCTGCCCACCGATGGCTCGCAACTCTCGGAACGGGCGACCGCGACTGCGATCGAATTCGCGAAAATTCATGGAGCGCGCATTACTGCGGTCTCGGTAGTCCAGCCGATGCCCTTTGTTCCCATGGCCGATGCAGCCGTACTGCCCGACGCCGGCGTATTCGACCGCGAAGCGCGGGCCAATGTGCAAGCAGGGCTGGACAAGGTGCTGGCAGCGGCCAGCGCGGCAGGCGTGGATTGTGATCTCGTGCTGGGCGAGTCCGTCAATCCCTATGAGGTGATCGTTAAGGTGGCAGAGGAACGCCAATGCGACATCATCCTGATGGCGTCCCACGGCCGCAAGGGTTTGAACAAGCTGTTCCTCGGCAGCGAAACCCAGAAAGTCCTTGCCCACACCCACCTGCCGGTCCTGGTGCTGCGCTAAGGCCCGTTACCGGGCGAGCTTCGGCAGCAACACCCAGATCTTGCCGCGCTGCTTCATGCGGCCGGCCAGGTCGGCGGCTTCGGGGCCAAAGCCGAAGAAGAAGTCGAGGCGGACGGCGCCCTTGATGGCGCCGCCCGTATCCTGCGCCATCATCAGCCGTTGCAGCGGCATGCCGTCGTCACCGGGCAGCGTGGTGTTCAGGTACACCGGCGCTCCGAGCGGGAGCTGGCTGCGGTCGATCGCCACGGAACGCTGCGGCGTCAGCGGCACATTCAAAGTCCCCTTCGGACCGACTTTCGGATCGGGCAGCTTTTCTTCCTTGAAGAAGACATAGCTTGGGTTGGCGTTGAACAGTTCCTGCTGGCGGGTCGGATGTCCGTCAATCCATGCCTTGATGCCTTGCGCCGTCGCCTGCTCGATCGTCAGTTCGCCCTTCTGAACCAGCCACTTGCCGATCGACTCATACGGGCGGCCATTCTGGTCAGCGTAAGCAACGCGCACGGTTTCACCATCGGCTAGCTGCACGCGGCCCGAACCCTGTACTTCAAGGAAGAAGGCTTCCACGGCATCGTCCACCCACAGCAGCTCGCTGCCTGGAAGGCCGTTGCGGCTGATTTCGTCGCGCGCAGGGTAAGGCACGACGCGTTTGCCTTTAAGGCGGCCGCGCACGCGCTTGCTGGCCAGCTCGGGGTAGACCGATCCCAGATCGATAATGACCAGATCGTCCGGCACCTTGTACAGAGGCGTCTGGTATGGGCCGCCCTTTTTGCGGGAGCCGCGCAGCAGCGGCTCGTAATAGCCGGTTATCAGGCCGCTATCGCCGCCATCGGGGGCGATCACCTGGTGCGGATCGAAGAAGGATTCAAAGTAGAGGCGGATAGCCGCTTCGCTGTTGGCGTCGACGGTTTTGGCGATGGCGCACGGCTCCTCCCAGTCCGCACTGCCTGCCAGCTTGGAGCAGGACAGCATGAATGCCGGCCAGGCGGCGCGCAAGTCGTCGCGCTCCCAGCCGGGCAGATCGGTGAAGCGGGCCGGGATGAATTCGGCCTTGGCCGGCGGCGCAGGCGTGGCCGGCACAGGCGGCTGGGCCGGCGGCGTTGGAACGCTTGGCGTGGGCTGCGGCGGCTTGGCCGGTGGAGGCGGAGGTGGCGTAACGCAGCCGGCCAGCATCAACGCGACGGCTGCAACGCAAACGGGTAAACTACGGCGTGTCAAAAACATGAGGTGTTATCTATGTGGTATCTGATGCTTGAAGCGTTTGTGGCGCTGTTCCTGCTGGTGTTCATCGTCTGGTGGACACTGCCGTCCAGCAAAAAGAAGAAGGACGGCGACAAGTAATTAATGCAGGGTTCGCGGCAAGGACAGCACGAACTCTGGAATTTTGGTTTCGAACTGATGGCCATCCTCGGCCACACAGAAGTATTCGCCGTACATGGAGCCTTGCGGCGTGCGCAGCTGGGTGCCGCTGGTATATTCGAACACCTCGCCCGGCGCCAGCAAAGGCTGGTGGCCTACCACGCCAAGGCCGCGCACTTCTTCCACATGATTATTGGCGTCTGTGATCACCCAATGACGGGAGATCAGCTGCGCCGGCACCGCGCCGGTATTTTTGATGGTAATTGTGTAAGTAAAGACGAAATTCGTGCGGTCCGGGTTGGACTGTTCCGGCAGGTACTGGGTGCGTACCTCGACCGTAAACTCATACTTGGCCATAGGGTTTCCTTCGTAACAATTGGGCAATTCTAGTCCAAGCAATCGGACAGCGTTCGCACACCAGCGTAAAATAACGCATCTTTTTTTACCTGCCGACCAGCCATGACCACTTTCCGTATCGCCCCGAGCATCCTGTCCGCCGACTTCGCCCGCCTGGGTGAAGAGGTCCGCAACGTTGTTGCCGCAGGCGCCGATATCATCCATTTCGACGTGATGGACAACCATTACGTGCCAAACCTGACCGTCGGCCCGCTGGTCTGCCAGGCGATCCGCCCTCACGTGCAAGTGCCGATCGACGTGCACCTGATGGTCAAGCCGGTCGACCGCATCATTCCTGATTTCGCCAAGGCTGGCGCCAACATCATCACCTTCCACCCGGAAGCGTCCGACCACATCGACCGTTCGCTGCAACTGATCCGCGACAACGGCTGCAAGGCCGGCCTGGTATTCAACCCGGCTACCCCACTGAGCTACCTGGACCACGTCATGGACAAGATCGACATGATCCTGATCATGTCCGTGAACCCGGGCTTCGGCGGCCAGTCCTTCATCCCGCAGGCGCTGAAGAAGATTGCCGAGGCGCGCCGCCGCATCGACGAATCCGGCCGCGACATCATGCTGGAAGTGGACGGCGGCATCAAGGTCGACAACATCAAGGCCGCTGCCGAAGCAGGTGCCGACACCTTCGTGGCCGGTTCCGCAATCTTCGGCCAGCCGGACTACAAGGCCGTGATCGACGCAATGCGCGGCCAACTGGCTTCGCTGTAATCGGCATGGCGGCGGTCCTGCGCGGCGTGAGGGCCGCCATCATTGACCTCGACGGCACCATGCTCGACACGATGCCGGACTTCGAAGTTGCCATCAATCTGATGCGCGAAGAACTGGGCCTGGCGCCCATCACCGCAGCGCAGATCGAGCTGATGGTCGGCAAAGGTTCCGAGAACCTGGTGCGGCGCGTGCTCGCGCTGGACTTTGACGAGGAAGGCGTGGAACGCATGTTCGCCCAGGCGATGCAGGCTTACCAGCGCCATTACCTGGTCATCAACGGCCGCCACAGCGAGGTGTATGCCGACGTGGTGGCCGGCCTGCAGGCAATGAAGGCCAACGGCCTGCGCCTGGCTTGCGTCACCAACAAGCCGGTGGCCTTCGCCAAGCCGCTGCTGGCCCTGAAAGGCCTGGACAGCTATTTCGAAGTTCTGTTCGGCGGCGACTCTTTCGAGAAGAAGAAGCCCCACCCCATGCCGCTGCTGAAGGCTTGCGAGTTCTTCGACCTGCCGCCGGCGCAGGTGGTGGCCATCGGCGACTCTTCGAACGACGCGGAAGCGGCCCGCGCGGCAGGCTGTCCTGTGCTTACGGTGCCATATGGTTATAACCACGGAGTGGGTATACACGAAACAGATTCCGATGGTATAGTTGACACGCTTCTTCATGCAGCTGAACTGATTTCAAGCGCAAACTAGACAAATGTTTCTCAACAAAAGACACAATGTAACCCACCGGGGCTCGATTGAGGCCTGGCTGTGGCGACGCTGGCAATCCTGACCTAGTCCCGATTGCTGTCGGCGCACGCACATGTGTACCGGCAGGTTTTTTGTAACCTTACCGCCACCACCCTGACCACGGCGGAACGGAGAGAACATGACCGAACTCGAATTCAAATCCCTGGCCGCGGAAGGCTATACCCGTATCCCTCTGATCGCGGAAGCCTTCGCCGACCTGGAAACCCCGCTCACCCTGTACCTCAAGCTGGCCCAGACCCAGAACTACGGCAAGAACACCTTCCTGCTGGAGTCCGTCGTGGGCGGCGAGCGTTTCGGCCGCTACTCCTTCATCGGCCTGCCGGCCAACACCGTCCTGCGCAGCACCGGCAAGCTGACCGAGATCGTCAAGAACGGCCAGGTGATCGAGAGCCACGAGGGCAATCCCCTCGAATTCATCGAGCAATACCAGGCGCGCTTCAAGGTGGCCGTGCGTCCCGGCATGCCCCGCTTCTGCGGCGGCCTTGCCGGCTACTTCGGCTACGACACCGTGCGCCATATTGAAAAGACCCTGGCACACACCCAGCCGAAGGACGACCTGGGCCTGCCGGAAATCCAGCTGATGGTGACGGAAGAACTGGCCGTCATCGACAACCTGTCCGGCAAGTTGTACCTGATCGTCTATGCCGACCCGCAGCAGCCGGAAGCCTACTCAAAAGCCCGCCAGCGCCTGAAAGACCTGCGCGCCTTGCTGCGCCGCGGCGTCGATGCGCCGGTGACCACGCCTTCGGTGCGCACTGAAATCATCCGCGACTTCGCCAAGGAGGATTACCTCAAGGCCGTCGCCAAGGCACACGAATACATCCTGGCCGGTGACCTGATGCAGGTACAGATCGGACAGCGCATCCGCAAGCCATATGTGGACTCGCCGCTCACGCTGTACCGCTCCCTGCGTTCGCTGAACCCGTCGCCGTATATGTACTTCTACAATTTCGGCGATATGCAGATTGTTGGCGCGTCGCCGGAAATCCTGGTGCGCAACGAGACCCTGCCGGACGGCGAGAAGAAGGTCACGCTGCGCCCGATCGCCGGCACCCGCCCGCGCGGCAACACACCGGAACGCGATGCGGCGCTGGCAGAAGAACTGCTGAACGATCCGAAGGAAGTCGCCGAGCACGTGATGCTGATCGACCTGGCGCGCAATGACCTGGGCCGCATCTCCGAAATCGGCAGCGTGAAGCTGACCGACAAGATGGTGATCGAAAAGTACTCCCACGTGCAGCACATCGTCTCCAACGTGGAGGGCAAGCTGAAGAAAGGCATGTCCAACCTGGACGTGCTGCGCGCCACCTTCCCGGCCGGCACCCTGACCGGTGCGCCAAAAGTGCGCGCGATGGAAATCATCGACGAGCTGGAGATCTGCAAGCGCGGCATCTACGGCGGCGCCTGCGGCTACCTGTCCTTCGGCGGCGAAATGGACGTGGCGATCGCTATCCGCACCGGCGTGATCAAGGACGGCATGCTGTACGTGCAAGCCGCCGCCGGCATCGTGGCCGACTCGATTCCGGAAATGGAATGGCAGGAAACTGAAAACAAGGCACGCGCCGTGCTGCGCGCAGCCGAGCAAGTGCAAGATGGCCTGGATGGGGAGTTCTGAAATGCTGCTGATGATCGACAATTACGACTCCTTCACCTACAACATCGTGCAGTATTTCGGTGAGCTGGGCGAGGACGTGCGCGTGCACCGCAACGACGAAATCACGATCGCCGAAATCGAGGCAATGAATCCTGACCGCATCTGCATCTCCCCGGGTCCAAAAGATCCGTCGCAGGCGGGCATCTCGTTGGAAGTGCTGAAACACTTCGCGGGCAAGAAACCTATCCTGGGCGTCTGCCTGGGACACCAGGCCATCGGCGAAGCCTTTGGCGGCAAAGTTATCCGCGCCAAGCAAGTCATGCATGGCAAAACTTCTCTTATCGCGCATACGGGTGTGGGCGTGTTCCAGGGCTTACCAAGCCCGTTCACGGTAATCCGCTACCACTCTTTGGCAATCGAGCGATCCTCGCTGCCTTCCTGCCTGGAAGTCACAGCCTGGACCGACGACGGCGAAATCATGGGCGTACGGCACAAGGAGTACGACATCGAGGGTGTGCAGTTCCACCCCGAGTCCATCCTGTCCGAACACGGCCACGCCTTGCTGAAGAATTTCCTCGATCGCAAATAAGAGAAGGAAGCATCATGTCAATCACGCATCAAGAAGCACTGGTTCGCTGCATCGAACACCGTGAGATTTTCCACGACGAGATGCTGCACCTGTTCCGCCAGATCATGTCCGGGGAAATGTCGCCCGTGATGGTGGCTGCCCTCACCATGGGCCTGCGCGTCAAGAAGGAAACCATTGGCGAGATTACCGCTGCGGCGCAAGTCATGCGCGAATTCTCGACCAAGGTGCCGATGGCCGATACCAGCAACCTGGTGGACATCGTCGGCACCGGGGGCGATGGCGCCCATACCTTCAATATTTCATCCGCTTCGATGTTTGTCGCAGCCGCCGCCGGCGCGCGCGTGGCCAAGCATGGCGGGCGTTCCGTGTCCTCGTCTTCGGGCAGCGCGGACCTGATCGAATCGCTCGGTGCGCACATCAACCTGAAGCCTGAGCAGATCGCACAGTCGATCGCGCAGACCGGCATCGGCTTCATGTTCGCCCCGAACCACCACGCAGCGATGAAGCATGTGGCGCCGGTGCGTCGCGAGCTGGGCGTACGTTCGATCTTCAATATTCTCGGTCCGCTGACCAATCCGGCCGGTGCGCCGAATATCCTGATGGGCGTGTTCCACCCGGACCTGGTGGGTATCCAGGTGCGTGTGCTGCAGCGCCTTGGCGCGCAGCACGCGGTGGTGGTGTATGGCCGCGACAACATGGACGAGGTTTCGCTGGGCGCGGGCACCATGGTGGGTGAGCTGGTCAACGGCGAAATTCGCGAGTATGAGGTTCATCCGGAAGACTTCGGGCTGTCGATGATCGCTTCGCGCAACCTGAAGGTGGCCGACGCCACGGAATCGAAGGCGCGCGTCATGGAAGCGCTGCGCGGCGAACCGGGTCCTGCTTCCGATATCGTGGCGCTGAATGCCGGCACCGCCCTGTATGCAGCGGGCGTGGCTTCTTCGATCGAGGATGGCCTGAAACGGGCGCGTGCGGCGGTGTCATCGGGCGCGGCGGTGGCCAAGCTCGAACAATTCGTACGCGTTACCCAGGAACTCGGCAAGGAGGGCTAAGCCATGTTCGGCATTCATGACCTGACGCTGTTTGTGATCTCCGGTCTGCTGCTGAACATCATGCCGGGGCCGGATTCGCTGCTGATCATGGCGCGCAGCGCCACGCTGGGCTGGCGCGCAGGCTGCGCGGCGGCGCTGGGGATTGGCGCCGGAACCATGGTGCACATCGGCGCAGCTGCGCTGGGCTTGTCGGCGGTGCTGGCAACGTCGGCCACCGCGTTCACCGTGGTGAAATGGGTTGGTGCTGCTTACATCGTCTGGTGCGGCATCGGCATGCTGCGGGCTCACATTAAAACCGATAAAACCGGCACACCGGCCGGATTGGCCGTCCCGTCTGACCCACTGGGTCAGACACCGCCCTACCGGTTTAATGCGCAGGCTGCGCTGCCGTACCGCAAAATCTTCGCGCAAGGTTTTCTGACCAATGTGCTGAACCCGAAAGTCGCGCTGTTTTTCCTGGCTTTCGTGCCGCAGTTTATCGATGCTGATGCCGCGAACAAGCCGCTGGCCTTCCTGATCCTGGGCTGCATTTTCAATGTCAACGGCATGCTGTGGTGTAACGGCCTTGCCATCTTTACCGCCTTCGCCAGCGCCAGGCTGAAGGTCAAGCCGCTGGTGGCCCTGTGGCTGAACCGCGTGACCGGCAGCCTGTTCATCGCCCTCGGCGCGCGCCTGGCCCTGTCCGAACAACACTGAGATTCAACATGTCCGATATCCTGAACAAAATCCTGGCCGTGAAGGCCGACGAAGTGGCGGCCGCCAAAAAGCATCGCAGCCTGCAATCCCTGCGCGACGAAGTGGAAGGCGACAAGGAACTGCGCGCCAGCCTGCGCGGCTTTGAAGCCAGCCTGCGCCAGAAAATCGAAGCCGGCCATGCAGGCGTGATCGCGGAAGTAAAGAAAGCCTCGCCGTCGAAAGGCGTGCTGCGCGCCGACTTCCGTCCGGCCGACATCGCGGAAAGCTATGCCAAAGCCGGCGCGGCCTGCCTGTCCGTGCTGACCGACGTGCAATTCTTCCAGGGTTCGAACGAATACCTGAAGCAAGCGCGCGCCGCCTGCAATATCCCAGTGCTGCGCAAGGACTTCATGGTCGACATGTACCAGATCTATGAAGCGCGCGCGATGGGCGCCGATTGCATCCTGCTGATCGTGGCCGCCCTGGACCATGGCCTGATGGCGGAAATGGAAGCCTGCGCCCATGAACTGGGCATGGACGTGCTGATCGAATCGCACGACGGCGAGGAGCTGAGCGCAGCCCTGAACCTGAAGAGCCGCCTGATCGGCATCAACAACCGCAACCTGCGCACCTTCGACGTCACGCTTGATACCACCCTGGGCTTGCTGTCCCGCATCCCGCAGGAGCGCATGGTGATCACCGAATCCGGCATCATGACCCCGCAAGACGTGCAGCGCATGCGCGAAAACGACGTGCACGCCTTCCTGGTGGGCGAAGCCTTCATGCGCGCGCCCGATCCGGGAACCGAGCTGCGCAAGCTGTTCGTTTAACGTCCGTAAGGCGCGCTGACCAGTCCCGCGATCGCGGCCACGGCCACCAGGCCAAGCACGCTCTTGGTGGAAGGCAGCAACGCCCTGTCATCCAGGCCGCCCAGTTCACGCACTTCGCCGGCAGCGAGCAAGACATTCCTCGTGGTGCGCCCGGACTTCTTCAAGACACCGGCGGCACGGAAGCAGGTCCAGGCCACCATCAGCAGCCCAAATAACGGGACTAGCGTTACCAGTGCCAGGCCCAGCATGCGCAATGCGCTCGAATTCACTGCCTGCTCGAACTGGACTACGCTCAGCACACCCATCAAGGTAACGGCCAGCAGCAAGGGGATGAAAAGGGGCGGTTTAACGTGCATTACCGTCAGGATCACAGCAAGCACTAGATGGCCCAGCACAGCGGCAGCGCCGAGGCGCTGGGCTTCGGCGGCCTTGAACAGCGCCTCGTCAGGTTCGATGCCGGCCTGGCCGGTGACCGGCACCTGCTGCGCGGAACGCCCTGCGGTGGAGGCCGCAGGCGCCTTGGCCCGGCCTGCATTTGCCGCTGGCTTGCGGGGTTCCGGGGTAACGGTGGCACGGCAGTTGGCCCGGTCGCGCAGCGCCCCGACGTAAATTTCCGCCTGCGCGCGCGTCAAGCCCTTCTTGACCAAGGTGCGGCGGCGCGAATGCAGCAGCAGCACCATTTGCGGCAAGGGCTGGTTCATCAGGTCCGCCAGCTGGGCAGCCGCGACCTCCACTTCCACACCATCCACCGGTCCCTCCAGGACTACCTGGTAAGCCTGTGGCCGGTGCACTGCGCCATTTTGCTCGTCCGCCACGGTCAGGCCCAGGTCGCTGGCGATACGCAGCAAGTGAGGGATCACTTCGCCGTGGCGGCGTGCCACGGCAACCGTCCCGTAACCGCCTTTGAAATTGTCACCCACCGGGCCATCTGCCCAGGGGCAGTCAGCGATGGCAGCATCGGCCGGACCGTAGCTGGTCAGGCAGGGGAACAGCTTCAAAGCGGCTTCACGGAAGCTTTTCAGCTGCTGCGAGGGCGCCATGCTGACGGTATGGCCCGCCACCTGTTCCAGGAAAGGAAAGACATCCGCATCGTCGGCGGGAACTTCACGGGCGATGACGTGCAGCGTATAGGTCATGAGTTTTAACTTGGCCAAATCGGAATTAACCGATGTTAATTTACTCTATGGCAAATTAAAAGTCTCTTAGGCAAGAAAACGACACCGCCGGCTTGCCGCTTAAAACTTGCAGCGCAGGGATCTACCACGCTCCTTGAGCTTGAACACCAGCAGCGAGCCCTCCCCGAGAGCTGTGAACAGGTTCGCTTCGGTGCTCGTGACACGATTCTTGGTGATCAAGGTCGGAATATGGTTCTCGTCGCTCCATAGAAGCGTGTTCTGGGCAAAGGTCCAATGGCCGCCAAATTCCGCACCGCCGGCACGCGGGTTGCCGGAGAGCTGGACTGCGTAATATTTGCCGTCGTCGCTCAGCACGTACTCATACTTGCCGCTGTCTTTCTCCACTACCCAGGTACCGACATATTCGCAAGGCGCCACCAGCGCCGGCGCATCGCCCCGCTCGCCCGATGCCGCGCTCCCATTGGCGCCACCGGTCACTCCGCTGGTGATGTTGATGGCAAAAACCAGGAAGAAAGTGCCCCAGGCCAGTTTGGTCGATTGCAGGCGGTCGGAGTCGCCCATTCCGCCGAGATAGCGCACGTCGGCTTTCGAAGCGCCGAACAAACCAGTCCGGTAGCCGGCTTTCTTCAGGCGCCGGCTGCCCATATTGCCCAACACGAGCATCACCAGGAAGCTCACCACCGCAGAAGCATCGATCGACCGCAGCGATAGATGCAGGAATGGCCCTGCGACGCCGACGATGATCGGCGACACCACGGCCAGGATAAGCCCGGTACGCACCGGGCCACCAAATCGCAGGCCGGACGTCAGCCGCAATACGCCGTAGAACTGCATCAACACCAGCAGCAGGACGCTGAAACCCTTGGGAATCGGCGGCATGATCTGCAATATGCCGCGCAACACGAATCCGAGCACCATGGCACAGCAGATCAGGCGGATCCCTTCGGCCACGTCGAACAGTTCCGCGTCGGTGCCGTTGGCGGTCAGGGTCGCTTCGGCGCGGGATTCAATCTGCGCCTCAACCTTTGCGGCGGGCGACATTGGCGGCATGGCGTTTTTCGGTTGCTCTGCGACTGTCGGCGCGGGCACAATTGCCGGCGCCGGGGGCTTTTCGCGCGGCGCCGGCCCGGCTTCGTGTGCCAGCGTGGTTCGGCAGCCGGCGCGCTCGCGCAGCGCGCTGGCGTATTGCTCGGCCACGAAGCGCGACACGCCTTTCTTGACCACCGTGCGGCGGCCGCCCGACAACAACGCCAGCATTTCCGTCACGGGCTTGCGCATCAGCGCCGCCAGCTTGGCGGCAGCATCGCCCAGTTGCACGCCCTCGGCCGGCCCTTCCAGCACGACCTGGTAGGTTGGAGGACGGTGCACCTCACCCGACTGATTGTCCACCACGGTCAGGCCCAGCTCGCCGGCAATGTACAACACATGCGGCACCACGACCTTGCGGCGGCGTACCACGGTTAAGCGTCCGGCATCACCGGCAAAATGGCCATCCGCCCAAGGTGTATCGGGGAACAGCGCCGCCAGCGCATCCTGAAAACGCTTCAGCAATGCGGAAGGCGGGGCATCGCCGGCCTCGGCACGCAGCTTGTTCATGAACGGAAAAACATCCAAATCCACTGCCGGAGTGGTCACGGATGCGAGCTGGATCTGGTAACTCATTACAAATCTGCTTAAAAATTAATTAACATATGTTAAATTACTATTGAGCAAAAATAAAGGTTCCGGGGGCATGAAAACGACACCCGGGCTGGCGATTTCAGGCTGCGAGGGAAGGTGGGGGAGCGACTTCGGCCCTGTCGCGGCCATTGGCCTTGGCGCGGTACAGCGCCGCGTCGGCCCGCGACAGCAGGCTGTCCAGCGATTCCCCCGGCGTTTGCTGGCAGGCGATGCCGATACTGACCGTGCAAGGCGGCAGGACAGGCTGGCGGCTATCCCGCAACAGCGCCTGGATGCGTTGCGCCAGCTGCAGGGCATGCGGGAGCGTGGTATCGGGCAGCAGGACAACGAACTCTTCGCCGCCGAACCGCGCCACGACATCGGTTTGCCGCGCGGTGCGCATGATGAGCGATGCCACGTGCACCAGCACCTTGTCGCCCTGCGTATGGCCATGCTGATCGTTGATGGACTTGAACAGGTCAAGGTCGATCGCCATCAGCGACAGCGGCGTTTCGATGCGCTGCTGGCGAGCGCGCACGCGGTTGAAGCATTGCAGGAAGCCGCGCCGGTTCAGCACCGTGGTCAGCGGGTCGTGTGTGGAGCGCTGCTCCAGGATTTTCTGCAGCTTGCGCGTGGCCAGCATGAGAAAAGCGACCGTCATCAGCAACGCCATGAAATTGGCCAGCGCCAGATAGGCATTGGCCAGCGCGCTGTTGCGCATCAAGCTGGCAGCATCCTGGTCAACCATGAACAAGGCTGCCACCCCGCGTGTCAGAGTGTTGAGCGCCTGCGCCGCCAGCAAGAAGCCGAAGAACCAGCTGGTGAAATGCGGCGTGCGGTGGCGCCAGACGAGCCGCAGCTGGTCGATGTAAAAAATCGAAACGAAGAAACTGAACGCCGCCGCGCGATGCGGAAAATTCGGCTCAACCAGCAGCCACCAGAGAATCGCCGCAAGCTCCAGCACCCAGGCGGTGTGGAAGATACTCCAGCCGGGAGGCTCGCCATAGAAGCGGCGCGTGCCGACCATCGACAGGCCAATACCGCACATCAGGCAGACGTTGGCCGCCGGCAGCGCAACCACGTCCGGCAAGATGCCCCGCATCAGGAACAGGGTGCCGGCGCAGACCATCGCCACCAGGCCATAGGCCCAATGGCCGACGCCGGCCACCTCGCGCCGGAAGCTCAGGTGCACCGAATACATGGCCACCGCCAGCACCGCGCAGGTGAGCGTGGTGGTGAACAGGATGGTGAACGGGTCCAGCGCGAACTTCACGGCTTATTTCACGGCTTGATTCAGGCGCTTGGGCGGCGCAAGCTGGTCTTCTGCTGCTCGACGGCGATGCTGATGCCCGGTACGCGGTCGCCCTGCAGGGTGACGTCGAAGGCCATCAGCTCGTCGCGGCGGAAGGCGTGCACCTGCACGGTGTCGCCCACCTTGTAACGCGCCAGCAGGGCGTCCACATTGGCCGGGTTGCCGGTCACGCGCAGGCCGTCGATTGCCACCAGCAGGTCGTTGGCGGACAGGCCGGCCTTCTGCGCAGCACCGCCGTCATGCACGGCGCTCAGCTTGCAGTCGGCGCCGTCGCGGCCAAGGTTGACGTCCATGCTCGGCTTGGAAGATTTGCGTTCGTCCTTGTAGCTGACGCCGAACTGCGGCAGCAGCTTGGCCAGCGGCACGTCCTCGGTGCCCTTGATGTATTTGTCGAAGAAAGCCTTCAGCTTGAAACCGGCCACGCTGTCGAACAGCGCTTCCACTTCTTCCGGGGTCACGCCGCGCGGCTTGCCGTTGTAGAAGTCGCGTCCGAATTTCTGCCACAGCGCGCGCATCACGTCGTCCAGCGAACGCTTGCCGTTGGTTTTGGCGCGGATGGTCAGGTCCAGGCCCAGGCCGACCAGCGAACCCTTGGCGTAGTAGCTGACGATGGCGTTCGGCGAGTTCTCGTCCTGGCGGTAGTACTTGCCCCAGGCATCGAAGCTGGAATCGGCCACGCTTTGCTTGGTGCGGCCGCTGCCGCGCAGCACCGCGCCGACGGTCTTGCCCAGCATCTTGTAATAGCCCTCTTCCGGCAGCAGGCCGGCACGCACCAGCAGCAAGTCGTCGTAGTAGCTGGTGAAGCCTTCGAACAGCCAGAGCAGCGGCGTGTAGTTCTCGACCTGGTAGTCGTAAGGTGCAAACACCGCCGGCTTGATACGCTTGACGTTCCAGGTGTGGAAGTACTCGTGGCTGCACAGGCCGAGGAATTTCATATAGCCTTCGCTCGGTTCCTGGCCTTTCTGCGCGATAGTCGGCAGGTCGGAGCGGGCGCAGAACAGGGCCGTGGAGGCGCGGTGTTCCAGGCCGCCGTAGCCATCGCCCGTCACCATGGTCATGAAGACGTAGCGCTGCATCGGCGCTTTTCTCGTGCGCGGCTCGAAGAAGGCGATTTGCGTCTCGCAGATCCGCTTCAGGTCGGCGCAGACACGGGCGATGTCGAGGTTGGGCACGCGGCCGGTGAATGCCACATCGTGCTGCACACCCAGCGCCTTGAAGCTGGCCAACTGGAACGTGCCCATTTCCACGGGGCTGTCGATCAGCTCATCGTAATTTTCAGCGATGTAAGTGCCGAAGCCGTAGCGCTTGGCCTTCAGTTCCAGCAGCGCGGTGGCGACGCGCCACTGGGCAGCAGCTTCATGCGCAGGGCGCTGGATGTCGACCACATGCGGTTCGTCCTCCTGGCCTACGGCGCGCAGGAAGACGCTGGTGCCGTTGAAGAAGCCGTGCGTCTGGTCCAGGTGGGCGGCGCGCACCGACAGGTCCCAGGCATACACTTCATAGTGCACGGTGAGCTTGCCTTTGACGGGGGCGGCCTGCCAAGAGTGCTTGTCGAGCTTTGCCAGTTCCACCGGCTGTCCGCCTGCTTCGGCGCGGATCTGGACGATGTTACGCGAAAATTCGCGGATCATGTAGCTGCCGGGAATCCAGGCCGGCAGCACCAGGACCTGGCCGTCCGGCGCCGGTGCATCGATGGTCATGCTGACCTGGAACATGTGGGCCGCCAGGTCTTTGGCGGTGATGGTGTAGCTGATTTTTTTGTTTTTCATTGGATGTCGGACGGTGTGTCGATGTCCTGCAGGATGCCGGGATCATCCACCGCCAGTTCGTTAACCGGGTTGTTCTTCAAAATGCCGCGCGCGCCCTGGTCGCCCTGCAGCGCCAGCAAGGCCGGCAAATGGACAAGGCCGAAAGCGACCGGGTTGCCGCGCAGGCCCTTGTGCGTCGGCGCTGCGATTGCCCCGTCCCCGCCATTGGCCACTGCCCGTGCCAAAGCCGCCATCGTGGCCGGCTGCACGAAAGGCATGTCTGCCAAGGCGATCAGCCAGCCGGCAGCAGCCTGCGCGTGCCGCACGCCGCATACGAGCGAGGCAGCCATGCCGCTGCCGGCGTCGGCGCAGGCCACGACTTCGCAGCCCAAGCCGCGCAGCAGGCTTGCAGTGGCCGAATCCTCCGGCCGCACCACGGCGACCACATGCGGAACCGCTGCCAGCAAAGCACGCGCGCTCGCGGCGGCAACAGGCTCTCCGCCAGGCAGTACTTGCAGCAGCTTGTTGCGCGCACCCGCCGGATCGAAGCGGCTGCCGCGCCCGGCGGCCAGCAGGATGCCGACGATTCCCGCCGCAGCGCCGGAGACGGTCACGCGCTACGCCCTGCCCTACGCTTTGGACAGGTCGAACGGCAGCTTGCGTACACGCTTGCCGGTCAGCTTGAACACGGCGTTGGCCAGGGCCGGCGCCAGCGGCGGCAAGCCTGGCTCGCCCATGCCGGTCGGGTTGTCGGTCGATGCGACGGTGAATACTTCCACCACCGGCATGTCCGGCATGCGCGCAACGGTGTAGTCGTTGAAGTTGGACTGTTCGACCACGCCGTCCTTCAACGTGATCGCCGCGCCGGGCAAGGTCGCGCCCAGTCCCATCAGCGCAGCGCCCTGCACCTGCGCCTCGATCGTCAACGGGTTGACCGGCAGGTTGCAGTGCACGCCGGCCGTCACCTTGTGCACTTTGGGCTGGCCGTTTTTAACCGATGCCACGACGACATAGGCCACCGAAGTTTCGAACGACTCATGCAGCGCCACGCCCCAGGCCTGACCCTTCGGCAGTTTGGTCTTGCCATAGCCGGACTTCTCCACCGCCAGGTTCAGCGCCGCCAGCTGGCGGGGATGCTTCGCCGGATCGATCAGCTTGCGGCGGTATTCCACCGGATCCATCCTGGCTACGTGCGCCGCCTCGTCGATCAGGGTCTCCATCACGAAGGCAGTGTGGGTCGATCCCACGGAGCGCCACCACAGCACCGGCACGTTGGCCTTGGCGTTGTGGACGGTGAGGTTCATCGGCACGGAATAAGGATCGCCCATGCCTTCCACCATGGTCGCGTCCACACCGTCCTTCACCATCATCGGCTCGAACGGCGTGCCTGCCAGGATGGACTGGCCAACGATCACATGGTTCCAGCCGACGATATTGCCTTTGGCGTCAAAGCCGATATCGGCCTGGTGCACATGGGACGGGCGGTAATAGCCACCCTTGATATCGTCCTCGCGGCTCCAGATCACCTTGACCGGGCCTTTGCCCCAGGCCTTGGCCACATTCACGGCTTCGACGATGTAGTCCGACGTCGGCACCGCGCGGCGGCCGAAGCCGCCGCCCGCCATCATGGTATTCAGCGTCACCTTGTCCGGCGTCAGTCCAGCCGCCTTGGCGGCGGCCACCGCGTCCAGGGTCTGGAACTGGCTGCCGGCCCAGATGGTGCAGGAATCGCCGCGCAAGTCCACCACGCAGTTCAGCGGCTCCATCGGCGCATGCGCCAGGTAAGGGAACTCATAGGTTGCGCTGATTTTCTTCGGCGCCTTGGCAATGGCGGCAATGTCGGCCTTCTTCGCGGAGGTGCCGGCCGTTTTCGCCAGTTTCCTGTACTCGGCCATCTGCTGCTTGCTGCTGACTTTTTCCAGCCCCGCCGTATCCCACTCGACCACCAGCGCATCGCGTCCTTGCTTGGCTGGCCAGTAGCCATTGGCCACCACGGCCAAGCCGCTGCCGCCACGGTCGGTATCGACCTTGACCACATCCACCACGCCCGGGATTGCCTTGGCCTTGGCTGCGTCGAATTTTTTCACTTTGCCGCCGAAGACCGGCGCACGTGCCACCAGCACCACCTTCGCGCCGTCCGGTTTGAAGTCCATGCCGAATTGCTGCGTGCCGGTGGACTTGTCCCGCGCATCCAGGCGCGGAGTCGGCTTGCCGATGATGGTGAAGTCTTTCGGATCCTTCAGCTTCACCTCTTGCGGGACCGGCTGCTTCATCGCCGCATCGGCCAGCGCGCCGAAAGTCGCGTTCTGGCCGGAAGGACCATGCACAACGCCCTTCGACACGGTGATCTGCGAGGCCGGCACTTTCCACTGCTCGGCCGCCGCGGCGACCAGCATGGCACGCGCACGGGCGCCGATTTCACGGTACTGCTGCCAGGAGTGCTTGACGGCGGTAGAGCCGCCCGTCATCTGGATGCCAAAGCCCGGATCCTTGTAGGCATCGCCCGCCGGCGCCAGCGCCGAATGCACTTGCGACCAGTCGGCATCCAGTTCCTCGGCGATCAGCATCGGCAGCGCGGTATGCACGCCCTGCCCGAATTCGAGGCGGTTGACCTGGATGGTGATGGAATTGTCCGGCGCGATACGCAGGAAGGCGTTGGGCGCCGAAATCGGCTTGGGCGGCGCATCGGCAGCAATGGCGCGGGCAAAGCGTCCGCCGCCGCTGGCAATGTAAAAGCCGAGGACCAGGCCGCTGCCGGCCTTGAGGAAAGTACGGCGCGAAACCCCGGAAGATTCCGCGACGTCCGCTTGAGCTGCCATGAACCATTCTTTGCGCATGGCGGCCTCCCTTAAGCGATGGATTTCGCAGCGTCCTTGATGGCCGCGCGGATCCGTTGATAGGTGCCGCAGCGGCAGATATTGCCCGACATGGCGTTGTCAATATCGGCGTCGGTTGGCACCTTGTTGCTGCGCAGAAGAGCGGTGGCGCTCATCACCTGGCCACTCTGGCAGTAGCCGCATTGCGGCACGTCGTGCTTGACCCAGGCATCCTGCACCGCCTTGCCCACCTTGTCGGCGGACATGGCTTCGATGGTGGTGATCTTCTGGCCCACCGCCGCCGAAATCGGCGTGATGCAGGAACGGATCGCCTGCCCCTCCAGGTGCACCGTGCAGGCGCCGCACATGGCCATGCCGCAACCAAACTTGGTGCCGGTCATATTGAGGTTATCGCGCAGCGCCCACAGGATAGGCGTGGAGGGATCGGCGTCGACCTGAACGTCGCGCCCATTGATATTCAATGTGACCATGCAAGCTCCTTATTTGATTGTGGCGAACTTTGCTTCGAGGGTACGCTGATCAACTGCTCCTGCAATCCGGCTGCCGTCGGCGAAGAAGATCGCCGGGGTGCCGTTGATGTTGATTTTCTGGCCAAGAGCCAGCACTTTGTCGTTCGGGGAGGTGCAGCCGGCCGGAGCAGCCGCCGGTGCTTTGCCATGCAACATCCAGTCATCCCAGGCCTTGTTACGGTCGGCCGAGCACCAGATGTTCTGCGACTTGGTCGCGGATTCCGGGGTCAGGATGTTATACAGGAAGGTGTACACGGTCACGTTGTCCACGTTGGCCAGGGTGTTCTGGCGGAAGCGCTTGCAATAGCCGCAGTTCGGGTCTTCGAAGATCGCCATCACGCGCTTGCCGTTGCCCTTCACGGTCTTCATGGCCAGGTCTTTGGGCAGATCGTCGAAATTGATCTTGTTCAGGTCGTCGATGCGGGCCTGGGTCAGGTCCTGCGACGTTTTCAGGTCGAAGATATGGCCCACCACCATGATGCTGCCGGTCTTGTCGGTGTAGCGCACTTCGCTGCCGACGCGGATCTCGTACAGGTCTGCATATTGGGTCTTCGTGATCGAATCGATCTTGACGCCGCCCAGGCGTTCCGTCAGGACTTTGCGCAGTTGGGCTTCTTCTTTTGCGTTCTGCGCATCCGCACAGGACATCAGCATGACCGAGGAGGCCACAGCCAATACCAGTTTACTTATCTTCATTAGATTCTCCGCTTTACAGCTTTCCAAGGGCATGTGAAATCAGCCGGCGCTTTACTCCCGGCAATTTATCCAGCAAGTTTAGCCCGAAATTGCGTACTGCGCGCACCGGTTCGAGATCGGCGGCAAAAAGACGCTCAAGGCCGTCGGTGGTGGCCAGCATCAGGCTCACCTCCTCCTTGCGGGCGCGGGCGTAGCGCGCCAGCACCCTTTCGTCGCCAATGGAGCGGTGCTCTTCGCGCTCAGCCACGGCCTTGACCAGCTCCTGCACGTCGCCGAAGCCCAGGTTCATGCCATGGCCGGCCAGCGGATGCACCACGTGGGCCGCGTCGCCGATCAGGGCAACGCGGGGCGCCACCATGGAATGGGGCCGCATCAGGCGCAGCGGGAAGGCTTTGACCACTTCCGGCTGCAATGGTGTCAATTTGCCCAGCTTTTCGGCAGCGAATGCGGACAGTCGCTCAGCCAGCGCGGCCGCACCTTCGCGGCACAGGGTGTCCGCCAGCATATCGGGCGCCGACCACACCAGCGACACCTGGTCGCCCGGCAGGGGCAGCAGCGCAACGATGCCCTGCTCCCCCGTAAACCACTGGTGCGCCACACCGTGGTGCGGCAGCTCGCAGGCGAAATTGGACACCACGCCGCTCTGGTTGTAAGGACGGTAATCGAGTCCGATATCGCACTGGCCGCGCACCCATGACTGGGCGCCGTCCGCCCCGACGACCAGCGCGGCGCCGAGGTGGGAGCCATCATCGAGCGTAATGACCGCCCCCTCGTCATCGTGCTTCAGCGCCACCGCCTTGCCATGCACGAAATGCACGTTCTGAGCAAAGCGCAGCGCGGCATCCAGCGCCTGGTTCAGGTTGCGGTCTTCCACGATCCAGCACAGGGTGCCGGTGTGGGCGCCATAGGCGTCGAAATTCATGGTGCCGGCCTTGGCGCCATCGCCGTTGACCAGCATGGCATCGACCGGGGCGATGCGGGCCTGGTCCATCGCGCCCCAGACTTTCAGGGAGGCGAGCAGGCGGTGGGCCGTGTGGTTGAGGGCGAACACGCGCACGTCCCAGCTGGCAGGGTCCGGGCGGTCCGGCGCCGGTGGCGGGCCCAGCAAAGTCACACTCAATCCGGACTGGGCGAACGCCAGGGCCGCCGTTTTGGCAATGGCGCCATTGCCGACGATGCAGACAGCAGTCTGCACATGGTGATGCGAGGGCTTGTTCATCCGGCCATTATAGCTTTCCCACAATGGAAAAAGGCTATTGCAAACTAAGGAATCCCTGCTATAATGCTGCCTCTTGGCCTGGTAGCTCAGTTGGTAGAGCAGAGGACTGAAAATCCTTGTGTCGGTGGTTCGATTCCGCCCCGGGCCACCAAGAATAAAAAGTGAAAAAGCCGATCCTTGTGATCGGCTTTTTTCGTTTCAGCTCCTATTTCGCCTGTTGGGGCTTGTGATCTACCGGCTGAAAGCGTGTCGGATGTGCTTGGTCTGGTCACCACAGGTGCTTGCCGTCAATCACGGTGACCTCGGCATTGGCGGCATCGAAGTCATCGAACAGGCGCGCGTTCACGACCACGCGGCGCGTCTGGCCGTCCCAGCTTCCGTCAGTTTGGAAAGCCGGCGAATCCGAATAGGCGGCGCAGCCGCACATGGGACAAAAGTGGTGGCCGACCATCCTGGTATTCCAGCGGTAGGTGCTGTCGCCGCCTGGCGGCGGTACGAGGCGGAATTGGTCGGGTGTGAAGCTGGCTGTGAGGGCGCCGCGCTTTGCACAGAAAGAGCAGGTGCAACGCATAAGCTGGGCTGGAATCTCGCCATCGATTTCAAACTTGATGGCGCCACAATGGCAACTGCCTTTGATCGTCATGGCCTGTACTCCTTACAAAGGATCGAGCTCAGACGCCAATGTAGCGCCAAAAACCGCAACACTGCCCTGTTCGCGCGTATCGTGCGCGCTTGGCCGCAGCTATCCGATAAACACCGAAATACAACGCTTTGCGTTACAAATTTGGTTTTCAAAAAATATAATTGCATTGCGGAAAGCGTATTTACACTCTCGGCTTCCTCAATCATACGTATCAAATAAGCATGAAAAAGTTTGTATTCGCTTTGACCGCCCTGCTGGCAACCATCGGTGCCGCCCAGGCGCAAACCTCGCCACTGCGCGGCGTGGCTGGCCTGGGGATCAGCGCCGGCGGCGACGACCTGGCCACGGCCAATTACACCAATGGCCATTCCCAGGACATCAAGGCCGGCAGCGGCGTCTATTTCACCGTGGGCGCCAATTACCGCCTGAACGAACAATTCTCGGTCCAGGGCACGTTCAACTTCCACGTTGACGACACCACTGCCACCAACGGCAACATCAAATTCCAGCGCTTCCCCATCGAGCTGCTGGGCTACTACCACGTGAGCAATGATTGGCGCATCGGCGGCGGCCTGCGTTACGTCATGGATCCAAAGCTGAGCAGCAGCGGCGTGGCTTCCGGCATCGACGCCAAATTCGACAACACCACCAGCGCCGTGGCCGAAGTCGAATACTTCTGGACGCCGCAGATCGGCATGAAGATGCGCTATGTGAAGGAAACCTTCAAGGCCACAGGCTATCGCGATGTGAAAGCGAACCACTTCGGCATTTCGGGCAATTACTACTTCTAAGTGTTTGCCGCTTTGTTCGCAACGCCGATCCACGTGATCGGCGTTTTTCATTCTGCTCGCCGGCCCACGGCGCTCACCGCTTAGTCGAGGAAGTCGCCGTACTCGCGCTGAGAATAGCCTTTAAGCTGCAGCCATGGCAGGCCGGCGGTGAGATTGGCTTGCGCCTGCACTTCGACGCGGTGGAAGACGGTAGCGGCCTGGTCGCCGCTTTCGATCACCAGCGGGATCTGGCGCTGCTCGTCCCACAGCACGCGGCGGAAAGAGCCGTTGCGCACCAGTTCGCGCCAGCGGGCGCCAGGTACAGTGGTGGGGCGCTGCGACAGCGGCATCGCCTGCACCAGCTTGGGGTCGAACAGGTAGTAGGCGTTGGCCCAGGAGCCGTCGAAGTCGACGTTGCCGTATTCGCCTTGAGGGACGGCGATCACTTCCTTGTTCTTTGCGTCCACATATTCAAGCAGGGTCTTGTCGCCGGACAGTTGTACGTGGCGCGGCAGCAGGACCGGGTTGAAATGTTTGTGTACGCTGTGCTCGTGGTCGGTGGACTGGGCGGCCGCCTGCGACTGCGGAGGCAGGACGCGGGTCACCCAGACGTGGCCGGGGCGGCGCAGCATCGTTTCTTCGTAGCGGACCTCGCGCGTGACGCCTTCGGGGGTGATGGCTTTGCTGTAGTACTGGATGCGCAGGTCAAGCGGGGGAGCTGCGGGAGCGGCGGCTTGGGATTGGGAAGCGGCGAGGGCCATCGCCAGGATGAGGCTGCGGATGTACATGTTTTTTTAACCCGGTAAACCTGGGTCAGACCCGAGGGTCTGACCCAACTACTTTAAAAGCCGAAGGCGTTCTTCAGGAGGGTGAAGACCTTCGTGTTGTCGATGGTGCCCTTGAATGCCTTGGCGCCGGCGCCGGTGGCGAACAGCTTGACGTCGCCGCCGCCGTGGGTTTCGCTCGACAGGCGTACACCGGTCTCCTGCAGGTAGTCGTTGCCCAGCGCGGTGGCGCTGTCGACGTTGCTGCGCAGGGCCGGGCGGTTCGGGCCGTTGCCGAACACCAGGGTGGTGTACGTGTTGCCGTCGGCGTCCTTGCTTGGCTGGCCGGTCTTGTAGTCGCGGTTGATGTCCAGGATCGGGTTGCCGCGCTTGCCATAACCGTTGAAGGCCAGGGTGTGGTCGTGGTCGGCGGTGACCACGATCAGGGTGTTGGCCAGGGTAGGGTCGGTTTGCTTCGCTTTATCCAGCGCGGCCTTGACGGCGTCGTCGAAGGCGATGGTGTCGGTCAGCGCGCGCTTGGCATTGGTGCTGTGCAGGGCGTGGTCGATACGGCCGCCTTCCACCATCAGGAAGTAGCCATTGCCGTTTTGCGACAGCAGGTCCATTGCCTTGACGGTCATTTCAGCCAGGCTTGGCTGGCTGGCGCCCTCGCCTACCGGCGGCGTGGCGGTGCGGTCCAGTTCATATTCCAGGTGGCTCTTGCTGCTGTACAGGCCAATGAACTTCTTGCCGTTTGGCGCCGCGTTCATTTCCGCCTTGGTGGCTGCCACGGTATAGCCTTTGGCGGCCAGTTCGGCCAGCAGGTTGCGGCCATCGGCGCGGCCGGCCTTGTTGGTGGTGGCGTCGTAAGGGGTGAAGTGATTGCGGCCGCCGCCCATCAGCACGTCCACGCCGTCGCCCAGCGCGGTGTTGTAGCCGGCGCCGCCAGGCACGGCCTGGGCTGCGATGGCGTACTGCGCGTTGCGGTTGCAGATGTGCGCGTAGGTCGCCGCCGGCGTGGCATGGGTCAGTTCGGTGGTGGTGATCGAACCCACGGCCTTGCCCTTGGCCTTGGCCAGCTCCAGGATGGTGGCGACGGAGCTGCCGTTGTTGGCTGCGCAGTTGTTCACGCCCAGGTTGCCGTTGGCGTCCTTGGCTGGCGAGGTCGCCACAGTGTCGGAAGACATGGAGATGACTTCATTGGCCATCTTCACGCCAGTCATGTAGGCCGCCATCGACGGTGCGCTGTCGGTGGTCTGCGCATCGTAGGAGTAGGTCTTGACGCGCGCGGCGCGCTCCAGCGTATCCATGGTCAGGCTGCCGTCTTCGCCGTATTTATAGATGCGGGACGCGGTGATGGTGGACGGACCCATGCCGTCGCCCAGGAAGAAGATAACGTTCTTGGCTTCGCCGGCTGCATTGGCAACGTTGGTCACATTGGCAAAAACCAGCGCCAGTGCTCCGGCAATCATAGTGTGCTTCATATTCGGTTCCAGTTCTTAGAGTGTGATCACAGTCCGGCGGCGCTTTTCACCAGGGAATTGACCTTGGTGTTGTCGATGGTGCCGTAGAAGGTGTCGGCGCCTTTGCCGATCGCGCCCAGGAATACATCGGTACCGCCGTGGGTCTCGTTGCCGGCGGTGACGCGCACCACGGCTTCCTGGTGGTAGGTATTGGCGCTGGTGACGCTGTCGTCCAGGCTGGCCATGGCGGACCGGCTGCTCTGGGTGCGGTTCTCGCCGTTGCCGAAGCCGATGATGGAGTAAGGCGCGCCGTCGGCGTCCTTGGTCACAGCGCCAGTGACGTAATCCTTCACCACGCCCAGCACGCCGGCGTTGGAGGCAGTGGTCTTGCCGGTGCGCTTGGCGTAGCCATTCAGGACCAGGGTGTGGTCATGGTCGGCGGTCACCACGATCAGGGTGTTCTTCAGATCAGGATCGGTGGTGCGGGCTTTTGCCAGGGCGGCCTTGATTGCGTCGTCGAAAGCCTTGGTATCCTGCAGCGCTTTCTTGGCGGTGGTTTCGTGCAGCGCGTGGTCGATGCGGCCGCCTTCCACCATCAGGAAGTAACCCTTGCTGTTCCTGGACAGTACGTCCATGGCCTTGGTAGTCATTTCGGCCAGGCTGGGTTCCTTGGCAGGATCGCGGTCCAGGTCGTAGCTCATATGGCCGGACGTGAACAGGCCGAGCAGGCGGCCAGTCTTGCTGCCGTCGACCGCATTGAATTCGGCGGCGTTGCTGGCATAGACGTAGTTCATGGCTTTCATCTCGGCGATCAAGTCGCGGCCGTCGGCGCGCTTGCCGCCATCCTTGGACGCCATGAAGAATTGGCGGCCACCGCCCAGCAGCACATCCAGGCCGTTGCCCAGTGCGGCGTTGTAGCCGACGCCGCCCGGCACCGCCTGTACAGCGATATCGTTCTCCAGGTCGCGGTGACAGATGTGGGAATAGGTTGCGGCTGGCGTAGCGTGGGTAACGCGGGTGGTGGTCACAACGCCGGTCGACAAGCCCTTGGCCTTGGCTTGCTCCAGCAAGGTAGGCACCGGCTTGCCATTGGCCGCGCCGCAGTTGTTGCCGAGCTTGTTTCCGTTGGCGTCGGCGATTGGATCGATGGCCTTGGTGTCGGACGTCATCGAAATCACTTCATTATTCATCTTCACGCCGGTCATATAGGCCGACATCGACGGCGCGCTGTCGGTCACTTGCGCGTCGTTGGAGAAGGTCTTGACGAAGGCCGTTTCCGGCAGCGTGTCCATGGTCAGCTCGCCGTCTTCGCCGACCGCGTAGATGCGCGCCGCGGTCATGGTGGTCATGCCCATGCCGTCACCAAGGAAGAAGATGACGTTGGTCGGGGTGCCGGTACCGGTTTGTCCGTCAGTGGACGAGGACGTGCCATTGTTGTTGCTGTTGCCGCAGCCGGCAACCAGTGCGGCGACGGCAAAACCGATCGCCGCCGTCAGGGAGGCTTTGTATTTCATGTGGTGTGCTTCCAGCATGGTTGAAAAACCAACACGATAGCGGCGCTTTGTGACGGCGCCGTGACCGCTGTGCCGAAATCTTGCTTGCTTATATAACGCGGTCGGCAAGAAAACCTTCTTCGACGGGCTCGAGGTTTCCTACATTCTTAGCACTGGCAATACCTGGAAGCGCGGCATCGAAGACTTCACCCTCAATATCATCAAACGCGCCTGACGAACTGGTCAGTCTTTGCTTCCCCGGCGAGATCACGAAGATCAACGCAGTGACCTTCCAGGCACGCCTGTCGAATTTCAAACCGGTACAGGATTTACGCATCCACTTCAGCAATGTTGACGATCACGGCCAGGTGAACGCAGGCGTCATGCCCGCGCTGGGACGTTAATTCCACATCGCGGAAACCGGATTCCACATCGTAGAAAATCGCCCGGCAGCGCACCATGCCGTCCAGTTCATTCTACGAAAAGATATTTCATATCATGGAATTCAAAAACTAACTCATTGAAATATATCAATAAAATATTACTTATATGTCTTATATAAGACATGGTGCAACGCAAAAGAACGGCCTATCATTATTCCAAGTGCTTCGCCTTTCTTAATCCGCTTTTTTGCTAGGAAAATGACCATGTCCCACTACCAAGACGACATCAACGCCATCGCCGCCCTGAAGGAACGTAACGGCAGCGCCTGGAACGCCATCAGCCCTGAAGCGGCCGCTCGCATGCGCGCCCAGAACAAATTCAAGACCGGCCTGGACATCGCCCGCTACACCGCCAAGATCATGCGCGCCGACATGGCCCGCTACGATGCGGACCCATCCCAGTACACCCAGTCCCTGGGCTGCTGGCACGGTTTCATCGGGCAGCAGAAGATGATCTCGATTAAGAAGCACTTCAACAGCACCGACCGCCGCTACCTCTACCTGTCGGGCTGGATGGTCGCCGCGCTGCGCTCCGAATTCGGCCCGCTGCCTGATCAGTCGATGCACGAAAAAACCGCCGTGTCGGCCCTGATCAAGGAGCTGTACACCTTCCTGCGCCAGGCTGACGCACGCGAACTGGGCGGCCTGTTCCGCCAGCTGGATGCCGCCACCGGCGACGCCAAGAAAGCCATCCAGGACAAGATCGACAACCACGTCACCCACGTCGTGCCTATCATCGCCGACATCGACGCCGGTTTCGGCAATGCCGAAGCGACTTACCTGCTGGCCAAGCAGTTCATCGAAGCCGGCGCCTGCTGCATCCAGATCGAGAACCAGGTGTCGGACGAGAAACAGTGCGGCCACCAGGACGGCAAGGTCACCGTGCCGCACGAAGACTTCCTGGCCAAGATCCGCGCCGTGCGCTACGCCTTCCTGGAACTGGGCGTGGACGACGGCATCATCGTGGCCCGTACCGACTCGCTGGGCGCCGGCCTGACCAAGCAGATCGCCGTGACCAACAAGCCAGGCGACCTGGGCGACCAGTACAATTCCTTCCTGGACTGCGACGAGGTCTCGGCCGACGCGCTGGGCAACGGCGACGTGATCATCAAGCGCGACGGCAAGCTGCTGCGTCCTAAGCGCCTGCCTTCCAACCTGTTCCAGTTCCGTCCTGGCACCGGCGAAGCGCGCTGCGTGCTGGACTGCATCACCTCGCTGCAGAACGGCGCCGACCTGCTGTGGATCGAAACCGAAAAACCGCACATCGGCCAGATCGGCGGCATGGTCAAGGAAATCCGCAAGGTGATCCCGAACGCCAAGCTGGTGTACAACAACAGCCCATCGTTCAACTGGACCCTGAACTTCCGCCAGCAAGCTTACGACCGCATGAAGGAAGCGGGCCAGGACGTGTCGGCCTACGACCGCGCTGCACTGATGAGCGCCGAGTACGACAACACCCCGCTGGCAATCGAGGCCGACGAGAAGATCCGCACCTTCCAGGCTGATGCAGCGCGCGAAGCCGGCATCTTCCACCACCTGATCACCCTGCCGACCTACCACACCGCGGCCCTGTCGACCGACAACCTGGCCAAGGAATACTTCGGCGAGCAGGGCATGCTGGGCTACGTGGCCGGCGTGCAGCGCAAGGAAATCCGCCAGGGCATCGCCTGCGTCAAGCACCAGAACATGTCCGGTTCCGACATTGGTGACGACCACAAGGAATACTTCAGCGGCGAAGCAGCGCTGAAGGCCGCCGGCAAAGACAACACCATGAACCAGTTCTAAGCTGCTCTCTCCAAAGCTAGCAACGCCACCTTCGGGTGGCGTTTTTTTTTGACTGGATATGGTTGCCATAAAGAATTTGTGTGGTTTTCCAAGTCGCTAGCACTTGTTAACGAACTTGCACAATTGACCCTCGCCGCGAAGCTCCTTAGCATCGGTTTTGATAGCTGCAACGCGCGGTTATCTCTGGTGTCCAAGGTCATCCACTCCACATTCGATTCCCAGGGCCAATCATGTTCACAAAACATCCAAGCAATCCCACTTCCCGACTCGCCTTGACGCTTTTGGCAACAGCCATCGGCGCCCAATGTTCACTGGCCAGCGCCGCCAGCGATGGCAATGTGCGTGTCATCGTCGGCTTCAAGGCAGGCGACAGCGCCAACGGCAAGGCAGCCGTGGCCGCGGCAAGTGGCACCGTCGTGCTCGACTTGCCCGGCATTGGGGCAGCCGCGGCCGCAGTGCCGGCCAAAGCGCTGGATGGATTGCGCCGCAACCCCCATGTCGAATACGTGGAAGCCGACACCCGGCGCGTGCCCTTTGCCATCAGCACGCCGTCGACCGGCTCGCCTTACCTGCTCGGCCAGCAGGTGCCCTACGGCATCCCCATGGTGCAGGCCGACCAATTGCCCGACACCTACGCCGCCAACCGCACCGTCTGCATCATCGACTCCGGCATCGACATGACGCACGAAGACCTGCAGGGCAACCACGTCAGCGGCAACAATAACCCCGGCACCGGCTACTGGTATACCGATGAACTGCACCACGGCACGCACGTGGCCGGCACCATTGCCGCCGTCAACAATGCCGGCATCGGCGTGGTCGGCGTCAATCCCAATCGCAGGCTGAACCTGCACATCGTCAAGGTCTTCAGCGCCGACGAATGGACTTATACCTCGACCCTGATCGCAGCCGCCAACAAATGTGGCGATGCGGGCGCCAATGTGATCAGCATGTCGCTCGGCGGCGGCGCCCCCAGCATTGCCGAGGAACGCGCCTTCGATGGCTTGGCCAGGCGCGGCGTGCTGTCGATTGCCGCCGCCGGCAATGACGGCAACAACACCCAGTCCTACCCGGCCGGCTATAGCAGCGTGATGTCGATCGGCGCGCTGGACCAGAACAAGCAGATCGCATCCTTCTCCCAGTTCACGCCGAAAGTCGAACTGTCGGCGCCCGGTGTCGACGTGCTGTCCACGGTGCCGATGGGAAGCGGGCGCAGCGCATCATTGCAGGTTAGCGACGTGCTCTACCCGGTGCTGCCGATGGAGGGCTCTCCGGCCGGGGCCGTCACCGCGCCGCTGGCCGATTTCGGCCTCGGCACGGCGAGCGACAGCGCCATGGCGGGCAAGATCTGCCTGATCCGGCGCGGCTCGATCTCGTTCGCCGCCAAGGTCACGAATTGCCAGGCCAGCGGCGGCGTCGGCGCGGTGGTGTACAACAATGTGGCGGGCGAGTTGAACGGCACGCTGGGCACGACCGTCACCAGCATTCCGTCGGTCGGGGTATCGGACGTGACGGGCGCCAGCCTGCTCGGCGCGCTCGGCCAGCCGGCCTCGCTGGCCGTGAGCGCCACCAACTATGCCGTCTTCAACGGCACCTCGATGGCGACGCCGCACGTGTCGGCGGTGGCGGCACTGGTGTGGAGCTACTTCCCGAACTGCAGCGCCAGCCAGATCCGCAGCTCGCTGGACAAGTCGGCGCAAGACCTGGGCGCCCCCGGCCGCGATCCATACTACGGCTACGGCCTGGTGCAGGCCAAGGCCGCGTACGACCGCATCCACAGCCTGGGCTGCGGCAACTGAGCCGGGCGGCGGCCGGGCCGACGCAGCTCAGGCGATCTGCTGGCCGCGCCGGGATTGGAACAGCTGGTAGGCCTCGGCCACGAGGCTTACCAGCATGTCCTGCTGCACCGGCTTTTCGATGAATTTGTACACGGCGCCCATATTGATCGCCTGGCGCGTCGACTCCGCATCGTCGCAGGCGCTCAGCATGATGCGCAGGACATCCGGATGCATGCGGCGCACCCGGCTCAGGAATTCGACGCCGCTGATGGCCGGCATGCGCTGGTCGCACAGCAGCACCGCCACCTCGTTGCAGGCCAGGATTTCAAAGGCTTGCTCCGGGTCGCTGGTGGCATGCACGCGGTAGCCTTCGTTGCTGAGCAACAGGTCCAGCAGATCGAGCATGTGGCTGTCGTCGTCCAGCACCAGGAGCATGGGCGCGTCGGGCGCGTGCCCGGTCAGGTGGCCCGGCAAGCGGTAGTCGGCGCGCAGCAGTTCTTCCAGCGCGGCCGCCGGCAGGGGCTTGCTGAAGTAGAAGCCCTGCACGATATCGCAATGACGCTGGGCCAGCAGTGCCAGCTGCCCCTCGCTCTCCACGCCCTCCGCCACCACCTCCAGGTGCAGGCTGTGCGACATGGTGATGATGGCGTCCGAAATGGCCAGGCTGCCCGGGTCGGTGGTGATCTCGCGCACGAAGGAGATATCGAGCTTCAGCCGGTCGATCGGAAAACGCTTCAGGTAGCTCATATTCGAGTAACCGGTGCCGAAATCGTCGATCGACAGCTCGACGCCGATCGCCTTCATGCTTTCCATCAGCGGCGCGCTGTGCTCCGGATCGGACATCGAAATACTCTCGGTCAGCTCCAGTTCCAGGCAGTGCGCATCCAGGCCACTGTCGGCCAGGGCCGCGCGCACCACGTCCGCCAATCCCTTGTGCGCGCACTGCCGCGCCGAAATGTTCACCGCCACAGGCACCGGCGGCAGGCCGGCATCCTGCCAAGCCTTGTTCTGCATGCAGGCGCGGCGCAGCACCCACTCGCCGATGGGGATGATCAGGCCCGACTCCTCGGCGAAGGAAATGAAATGGCCCGGCCCCAGCAAGCCTTTTTCCGGGTGGCGCCAGCGCAGCAGCGCTTCCAGGCCCACCACGCGGCCGCTGCGCAGGCTCACCTGCGGCTGGTAATGCAGTTCGAACTCGTCGCGTTCCAGCGCCAGGCGCAGGCTGGCGCCCAGTTCCAGCTGCTGCTGGGCGCGCAACTGCAAGGCTTCGGTGAAGAACTGGAAGCCGTTGCGTCCCAGCTCCTTGGCGCGGTACATGGCGGTATCGGCGCGCTTGACCAGTTCCTCGGCATTGCCGCCGTCCTGCGGGAAAGCGGCCAGGCCCATGCTGCACTGGACCTGGATATCGCGTCCCGCCAGCTTGAGCGGCGCGGAAACGCTTTCCAGCACGGCGCGGATGCGCTCGGTCAGCTGCGCTTCGCCCAGCGCACCCTGCTCGCCCTCGCGCATCAGCAGCACGAACTCGTCGCCGCCGAAGCGGGCCGCCGTGTCGCGCGGGCGGATGCTGGACTCCAGGCGCCGCGCCACTTCGCGCAGCAACTGGTCGCCAGCCTCGTGGCCCAGGTTGTCGTTGATCAGCTTGAAGTCGTCCAGGTCGAGGCAAGCGACCACAATGCGTTCGTCGTGCCGCAGCGCGCTGCCGATCGCCTGCTTCAGGCGGTCCAGCATCAGGCTGCGGTTGGCCAGGCCGGTCAGGGTATCGAATTGCGCCTGGCGCGCCAGCTGGTCGGCATCGTTGCGCGCCTCCGTGATATCGCTGATGATGGCCACACAGTGGCTGGGCGGCCCGTCGTCGCTGCGCACCGGAGCGATGCTGACCTCATTCCAGAAAGCTGCGCCATCCCGGCGGTAGCCGCGCAGCACGGCATGCGCGCCGCGCCCCTCGCGCATGGCCAGGCGGATCTCGTGCAGCCCGGGCTGCTCGACATCGCCGCGCACCAGGAAGTCGGACGGCTTGCCCAGCACCTGCTCCGCGCTGTAGCCGGTGATGCGTTCGAAGGCGCGATTGACGTACTCCAGCGGGAAGCCGGGCTTGCCCAGGTCGATAATCATGATGCCGTTGAAGGTCGACTCCATCGCCCGCTCGCGCAAATGCAGGGCCGCACTCATGGAGTTGAAGACCGTGGCCAGTTCGCCGATCTCGTCGTCGGCATCGGCGACCGCCGCCACCGCGCGCTGCCCGCGCCCAAGCCGCAGGGCGGCCTCGGTCAGCTGGCGCAGCGGCGCCGACACCACGCGCGCCAGATAAAGCGCGGCACCCAGCGCCAGCAGCAGCCCCGCCAGCGCCAGCACGCCCAGTTGGCGGAAGGCTTGTCCTGCCAGCGCCGACATATTGGTGTACAGCGGCGTGTATTCGAACACCAGGGCCGCGATGATGTTTTGCCCGGCATCGCGCACCGGCACCACCACTTGCCGCATTTCCGGCTCGCCGGCGGTGGCGGCCTCGCGCATCAAGCGCGGCTGGCCATCGCCCAGTGTCTGGCGGATGGCTTGGCGCCGCTCGCCTTCCTCGATGGCCGTGCCGATATGCGCGGTGGTGACGTCGGCCAGGATGGTCAGGTCGGGGCCGACGATCTCGATATCGCGCTTCTCGTGGGTGACGAAGAAATCGACCAGCTCCTGGTAGCGGCGGCGGCGGGCTGCCGGCGCCTCCCTGCCGACTTCGAAGGCAACCAGCGTGGCCATGGATTGCGCCAGGTTGACCGCTTCGGCGCCGATCGAGCGCCGCGTCAGGTCGCGCATCTGGTTGATGGTGAGCAGGCCGGCCACACCGATGACGGTGAAGACCGTTGCAACGACGGCGGTAAGCTTGGTCGAAATGCGCATGGCGTCCTTTCCCAGGAGCTAAGGCTATAGATTAGCCTATTTCCCCTTGCAGCAAGAACTTCGCCGGCGACTACATTATTTCAAATTTGAAACAACGTCCTTCAAGGCCAGCGCCGCCATTGCGCGAATGCCCTCGTAGGACTTGGCGGAAGCGATGAACCTGCCGTTGTGGCAGAAGCCGGCGTCGGGCACTCCGGTCACCGCCGCCAGCTCGGCGTCGCGCAGGCCGGCCCAGGCGGCCGGCAGGTCGGCGCGCGCTTCGAAACTCTCGGCACTGACCGGCACCGTGTGCAGGATGTGGCGCTGTTCGCCGATGCTGTAGCTGATCACGAACAGCACTTTCGGCATTTCCTTGCGCACTACCTGGCTCCACGGCAGTGCGCCGTTTTTCAGGAACAGCAGCCTGCCGTCTTCCAGCACTTCGGCCTGGCGCACCTGTTCCAGCGCCAGCAAGGCGCCGACCCGGTACCGCACAGCATTGGCCATGACGTCGGCCAGCAGCGCCATCGCGCGCCGGAACTGGGCCAGGCGGTATTCCTCGGCGGCCGCGCCGTAGCCCAGCCTTTCCTCGTCGAGCCAATTGGTGTTGTAGCCGGAAATCACCGCCGACAGGCCATAGCCGCCGGGCGCGCTCTTGGCCGCGCCCACGTCCGACAGGTCGAGGTATTGCACCACGTCGGCGTCGATGCCGTAGGCGATCTCGCGCGCCTTGTCCTCAGCCAGCACCTGTCCGGTATGCGACAGCGCCAAGGCGCTCACGCAACGCGCGCCATACTCGCGCCAGACCAGGCCCGCGCTGGCGTAGGGAACGCCGGTCTGGCGCGCCACTTCAAAGCCTTTTTGATGATGGTCGAAGCGGCCCGCTGCCGGGTCGTAGACGCCGCCGACGTCGACCGCGAAATCTGCGGTATCGATGATGGCCTGGTCGCGCGTCCGGACAATCGCTGCGTCGGGGTATAAAACGTTCAGGACAGCGACCGCCCACGCATCGTCTGCGTGGAACTTGCCGCTGTGGGTCACTATAAGCATGCGTCAATCCGATCGTTGAAACTACAGTCATGATATACCGTGACACAATCCAGATACGTTTGCTTCCTATACTTGGCTCAACCCAACACATTGCGGAGGATTCCTTGGACCACCAAATCAACCAGCAACGCCGTTCCCTGCTGGGCGGTGCATTGGCGCTGGCTGGCCTGTCTGCGCTCTCGCCCATCGCCCGGGCAGTCGTATTGCCGGGCAACGCCGGTCGTTCGCTGGGCGAAATGCGCACCGTGCGCACGGCTGAACTGGAAATCGCTTATGCCGAGCTGGGGCCCGCCACCGCACCGGCGGTCATCCTGCTGCACGGCTGGCCCTACGACATTCACAGCTTCGAAGAAGTCGCACCGCTCCTGGCCGGCGCCGGCTACCGTGTGATCATGCCTTACCTGCGCGGCTATGGCGGCACGCGCTTCCTGTCCAAGGATACTTTCCGCAATGCCCAGCAGACCGCCGTGGCGCTCGACATCATCGGCATGATGGATGCGTTGAAGATCGCGCAGGCGGTCTTTGGCGCCTTCGACTGGGGCGCGCGCACGGCCTGCATTATCGCGGCGCTGTTCCCGGATCGCTGCAAGGGCCTGGTCTCGGTCAGCGGCTACCTGATCGGAACCCCGGCCGGCAACCGAAAGCCCCTGCCGCCGCAGGCCGAATACGAATGGTGGTACCAGTACTACTTCGCCACGGAACGCGGCCGCCTGGGCTACGAAGCGAACCGCAACGACTTCAACCGCCTGATCTGGAAGACAGCCTCGCCCAAATGGGCATTCGACGATGCCACCTTTGCCCGCAGCGCAGCCGCCTTCGACAATCCCGACCACGTCGACATCGTCGTCCACAATTACCGCTGGCGCCTTGGGCTGGCAGACGGCGAGCGCAGATACGACGCGCTGGAAGCGCGCTTGGTGGAGGGCCCGGCGATCGGCGTCCCCACGATCACCATGGAAGGCGATGCCAACGGCGCACCGCATGCGCCGCCGGCCGCCTACGCGAAGAAATTCACCGGCAAATACCAGCACCGCACGCTGACGGGCGGCATCGGCCACAACCTGCCGCAGGAGGCGCCGCGCGAATTCGCGCAAGCCATCCTCGATGTCGCCGCGCTATGACTGGCTGAAGTTGGCGGGATCGGCATCGAACATGCGCTTATGGTCCTGGCTGCAAAAGTAAACGGTGCGCCCGCGATAGACGGAGGACGGGTCGCCCTTGGCCACGTCCATATCGCAGATCGGGCAAAGCGGGTGGCCGGCAGTCGAGACGCGCTTCCTGGCGTAGATGCTGTTGGATGATGGGTCGAGCCATCCCTTGCCCTGGTATTCCAGCGTGTACGCCGTGTTGTTGGCCACATTGCGCCCGAAGTAGCGCTCCACCACGCGCAGCGCGAGGTCGATGCCTGAAGACAGCCCGCCTGCGGTAGCGATATTGCCTTCTTCAACGAAGCGCGCGCCGCGTTTGAGCTTGACGGCTGGGTAGCGCATGGCGAAGTCCTTGAAGGCGCCGTGGTAGGTGGTGGCCGATTTGCCGTCCAACAGGCCGGCGTGGGCCAGGATGAAAGCGCCGGTGCAGACCGACATCGTCAAATCCGCCTTGCGCGAGGCGTCACGCAGCCAGTCCAGCACTGCCTGGTCGTTCACGGTCTGCGCCGGAACCACGATGATCTTGGGCGCCGGCGCGGTCCTGATGGTGTAATTCGGCACGATCTTCATGCCGCCATTCGTCGTGATTGGCGCTTCCGTCGCAGCCACAGTGTACAGCTGGAACACGCTTCCCTCGCCCCGGCCGGGAAGGCTGACGTTGGAAAACACCTCCCAAGGGCCGCCAAAGTCGATGACCACGGCGTTATCGGACAGGAGGAAGGCCACCGGGATGCTGCCCTCGGCCGGTGGCTTCAATGGTGCGGCGGGTACGCCGGCAGCCGGCGGATTGGCCAGGCCCAGCGCAGGCAACGCGGCGCCCAGGCCCATTGCGGTCGAAATGCGGAACAGCTCTCTTCTTTTCATGATCGTGGCCTCCAAGGTTTGCTAAGGCCTGTAGTCTCCCACCGCCCTCGGGCGGGGGCGATGCCGCTCGCTGCAGGCGGCTGTGGTTTCGCTGCAAACCCGTCGCCCGGGCCCGCGGAATTCCCCTATCATTGCGGCCATGACCGCAATCGCTCCTTTCTTTGCCTGGCTGGCCCTGGCCCTGTTCGACGCAACACAGACCGTGGTGTCGATGAAAGCCATGGGCATGCAGCACAACTGGTGGACCCTGTTCTTCACCACCATGTCGGCCTGGGGCATCTGGGCCGGCGCCACGCCGCTCGCGCTGAAGCTGCTGCAGCGTTTTCCCCTGCCTTCGCGCGTGCCGGGCAACTGGATCGTGCACGCGCTGGCCTGCCTGGCAATCGGCGCCATCTGGACAGGCTGGGCCGCCATGCTCGAGCATGCGACCAATCCCTTCGCCTATGCCAAGGGCGCCGATCCCTTCCTGCCATTGTGGAAGTCCAAATTCATCGGCAGCCTGGTGGGCGACGTGATCCTGTACGGCGCGATCGCCACCCTGAGCGTCACCTTCGCCACCCGCAAGCGCCTGTCGCAGCAGCGCGAGCTGCTGGCGCAAGCGCAACTGGCCGCCCTGCGGCTGCAGCTGGAACCGCATTTCATTTTCAATGCGCTCAATGCCGTCACCGGCCTGATCCGGGAAAAGAAGGACAACGAGGCCATCGCCACCGTCGCCGCGCTGGGCGACCTGCTGCGGCGTGTGACCGACCGCTCCGAGCGCCAATTCGTGGCGCTGGAAGACGAGGTGGATTTCCTGTGCAAATACCTGGAAATCCAGCAGCTGCGCTTTGCCGAACGCCTGCGCTGCCAGCTTGACATCCCGGCCGCACTGGCACGCGCCCAGGTGCCCGACTTCATCCTGCAGCCGCTGGTTGAAAACGCAATCAAGCACGGCATCGCAAAACGCGCCAAGGGCGGCGCATTGCGCGTGAGCGCAGCGCGCGAGGGCGAACAGCTCAAGCTCAGCGTCTTCAACGACGGCCCTGCGCTGGCGATCGGCGGCGGACAGGGTGTCGGCCTGTCCAACACCCGCCAGCGGCTGCAGGCGCTGTACGGGGCCGCCCAGTCGCTGCAACTGAGCGATGCCGCGCAGGGCGTGCTGGCTACCGTTACCTTGCCCTACCTGGAGCTGCCATGCTGCGCGCAATGATCGTCGACGACGAGCCGTTAGCGCGCAGCAACGTCGCCTTGCTGCTGGCGCGCGACCCATCCATCTGCGTGATGGCCCAGTGCGGTTCCGCGCAAGAAGCTCTGGCAGCGCTGCCCACTGCCAGGCCCGACCTGGTCTTTCTCGACGTCGAAATGCCCGAATGCGACGGCTTCGAAATGCTGGAACGGCTTGCTGCCGCACCGCCCTTCGCCATCGTCTTCGTCACGGCCCACCACCAGTTTGCGTTGCGGGCCTTCGAGGTCGGGGCGCTGGACTATCTGCTCAAACCCTTCGATGACCGGCGCTTCGAGCGCGTGGTGGAACGCGCAAAGGAACGGCTGCGCATGCCGGGCGAGACGCGTCGCTTCATCGTCAAGAACGGCGGCGCGCTGGAAGTGGTGAAATTCGCCGATGTCGACTGGGTCGAGGCCAGCGATTACTACACCACCCTGCATGCCGGCGGCCGGACGCATATGCTGCGCCGCAGCCTTTCCGAGCTGGATGGCGAGCTGGCGCCGCACGGCTTCCACCGCATCCACCGCTCGGCCATCGTCAACCTTGAAAGGGTGCGCGCCCTGGAACTGCGCGAGGACGGCGAATACGAAGTGGTGCTGCAATCGGGCCAGCGCCTTCGCATGAGCCGCCGCTACCGCAAGACGGTGCTGGATAAACTGGGCCCGCTGTAGTTATACTTGCATTTTTCTTAATCATCCGGGAATTATGCAACGATTGATCTTGGCCATTGCCGTGCTCTCCCTGAGCGCCTGCGCCACCCAGAAAGAGCAGGACCGCATCCAGGAAATCTCGAAAACGCCGCTGCGCGACCTGAATCTCAGCAAAGTGGAAATCCCAGCCGTGCTGCGCGATGCGATGGGCAATCCGTACAAAACTCCCGCAGACAAGAGCTGCACCTCCCTGCAGCAACAGGTTGCAGACCTGGACGAACAGCTTGGCCCGGACCTGGACGTCCCCGAAGAAAAACTGAGCAACATGGAACAGGGACGCGAAGCCTTGGGCAACGCCGCCACCGGTGCACTGCAGAACACGGTGGAAGGGGCCATCCCCTTCCGCGGCTGGCTGCGCAAGTTGAGCGGAGCCGAACGCCAATCGCGCCATGCACAGGCCGCCGTATTGGCCGGCAAGGTGCGCCGCGGCTACCTGAAAGGCATCATGGAGAGCACTTCCTGCCACATGCTGTGAACGCTTGCTTTTGCTGCACCGCATCATGCTAAAATCCTTGCAATCTTAGCCATGCGGAGGCCAGCTGATGAAACGCGTTATCTTCAACCAGAAAGGCGGAGTCGGTAAATCGACCATTGCGGTGAACCTGGCAGCCATTGCGGCGCACCATGGCAAGCGCACTCTCCTGATCGATATCGACCCGCAGTGCAACAGCAGCCGCTATGTGCTCGGCGCGGCGACGCAGGACATGGCACCGACGCTGGGCGCCTATTTCGAGCAGATGCTGAGCTTCAGCATGTTCGCCAAGCCTGCGGTCGAATACGTGCATGCCACGCCGTTCGACAACCTGTCCATCATGCTGGCACACCCTGAGCTGGGGGACCTGCAATCGAAGCTCGAGTCGCGCCACAAGATCTACAAGCTGCGCGATACGCTCAACGAGCTGCAAAAGGACTACGACGAAATCTTCGTCGACACCCCGCCCGCCTACAACTTCTTCACGCAGTCAGCCCTGATCGCCGCCGACAGCTGCCTCATACCCTTCGACTGCGACGACTTTTCGCGCCAGGCGCTGTACACCCTGGTCAACAACGTCAAAGAAATCAAGGCCGACCACAATCCCAAGCTGCAGATCGAAGGCATCGTGGTCAACCAGTTCCAGCCGCGCGCCAACCTGCCGCAGCGCATGGTCGACCAGCTCAAGGAAGAAGGCCTACCCGTGTTCGAGAACAAGCTCTCAAGCTCGATCCGCATCCGCGAATCGCACGAGCGCAACCTGCCGATGATCCACCTGGACCGCAGCCACAAGCTTAGCCAGGAGTTCCTCGCGCTGTACGGCGAGCTGCGCTAAGTACCGGAAATTTGATCCAGATCATGGCGTGACCGCAGCGGCATGGCTAGGCTGGCGCATTTTGCCTGCCATGCTGACCGCCCCCGAACTTCTCCTGCCCGCCGGCTCCCTGGCGAAAATGAACGCCGCCTTCGACTACGGCGCCGATGCCGTTTATGCCGGCCAGCCGCGCTACAGCCTGCGCGTGAGGAATAATGACTTCTCCACCCTGCAGGCGCTGCAGGAAGGCATCGACGGCGCCCACGCGCGCGGCAAGCAGTTCTTCGTCGCCAGCAATATCTTCGCCCACAACGCCAAGCTCAAGACCTACCTGCGCGACATGGCCCCGGTGATCGCCATGAAGCCCGACGCCCTGATCATGGCCGATCCCGGCCTGATCATGATGGTGCGCGAAGAATGGCCGGACATGCCGATCCACCTGTCGGTGCAGGCCAACGCCGTCAACTGGGCCGATGTGAAATTCTGGCAGCGCATGGGGCTGACCCGCGTGATCCTGTCGCGCGAACTGTCGCTCGACGAGATCGAGGAAATCCGCCAGCGCTGCCCCGACATGGAACTGGAAGTCTTCGTGCACGGCGCCCTGTGCATGGCCTATTCCGGCCGCTGCCTGCTATCGGGCTACTTCAACCACCGCGACGCCAACCAGGGCACCTGCACCAACGCTTGCCGCTGGGACTACAAGGTCGGCGCAGGCTGCCAGGACCCGACCGGCGACATCTCGGTACTGCACCAGCAGCCGCGCCACCCCCTGGCCAACCAGACCTATCTGCTGGAAGAAGCCGGCCGTCCGGGCCAGCTGATGCCGATATTTGAAGACGAACACGGCACCTACATCATGAACTCGAAGGACTTGCGCGCGGTGGAGCACGTGGAACGCCTGGTCAAAATCGGCGTCACCTCGCTCAAGGTGGAAGGCCGCACCAAGTCCGCCTACTACGCAGCGCGCACCGCGCAGGTGTACCGCAAGGCCATCGACGACGCCGTAGCCGGCCGCCCCTTCGACGAAAGCCTGCTAGGCCAGCTGCAAGGCCTTGCCAACCGCGGCTACACGGACGGATTTTACCAGCGCCACCATACGCAGGAGCACCAGAACTACATGCGCGGCGCATCCGAGACCGACCGCAGTCAATACGTGGGGGATGTGATCGGGATAGAAGACGGCTGGGCGCGCGTCGACGTGAAGAACCATTTCGCGGTGGGCGACCGCATCGAAGTCATGCACCCGAGCGGCAACCGCGATATCACCTTGGCCCGCCTGCTGGCGGACGATGGCAGCGAGATCGCGGTAGCCCCAGGCAGCGGCCACATCGTGCGCATCCAGCTCGATGAAGGGCTGGATGGCGCACTGCTGTCGCGCTACCTTTGATTACTGCAGGTTGATGGCGATCAATTTGCCAGACTTGGTGAAGATGTACAGTACGCCATTACTGGAAATCGATAGGCTGCCCCCAACGGCATAAGTCCAAACCACCTTTTGCGTCGCCAAGTCAATCGCAAAGGTCTTATCGTCGCCGCCGACGAATGCAAGGTTGCGTGTGACGATCACGTGGGTGCTGACGGAGCCTTTCAGGGCTTCGCTAGTCCACTGCAGCTTTCCATCGGCAATCGCGCGCGCTTCCAGCGCCTGCGCGTCACGCAATACGTAGATCGAGCCATTGCCCACGGCAGGCTGGCCAAAGAACTGATTGGCCACCGACCAGATGCGCGTATGCGTAGACGTGTCGAAGACCCGCAGGCGGCCACCAAACTGGACAATGGCATATTTGCCGGACAACACGGTCACAGCACTCTGCCCGTAGCCGAAATCGGGATCAATAATTTCCCAATTCAGCGTGCCGTCGATAGTGTTCAGGGCGCTCAGCCTGCCATCGATGTAGTTGTAGACGTTGGCCGCATCGACAGTCGGCGTAGCACCGGCGTATTGCGGCTTATCGCCGGCCTCCCACACTTTGTCCAAGGTCACTGAAGAGAACCTGCTTGTGCTCTGCGAATTGTCGCTAGAAGCGTACACGCCGGCACCCAGAACAGTCGGTGCCTGGAATAACATGTTCGCCGCCGAGAATATCGGAGTTTTGGACAACAGTGCACCGCTCTGCTGGTCGAAAATCCACAAATAGGCATTTGGTCCGGTCGTCGTCAGATAGACCTGTCCGTTACCAACGGCAGGTGGATTCGCGTGGAAAATGCTTCCCAGGCTGGCGCGCCAGATGACTGAAGCGTCCGCTTCGCTGATCGCTATCAACTCAGCTTTTTCGCCGCTGCCGAAGCTGGGAACCATGAATACCTTGCCACCGTCGAAAGCCGCGGCGTTGTCATGAACAATGTCCTTGGTTGCCGCCGGAACGCTGAGACGTCGCGTAAAGTTGACGACGTCGAAGCTTGCATCAACAAAACCGCTGTGTGCAGCATTTCCCTGGTAAGTCGACCATGCGCCGAGGGCTGGCACTGCAGTAAGGGGTTTCAGGTTGATGGGGTTTTTGACCGTCACCTCGAGCGGCAGCATCCATGGCGATCCGGAGACCGGTTGCCGGCAAATGGAAGGGGCGTCGTAGCACAGGCGTACTTCAAGGTTGCTGCTATTTTTTCCTTCCTGCAGGGCGGTAGAAATTTCCAGGGTGGCTTGAAAGCCTTCCGCCGAAGTTTGAACGCTGGTCGTGCTCAGGTTCGCCTTATCGAACACGCCAACATGGAAGGTCTTGCCCAGCAAATCCCCTTTGAACTGGCCGGAGAAATCGATCCTGACCACTTCGTCTGGGTATTTCTCGGATTGTAGCGCTGGAGTCGATAAAGCCAGGCGTTGGGCGGCTTCCGCGACTGGCTTCACAGTGACCTTCACTGGCACGTGCCATGGCGAGCCTGGTAGCGGCTTGCTGCAGGTGGCTGCATTGTCTTCGCACAGGCGCACCTCAAGGCTCGCCTGGCGCACGCCTGCCGGCAGGGAAGGCGAAGTCTTAAAGTTAGCCACATAAGTCATACCGTCCACGGCAGCAACCTGGATAGAGGTCGTCGTCGTTCCGGAAGAGTCGACCACGCCGATATTGAACGGTTTATCGAAAGTGCGGGTCGAGGTCGCAGTAATGGAGAACGAAGCCGACTCGCCCTCGAAGGTCGATACCTCGGTCGCGGCAGGGCTGAAAGAGAGCCAACTGCCGTCGGCGCTGGTAACGGGGCCGGGCGGAGTATTAGTCCCCCCACCACCGCCACCGCATGCGGCCAATGCCAGCGCAACGAACAGCGACGCCGAAGCGCGAAATACTAGACGCATAGAAATAAGCCCCGAAGAAAAAAGGCATTATTTTATTGCAAGTAATATGTCAAATTCTCACATTTAATCACTTCACTACCAAAATACAACTGACCTGAACAATATCACCAGAAAATGACGCGCTGTTCCGGCGGCAGGTACATCTTGTCGCCATCCTTCACGCCGAAGGCGTCGTAGAAGCCCGGGTGGTTTTTCAGGCTGCCGTTCACGCGGAATTCGGATGGCGAGTGCGGGTCGGACTTCACCTGCTGAATCAGCGCGGCGTCGCGCGCCTTGCCGCGGCGCGCCTGCGCCATGCCCATGAAGATGCGCTGTTCGGCGGTGTAGCCGTCGATCACCGGGGCCGGACGGCCTTTCAGGTAGATCTTGTAGGCGCGGGTGGCCATGATCAGGCCGGCATTGTCGGCAATGTTCTCGCCCAGGGTCAGTTCGCCGTTCACGTTGTAGCCGGGTACCGGGCTGTAGCCGTTATATTGCGCCACCAGCATCTTGCCGCGTGCGGCGAACTTTTCGCCGTCTTCCTTGGTCCACCAGTTGCGCAGGTTGCCGTCGCCGTCGTACTGGGAGCCCTTGTCGTCGAAGGCGTGGCTTATTTCGTGGCCGATCGAGATGCCGACCGCGCCGTAATTGATGGCCGGTTCCGCTTGCGGGTCAAACAGCGGGAATTGCAGGCGCGCGGCCGGGAACACGACTTCGTTCAGCGAGGGGCTGTAGTAGGCGTTGACGGTCTGCGGCGTCATGCCCCACGCCGAGCGGTCCACCGGCTTGCCCAGCTTGTCGATGCTGAAGCTGTGGGCGAAATCGCGCGAACGCAGTACGTTGCCGACCAGGTCGTTGCGCTCGACCTTCAGCTTCGAGTAGTCGCGCCACTTGTCCGGGTAGCCCACCTTGACGTTGATCTTGGCCAGCTTGGCTTTCGCCTGCAGCTTGGTTTCCGGGCTCATCCACTCCAGCGTATCGATGCCCTCGCGGAAGGCGGTGATGAAGTTCTGCGCCATTTCCGCCACTTGCTGCTTGCGTTCGGCCGGGAAGTATTCCTTGACATAAGCCTTGCCCACCATTTCGCCCAGGGCCCGGTTCACTTCCGCGATGGCGCGCTTTTGCAGCGAACGGTTTTCCTTGGTGCCGGCCAGCACGGCGCCGCGGAAGGCGAAATTCTCGTCCACGAAGGCCTGCGACAGGTAAGGCGCGAAAGAGCTGAGCAGGTGGAATTCGAAGTAAGCCTTCCACACCGGCAGCGGGGTCGAATCAATCAGCTTGTCCAGCGCCGACAGGAAGCTTGGCTGGCTGACGATCACGGAATCGATCTTGCCGGCCACGCCAACGCCGTTAAGGTAAGCGTCCCAGTCAAAGCCCGGCATCAGCGCTTTGAGTTCGGCAAGCGACATCTTGTTGTAGGTCTTGACCGGATCGCGGTTCTCCACGCCGGACCATTGGGCGCGGGCGATCTCGGTTTCCAGCGCCACGATCTGCGCCGCTTCTTCCGCCGCTTGCGCATGGCCGGCCAGGGCCAGCATTTTCTCCACATGCTGCTGGTACTTGGCGCGGATCTCGCTCAGGCGCGCATCCTTGTCGGAGATGAAGTAGTCGCGGCTCGGCAAGCCCAGGCCGGACTGGTGGATGCCGACCACGTAGCGCGTGGACTCCCTGGCATCCTGGCGCACGCTCATGTCGAGCGGCGCGCCGGCGTCGATGCGGTTCAGGTGCGCCACCAGCGCGCCCAGGCCCTTCTTGTCGGCCAGTGCGGCAATGCGCGCCTGCTCCGCTTGCAGCGGTTTCAGGCCCAGCGCGTTGCGGCGCGCTTCGTCCATGAAGCTGGCGTAGTAGTCGCCGATTTTCTGTGCATCCGAACCGGCCTTGCGCGCCTTGTCCTGTTCGGCCTTCTCGATGATGGAACGCACCTGGCCTTCCACGTTTTCCTGCGCCACATTGAACGCTCCCCAGCTCGAACGGTCGGCCGGAATTTCCACGCCGCTCAGCCATTTGCCCTGCGAGTAGCGGAAAAAGTCGTCCTGCGCGCGGACTTGCTGGTCGATGCCGGCTTTGTCGATGCCCGATTGCAGATCCACCGCAAAAGCGTGGGTGCAGGCCAGGCCGAAAATCAGGCCGCCGATAATGGTGCGTTTCATGTGTGGTAACTCCGGTGAACGATTACAGGCGGAAGTATGCCGCAGCCGGAGCCCGCCCGGGCGGCTGCGGCCCTTCCAGCAACACTGTGTTACACAGCCACAGTTACACAGCCACGGCGATTTGACCTGCGGCCGCGCAAGGCCGATACTTGCCGGGTTTTAGACCCGTTCACCCATTCCAGGAGGTTACCAGTGAAACATACCGCGCTGGCCACCGTGCTACTCGCTGTTACCGCAGCGCATGCGCAAGACGTGCCAAAGATCGATCCCCAGCACCTGTCGCAGGACGTTAAAATTTTGGCATCCGACGAGTTCGAAGGCCGCGGCCCGAACACCGCCGGCGAAGTAAAGGCAACCGAATACATCGCCAGGCAATTTGAAGCGGCCGGCCTGAAGCCGGGCGGCGACATGGTCAAGGGCAAGCGCAGCTGGTTCCAGGAAGTGCCGCTGGGACGCTTTGAAATCAAAGGCCCGATGACGCTGAAGGCCCAGGCGGGCAAGGACACGATCTCGTTTGCGCAGGGCGAACAGATTGCGGTGCGCGCGGCGATGAACGGCAAGAAGCGCGTCGATTTCGACAAGGCGCCGCTGGTCTTCGTCGGCTACGGCGTCAATGCGCCGGAGCGCAAGTGGAACGACTTCAAGGGCGTGAACCTGAAGGGCAAGCTGGCCGTGGTGCTGATCAACGATCCGGACTTCGAGACCGGGGAAGGCGATTTCGGCGGCAAGGCCATGACCTACTATGGCCGCTGGACCTATAAATACGAGGAAATGGCGCGCCAGGGCGCGATCGGCACCCTGATCGTGCACGAAACCGCGCCGGCATCCTATGGCTGGGCGACGGTGAAGAACTCCAACACCAACACCATGTACGACATCGTGCGCAAGGATGCCGCCAAGTCGCACGCGCCGATGGAAGCCTGGATCCAGCGCGACGTGGCGGCCGACCTGTTCAAGCGCGCCGGCCTCGATTTCGAAGCGGCCAAGAAGCAGGCGCAGACGCGCGATTTCACGCCGTTGGAACTGAAAGGCGTCAGCCTGTCGGCCCATTACGCGGTGGACGCGCAAGTGATCAAGTCGAAGAACGTGCTGGGCGTGCGCGAAGGCGCCGTGGCGCCGAACGAAACGGTGATCTACAGCGGCCATTGGGACCACCTTGGCGTTGGCGAACCCGATGCCAAGGGCGACAAGATTTACAACGGCGCGATCGACAACGGCACCGGCATCGCCGCCCTGCTGGAACTGGCGCGCGTGTACGGCAAGGCTCCTGCACCGCGGCGCAGCGTGGTATTCCTGGCCGTGACAGCGGAGGAAAAAGGCTTGCTCGGTTCCGAGTACTACGCCGCCAACCCGGTGTACCCGCTTGCCACCACGGTCGGCATGATCAATATGGATGCCCTGAGCCCATACGGCCCGGCGCGCAACTTCACCATCTCCGGCAGCGCCAAGCTCGATCTGCTGGATATGCTGATTGCCAAGTTCAAGGCGGTCAACGTGAGCTATACGCCTGATCCGCACACCGAGGCGGGCTACTTCTTCCGCTCCGACCACTTCTCGATGGCCAAGCGCGGCGTCCCTGCACTGTCGCTCGATTCGGGCGAAGACTGGGTCGAAGGCGGCCTGGCGGCGGGCAAGGCGGCGCAGGAAGCGTACACCGAACATAACTACCACCAGCCTTCGGACGAATGGCACGCCGAATGGCCGTTCACCGGCATGGCGCGCGACCTGGGCGTGTTGTACAGCCTGGGCCGCGACCTGGCCGAATCGAAGGCCTGGCCGAACTGGGCGAGTGACTCCGAGTTCCGCGCGATTCGTGACCAGAGCGCAGCCAAGCGCTCCAACTAGTCAAACACAAATCCAGTTCAAGGCCCTCGACCGAGGGCCTTTTCTTTTTCAGCGAGCCGTGCCATGCTGGGTTCACAAAAAGAGATCGCTACAAGCTGGAGGCAACCATGAATTTCACGCAGTCGATGAGCATTGCGAAGAAACTGGCAGTGCTCAACGCCGGGGCCATCCTCGGCATCATCATCCTCACCGCAATCTTCCTCATTTCCGAGCGCACCCTCATCCTGGAGGAAAGAACCAGCAATGTGCGGCAAGCCGTGGAAACAGCGTACGGCGTGCTCGACTACTACCAAAAGCAGGAAGCCAGCGGCGCCCTGCCCCGCGCCGAAGCCCAGAAGAAAGCCATGGAGGCGATCAAGCTGTTGCGTTATGGCAACAACGAATATTTTTGGCTCAACGATATGCAGCCGAAAATGATCATGCATCCGATCAAGCCGGAACTCGACAACAAGGACCTCAGCGCCAACAAGGACCCGACCGGCAAATTCCTGTTTGTGGAATTCGTCAACATGGTCAAAAAAGCAGGCGCTGGCCCGGTCGACTACATGTGGCCGAAACCAGGCAGCGATAAACCGGTGCAGAAGGTCTCTTACGTCAAAGGCTTCGAGCCGTGGGGCTGGATCCTGGGCTCCGGCGTGTATGTCGACACGGTCGACGCCACCGTGCGCGGACGCGCTGTCACCTTTGCCGCCGGCGCCGTGCTGCTGGCAGCGGTGCTGCTGGGCGTGGGCGTGTTCATCGCACGCGGCATGCTGCGCCAGCTTGGCGGCGAACCCGATTACGCTTCCTCGATCGCGCGCAGCATCGCCGGCGGCGACCTGACCGTGCCGATCGAGGTCAAGCGCGGCGACGACGGCAGCATGGTCAATGCGCTGAAAGCCATGCGCGACGATTTGGCGCGCATCGTCAGCTCGGTACGCACGGCAACCGATACCATCGCCACCGCGTCGAGCGAGATCGCGGCAGGCAACAGCGACCTGTCCGCACGCACTGAGAGCCAGGCCAGTTCGCTGGAGGAAACCGCCGCCTCGATGGAGGAATTGACTTCCACAGTGCGCCAGAACGCCGACAATGCACGCACCGCCAACGAGCTGGCGGCCAACGCTTCGGAGGTGGCGCAGAAAGGCGGCGCCGTGGTATCGAAGGTAGTCGAGACCATGGCCTCCATCGACAGCTCTTCGCGCAAGATCGTCGACATCATCAGCGTGATCGACGGCATTGCGTTCCAGACCAATATCCTGGCCCTGAACGCTGCGGTGGAAGCGGCGCGCGCCGGCGAGCAGGGCCGCGGCTTCGCAGTCGTGGCCTCCGAAGTGCGCAACCTGGCGCAGCGCAGCGCGGCGGCGGCCAAGGAGATCAAGGACCTGATCGGCGCATCGGTGGAAACGGTCGGCGTCGGCAACACCCTGGTGGCGCAGGCCGGCAGCACCATGCAGGAAGTAGTGGAGAGCGTGCACCGCGTGCGCCAGATCATCAATGAAATCAGCACCGCCAGCAACGAACAAAGCGCCGGCATCGCGCAGGTGAACGAAGCGATTTCGCAGATGGACGCGGTGACGCAGCAGAACGCCGCCCTGGTCGAACAAGCCGCCGCAGCGGCGGCCAGCATGCAGCAGCAATCGGCCGCACTGCTGCAAGCGGTCGGCGTCTTCCGCGTCGACACCGACGCGTCTCTCCCCTCGCCGGGCCGCCTGCGCTTAGGGCGCGGCTGAAGCCATGGTATGATCCGGCCTGTCGAAAAAGGCAGGACCGGTTTCTGGTAAGCCCGGTCCCTCTCCCGTGCGGAGAGCTCTGCTCCATGCGCCTGCGCATGAGAACCCGCGGCGATCCCGGCGCAAATGCGTCCCCGGGCTCGTCGGGGCGTGGCCGGTCGATATCAGGCACTCCCGTTGGGCCCGCCAACCTAGGAGTGAAATATGCAACTGAATCATCTCGACCTGTCCGTGCCCGACGTGGCCGCTGCTTCGGCCTTCCTGACCCGCCATTTCGGCTTCACCCTGCTGCAAACCAAGGGCAACCACGGCATGGCCGTGCTGGCCGGCGAGGGGGGCGTCGTCCTTGTCCTTACCCGCTGCGAAGCGCCGCAATATCCGAAGACTTTTCACATCGGCTTTTTGGCCAGTGACGCCGGCGAAGTCGCCGTCAAGCATGAGGAACTGGAACGGGCTGGTGTGAACGGCTTATCGCCGCTGCAGGAGATGCGCGGCGGACCAGGCTTTTACTGCCAAACGGATTGGGGTGTCCTGCTGGAGGTAGCGAACCGCACGCCGACGCAGATGGCTTGACGCCGGCGTGCCACGGCCCCTTTGGGGGGGCCGTATTCACTTGACGCGCGTGTAGCTCATCTCCATCCACTTCATGTCCTTGCCATTCGGACCCGGCCCCCACATCTCCAGCTTGTGGTTGTCGTTATCGGTGATGGCCACGCTCATGGTGTAAGGAATTTCCTTTCCGCTCATCGGGTCGGACATCATGCCCTTGTACTTGATGGTATTGCCCGTCATCGAGCCATGCGCCAGCGTCATGCCGGTGCCGCCGGAATCGATCCAGCTGCCGAAGTACTTCTTCGTGACATTGTCATAGCCCTGGATGCCCATGCCGTCGAAAGGCTGGCCCATGAATTTTCCCTGGTAATTCTCCTGCAGGTAGCGGTTACCCATGATCCACTTGCGCTCGGTGGAACCATCGGATTCCTCCGGCGGCTTGGACGGGTCCATCCACATTTTTGATTTGACGGTGAACTTGCCGGCCAGCGGATCGAGCTTCTTGTGCGCTTCGCCTGGGGTGGCGGCTTTGGCCATCATCTCCATCGCCGCTTTTTCATCGGGCGGCGCGGCAGCCTTCTTCTTATCCGGAGACACGCTGACGGCAGCGCCAGCCAGCGTGAAACCAGCAACAACAACCAGGTACTGCGCGATACGACGGAGCTTCATGACTTCCTCCTATCCAGCAGGGTTGTGGAGCAGCCATTCTCCGCGCGCCGGCGCAGCCCGTCAACCTCGCCGCTGCGTTTCCCGCAACTTGCGCCGCAAGCGCAGGTTGTCCGCCACGGCAGACACCAAGGCAAGCGTCATCAGCGCAACTACCGCATCAGCGCCAAGGTAATGCCAGAATGCCCAGGCTCCGAATGCGCAGGCAACTGCGGAGAGCAAAAGCCAGACCTGATCCTTCATCATCGAATCCTCGCCCAATAAGCAATAAATACTACTCTCCTGTGGCAGCTACCGGGCGAGATTAACGCAGTGGCGAACGGCGCGTTTTGCGTTGCGGCAAGGGTTGTGCCTCAGGCGGCGTAGATGCTGACGGCTTCGACCATGAAAGGCGCGAGGTCGGGGTGAATCTTGTCGAAGCTGGCGCGGAAGCGCGGGTCGTCGCGGTAGGTGGCGGCCAGGCGCGGCAGGTGCTCGCGCTCGGCCGGCCAGAAGTGCTGCATGTAAGCGTGCCAGCGCGCGACCAGGGCTTGCACGCCCACACTGCCGGCGCCGTGCGGCATGGCCTCCGCCAGCTCGGCGAAGATGGCGTTGCCTTCGTCGATCAGGGCCTGCTGCTTGCCCTCGCTGTAGCCTTGCCACTGCCGGGCCGACGCTTGCACGGCGTCCCTGCCGTATTTCCGTTCCGTTTCCTGCTCGTATTTGTGCTGGCGTTCGCGCAAGCCGTCGAAGATTTGCACTGCTTTCATGGTCTGCTTTCCTTTCAAGTGGAGGATGGTCTTGTCCACCGTGGAAATCAGCCCCTGCAATTCCTGCAGCCGGCCGGCCAGCGCCTGCTTATGGCTTTGCAGCGCCGCCAGCACGTCGAAGCCCGGTTGCGACATGATGTCGCAGATGGCGGCCAGCGGCACGTCCATCTCGCGGTAGAACAGGACCTGCTGCAAGCGCAGCAGATCCGCTTCGTTGTAATAGCGGTAACCGTTGTCGCCGATGCGCGACGGCTTGAGCAGGCCGATACTGTCGTAATAGCGCAGCGTGCGGCCCGTGATGCCGGTCATGTCGGAAAGCTGTTTTACGGTGTACATGCAGCCATCTTCAAGCTTGACGCGGCGTCAGGGTCAAGCGCTTTTTCAGCCCAATTCAAAAGTTGTGATGCCATATTGCCGCGAGAGCGGCAGACCGGGATACTCGCCGGTGTACATGCGCGCCGTTTCGAAGCAGGCGTGCATGCCGTGCCGCTGGGCCAGCGCTACGGCGGCGGCATTCGGTTCCGGCACGTCGAGGAAGATCGGCTCATCCTCGGGCACGCGGCCGCGCAGGGCTTGCAGCAACTCTTCCGCCACCTCCGGCGATTCGGCGCATAGCGGCCCGGCCTTGAACCCGTTGCGGCATGGCCGCAGCACCGCATAGCCCAGCAGACTGCCGCCATCGCGCACGCCGAGCGTGACGCTGCCGACCTGCTGCAGCCAATGGCGCATGAAAAGTTCGCGGTTGTCGGGGAAGAAGGCACGGTCATATGCCACCAGGTCCCCGATATCCTGGGGGCCAAGCGGCAGAACGCGGCCCGGCTCCGGCATGGCGCTTCCCCGCCCTTCGTAACGCACATTACGGTGAGCCAGCTTGAATCCTGAGCGGGCGTAGTTGGCTTGCTGCGCGGGAACGCCATCCAGCCCAACATTGCGTCCTTCAAGGAGCGCCATGCCGGCGCGCCAGAGCGCCATGCCGTGCCCCCGGCCGCGAAACGCCGGCCGCACGATGTAGCCGCCGATGAAGCCAAAGCCGCGGCCGTAGCGCACAGCAAAGATGCTGGCCACCGGCTCGCCGTCCAGCGTGCCAAGCAGGAAGCCGCCGGGGTCGGCCGCATGGAAACTTGCCGCATCCGACAGGCCAGGATTCCATCCTTCGGCCGCCGCCCATTCAAGCACCATGTCCAGCTCTGGCAGGGTCATTGCGCGGATATCCATTCAGCCCCCCGCCGCCGCATCGTACGCCGCGAAGGCGGCCCGTACCGCGTACTCCCACGCCGCGCCGTCCTGCTCGTACAGGTACTGCTGCGCCGGCGGCGGCAGCGGATCGAGCGCCGCGCGGCGGCGGTACAGGTACACCGTGGTCCAGGCCACGCTGGGCGGCGGGAACTGCTTGAGAAGTTCGAAGGCCGGGTGCTGCATGGGAAAGGTCACCGTGGTCACCAGTGCGCCGGGCTGCAGCTCGCGCGCCAGCTTGTCGGCCAGCCGGTCCATCAACGGGGCGAAGCAGGTGCTGTAGACGTACACCAGGGACGCGTCGCTGACGTCGGCGTCGAACATGTCCTGCTGCAGCAAGCGGATGCGCCGCGCCACGTTCGCCGCCACGCCGCGGTTTTCGGCAGCGCCGGCCGCCAACATGGTTGCCAGCCGCACCTGCGCCATTTCGTGGCGATAAGTGAGCAGCTCGACGCCGGTGCAGCGCAGGCCGGGGAAGGCCAGCGCCGCGCTCATCACCACCTTGCCCAGCCCGCTGCCCAGGTCGATGAAGTGCCCCTTCGGCGGCAGCCACGGCGCCATTTCGTTGAAATAGTTGTCGAGTTCCTGCTGCGTGAATTCGCCATAGATCAGGCGGCCGTCGTCGACCAGCCACTGCGCCAGGTCGGCATCGGAGATATCGGACAGGTGGCAGGTTGGCGCGCGCCCGGGCAGCAAGCCATGTTGCTGGATGCCGGCCGGCACGCTGCCGGCAATCAGGCGCCGGTGCGGCTTAAGGCGGGCGATGAAGCTCTCGCGCAAGCCGGGCGTGCGGAACGCTTCGCGCACCGCCAGGCCAATTTCGACGTAGCGCGCGGACAGCGCGTCGTCCTGCGCCGGACGCAGGTGCTGCGCCCCGCTCGAAATTGCCTGCCGCATTGCGCGCATTGTTTTGGCCCCGTGGTTGGTTGCTGTCATTATGCCAACAAAACCCACCCCGATGGGCGTTCACCGTGATAATCTTGCCTCCATGAGCTACAAAAGCCTCTGCGTGCTGCTGGCTTTGGTGACCGGCGTGGCTGCCCACGCCGCGAAAGGGCCGCCGCTGCGCCTGTGTTACGAGGACGTGGACCAGCGCCCCTGGAGCACGCCCAGCGGCAGCGGCCTGAATTTCGAACTGCTGAAACGGGTCGAGCTGCTCCTCAACGAGCAATTCACCTATTCCCCCAAACCGTGGAAGCGCTGCCTGAGCGAATTGAAGCTGGGCCAGGTGGACGGCGTCATCGGCGCGGCCGATGCCGTCAACCGGCGCGCCTGGTCGCGCATTCCCCAGCTGGCCGACGGGCGCGAAGATCCCTCCCGCGCGCTATTCGAAGATACCGCCCTGGTCTTCCTGCGCGTAGGCGGCAACGCGAGCTGGGACGGCCATGAACTGCGCGCGCCCGGCAATGCAGTGGTGGTGCAATCGGGCTACCTGGTGGCCCAGCAGTTGCGCGAAAAGGGTTACGACCCGCGCGAAAACGTGAAGTCGGCGGCAGACGCGCTGCGCATGCTGGCCGCCGGCGGCTTCGACGTCGCCATCCTGCAGGGACTGGAAGCAAGCAAGCTCGTGCACGAAGATCTCCGTTTCAAGGGCCGGATACAGCAAGCGGAGCAACCTTTTTCCACCGTCAACCTGCACCTGATGATGGCGCGCGGCGCCTACCAGCGCGATCCGCAACGCATCGAAGCCATCTGGCAAGCCATCAGCACCGTGCGCCAGTCGCGCGAATACCGACAATTGGAGGACGCCGCAGGCATAAAACATTTTCATTGAGGAAATTTTATGGTTAAATAAAAGACATGAATTGTCTCCTCGATGGCCGCCTGTCCCTGACCACCCCCGAAGGTGTACGCCTGCAACTGACTCCGGCCGGTCCCGCGGCACGCGCTTACGCCTGGTCCATCGACTTCCTGGCCTGGGCTGTGGGCTCCGCCATCATCGCCGCCATCCTGGGCGCGACCATCCCTTCCGGCAAACTGTCCAGCGGCCTGTTCACGCTGGCCCTGTTCCTCGGCTACTGGGCCTACCCTGTCTTGTGCGAGGTGTATGCCGGCGGGCGCACCCTCGGCAAGGTCGTGGTCGGCCTGCAGGTGCTGCGCGCCGACGGCCTGCCCGTGCGCTGGCGCGAATCGGTGCTGCGCAACCTGCTGCTGGTGGCCGACTTCCTGCCGATGGCGTACGCCTCAGGCCTGGTCTGCATGCTGTGCGACCGCCATTTCCGCCGCCTGGGCGACATCGTGGCCGCCACCCAGGTGGTGTACCGCGACAAGCCACCCAAGCGCAGCGAAGTCGCGACGGCGGCCCCGCTGCCGCTGCCCTTCCCCCTGACGCCGGACCAGCAGCGCGCCCTGGCCGACCTGTTCGCGCGTGAAAGCCGGCTGCCCCATGGGCGCATGCTGGAACTGGCCGACATCGCCGCACCGCTGACAGGCCGCGAAGGCGAAGCATCGCTGGAACGTTTGCGCGGCATGGCCGCAGGACTGGTGCGATGAAGCAGGCGCAGTTCGAAACCACCTACGGGCCCTTGTGGAGCGAAATCGATCACTTGCTGGAGAAAGGCGCCGATGGGCGCGAGGCCTTGCCCGAACGGTACCGCCGCCTGTGCCAGTGCCTGGCGCTGGCCAGCCAGCGCGGCTACTCGCCGCAGCTGGTGTCCTACCTGCATGGCCTGGTCGCGCGCTGCCACCACGCGCTGTACGGGGTGGCGGTGGAACGCCCCACCGTGCTGCTGCAATGGCTGCGCGTCGACTTGCCGCGCCGCGTGCGCGCCGAATGGAAGCTATTGCTGCTGGTGCTGCTTTGCCTGCTCGGCCCCGCCATCGTTATCGGCCTGCTGGTGGCGCATGACGCCCACAACGCCTACCTGTTCTCTTCGCCGGAAGACCTGGCGCGCATGCACCAGATGTACGCGCCGGCGGCGCTGAAGACCGGCCGCGGCGGCACCGAGGGCGATGTGCAGATGTTCGGCCACTACATCTGGAACAACGTCTCGATCGGCTTCCGAACTTTCGCCAGCGGCATTTTCGGCGGCGTCCCGGCCTTGTTGAGCGTCCTGTTCAACGGCATGCAGATGGGCGTGGTGGCGGCCTGGCTCAGCCTCGATCCGGCTACCCGCGTCAATTTCTGGTCTTTCGTGGTGACCCATTCCAGCTTTGAGCTGACCGGGCTGGTCTTGTCCGGCCTGGCCGGCATCCGTCTCGGCCTGGCCCTGGTCAAGCCGGGACGCCTGCGCCGCCGCGAGGCGCTGCAGGAAGCCAGCATCCAGATGTACCCGGTGGTGGCGGGCGCCGCCCTGCTCACCGTGCTGGCCGCCTTCTTCGAAGCCTTCTGGTCGGCCAGCAGCTTCGCGCCAGCGGTCAAGTTCAGTGTCGGCGCCGTGTGCTGGGCCCTGGTCTTCCTGTTCTTCGGTTTCGCCGGTCGCGGGAAAGGCCTGCATGCAACTCGATAAGCTGCGCCTCGACCTGCGTCCGCGCAGCAATGCCCAGGGGCTCGACCTCGGCTTCGCCCTGCTGCATGCCGGCGGCGCGGACGTCTGGCTGGCCTGGCTCGCCTTATGGCTGCCCCTTTCGGCGCTGGCTGTCCTGATCAGTTGGCACTGGCCCGGCACCCTCTACGGCTGGCTGCTGCCCTGGTGGCTGCGCCCCCTGCTGGAACGGGCCCCGCTGCATGTGCTGGCGCGCCAGGTGTTCGGCGAACAGACCAGCTGGCGCGCAGCCTTGCGCGCCTGGCCGCGCGAACTGGGCGGCGGCTGGTGCCGCATGCTGACCTGGTGGCGGCCCTTCATGGCCGGGCGCGGCCTGCACCAGCCGGTGTGGGTGCTGGAACAGGCGCGCGGCAAGGTCGCCACGGCCCGCCGCGCCACCATCGCACGCAACGGCACCGGCAGCGCCGCCCTGCTGTTCGGTGGCGCCTGCTCCACCTTCGAGATGGTGCTGGTGCTGGGCATGCTGGCCCTCGTCAGCCTGTTCCTGCCTGCCGCGACGCCCAATCCTTTCGCCTTGTACGACATGCAGGATCACGCTGCGCTGCAGGCTGCCCTGGGGACAGGCGCCTGGTGCCTGGCCGCCGCCGTGATCGGCCCAATTTACACGGCATGCACATTCACGCTGTACCTGAACCGCCGCGCCACGCTGGAAGCCTGGGACCTGGAGATCGTGCTGCGCCAGCTGCGCGCGCCTGCGGCCCGTCCCCACGCGCGACATGCCGCGGCACTGCTGATGGCGGCGCCGCTGCTGGCCATGGCCTTGCTGGGCATGCCGCCGCCGGTGCAGGCCGCGCCGTCCGCGACCCCGACCCCGCAAAACTGTGCGCCGCCCAAGGAGTTCGAGGCCGAAGGCAATGGCCGCGGCCCGGACCTTTCGCCGCAACAGGCGCAGCTGCGGCACCGGCTGGACCAGGTGTACGCCCACGACGACTTGCGCGGCTACCGCTGCGCCGAGGAGTGGGAATTGCGCGTGCCGCCGGAACAGGAAAAAGAGCAGGAAAAGGGCAAGGCCTCGCTGCCGCGCTGGCTGGCCGCCATCCTGGCCGGCGTGTTCAAGGCGGCTGTTATCTGCGGCGCCATTGCCCTGGTGGCCTGGCTGCTGTGGCGTTACGCGGCGCCGCTGCGCTTCAACTTCTCGCCGGCGTCCGGGCCGCGGCTGGCTACTGAAGTCGGCGGCCTCGATATCCGGGAAGAGAGCTTGCCCGCCGACGTCGCCAGCGCCGTGCGCGCCCTGTGGCAGCAGGGGCAGCAGCGTGCCGCATTGGCGCTGCTCTATCGCGCCACGCTATCGCGCCTGGTCAGCCGCCAGTCGCTCACGCTGCACCAGGGCGACACCGAAGGCGAATGCCTGGCGCACGCCCGCAGCGCCCATGCTGCCGGCAAGCTCGATGGCGCCAGCCTGGCCCTGGCCGACCAGGCGACGACGCTGTGGCTGAACGCCGCCTACGGCGCGCGCTGGCCGGCGGGCGACACCGTGGCCGCACTGTGCGGCAACTGGCAGGCCCACTTCGACCGAGAGGCAGCATGAAGCGCCGCTACATGCTCCTGATCGCGGTGTGCGTGGCACTGCTGGCCGGCGGCGGCTACGAATTGTGGAATGTGCTTTTCCACAAAGTCTGGCGCGGCCAGGTGTACTTTTCCGACGAACAAGCCAGGAATCCGATGCTGGCCGCCACCCGCCTGCTGGAGGCGAGCGGGCACAAGGTGCGGATCGAGCCCATGCTCAATTACCAGTTGCTGAACCAGCTGCCGGACGGCGTGCTGCTGCTGTCGCCCTATGCGCGCCAGCCGGACGGGCGCCAGGCCGCCCTGCTGTTGGACTGGGTAAGGCGCGGCAATACCCTGATCATGACGCCGGGCTGGGTGCAGAACACCGACGATAAGGCCGACAAGCCCGAGGTCATCAGCGAACAGCTGCCGGACCCGCTGGGCAAGCACTTCGGGGTGTCCATGTCGGGCCGCACCCGTATCGACGAGGCCTGCCGCCTCGATCCCCTGGAAGCCAAGCGCCGCGAGAAGCAGGCGGCTGCGGCAAAGAAGCACAAGGACGAAGACGAGGAAGCGGAGCCACCGGAGCCGCCGGCCCACCTGGTGTGCCTGAATGCGCCCGGCGCGGCCAACACCATCGAACTGCGCCGCCATTCCGACGTGACCCTGCAGCGCTTCGAAGGCAAGGGCCCGGCGCCGCTGTGGGGCGACACGCACGAGCTGTCCGTGCTGGTCTACGCCGAAGGGCGCGGCAAGGTGGCCATGGTCGCCTCGGACGCGGTGGAAAACTATTTCGACAACGAGTCCCTGAACCAGTTCGACCACGGCGAATTGCTCTTGCTGCTGGCCGGCCAAAGCGGCGCCACCGCGCCGGTGCTGCTGGTGCAGCACAACGAAAGCGTCGGCTGGGCCGCGTGGCTGTGGCAGTTCTGCCGCCCGGTGCTGCTCGGCCTGGGAGCCCTGCTGGTGCTCTGGACCTGGAATGCCACGCGCCGTTTCGGACCGCTGCTGCCGGCCAAGGCCAATGCGCGGCGCGCCCTGATCGAACACATCGAAGCAAGCGGCCGCTGGCTGTGGCAGCTGCCGCAAGGCCGCGGCCTTCTGCTGGAAGCGGTGCGCAAACGCACGCTGCAGCAGCTGCTGCGGCGCCTGCCGGAACTGCATGCCCTGGACGGCAACGAGCGCGCGCGCCGCCTGGCGCGCCTGGCCAAACTGCCGGAGGCGCAGGTGAGCGACGCCCTGCTGGGCGCTCCCGCCGCGCGCGCCGCCGACTTCACACGACAGATCTCCATACTCCAACAATTGCGAGCCCACCATGAGCGATAGCATGTCCCTCCCTTCCAACAACGCCATTCCGGCCGACCGCCTGGCCCAGGCAGTCGACATCGTGCAGCGGCTGCGCGAGGAAATCGGCCGCGCCATCGTCGGCCAGCAAGCGGTGGTCGAACAGGTGCTGGCCTGCTGCCTGGCGGGCGGCCACGTGCTGCTGGAAGGCGTGCCTGGCCTGGGCAAGACTCTGCTGGTCAAAGCCCTGGCCAAGACTTTTGCCGGCGACTTCTCGCGCATCCAGTTCACGCCCGACCTGATGCCGGCCGACGTGATGGGCCACGCCGTGTTCGACCAGCGCCAGCAGACCTTCAGCGTGCGCAAAGGCCCGGTGTTCACCCACTTGCTGCTGGCCGACGAAATCAACCGTGCCCCCGCCAAGACCCAGTCCGCGCTGCTGGAAGCCATGCAGGAACGCCAGGTCACCATCGAAGGCGAAGGCCACGCGCTGGCCGCCCCGTTCATGGTGCTGGCGACCCAGAATCCGCTGGAAAGCGAAGGCACCTACCCGCTGCCCGAAGCGCAACTGGACCGCTTCCTGATCAAGGCACAGATCGCCTATCCGAGCGAGAAGGAAGAAACCGACATGCTGCTGGCCGTGACTCAGGACCGCGTCGGCGACGGGCTGGAAGTGGCCCAGGTGCGCACCCTGATCAAGCCGGAAACCCTGGTCGCGCTGCAGCAGCTGGTGGCGCGCATCCGGGTCGACGAAACGGTCGCCAACTACGCGGTGCGCATGGTGCGCGCCACGCGCCAATGGCCCGGCGTCTCGGTCGGTGCCGGACCGCGCGGCAGCATCGCCCTGATCCGCCTGGCGCGCGCCATGGCCCTGATGGGTGGACGCGATTACGCCACGCCGGACGACATCAAGCGCGCCAGCCTGCCGGTGCTGCGCCACCGCATCGCCCTCTCGCCGGAAAGCGAACTCGATGGCCTGGGCGCGGACGACGTGCTGGCCGCCCTGATCGAGTCCGTGGCCGCCCCGCGCAACTGATGAAGCCAACCCGCCGCATGTTCCAGGCCCTGCTGGGCCTGACCGCACTTGGCGTGCCGGCCAGCATCTGGCCGCAGCTGCAGGGGCCTTGGCAGCTGCTGGCCGGCGCCCTGCTGCTGGCCGCCGGCGCCGATGTCCTGCTGGCGCGCCGCCGCCCAGCCCTGCGCGCCGAGCGCCAGCTCGCCGGCGTGCTGCCGGTCGGCGCCTGGCACGATGTGCGGCTGACGGTGCACAACGAAGGCGCGGCGCCGCTGCAGCTCGACGTGTTCGACGACTATCCGCCGGCCTGGGAGCTGGAAGGCATACCGCATGCGACGCGCCTGGCGCCGGGCGCCTTCTCCACCATCGCCTACCGCGTGCGTCCGCTGGAGCGCGGCGACGGCCGCTTCGGCGTCCCCTGGCTGCAGGTGGCCGGCCCGCTCGGCCTGTGGCAAGCCACCCATCGCATCGGCCCGGAGCAGACGGCCAAAGTCTTCCCCGACGTGGCGCGCCTTTTGGGACAAGCCCTGCGCGCCACCGACCGCCAGGCGCCGACCGCCGGCTCGCTGGTCAAGCGCCAGCGCGGCGAAGGCACCGACTTCCGCCAGCTGCGCGAATACCGGCGCGGCGACAGCCTGCGTTCGATCGACTGGAAAGCCACCGCGCGCCACCGCAAGCCGATCAGCCGCGAATACCAGATGGAACGCGACCAGCAGGTCGTGTTCCTGCTCGACACCGGCCGCCGCATGCTGGCGCGCGACGGCGACACCAGCCACTTCGACCACGCCCTTTACGCCGTGCTGACGCTGGCCTTCGTGGCGGGCAAACAGGGCGATGCGGTGGGCTTGATGAGCTTTGGCGTGGACAACCGCTGGCTGCCGCCGGCCAAGGGCCGCATTGGCCTGGACCGCACGCTGGCCGGCGTGTACGACCTGCAGCCGGGCGAAGCGGCGCCCGACTACCTGCGCGCCGCCAATGATCTGCTGAACCGCCTGGGCCGGCGCGCCTTCGTGGTGCTGGTGACGAATGTGCGCGACGAAGACGACGTGGCCTTGCGCCAGGCCGTCGACCTGCTGTCCTCGCGCCACCTGGTGATGTGCGCCAGCCTGCGCGAACGTGCGCTGGACGCTGCCAGCACCGCGCCGGTGACCGGTTTCGACGACGCGCTGCGCCTGGCCGCCAGCGAGCATTACCTGCAGCAGCGCCAGGAAGCCATCCGCCGCCTCGGCCTGCGCGCCGGCCACCTGGTCGACGTCGCGCCGGAGCAGCTGGCCGCCGCCCTCCTCAACCGCTACCTCGACATCAAGGAGAGCGGAGCACTATAAGCCACAGCAGAGCGAAGCCGCCCAGCACCGCCGCAGCCCAGATGCTGCGCTCAGTAGGCGGCGGCGCCGGTCCAAACCGATTGGCGTCCGGCGTGCCGGGAGCCACCAGCAGATAGATCAGGAAGACAAACTGGAAGATCGGGAACAGCAGGAATAACGCCCACCAGGCGCTGACATCGAAATCGTGCAGGCGGCGGCGCGTCGCGTTCACCAGGGCAAGCACGGGAACCAGCATGACGATGGCCGTATGCCCCCATCCGGCCAGGTATCCGGGCATGAACAGCACGCCGAGCGACCTTTCAACGGCGCCTACCGCCACGAAATAAAAAATCGAGAAAGCCAGCCCCGCGAAACTGTACGCGACAAACCGCGCGCGCCCAATGCGGCTGTTCCATGCAAGAAGCCGCGTCGCACCGGCAGGCCGGCCCGGCAGCGCGAGGCCGGCCTGAGGCGCGGCGTAGGGGTTGTGCATCCCGCCTTATTGGCCCAGCTGCGCCGAGCGCGCCTTGGCGACGTAGGCGGAGTAGGCCGGAATGGCGACGGCGGCGATGATGCCGACGACGATGATTGGCGCAACCCAGCCCAGAATTTTCACGCCGGTGGAATTCGGGCCGGGTGCCGGGCCGTATTCGTTGGCTTCGTCATCGCCGGGGCCGAACAGCAGCCACAGGGCAACGATAAAACTCACCAGCGGTATCAGCATCAGGCAGGCCAGCCAGCCGGACTTGCCAAGGTCGTTCAGGCGGCGGCGCGCCAGCGAGATGATCAGCACGAAGGATGCCACGGTGCTGATGACGGAGAGCGCCGTGCTGCCGGCAATGTCCGGGTGCCCTGCCATCGCACTCACGAAGCCGATCAGCGCCATCACCGCGACAAACAGCAAGCCCCAGCCAACGCTGTACGCCCAGTACCGAAGGCGGCCGATACGGCCATCGAGGGCGAAGAATTCCGGCATATAGGTTTCGTCGCCGATCGGTTCGGTCAGCTCGGCTTGAGGCATGGAATACGGATTGTTCACGGTCGATCCTTTTGAAGCGTCGTTATAAAAGTTACCACCGAGAAAATATTACATTAGTTTTTTACCAATACACAAGTACGATCTGCAAACAACACCGCACCTTGCGGCATGCACCCAACGCTGCGATACTTTCTTTACAGACTGGACGGTTGCACCCACACTAACACCGCCATGCATCCCTCGCTCAAGTGCCAGGGGAAGTTTTCCCTGAACTGGACTTACCTGAATGCCATCGCCTCCGGCGTGTCGGCAATCGACCTCGGCGGCCTGGCCCTGCGCAACAAGCACGACGCGCAACAGTTCGTGCGCGAATACGGCTTCGACATCGACAATCCACACGCACGCGAGGTGATCGCCAAAGCCCACGGCGAAGCGCTCGATTTTGTCTGCACCACCTTCCTGACACCGGGCCAGGCCGCCCTGATCCCGCCCGAAGTGCGCATGCCGGACGATCCGCTGGACTTGCTGGTGTACGCTTCCCTGCACGGCAACGAGCAGGCGGAATTGCGCCGCATGTGGTCCTGCGCCGTGCTGAAGGTGATGCACGGCGTGTTCTACATCGATAACAACCTCAAACTGCGCTATTTCAACACCATCCGCCAGCAGGTATTCGCCAGCCTGGATGAAGTCATCCGCCAGGAAGACGGCCAGCATTACCTGAGCGATGGCGAGATTTGCCTGCCCTTGCTGCATTTTGACCGCAAGAACAACAAGAGCCGCGCCAGCATCCTGCTCAAGCTGCTGCAAAAGGCCGCCTACCTGGCCGCCGACATCTTCGACCACCTCGGCGTGCGCATGGTGTTCAACACCCGCTTCGAATGCCTGCTCGCCCTGCGCACGCTGCAGCGCGCGCATGTGATTTCGGTGACCAATGTCGACGCGCAGCGCACGCGCAACACCCTGCTCGACATGGAGGCGGCCAAGGAAGTGTTCACCCAATACCGCTGTCTGCTGGAAGCAGCCGATGGCTACCCGGCCGAGCTGCTGGAGAAAATGGATGCGGAGCTGATGGCAATCTCTTCGCCGCAGACACGCGCCGACAACCCGCACAGCGGCGCCGGCTTCAACAGCATCCAGGTCACGGTGCGCAAGATGATCCACGTGCCGTCGGACGATCCGGCGGCCAGCGGCCCCGACTACGATGTCGGCTTCTTCTTCGAATACGAGATCCAGCTGATGGACAAGGCCAGCCATGGCCGCACGCTGGAAGGCCCAGCCAGCCACGACGCCTATAAAAAACGGCAGGTCGAGACGGCACGCCTGCGCGTGCTGGGCCGCGACCTGATCCGCTATCTCGAAGCCCAGCCCGACGCGCGGGCGGCTTAGTGCGTCCGCGCCCCTTGCGGTGCGCCGGTGACTGCCCCCGGCGGCATCACATGCTCCGGCGGCGTGCCATCGTGGATCATGCTGCGGATGGCGCTGCGCAGCTCAGGCGTATCGGCATGTTTATGGACCGACACCGCGTGCTGGACCGCAGTTTCCACCAGTTCGTCTTCGCTGTCCGCCGCAATGGCGACGCTGCAGTGGGTGTCGCTGGGGAATTCGCGGCAGTCGATGAATTTGCGGGTCATGGCAACCTCCTTCAGAAGAGCTACTTACACTATAGGTGTTTGCCCGCCAAAAACTATGTATAGTTACAAACGCAAGACCAACTCAACTGTTACGAGGAACCGCCCATGAAAAAACTGATCATTGCCATGCTGGCCCTGTCTTGTTCCGCCGCCTTTGCCGCGGACCCGGCTCCGGCGAAGACTCCCCAGCAAATGAAGATGACGACCTGCAATAAGGAAGCGGAAGGCAAGAAAGGCGATGAGCGCAAGGCATTCATGAAGCAATGCCTGAGCGCGAAGCCTGCCGCGCCAGCGACGCAGCAGGAAAAAATGAAGACCTGCAACGCCGACGCGGCAGGCAAGAAAGGCGATGAGCGCAAGGCATTCATGAAGGAATGCCTGAGCGCGAAGAAAGCCGCTTAAGCCGGCTTAACGCAGGCCGGAAGGCAGGCGCGGGGAGGATAGCAAGCTCTTGAATGCTTCCCAGCGCTGCTTGCGGGCGGCCACCGGATCGGTGGCCGTCACGTGTTTTTCGGTCCAGGCCTTGACCATGTCCTTGCCCAGGTTGTAGTTGATCACATAGCCGCGGTTCGCGTCGTAGAAGGACAGGCGCTGCGCCGATTTCTCCGGCGGGTACAGCGATACGTTCACCAGCCACTCGATGGTCTGCTCACGCGTCCATTTTCCTTCCAGGTAGGCTTGCGCCGCATCGTTGTCGGAGTAGCCCAGCTTGCCCAGCAGCTTCAATAACTGCGCATATTGCGGCGCCAGCGCCGGATCCAGACCCGCCAGCGGGTACAGCACCTTCTGCTCGAAAGCGAGGCGCTCCTCGTCGGGGAAAGCCATCTCGATGCCATAGTTCGCACTGCCCTCGGCAATCAGCGACATCGGCGAGAACAGCGGGTAGACGCTGAACTCCACCCAGTTGCGCTGCTTGACCAGCGACTGCTCCAGCAAGGCGTTGTAGACGTGGTGGCCGGGATAGCCTTCGTGGCAGCCCAGGTCCACCGCGCGGTCGATATAGATCGGGAATTCGGTATTGATCTGGATCAGGCTGTGCGCATTGCCCTTGTACCAGTTATAGCCGGACCACGGCTTGTTGGTCACGAATTCCAGGACGAAGCTTTCGTTCTGCGGCAGTTCCATGAAGGCTGCGGTGCGCTCGCGGCAGGCAGCGATCGCCGCATCGAACACCGCTTGCAGCTTGTCTTTCGGGATCACCAATTTGGCGCGGAAGGCCTTCAGGCGCTCCGGCAGCGGCTCGCTGCCAGGCAAGAGCTTGTCCACCTGCGCCACCAGCGCCATGTAGTAGGCGCGGTCGTGGTGCGGGGTCACCGCGTCGTACAGCAGCGCGGTCTCCTCGTCGAAGCTGAACTTGCGGCCTTCCAGCATGTCGACGCGGGCTTTCATCGCCTTCAGCTGCTTGGACAGGAACTCGATGCGCAGGGCCTCGTCGGGATTGTGCGCCTTTTGCTGCGCGATGTCGCGCTGGGCCAGCGCCACGCCGGTCTTGATGGATGCCAGGCTTTGCTTGTTCTTCGCCGCCTGCTGTTCCAGTTCCGGCGGGCCGTAATAAGCGTCGACATAACTGCTGTCATGCTGGCCGATCGCCAGCACCAGCTTGCGGTAGCGCTCCGCCACGTCCTGCACCGTTGCCGCCATGGCGCTGCCGGCCATCAGCATGGCAAGTCCCCCCAATACCAGTTTTTTCATCGTGTCTCCCCTACGGCTTCTGTAAAGGCGTAGAGTGTACCTCAGCCCATGCGCAGCTCGCGAGCCAGCTCGGCCAGGCGGTACGGCTTGCCGACGATGGAAAATTCCTCATCCGCTTGCGGGAACCCGGAGGCCAGGATGATCTTGATGGCGGGGTAGCCCTTGCGCACTTCGCGCGCCAGGTCCAGGCCCGACATCCCATTCGGCATCATCACGTCGCTGAACAGCACGTCGAATTCGCCATCGCGCTGCAGGGTGCGCAGGGCATCGGCCGCGTCGCTGGCGTGCACGGTGCTAAAGCCCATGTTCTGGAACAGCTCGCGTGCCGACTCCATGACCAAAGGATCATCCTCCACGATCAGCACCCGCTCTTCGCGCGCACCGCGCGCCGGGCGCACCTCCGCCAGCGATTGTTCCAGCGCCGGCAGGAACAGATTGACGGTCGTGCCCTTGCCGATTTCGGTATCGAGGGTCACGGCGCCTCCCGATTGGGCCATGAAGCCATACACCTGGCTCAGGCCAAGGCCCGTACCCTTGCCCACTTCCTTGGTGGTGTAAAACGGTTCGAAGGCGCGCTGGCGCACTTCTTCGCTCATGCCGGTACCGGTATCGGCCACGCTCACGCGCACATACTCGCCAGGAGGCAGGGCCCCGGCCTGGTTGGCCTCGAGCGTGACGTTGCGTGTGGTGACTTCGAGCGTGCCGCCATCGGGCATGGCGTCGCGCGCATTGACCACCAGGTTCAACAGCGCAGCCTCAAAGCGCGCCTCGTCGATCGAAGCGGGACGCAACTGGGGGTCAAGGTCCATCTCGAAGCGCATCAGCGGCCCGGCAGCGCGCCGCAGCACGCCTTCAAAGCCGCTCACCAGGCGATTCAACTGGTGCACGCTGGGCGCCAGCGGCTGCTGGCGGGCGAAGGCCAGCAGTTGCTGCGTCAGGGAAGCGCCGCGGTCCACCGCGCGCCGCATGCTGTCCAGCACGCGCGCGCCCGCCTCCTGGCTCGGTGCGTTGCGCAGGATATCAATGCCGTTCGAGATCACCGCCAGCAGATTGTTGAAGTCGTGTGCCACGCCGCCCGTGAGCTGGCCGATCGACTCCATCTTCTGCGCCTGAAACAATGCAGCGCGCGCCTGCTCCAGCGATTCCTGCGCCTTGCGCTGCTCGGTGTTGTCGCGCGTGACTTTGGCGAAGCCCAGCAGTGAGCCGTCGTCGCTGAACAGCGCATCGACCACGGCATGGGCCCAGAACTGCGTGCCGTCCTTACGCACGCGCCAGCCCTCGCTCTCGTAGCGCCCCTCGCGCGCAGCAATCTCCAGCGCCCGTTCCGGCACCCCGCTTGCCCTGTCCTGCTCCGTGAAGAAGCGGCGGTAATGGGTACCGAGCACCTCCTCCGGCGCATAGCCCTTGATCCGTTCGGCGCCCAGGTTCCAGTTGGTGATCAGGCCCTCCGGCGAGAGCATGTAGATCGCATAATCGATCACGCCCTGTACCAGCAGGCGGAAGCGCTGCTCGCTTTCGCGCAGCGCTTCCGCCGCCGCCTTGCGCTCCGTGATGTCGCGCGTGATATTGGCAAAACCTACGTGCTCGCCTTCATGCGTGAAGATCGGGTCGATCACCACGCTGGCCCAGAAGCGCGAGCCGTCCTTGCGCACGCGCCAGACCTCGGCCTCATAGCGGCCTTCGCGCAAAGCCGTGGCCAGCGCCTGCTGCGGCACGCCTGCCTCCCGGTCTTCCGGCGTATGGAAACGCGAAAAATGCGTGCCTAACGCCTCCCTTTCGGTAATGCCGTTAAAGCGCTGGGCGCCCGCATTCCAACTGCTGATGCGGCCCCCGGTATCCAACATATAGATCGCGTAGTCGCTGATGTTGGCTACCAGTAGCTCATAGCGGGTAGACAAACTCTCAAGCACAGGCGGGTCATTAATCATCAGTAAATGTGCGCACTGCTGGCGCATTCGGGATGCAGGGATTACCAGAGAATGCCACAATCCGACATTATGTGGAAAACTGCATTGCTGCTAGCCGCAGCCTTGTCGGTACCCACGGTGGAAGTCCCCAGCACCCGCTCACCGGTGGACAAGTCCTACCGCAAGATGCTGCAAGGCGTGGAGTTATTCAGGCGCGAGCACGCGCTGGCGCCGCAGGCCACGCTGCGCTTCCGCCTCCTGCCCCGCCAGCCTGGCACGGATATGCGGGGCATCAAGCTGAAGGTCGTGGGCGACACCATGGCCAAGCCGGTTGCGGTGGCCGCCGACAACAGCTTCACCCTCGATGCCGATGCGCAGCTATGGCGCGAAGACGCAGCCGTGCTGGCCAACCGCAAGACTTTGTCCATGACATGGCGTGCCGACGTGCGCAGCCCCGGCGTACCGGAAGGCATGCGCCGCCTGGGCGACCTGCGGCTGGAATGCCTGGTCGGCATGGAGGCCGGACTGGTGTCCAACAACGCCCACCTGTTCGCCTGGCTGGACGAGTACCTGCGCAGCCCGGAAAAAGTGTGCAGCGACCCGCGAGGCAACTACATGTACTTCACGGAACGACCGCTGTTCTCCGTCACCCTGCAAGCCGGCGAGCGGCGCGCGACACTGCCCTTCCACGACCTGTACGCCGGCAATCCGCCCGCCAGCGAAATGCCCTATTGCGACTGCCAGGTATTGCTCGAGCGCAGCTACTTCGCCCCGATCTGGGACCGCAGCTGGCCGGACGACACGCTGCTCAGCTATGAATACATGGACGACCCGCCCCCCGCCAGCCCCGCGGCCCCGCGCAACCGCGCGGCAGCCCTGGCCGCTTTCGGCCCGCCCCAGCTCAGCAGGCGCTTCGACAGCGGACGCGAGGTCTGGCTCTACCAGTCAACGCCGCCCGCCCCCCTCGCACCCGGCCCCGACGGCCGCCCGCGCATGGGCGAGCACGTGCTGCTGTTCGGGCCCGACGGGACCACGCTGAAATCCCGCCAGCGCGCACCATAAAGGCGGGGCTGTAGAAAAAGGGGACGTAACACTTTTTGCTTCGCCAAAAAGTGTTACGTCCCCTTTTTCTACAGCCCCGCCTTTGGCTTAAGAAGTTTTTAAGGTTTGCTGAGGGAGTTTTTAAGAACGCGGCGATGTCTTCATGTCTACCATTGTCTTCGTACCAACCCGAGGACGAACGAAATGAGCAAACCACGAATCAATATGTACGCCGGCATCCATAAGGCGCTGCGCAACTTCATGAGCGATACCCAGGCGCGCCTGTCCCGCACCGATGCGGCCGATAACGACGACCTGCAGGGCGCGCTGGCCCAGGTGCGCGAGCTGCTGTCCATCATGCGCAAGCACATGCAGCACGAGCGCGAGTTCGTGCATCCCGCGATGAATGCGCGCCGCCGCGGCTCGGCGCAAGTGGCAGAGGGCGACCACGACCACCACGACTGGGCCATCGACAAGCTGCTGGCGCTGTGCGACCACTGCGCCAGCGCCATCGGCGCCGCGCGCTTCCAGCACCTGGACCACCTGTACCTGCAGCTGTCGGTCTTCATCGGCGAAAACCTGGTGCATATGAACCTGGAGGAAACCGAGCACAACGCCGTGCTGTGGGCCTGCTATTCCGATCAGGAACTGGAGGCCATCCATGAGCGCATCCTGGCTGCCATCCCGCCGGAGGAAATGCAGGCCACCATGCGCTGGATGATCCCTGCGCTGAATCCGGCCGAACGTGCCGGCATGCTGCTGGGCATGCGCGCCGGCATGCCGCCGCCGGTCTTTGAGGGCGTGCTGGCCATGGCGCGCAGCCTGGTCAGCGAGCGCGATGCGGCCAAGCTGGATGCGGCGCTGGCCGCACCGCCAGCCATGGCGGCATGATCAGGCTTCGGCCAGCTGCAAGGGGCGCTGGACGCAAAGCCGGAAGTGTCCGCGTCCCGTTTTCTCTATCCGCACCGGCGCCTCGCGTTCGCACAGGCGCCGCGCCAGCAGCACCAGGCGGGCCTCCAGGTTGTCGCTGACGTCGGGCAGGCGCACGCGCTGGTCCAGCCGCAGTTCGCGGTTGCTGAAGGCGGTCTTGCCTTGCGCGACATAGTCCTGCAGCAGCGCCCACAGCACCGCGCCGGCCACGCCCTTGATCACGTAGTCGTTGCCGAAGAAGATGCAATCGTTGTCGGCGAAATGGCGCACCACCAGGGGCGCGCCCTGCACTGCCGGCGCCGATTCCGCTTCCGGTTCCGGTTCGGGTGCCGGCACGTTCTGCATGATGTGCATCGCCATCGCCAGCTGCGCGCACAAGGTCACCAGCGCGTCCTCATCGTCGTAGGTGAAGCGCAGGTCTTGCGGGCTTTCCACGTACAACACGCCGAGCAGGCGCTCGCAGCCCTGGATCGGCACGGCCAGCTGGCTGCGCGACTCGGCCAGGCCGGGGAAAGGAATCTCGGTCTGCAGCGACTGGCCCAGGCCGCTGCCTGCGGCCTGCTGGCGGATGGCGCGGCTGTAGCTGTATTCGGCCGTCATGTGGCTGATGCGGATGGCCGTGCCTTCGCGCGCCGCGACGCCGATCACGCCCTGCCCCAGCGGGATCTCCCAACCCACGCCCGATTGTTCGTAGCCGTGGCTGGCCACCGTGTACAGGCAAGCGGCCTGCGGGTCGTGCAGCAGCAGCATGGCATGGCTGATGCCCAGCTTCTCGTCCAGGCAGGCCATGGTTTCGTCGAACAATTGCGCCAGGTCGCGGCAGGCCAGCAGGCGTTCCGAACACAGGCGCAGCGCCGCCAGCGTATTGCGCGGCGGCGGTGGCGGTGGGGCCACGTCGCGGTCGACGCAGACAATCTCAGTGACCCTGAACACATCCGAGCCAAGCAGCTTGAAGATCCCTGTCATGCCCGTATGCGAGGCCAGGCCCGCCAGCTTGGCCTTCATGCTTTCGAACAGCTGGCCGGAGGTCTCGGTGCGCAGGTATTGCAGCGCCAGCGTGTACTGCGCTCCGGTATGCGGGTTGACCACCTTCAACCTTGCATTCGGGTTGGCCAGGATGTTGGCGCGTGTCTTGTTGAAGAACTGGTAGGACAGCGCGATATGTTCGCGGTCCATGTACTGCACCTGCGACAGGTAGGAAGCGTTCGGCATGCCGTCCAGGTCGGCCGTCCCGAGCACCGCGGGGATCACGCCCTCGAAGCATTCGCGGATGGTGTCGAGCATGATGGCGCTCATTCCCCCGCCTCCAGCTTCTTGCCGGCGTTGGGGCCGGGCGTCTGGCTATACGCTTCGCTGGGGCAGAAGCTCAGCGCAACCAGCTCTTCCGGCGGGCAGGCAAGCAGGGTGCGTACCATGGCCTCGCGAAAGCCGATCGCGCCCACCTCCGCCACGAAAGCATCGCGGTAGGCCGCCACCAGTTGCACATCGTCCGGCTGCAGCGCCGATACCCGGGCATCGCGGCTTTTCAGCTGCATGGTGCGGTGGGTCGAGGGCTGGGTGAAGGCCACGGCAATGGCGCCGGTGGCAAAGATGTCACGCTGCACCGCCTGCGACTTTTTTTCCGGCACGAAGATCGTCACGCGGCGGCCATCGTCGCTGACGCGGCAGCCGATGGCGCGCACCAGCTGCGGCATGCCGTCGCGGTCGCAACTGGCGACGCTGATCGATACGCCGCTGCGCATGAAGGCGATCTGGCCGGAGTCGAGGGTCGGTGCACTCATGACAACATTCTAGCGCACTGCGCCCGGCACTTGGCAAATGGAAATGGCGTCTGCTATAATTGCGCGCCTTGGCCTGGTAGCTCAGTTGGTAGAGCAGAGGACTGAAAATCCTTGTGTCGGTGGTTCGATTCCGCCCCGGGCCACCAAGAATAAAAAGTGAAAACGCCGACCCTTGCAGGTCGGCGTTTTTGTTTTTGCGGCCTGGCTTTCTGCCCGCAGCGGATGACACTGATTGGGGGGTGGCTTAAAATGCAATGCCTCGAAGAAATCGATGCCGTCAGCCAATCCCTAGAAAACGGACATATGCGTACCGATACACCGTCAAACCCAACCCTGGCTCGCCTTGGCCCCACCACACTTGCCGGTGGTTTGTTCCTGGCAGGCCTTGTGCTCGCCGCGCTTGCGCTTTTCGTCCCTTTTTCGCCCAATATGCCGGCGGAAGGCCTTGACCCGTCGTGGATGTATGCGATGAACCAGGCCCTGGCTCAAGGACTTGTCATCGGCAAGGACGTGGTCTTTACCTTCGGGCCTTATGCTTCTATTTACACCCGGGTATACCATCCCGCAACCGATCATCTGATGGTTTGGGGCTCCGTCTTCCTGGCGCTGTCCTTTGCCCTGGCAGCGTTCCTGAATTTTAGAAATTCGAAATGGTCGATCCAGTTGGCATTGCTGGTAGTGCTCAGCACAGTCATGTATTCGCCCGATGTATTGCTCTTCTTCTATACCCTGTTGGTCGGCACTTACCTGTACCGTGTCATTGCCGAGAAAGCGCTGTCGGGGAGCGGCAAAGAATCACTCATCCTGGTGGCCTTGTTCGCGCCATTTGGCCTGATACCGCTGATCAAGGGTTCGGCCCTGATCGCCTGCGTCGCGATCGCAATTTTTTCCGCCTACCTGCTCTGGAACGCTGGCCGGCGCTCGCTTGCCGTGCTCGCCTGCGCCACGCCACCAGTGCTGATGGCAGCATTCTGGCTTGTCGCGAAGCAACCGCTGCTGGCTTTGCCGCAGTATTTCATGTCCATGCTTCCCATCATTAGCGGGTACACCGAAGCGATGGCCGTCAACGGCAATCCGGCACAACTATTAGCTTTCGTGGTGGGTACGGCCATTCTTGCGCACATAGTCTTCCAAGGGCAGGCCGTTGCGCTGCGTTTGAAAGCGGTGGTGATCCTGATGTTCTTGTGCATGCTGTTCCTGGCGTTCAAGGCGGGATTCGTCCGACACGATGCGCATGCCGTCATTTCAAGCAGCATGCTCCTGCTGACGGCATTGTTGGCTAGCACCCTGGTTTCGCCAGCGCGGGGGCGCAGCCTGCTGCTGTGCGCCGTGGCGGTATGGGCTGCCATCGATGCCGCCTACGTGAACACATCCACCGAGGCCTTCTTCAAGAACTTGAATGCGACGTATGCCAAGGCGTGGGATGGGGCCAGGATGCGCGTTTCGCATCCGGCGCAACTGAAGGCTGATTTTGACAGCCGCCTGGCGGCACTGAAGTCGCTGGCAGGTTTCCCCACTCTGCCCGGTTCGGTCGACATCTATTCGTACGAGCAATCCCTGCTGATTGGCTCCGGTAACCATTGGAACCCTCGTCCTGTTCTGCAGAGTTACTCCGTCTATACGCCTGCGCTCGCCGAGCGAAATAAAAACCACCTGCTCAGTGAGGGGCGGCCGGACAATATCCTGTTCAAGGTGCAGCCGATCGATGACAGGCTGCCGGCACTTGAAGAAGGCCTGAGCTGGCCAGTCCTGCTGTCGAATTACGCCCCGCAGTCATTTGCGAACGGTTTTCTGCTGCTACAACATCGTGCACCGGGCGATATCGCGCCTGTCGAATCCAAAGAATATTTCAAGCGGACTTACGCTCTTGGCGAGCGGGTCGAACTAGCGCCGACAGGCAAGGTTCTGTACGCGAAAGTCGTATTAAAGAAGAGCCTATTGGGACGTATTTCGAATACGCTGCTAAAACCCAGCCAGCTCGACATCAAGCTGACCCGGACGGACGGCGCGGTAAAGAAATACCGCATGATCGCAAGCATGGCAGAAACAGGATTTGTCGTCTCGCCGCTGATTGAAAGTACCGAAGACTTCGGCCTCCTTTTCTCGGGAACGGATTTCCTGAGAAATAAACAGGTCGCCTCCTTCACGATCGACGCCGCGGCCCCGCGCAGCCTCTGGCGCGACACGTATGAAGTGGAATTGACATCGGTCGCCTACAAGGAGAGCGGCAACGTCGCCAGCTTGTATGGTTTCGCGCAGCCTGTGGACGAAGCAGCGCTCGGCAAAGCCCTGGCAGCCGACCATTGCGACGGCAGCATCGATGCCATCAATGGGGTGTCGCCGGCGCCCGCGCAGGCAAAGCTGCCGGCCATCCTGGAAGTTAACGGCTGGCTGGCACCATTGGCAAGCAAGGCGACGCTTCCAGACAAGACTTACCTCGTTTTGAGCAATGAACAAGGCAAGCGCTACTTTATTGAGACACGGCCGAATGAACGTCCCGACGTTGCCGAGTTTTTCAAGCAACCGCCAATGAAAGCGGCGGGCTTCGCCATCAAGGCCGATGTGTCGAAGCTGGAAGGCGATGCCCTGATGGGGCTGGCGTATGCGAAAGGCGGCACACTTTTCCTGTGTCCGCAATTCAAAGTCAAAACCTCGTTTATGCGCCGCTGAAGGGCTCGTTCGCCGGCGGGGCCGGCGTTTTCAGCCGGCCCTGATTAGACACCGATAATAAGGACAAGGCGCCAATCGCCATCCCCAGCCAGAGTGTCACGAGGCGGATTGCAATGGCCAGGGACACGGCAACGCTTTCTGCCGTACCGCGTGAGCTCAACTGCAGCACCAGGGCGGCCTCCATCGCGCCAAGACCGGCGGGAATCATGCTGGCCGCGCCAAACAGGGTCGCCTGGACAAAGATCAGCACACACTCGGCCGTGCTCACCCCCGTCCCGGCAATATGGCAGAACCAGGCGAATACCAGGGCTTGCGTCCCATAGGCCAGCGTGGCAGCGGCGGAAAACGCCGTGACGCTTGGCAGCGTCCACAGGCGCGCCCAGCTTTCCAGGACCGCCTGGGCGCCCGCAGCCGGCAGCCAGCGCCGGCCGCCCAGCCGCGACCACCAGGCAGGCGCCAGCGGGTGCAGCAACAGGTGGGCAACTGCGCGGCTTCCCAGCGCGAGCACGGCGAACGCCAGCATCCAGGCCCATGCAAGATGGTGCCCGTTGCTCCAGGCCGCCAGGAAACCCAGCAAGCACATCCCCAGGACATCGCTGGCGCGGTCGACGATAAATGCGGCAAGGCTATGCGGCACGCGGACGCCCTGCGGCAGCAGCAGCGCCGAGCGAAACGTTTCGCCGGACTTGCCCGGCGTGGCCGTCAAGGCCAGCCCGGACAAGTAGATTGCCAGGTGGCGCCCACTGGGCACGCGATGCCCCAGGCGCCGCAGGGCATACTCCCACCGGCCGAAGCGCCACAGGTATGCGGTCGAGCAAACGACGGCGCCGATGAGCAAGGACGGCAAGCCCAGCGCGGCCAGGGCCGCCGCCGTTGCATGCCAGCCAAACCAGAAGATCGCCGCCAGGTAGATCAGCACGCCGCCGCCGACGAACAGCACGATGGCACGGACCATGCGCGGATCGCTCAGAACAGACTGGACGCGCGCAATGGCCGGTTTCATCGGAAGGTCAGGAATTTATGGCCGAAATAGCTGGTCACCACCGGCACCAGCACGCCGGCCAGGTGCGCCAGCGCTTCCGCATTCGCCACGATGCCGAGCGAGGGCAGCAGCCAGCGCGCCAGCAGCAAGCTGATGGCCAGCGTCTGCAATACAGCCAGCACATTGACGCCGACAAACTTGCTGACTTGCGCCGCCAGGGCCCCGCCTTGCGCATTGAACACGTGGCCGCGCATCAGCGAGAAGGCGACCAGCATCCCCACCAGATAGGCGAAAAAGACGGCCGGCGCATAGTCGAGGAAGGTACTGAACACGAAACGCGAGCCGAAGTTGGCCGCGGCGGCAATGCCGCCGGCCACCAGAAAGCGCAGGAACTCTTTATTCAGCATGGGCCGCCATCTTCGCCATATTGCGGCCAAAGTCGATACTTTCCGAGATGCCGCGGTCTTCCGGATAGTAGTAGGACGTGTCGGCCACCCACAGCCCCTTCACCGGCAGTGCCACCGGCGGCAGCTTGTCCAGGTAGCCCGGGTCGCAGATCGGCTGGGCGTAGCGGTAGCGGCTGGCGCGCATGTCGAGGAAGTCTTCGTCGCGCAGCGCCGGGTTGATCTTCTTCAGGTAGCGGCGCACCTTGTCCAGGAACACCTGGTCCGAATCGGCGAACTTGGGATGCTCGCCCGGCATGTAGAACGGCACGTAGGTGATGTGCTGGTCCAGCGGGTAAAGATTGGTGTATTCGACCAGGCCCGGGATGTCCATGTCCGGATCGTTGGTATTGAGCCAGAAATTCTCCGTCACCGGCTTGCGCAGCTTGGCGATCACGCACACCACGGCGATGTTCTTGACCGCCTTGAATTTCTCCAGCACCGCTGGCGGCAGGTCGGGCATGACGCGCGGCACATAAGGCAGCGGGATCGTGCTGACCACCTTGTCGAAGGCTTCGAACTGGCCACCCGCCTCCAGGCCGCGCACCTGGCCCTGCTCCATCACCACCTTGCTGACCGGCGTGCTCAGGCGCACTTCGCCGCCATGCTTGACGATATCGTCGCGCATGGCGTTGAGCAGGGTTTCGGAGCCGCCTTCGAGATAGCCGAGCTTCTCCTCGAACAGGCTGGCGCGCGAGGTGCCGATGCGGCGGATGCGGCTCCAGATCCAGGCCGCCGACAGGTTGCTGCTGTAATCGTAGAACTTGTAGTCGAACAGGCGGCGCCACAGCACTTCATACGCTTCCGCGCCGACCCAGCGCTGGATCCAGCCGGTCGCTTCGACATTGTCGAGCGGGCGCCAGTCTTCGCGCTTGCGCTTGGTGGACAGGAAGGCATGCAGGCCGTAACGGAACTTGGCCGCCAGGCTCAGGCCCTGGAACTTCAGCAGCGCCACCGGGTTGCCCCATGGCTGCAGGCGGTTCTGGAACCAGTAGCCCATCTTGGTGGCGCGCCAATGCACCTTGGACGCCAGGCCCAGCTCGTCCAGCACCTGCAGGAAGCCGGCGTCGGAAATGCAATGGAAATGGTAATAGCGCTCGATCTTCAATCCGGAGAAGTCAAAGGCGGCCGCCATGCCGCCGACACGGTCGTCGGCTTCGAACACGACTGGATGGTGGCCGTCGCGCGCCAGCTGGTAAGCGACGGCCAGGCCCATTGGACCGGCGCCGAGCACTGCAATACGTTGACCCATGTTTCAGAACTCCAGAATGACTTTGCTGTACTGCGGATGGTTGAAGGTTTCGTCAATGGCCTTGGCGAACGGGGTGCACGGCACGCCGAACATGCCCGGCCAGTCGATCACCTCGAACGCATCCTTGGCGCTCAGGGCGGCCAGCTGCTGGGTGGTGAACGGCGGATTCTTGTCGAACAGGCTCCAGGTCCAGATCAGCGCGTAGAACAGGCTGTAGGGGATCTTGGCGATGATGGCGCGCGCGCCGGTGGTGCGTTTGATCTGGCGGATGATGTCGATGTAATCGACTTCCTCATGGCCGGAAATATTGTAGATGCCGTGGTCGATCTTGTTCTCGATGCAGCTGATGATCACGTTGCAGAAGTCGCCCACGTACAGCGGCTGGCGCATATAGCGGCCGTGGCCGGGGATCGGGAACACCGGCACCTTCTTCATGAAGCGCGACAGCCAGCCCAGGTGCTTGCGGTCGAACCAGCCGAACATCAGCGTGGGGCGCAGGATCGGGCAGCGGATGCCGCTCTCGAGCACCAGCTTTTCCTGGTCCTTCTTGCTATTGGTGTAGAAGTCGTCGGCCACGGAACACACCACCGACGAGCTGATATGCACCAGCTGCGGCACATTGTTGGCCTTGATGGCGTCGAGAATCAGGCTGGTGGACGTGACGTTGTTGTCGACGAATTCCTGGTAATCGATGCCGCCGATCTGCGCCTGCAGCATGACCACCACGTCGGCGCCCACAAAGTGGCGCTGCCACTCGCCCAGCTTGGCCAGGTCGGCATATTCCACCGTGATGTCGGGCTGGACGCGCTTGAGCACTTCCAGGTTCGGGCGATGCTTGTCGAGCACCACGATATCGGTATAGCCCTTCGCCTTCAGGCGCGCCACCAGGTTTTGGCCGACCAGGCCAGCGCCGCCGGGGAGCAGAATCTTCTTAGTCATTTTCTTCCTTATCCTTAATTGCTGTTCAGTGCGATGGCCGACCACTCGCCCCAGCCGCCGCCCTGGTCGGACAGCTTTACGGTAAATGGCTGCTGCGGCAAGGCCTCGCCGCTGAACTCCAGTAATACCCATTGCGGGGCCAACGGCAGGGGAACCGTTCCCACGCCTTCGATTTCGATGCTTTGCTGTTGAACCGAGGGACCGGAACGGTAGAACAGGCGGTCGCCGCGCTGGATGCGCAGGACGATGGCGCCCTGGTCCGCGTCCGACGCAAGATAACTGCCGTACACCCGCATGCCCGGGAAATGCGACTGGAAGAAGTCCGCCCCGCTCCAGCTATGGCCGGCAGTCACGCTGACGGTGCCGACCGTGGCACGCTGCGCCGAGGGCGCCTCGGCCTTGACGATGAAGGGCGCCGGCGCCGGCGCCTGGACTGCAAGCTGGCAAATCGGGCCGCCCGCGTCTTCAGCGCGCAGCGTCAGGCTGCGGCCAAGCGGCGCATAGGCCAGATAGCCGCGGAAACCAGCCTGGCGGCCGGCCTGGCCCAATTGCGCGACGTCGCGCCTGTCCTTGCCGGCCAGGGCATAGCCAACCTGCCTGCCGCCGGCATCCAGCAGGCGCACCGCCTGCGGCGCCTTCGCTTCGGACGGACCGGCCAGCCAGCCGCCGACCCGCAGGTAGCGGCCGTCCCCTTCAACCGGGTCGGCAAACTCCAAGGCCCCGCGGCAAGCGGGCAGCGCCGCCGCCTGGAAGCCGGTCCCCATGCCGGCCAACGCGCCGCGGTATGGGTACAGGCCAAACACCGAACGCCGTTTTTGCGCCGGTTGCTCGCTCATCTCGAGCACGGAAAGATCGGGATAAATATGGCCGATTTCCGCCATGTCCTTGATGCGCAATTCGACGGCCAGGCCGGCGACGGCGCGGTCGAACATTTCATCGGCCCGCGAGTGCTGCGCCCGCCACTGGTAGGCCAGGATCATCAGGGCCAGCAGGCCCAGCAGCCCCCATGCCAGGCGGCGCCGCCAGCCTTGCACGGCCAGCAGTGCCGGTGCATACAGCACCAGCAGTGCCGACCAGGCCATCAGCGTCGGCGTGGTGTAGCGGTAGGATAAAGCCTGTTCGATTCCGATATGCGAGCGGCCGCCGGCCGTCACCAGGGCCGTGCCAGCGATAAAGGCGATGAAGCACAGCAGCGCCAGCGGCAGTGCCGCCTGGCGCCCACTGCGCAAGGCCGGCCAGGCGAAGCGCAGCGCGCTGGCCAGCAGGAACAGGCCGGCCGCTTGCGCCGCGACCAGGCCGAATTTCCCTTCGCGCAGGACAAAATGGAATGGCCCCCCCAGATAGGTCAGCGCATAGCGCACGACCTGCCCCGGCCGCTCGCGCAGCGCCTGGCCCAGGGAATTAGGCCCCGGCACATAGTGATGGAAATAGGCGAACAGGACCACTGCCGCCAGCGCCGCCAGCAGCCCGCTGCGGCGCCAGCCTTGCCGCGTCAGCAGGGCGTAGACCGTCATCAGCGGCAGCGCCAGCACGCCGTTGGCCATGGTGCCGGCGCTCAGCACGCCCAGCAGGCAGGCCAGCGCGAACACGGCGCTGCCGCCCTGGATCGAACGGTACAGTGCGTATAGCGCGGCCAGCGGCAGCAATTGCGCCAAAATGAACTGGCTTTGGAAGCCCCAGGTCAGGTTCTCGTACTGGCTCCAGAAAAACAGCAGGCAAACGAGCAGGCAAGCCAGGGCGTGCGTTGCGATGCCGCGCCGGGCCGGCACGGCATCGCGCAGGATGCGGCAAAACAGCAGGGCGCCCAGGCCGACCAGGACGTAGTTGACGACAATCAGGAACCAGCCGGCACCGTCGAACCAGCGCAAGTCGGCCCAGAAAAACAGGCGCGCCAGCGTGATGCGGTGTTCATTGTGCTGCTGCCACCAGGCCGGCCAGCCGCCGTTTGCGGCCTGGTCCAGAAAGGGCAGGTAACTTTGCCACATGTCCCAGTACGGCACGGGAGAGTATGCACGCACGCCGCCCAGCACGGCCAGCGCGACCACCAGCAGCGCAAAACCGCTCAAACCGTAACGCAGCGCGCGCTGCGCGGGTGTTGCGACCGCTGCGTTCATATGTCCATCTTGTTGAAAATGGCACGCGGCAGGTTGGCGATGACCAGCATGATCAGCGCCCATTTGCCGGGCGTGTACAGCACCGGCTGGCCCTTGGCCGTCGCGGCAACGATCTGCGCCGCCACCGACTCGACGCTGGCCATGCCGCGCTGCGGCATATGCGCCGTCATCGGCGTGGCGGTCGGCCCCGGCTTCACCAGCACCACCTTCACGCCGCTGCCGGCCAGGCGGTGCTGCAAGCCTTCCGCGTAGCGCGTCACCAGGCCCTTGGCGGCGCCATACACGTAATTGGATTTGCGGCCGCGCTCGCCAGCCACCGAACCGATGATGGTGATGGTGCCGCGCCCGGCGCGCTGCATATGGCCGGCGAAGGCTTCGGCAAACAGCGCCGGCGAAATGCCGTTCACCTGCATCGCCTGCGCGGCCAGCGCCAGGTCGTCCTGACAGGCTTGCTGCTCGGGCAGCGAGCCGTGCGCGATCAGCACGATGTCGGGCAGGCCGCCGGCGGCGATGGCGTCCACCGTGGCGCGGATCTGCTGCGGATCGCTGAAGTTCGCCTCGATCACGCTGACCGTCGACTGCGGGCTGCGCACGCGCAGATCGGCCGCCACAGCCTCGGTCTTGTCGCGGTTGCGGCCCAGCAGGGTCAGGTCGGCCGCCTGCCCGCCCAGCCACAGGCGGGCGCAATGTTCGGCCATGGCCGAAGTGGCACCGACGATTACGATTTTCTTCTTAGCTGACACTTATTTCCCCATCAAGCGGCGCGACATCGCGGAACTGATGCCCGGGTCGCGGTATTGCAAAAATTCGGCGAGGCGCGGGTAGCCGGCCTCGAACAATGCGCGCGGCATGCGCGCGTCTTTGGCCATGTAGATGCGGCCGCCGGCTTCGGCCACGATGGCGTCCAGCCTTTCGAACAGGCGGAGGGTGCGTTCGCCGCGGTTCGGGAAGTCCAGCGCCAGCGTAACGCCGGGCTGCGGGAAGCTCAGCATGCCAAGCGCCTCGCGTTCGCCAAAGGTTTTCAGCACCGCCAGGAAGGAGCCTTCGCCGCTGTCGCTGATCGCCGTCAGCATGGCCTGTACCGCCTCGCGTCCCGCCGCGCGCGGCACGACGCTCTGGTATTGGTAAAAGCCCTTCGGACCGTACATCCGGTTCCACTCGTGCAGGTTGTCGAGCGGATAGAAATAGCTCTCGTAATGGGCCACGCCTTTGCCGGCGCGGCTCTTCTGCAGGTTGAAATAGGCGAAGTTGAACGGCGCCAGCGACAGCTTGTTCACCAGCGACACGGGCGGCACGAAAGGCATGGTGCGCGCGCGCGCCGCCGGTTCCGCGCGGCCGGCAATAGCGCAATGGTTGGCGCGCAGGAAAATGCCGCGCCCGTTGCCGGAGAGGCAGTCGATCCACGACACCGTGTGTTCCCAGCCGGCTTCGGAAGCGTCGGCCAGCTGGAAGAATTCGTCGAGACTGGTGTACGGCAGGGTTTCCGTTTCCAGCCAGGGGCCGGCCACGCGGCGCAGTTGGATCTCGGCCGTGCTGATCACGCCGGTCAGGCCCAGCCCGCCAACCGTGGCGGCAAACCATGCCGGATTCTCGGCCGGGCCGCACACGATGCGGCTGCCGTCGGTGCGCAGCAGTTCGATGCGGCGCACATGGTCGCCAAAGGAGCCCACCGCATGGTGGTTCTTGCCGTGCACGTCGTTGGCGATGGCGCCGCCGACGGTTACCAGCTGGGTGCCCGGGGTGACCGGCAGCATCCAGCCGCGCGGGATCGCCATGCGCTGGATATCGCGCAGCAGCACCCCGGCCTCGCAGCACAGCAGGCCGCTCGCCTGGTCGAAGCTGATAAAGTGGTCGAGCCCGGTGGTGCGCCACAGCACGCCATCCGGATTGAGGCAGACGTCGCCATAGCTGCGGCCCATGCCGTGCGCCAGTCCCGGCCCGGCGCCCTGCACCTGGCGCGCCACCTGCGCACGCCCGCCCAGGGGCCGCACATCGTGGGCCCACTGGCCCAGCCGTCCCCAGGAAGACACCATCACAGAGGCCATCCCGCGGTTCCCACGGCCAGCACCGCCGCGAAACAGGCGCCGGCAAACAGGCTGGCCTTGTCCTTGACCGCGAACACCAGCGGGTCGTCGTGCATATGGCCGCGATGCGCCTGCATCCACATCCAGCTGACCCAGAACAGCATCACCGGCACCGCGCCCCAGACGAATTCCGGCGTGCGGTACAGCATCAGCACCGCCTCGCTGTTCAGGTACAAGGCCAGCACCACCAGCGCCGCATAGCCGGAGCAGATGCCCAGCATCTGGATCAGGGGGGCATCGGTGGTGTAGTAGCCGCGGCCATGGGCCTTTTTCTTACCGTGCAGAATCTGCACCTGCAGCTCGGCATAGCGCTTGACGAAGGCCAGCGACAGGAACAGGAAGACCGAGAAGGCCAGCAGCCAGAACGACAGCGGCATGCTGAGGGCGGCCGCGCCGGCAATGATGCGCAAGGTATAGAGCAGGGCCAGCGTCACGCAGTCGACCAGCATCAGGCGCTTGAGCAGCCAGGAATAGGCGCAAGTCAGCACGAAATAGCCGGCCAGCCAGGCGAAGAAGCTGCCGCCGACTTGCCAGGCCACGCCGGCGCTGGCGAGCAGCAGCAGCGGCGCACACAGCACGCCCTGCCAGGCGGGCACCTGGCCGCTGGCGAATGGACGGTTGCGCTTGCGCGGGTGCTGGCGGTCGCTCTCGAGGTCGAGCAAATCGTTGGCGATATACACCGAAGAAGCGCACAGGCTGAACGCAATGAAGGCCAGCAGCAAGGGCATCCAGTGGGCCGGGTCGGCAAACTGGTGGGCGGCAAACAGGGGCACGAAGAGCAGCAGGTTCTTCAGCCACTGGTGCACGCGCAGCACCCGGCGCCAGGCGCTCAGGCCGGCGCCCGGCGCGGCAAAGGAACGCTCCACTTCGCAGCAGTCGGCCGCACGGCGCGCCAGCTCGGTCGGCGCATTCACCACCACGGCGCGGCGCGCGCCGCGCCAGACCGGCAGGTCGGCGCGCGAATTGCCCGCGTAATCGTAGCCGGCCTGGCCGAAGCGCTCGACCAAGGCCGCCGCTTTATGCTTGCCGGCCAGGTTGACCACGCCGTCGCTGGCCATCACTTCGTCGAATACGCCCAGGTGGCGCGCGATGGCGTCGGCAATGGCGCGGTCGGAGGCGGTGCACAGGATCAGTTTGCGGCCGCTGCTGCGCTCCTGGCGCAGCCAGTCCAGCAACTCGGTGTTGTAGGGTAGCGAAGCCGCATCGAAGTCGCCGTTCTGCGCCAGGCGGCGCTTGAGCACAGCCTTGCCGCGGGCAAGCAAAAACGGGATGCGCAACACTTCGAACGGCTTGTCGCGCAGTGTCCTCAACGCCGATTCGTGCAGCATGTCGGTGTGGATCAGGGTGCCATCGAGGTCGATGATCAGCGGCAACGTGCTCAACGAAGCCCCCAGGATGGATTGAACATTCTATCTCCAGTAAATTAATAGTCGCTTGGCGACAGCGCATGGTTGCGCGAACTGCCCCAGGTGTCGAAGCTCTTCACCTGGCCCAGCAACTGCCGCGCCTGGCTGTCCGCGTCGCTCAGCAATTCAACCAGGGGCCAGGCCGTCTGCAGCGGCGTGGCGTGCACGCCCAGGCGGCGCCGTTGCGGCAGGTAGTGCTCGGCGAAGGCTTGCACGCCTTCGCACAGCTGCTGTGCAACCGCGCCCAGCTTGCCGGTGTCGCCGCGCCCCGCATCGAGCACCGCTTCGACGCCGTCGGCGCCGTCCTGCAGGCCGATCACCGAGGCGTGCGGCGCCGAGAAGAACATTTCCGCCACCACGCGGTTGGCGTACACGGCCGCCACCGTTTCGGCCGAGGTGCTGGTTTCGTCGATCAGTGCGCTCATGCGCTGGGTGCGGGCCCGGCGCCGGCGCTCGGGGGTGTCGGCCAGGCAGAAATAGTAGCCGAACACTTCCAGCTGCATCAGCGGCTTGAGCGCCAGTTCGAACGCTTCCTGGCTGGTGCCGCTCCAGCCGACGTCGACCAGGGCGACGCGGCAGCCGTCTTTCAGGCCGAGCTGGCGCAGGTAGCGGTACATGGCGCTGCGGTTGCGCTGGCATACCTTCAGGATTTCCCAACGGTAGGCATAGAGGAAGCTGGCCAGCCTTTCGCGCACGGCCGGCCCGATGCGCACCTGCGCACCCAGGCCGAGATCGTCCATCACGGCCGGCGCCGGCGGCGTCACGCCGATGCGCTCCAGCACCTCGTGCGGCGCCAGGCCATCGGCGCCGGACAGCAAGAAGGGCAGGAAGTCGGTGAAATTCTCGGCGCGGATCGCCGCCAGCGTGTAGGCGGTGCGCGAGCCGAGGAAGTAGCTGAACGGCGGCAGCTCGCAGTCGGGGTCGGCGCGCGCGATGCGCTCCATGGTATAGCCGTCGCGCGACAGGAACAGCACGTGCTCGATGCCGTCGGCGCGTGCGCGCGCCGCGATCCAGTCGAGGAAACCGAGGTTGGCCGGGCCGCCATAAGCAAAGCCCAGTTCGCCGTATGTGCCGCGCGCGATATGGCGCGCCGAGGTGCGCAGCAAGCCTTGCCCCAGGGACATGGCGAGCGAAATATTCTTGCTGGCGCCCTCCCCGGCCGCCAGCGCGGCACGGTAATGGAAGGCCATCATGCCCTTGGCGCGCGGACGCGTGACGTCGGCCAGCTCATTGTCGCCAATGTGCAGGATCGCTTCGTGCGCCAGGCCCAGCTGGGCCGCCACGGCGTCGAACAGCTCGCCGCTGTCGCGCTTGGTGGCGTTGCGGTCGGCCGAAATGAACAACGGCAAGTGGTCCCAGCCATGCGGACGCAGCGCCGCCAGGAAGAACTCTTGCGTCAAATACATGTCCGACGTGATCACCACCGGCTTGCCGGACGCGAGCACGCTCGCGAACAAACCCGCCAGTTCGGGATTGGGCTCGACCAATGCCAGCTCGAGCGCGATTTCCGCCTGCATCAGCTCGCTGCTCGGCACGTCGCCGGCCGGCCAGCAGGCATAGATGTCGGCCAGCGTGATTTCCTTGCGGCCCTCGGCCGCCATGCGCTGGAAGGCTGCAGTCTGGGCGGCCCGGCGGCGGGCGCGGAAGTCGGGGATGCCGAAGCGGCGGCCCAGGATGTCAAACGCGTCTTCCGGGTGCGCCAGCGGGCGCACGAACAGGGTGTCGAAAAAATCGAAGGACACGGCGCTGGCGCGCGCCAGCAAGGCATCGAGCTCGCTCGACTGGAAAAGCGGAGGCGCGGCAGCGGCGGCCTGCGCGACGGGATCGGGAGCGTTCATCAGCAAGGCACCTCGAAGTTCACTCCGCATGGGTGCAGATTGGGGTTATGGAAAGGATCGCGCTGGAAATACGCCGGGTGCGTCTCGTACAGGCGATGGCGTTCGCGCGTCAGGCGCGCCAGCTTGACCGGGTCGATGTGGTCGACGCCGCGGCTGATCGATTCGTGGTGGATCAGCGTCACAGCCTGGCACACCACGTTGTACAGCCCGGCCGCCGCACTGCGGAAGCACAGCTCGACGTCGTTGTAGGCGATCGGGAAGCTCTCGTCGAACTGGCCCAGCTGGCGGTATTTCTTCGCTTCCATCATCAGGCAGGCCCCCGTCACGGCCAGCCAGTTGTACTCCAGCAGGTTGCGCATGAAGTAGCCGTGCGCTTCGGCCGGCTGGCGCAGGAAGGCATGGCCCGGGCCGTCGGCCAGGTTGAGCACGCCGGCGTGCTGCACTTCGCGCCCGCCCGGATAGAGCAGCTTGGCGCCCACCGCGCCGACGTGCGGCAACTGCGCATAGCCGCCCATGCGTTCCAGCCAGTCTTCGCACAGCACTTCGGTATCGTCGTTGAGGAACAGCAGCAGTTCGCCCTTGGCGTGCGCCACCCCGATGTTGTTCAGCTCCGAGAAATTGAACGGCGCATCATGGCGCACCACCTGGGCCTGGCCAGCCTGCTGCAGCTGCTGCAGGTAGGCCAGGGTGGCCGGCTGCACCGATCCGTTGTCGAGCACGATGATCTCGAACTGGCGGTAGCTGCTCTTGGCGTGGATCGATTCGATGCAGCGGCGCAGCACCTCGCCGTTGTCGCGGCTCGGGATGATGATCGAGACCAGCGGCGTGCCGCGCAAATGGTAGTTGACGCGGAAGAAACCGGGCACCTGGCTCACCGGCTCCACGCTGCCGGCGTGGCCGCGCCGCTCCAGCGCATCGGCGCGCACCCGGCGCGACGCTTCCAGCACATAGGGCTTGGCGCCGATGTCGGCGGCCACTGAGGCTGGAATGATGCGCCAGTGGTAAAGCACCTTGGGCACGTGGCTGATGCGGCTGGTGTGCTCCGACACGCGCAGCACGAAATCCCAGTCCTGGCAGCCGTCGTACTGCGAGCGCAGGCCGCCGATGCGATCCAGCAGGCTGCGCCGCACGCAAGAGACGTGGCAGGTGTACATCGTGCTCATCATGGTATCGGGCGACCAGTCCGGCTTGAAGTGCGGCTGCACGTAATTGCCTTGCTCGTCGAGCTTGTCTTCGTCGCTGTAGACGAAATCGGGCTGCTCGCGCTCGATGCACAGCGCCAGCTCATACAGGCAATCCGCCGTGAGTTCGTCGTCGTGGTCCATGAACACGACGAAATCGCCCTGCGCCGCGGCCAGGCCGACATTGGTGGCGCCGGCGATGCCCTGGTTTTTCTCCAGGTGCAGCACCTTGATCTGCGGATGCGCGATGGCAGCCAGCGCGGCCTGGGTGTCCGCGCTCGGGCTGGCGTCGTCGGCCAGGATCAGTTCCCAGTGCGGGTACCACTGGCCCTGTACCGAAGCCAGCACGTCGGCCAACAGCTGCGGCGTCGTGTTATAGACCGGCACCACGATGGAAAAGCGCGGCGCCGAGCTGATCGCCGCCAGGCGCTGTTGCAGGTCGGGCGGACATTGCGGCGCAATATAGGTATACCCGGGGCCGGCCGGCGCCAGCGCGTAATGGCCGTCCGCCGCGCGCACCAGCACAGCAGGCTGCAGCGCAAAGCCGAGCGAGGCCGGGGCTGACGCGGCCGGCGCGGCCGTCATATGGTGCTGCTGGCGCAGGCGCGCCACGAGGCCGCGCACGCCCTCGCGCCGCCACAGCCGGAAAGCGCGCGCCGCCAGCGACGGCAGCGATTCGCTGCGCAGCAGGCGGCGCAGCACGCGCACCGCCGCCAGCACCTTGCGCAGGAAGGGAAAGCCGCCCAGCAGGGCGCGCGCCAGGCTGCCCAGCCAGCGCAACGGTGCGCTCAAGCGCCAGCTGCGCGATTGACGGTAGGCCAGCACGGCCTGGTGCAAGGCCGCGACCTCCTGCTCGCGTGCCTGCAGCGCCTGCTGTAAATGGGCCACGTCACGCGCCCGCTCGGCTGCGACGGCGACCAGCCGGTCCAACAGGCTCGCATAGTCGGTCGGCCGGCCTTCCAGCCGTCCAATCTTTACATAATGCTCATAACCGGAAGCAAACTGCTTGTTTTGTACTGCGGCAGCGACGTCCCGATTAATTTTCAGATAGACAGATTCGTTGAATTCGGTGTTCATGGTAAGCGCTTCACTGGGACGAGGGCGGCAGCGGGGCGCCTGGCTGGCTTGGCGCCAAGCCGTCAATTATACAAATTTATTTCCTGCTAACCCGAATTACTCATGCAGCGCCTGCCACGCCGCCAGCGCCTTCTCATCGCGCGAGGCGATCGCCAGGCGCGCGGCCGACAATTCTGCCGTGACTTTTTGCAGCTGCTCCTCGCGCTCGGCCATGCCGGCCTGGGCGGCATGCATTTGCGCCAGTTCGGCATGCATGTCGCTCAACTGGACGTCGCGTTCCGCGAGGGCGACGTTAGCAATGTGCAAGTTGCCGCTGTGTTCGGCAACCACCTCATGCAAATGCTGGACCAGCTTGTCGCGCTCCGCCAGGGCCACGTTGGCGATGTGTAAGTTGCCGCTGTGTTCGGCCACCACTTCGTGCAGATGGGTGATCAGGGCGTCCCGCTCGGCGATTTGCTGGCGCGCCGAGGCAAGCTGCTGGCGCGACTGCTGCGCCTCAAAGCGCTCCTGCTGGCGTGCCCCCAGGGCGGCGAAGTAGTTGCGCAGCAACTGCTGCTCGGCGCCGCCGGCGCGCAGCCACGGCAGCGCGGCCGCTTCGCCGCCGCCGATGCGCAGCACGCCCAGGCCGTGCGAGTGCACGAATTCGTGGTGCTCGGCATAGCGCTGCTGCAGCTCTTCCCACAGCTGCCACACGCCAAAACCGCGCTCGCGCACATTGATGTCGTGGAACAGCACGATGGCGCCCGGCGCCAGTTTCGGCAGCCAGGTGTCGAAGTCGTGCTTGACCGCCTCGTACGTGTGCAGGCCGTCGATGTGCAGCAGGTCGACCGAGCCGGCGGAGAAGTAGCTGGCGGCGTCGTCGAAGGTCATGCGCAGCAGGCGCGAGAAACCGCCGTAGAAGGCCTGGTTATGCGTGTTCACCTGCTCGTACACTTCGTTGCTGTAATTGCCGGCGTGCTCGTCGCCCTGCCAGGTGTCGACCGCGTAGCACTTGACGTTGATGTCCGCCTCGCGCGCCGCCTGGCAGAAGGAAAAGTAGGAATTGCCCGAATGGGTGCCCAGTTCGACGAACACCGATGGCCGCAAGGTCTTCATCAGCCAGGCCGCGAACGGCAGGTGGCCGACCCAGGCGTCTGGTGCTTGCAGGGAGACGGGGTTGAAATCTGCTGCGAGCAGCAAGCTGTCTTTAAACTCATTCATGGGAAACCATTGTTTCTAGTGTGATTTTTTGCATGGGGATGCCGATCAGTCCGCCGGCCACGCTGGTGGAATCGGATTTGAAGCTGACCGCATCGTGGATCCAGTGGTGCTGCACATGCTCCTGCTGGGAGCCGTTGGCGATCGCCACGGTGATCGAGTATTCGCCGGCGGCCAGGCGCGGCATCTGGAACGCGAAGTCGGCCACCAGGTGTTCGCCCTCGGCGCAGGCGACCGGCGCATCCATATAGCTGAGCCAGGTATTATCGCCGAACAGGTTCTGGCCCAGCTTGTCCTTGACGTAAAAGCCGACGATGGGCGAATCCAGCGCGCCGCGCGCCTGTACTTCCACCCGCAGGATCACGTCCTCGCCGCCGACGATCCAGGCCAGCGGCTGTTCCTGCGCATCGAGGAAGCGCACCGAGGCGATGCGCGCCTCGCCCTTGCCGAACGATGGCGCTTCCGGATCGAAGTCGAACAGTTCGAGGTCGTTGCGCAGGTTGCTGGCATTGATGAATTCGCGCCGCTGGTCTTGCGTAGCCGCCAGGTTCTGCAGGCTGGCCGCCTTGATGCGGGTCGAGGTGCTCTTGCCCTGCTGCGCCTCGTAAAACGCTTCCAGGTAATGGTCGCACACCACTTTCGGCGCGCCCTGCTCCAGCATGCGGCCTTTTTCGATCCAGATCGCGTCGCTGCACAGGCTGCGCACGGCGGCGGTATCGTGGCTGACGAACAGCACGGTGCCGGTCTTCATGAACTGGCGCAGGAAGCGCATGCACTTCTGGGTGAAGAAGGCATCGCCCACCGCCAGCGCCTCGTCCACCACCAGGATGTCGGCGTCGACGTGGGCGATCACGGCAAAGGCCAGGCGCACCATCATGCCGCTGGAATAGGTTTTGACGGGGCGCTCGACGAACTCGCCGATGTCGGCGAAGGCCACGATGTCATCATAGCGCGCGTCGATCTCTTCCTTGCGCAAGCCGAGCACGCTGGCGTTCATATAGACGTTCTCACGCCCGGTGAATTCCGGGTTGAAGCCGGAACCGAGTTCCAGCAGGGCCGCGATGCGGCCATGGGTCTGCACCGTGCCGCCGCTCGGGTTCAGGGTGCCGCAGATCATTTGCAGCAGGGTCGACTTGCCGCAGCCGTTGCGGCCGATGATGCCGACGGTCTGGCCCTTCCTCACTTCGAAGGAAACGTCGTTGACGGCCCAGAATTCGCGGAAGTACTGCTTCGGCTGGCGGCCGGCCGCACGCTGCAGGCGCGGCAGCACCGACTGCTTCAGCCGGTCGCGCGGCTGCTCGTAAATCTGGTAGCACTTGCTGAGGTTGCTAACCTTGATAGCGATCTCAGATGACATCGGCGAATCCTTTGCGGGTCTTCTGGAACCAGGCAAAGCCAAGCCAGGCCACCAGGGCCGACACCAGCAGGTAAATGGCCAGGGCGGCAAAATCGGGCGCCTTGCCCCAGAACAGCACGTCGCGCGCCTGTTCGATGACCGGGGTCAGCGGATTGAGCTGCAGCAGCTGGCGGTATTGCTCAGGCAGCGAGGCGCCCGAATAGAACACCGGCGACATGAACATCAGCACGGTGCTGATGACGCCGATGATCTGCGACACGTCGCGCAGGTAGACGCCGAGCGAGGCCAGAAACCAGCTCACCCCCATGATCAGCAGCAGCAGCGGCAGCATCACCAGCGGCAGGTAGAGCGCGGTCAGGTGCGGCGCGCCATACAGCACGACGTACGCCACCAGCCAGACCAGCAGGCTGATCATCGCGTGGAACAGCGCCGAGCCGAGCGAGACCCAGGGCAGCATTTCCAGCGGAAACACGACCTTCTTGACGTAACTGGCGTTGGACAGGATCAGGCTGGGGCTGCGGTTGAAACACTCGGCGAACAGGTTGAACATGATCAGGCCGGCGAACAGGACCAGCGCGAACTCGGTCTTGGAATCGCTGCCGACGTTCCAGCGCGCCTTGAACACCACGCTGAAGACGAAGGTATACACCACCAGCATGAAAGCCGGATTGAAAAAGGACCACAGCAGGCCCAGCACCGAGCCGCGGTAGCGCCCGACCACTTCACGCTGGACCAGCGCCGCCGCCAGTTCGCGGTGGCGCCACAGGCTGCCCAGCATATGCGCCGGCCCGATCGAATGCTTTTGCATCAGGCGAACACCTCGGCGCTGCGCAGCGGCGTGCCCTGGGCATCCTTGGCCGACAGCGAAGGCTGGCCGTCGAACTGCCAGTCGATTGCCAGGTCGGGGTCGTTCCAGGCGATGCTGCGCTCGTACTGCGGCGCGTAGTAATCGGTGGTCTTGTACAGGAACTCGGCGCTGTCGCTGAGCACCACGAAGCCGTGGCCGAAGCCTTCCGGCACCCACAGCTGGTGCTTGTTTTCGGCGCTCAGGATGGCGCCGACCCATTTGCCGAAAGTTGGAGAACTCTTGCGCAGGTCCACCGCGACATCGAACACGGTGCCGGCAGCCACGCGCACCAGCTTGCCCTGCGTCTGCTGGATCTGGTAATGCAGGCCGCGCAGCACGCCTTTGACCGAGCGCGAGTGGTTGTCCTGCACGAACTTGACGCTGCGGCCGATCGCTTCTTCAAAACGGGCCTGGTTGAAGCTCTCGTAGAAGAAGCCGCGCTCGTCGCCGAAGACTTTCGGCTCGAACAGCACGACGTCGGGAATACTCAGGCGGGTCGCATTCATCAGTACACCTTCTCTTCCAAAATGCGCAGCAGGTACTGGCCGTAACCGTTCTTGGCCAGCGGACGGGCCAGCTGCTCAAGCTGCTCGGCGCCGATCCATTTCTGGCGGAACGAAATTTCTTCCGGGCAGGCCACTTTCAAGCCCTGGCGGTTTTCCAGGGTAGCGATGAACTGGCCCGCTTCCAGCAGCGACTCGTGGGTGCCGGTGTCGAGCCAGGCGTAGCCGCGGCCCATGATTTCGACGTTGAGCTTGCCCTGCTCCAGGTACAAGCGGTTCAGGTCGGTGATTTCCAGCTCGCCGCGCGCCGACGGCTTCAGGCTCTTGGCCAGTTCGGCTACCTGCTGGTCGTAGAAGTAGAGGCCGGTCACGGCGTAGTTCGACTTCGGCTTGGCCGGCTTTTCTTCCAGCGACAGCACGCGGCGCTGCGCGTCGAACTCGGCCACGCCATAGCGTTCCGGGTCTTGCACGTGATAGGCGAACACGCTGGCGCCTTCGGTGCGCGCCATGGCGTTGCCCAGCAGGTCCTGGAACTCATGGCCGTAGAAAATATTATCGCCGAGCACCAGGGCCGACAGGTCGTTGCCGATGAAGTCTTCGCCAATGATGAACGCTTGCGCCAGGCCGTCCGGCGATTCCTGCACCGCGTATTGCAGGTTCAGGCCCCATTTTTCGCCATTGCCCAGCAGTTGCTGGAAGCGCGGCGTGTCCTGCGGCGTCGAAATGATCAGGATGTCGCGGATGCCGGCCAGCATCAGTGTGCTGAGCGGATAGTAAATCATCGGCTTGTCGAACACCGGCAGCAACTGCTTGCTGATGGCCAGGGTCGCTGGGTGCAGGCGGGTGCCGGAGCCGCCGGCGAGGATGATGCCTTTGCGTTTCATGCGGTTTTCCGTTCAGGAGAGTTGATCGATGAGGCGGTCGACGTGCACCTTCCAGTCAGGAAGCTGCAAGCCGAGGGCACTGCACAGCTTGCTCGTATCGAGCCGGGAATTCTTGGGCCGCTTGGCCGGCACCGGGTAAGCCTCGGTCGGGATCGGGCTGATGCGCGCCGGATCGACCTTGAAGCTGGCGCCGCGCGCCGCTGCGCCTTCGATGGCGTAGCACGCCAGGCCATGCCAGCTGGTGGCGCCGGCAGCGGTCAGGTGGTAGATGCCGCCGGCCAGCGCGCCGCGGCGGTAGGCCGCCACGGCCAGCGCCGTGACGTCGGCGATCAGTTCAGCCGAGGTCGGCGCGCCGAACTGGTCGGCCACCACGTTCAGGCTGTCGCGTTCGCCCGCCAGGCGCAGCATGGTCTTGATGAAATTGCCGCCGTGGGCCGAGAATACCCAGCTGGTGCGGAACACCAGGGCCTTGCAGCCGCTGGCCAGGATCGCCTGCTCGCCGGCCAGCTTGCTGCGGCCGTAGGCGCTTTGCGGGGCGGTGGCGTCGTCTTCCACGTAAGGCCCATCCTTGGCGCCGTCAAACACGTAATCGGTCGAATAGTGCACCAGCAGGGCGCCGTGGGCCTGCGCGTACCCTGCCATCGCGCCGACTGCGGCGGCGTTGACGGCGTAGGCGCCGGCCTCGTCCGCCTCGGCACGGTCCACCGCGGTGTAGGCCGACGCGTTGACGATCACGTCGGCGGCCTGGCTGGCCAGCACCTGCTGCACGGCCGCCAGGTCGCCCAGGTCCAGCCCGTCGCGCCCGAGCGCCACCACTTCGCCCAGCGGCAGCAAGGTGCGCTGCAGCTCCTGCCCGACCTGCCCGTTTTTACCGATCAGCAGGATTTTCATGCGTATTGTTTCTCCACCCAGTTGCGGTAATTGCCGCTGGTGACGTTCTTCACCCAGTCCTGGTTGTCCAGGTACCACTGCACGGTCTTGCGGATGCCGGTGTCGAAGGTCTCGGCCGGCTTCCAGCCCAGTTCGCGTTCCAGCTTGCTGGCGTCGATCGCATAGCGCTTGTCGTGGCCGGGACGATCCTTGACGAAGGTGATCTGGGTCTTGTACGACTCGGCGTCGGCGCGCGGCTGCAGTTCGTCGAGGATGGCGCACAGGGTGTGCACCACGTCCAGGTTGGCTTTCTCGTTCCAGCCGCCGACGTTATAGGTTTCGCCCAGCACGCCGGATTCGAGCACGCGGCGGATGGCGCTGCAGTGGTCCTTGACGTACAGCCAGTCGCGGATCTGCTGGCCGTCGCCATAGATCGGCAGCGCCTTGCCGGCCAGCGCATTGTGGATCACCAGCGGAATCAGCTTCTCCGGGAAGTGGTAGGGGCCATAGTTGTTCGAGCAATTGGTGGTCAGCACCGGCAAGCCGTAGGTGTGGTGGTAGGCGCGCACCAGGTGGTCGCTGGCGGCCTTGCTGGCCGAGTAAGGGCTGTTCGGCTCATAGCGGTGCTGCTCGGTGAAGGCAGGCGCCTGCGGCTCCAGCGAGCCATACACTTCATCGGTCGAGACGTGCAGGAAGCGGAAGGCCGCCTTGGCCTCGCCTTCCAGGGCGCCCCAGTAGGCGCGCACGGCTTCCAGCAAGTTGAAGGTGCCGACGATATTGGTCTGGATGAATTCGGCCGGGCCATGGATGGAGCGGTCGACATGGCTTTCCGCGGCAAAGTTCAGGACCGCGCGCGGCTTGTGCTCGGCCAGCAAGGCGGCGACGCGCTCGCTGTCGCCGATGCCGGCATGCACGAAGACATGGCGCGCATCGCCTTCCAGCGAACGCAGGTTATCCAGGTTGCCCGCGTAGGTCAGGCTGTCAAGATTGACGACTTTCTCGTCGGACTGCGCCAGCCAGTCGAGGACGAAGTTGCTGCCAATGAAACCTGCTCCGCCTGTTACCAAAATAGTCATATTGTCAGATCTTCTTAAAAGTTGCCGCCGCGAGCAGGCCGGAATTGGCGTGCAGGGCATGGCGGTAATAAAGCCGGGAATAGAATCAGGTTGGCCAGCCAGGCGTACCCGGCCTTGACAGATAGATGGGAAAATCGCCACCTCGGCAACGCCATATTAACTTGCATAAAACAAGTAATTATCGCTGCGCAAATATTCTGCCTTTACCCATTTAAATTGGCCAATATTCTAACATTTGGACACATATGACACCAAACCTGCCAATCGTGGCGCTCAGACGTAGCCCTGGGGGTTCTTTTCCTGCCAATTCCAATGGTCGCGGCACATGGCCGCGAGGTCGCGCTGTGCCGTCCAGTCCAGGCTGCGCCGGGCGTGCGCGGGGTCGGCATAGCAGGCCGCGACATCACCCGGCCGCCGCGGCGACAGGCGGTAGGGGATGTGCCGCCCGCTGGCCTGTTCAAACGCCTTCACGACCTGCAGCACGCTATAGCCAACGCCGGTGCCCAGGTTGACCTCCACGCATTGTGGCGCATCGAGCCGTTGCAATGCTTTCAAGTGTCCCTGGGCCAGGTCGACCACGTGGATGTAATCGCGCACCCCGGTACCGTCTTCGGTCGGATAGTCGTTGCCCCACACATTCAGGAACTCGCGGCGGCCGACGGCAACCTGCGCCACGAACGGCATCAGGTTGTTTGGGATGCCCTGCGGATTTTCGCCGATCAGTCCGCTTTCATGCGCACCCACCGGGTTGAAATAGCGCAGGATGGCCATGCGCCACGACGGGTCGGCCCGGTACAGGTCGCGCAGCATGTCTTCGATGAAGAGCTTGCTGCGGCCGTAGGGATTGGTCGCCGACAAAGGGTGATCCTCGGTCAGGGGCAGGCGCTGCGGCTCGCCGTACACGGTGGCCGACGAACTGAAGACCAGGGTGCGCACGCCGCATGCCTGCATGGCCGCCAGCAGCCGCAGCGTGCCGACCACATTGCAGTCGTAATATTCGAGTGGCTTCTCAACGGATTCGCCGACCGCCTTCAGGCCAGCGAAATGGATCACCGCCTGGCACTGGTGGCGCCGCAAGGTCGCCTCAATGAGGCCCTGGTCGCGGATATCGCCCTCGACCAGCACCGGTTTGCGGCCCGTGATGCGCTCGACGCGGGCCAGCGACTCGGGATGGCTGTTGCTGAAGTTGTCGAGCACCACGATGTCGTGGCCCGCCTCCAACAGTTCGACGCATGTATGCGACCCGATATAGCCGGCACCGCCCGTTACGAGAATATTCATCGACCACCTCAAATTTTGTTAAAAATAGCCTCGGCAAACAGGCGGAGCGTACCCAGCCTGGTCTGGCGATAGACACCGCTGCGGACCAGGTTGAGCAAGCGCGGCAACAGGCGCTTTTCCCTGGCTTTTGCAAAATATGCCAGTATCTGCCGGTTTTCCGGCGTCAGCCTGTCGTCCAGCTTGCGCAGCGCGGCGATATTGCCTTCGTTCCGATCGCGCGACAGGCCCTGCCATTGCTGGCGCAGGTGCTTCAGACGCGCCGGCCAGCCGGTATCCATGCCGACCAGGTTGGCCTCATGCTGGCGGTAGCGCAGCGTGGGGACAGGATCGAAGAACACCTGGCCGCCGCACCCTGTCACCGCCATATAGGCCCACCAGTCGTGGTAGACCACCGGCAGTTGCGCGCCGGCCTGCCGCAGCAGCGCGCGCGCCGCATTGTTGAAGACCATGGTGTTGCCGCCGGCAATATTCTGGATCAGGGCATTCGCGAAGCATGGCTTGGCGCACAGCGGGGACAGGCCGATCTCATGGTTGGATGTATCGACCAGCCTGGCGCGCGAACAATACAAGGCCGGAGTACCGTCCGGCACGCTTTCCAGCCAGCGCAGGGCGCGTTCGAGCTTGTCGGCATCCCAGATGTCGTCCTGGTCGGAGTAGGCGTAATAGTCGGCCTGGATGTCCGCGTTGCAGGTCAGGGTCAGGAAGTTGGCGACAAAGCCTGCCGCCGGCCCGGCAAGCACCGACAGGCGGCCAGCCGGCCACTTGTCCGCATAGGCTGCCAGGATGCCCCGGGTGGCGTCCTGCGACCCGTCATCCGATGCCCATACTTCCCAGTTGGCATGGGTCTGTCCCGCAAACGAGTCGAGTTGCTCAGCGAGGTAGCGCTGGCCATGGAATGTGCTCAACAGTATTGCGACTTTAGGCTGCACGCCTTCCTCCAAGATGAGCCGAAAGTATAGCAGCCGCCGATTCAGCGGCGCGCCAGGCGGCGCCCGGCGAGCTCGATCAGCGAACGCAAAAACACGATCCGGCTCTTGAGCTTTTTCCACAGTGGCCGGTTTGAATTGGTGACGTTGCCGCCATGAATGCGGCGGACCAGCAGCACCTCCCCCAGATGCAGGTTGGCGCCGGCCAGGTTGGCCGCCATGGCAAACCACAGGTCGTGCGACTCGACGTAATCGGGAATCGGCAAGGCAAGCCGCACCAGCTCCCGGTTGAAGCCCATATTGCAGCCATAATAAAAGGCCTTGCCGGAAAAGATGCGCACGATATTGCGCCAGTGGCGGGCCGAATCGGCGGGCTCCAGCGCGGGATACGGGGCCGCCATGGCGGCGCCCGCGGCATCGACGAAGGTTGAATTGCCGGTTGCCAACCATACGCCGGGCTGGGCCAGGGCCCGGCGCAGCGTTGCCAGCCGGCCTGCGGCCCAGACATCGTCCTGATCGGCCAGCACGACGTGCGTGTGCCTGGCTAGCGCTATGGCCTGCGAGAAACTGCGCACATGACCCTGGTTGGCGGCGTTGGCCTGCAGGCGAATGCGCGGGTCGCCGTACGCGCGCACAATCTCCACCGTGGCATCCTGCGACGCATCGTCCACCACGATCAGTTCGTCCCCCTCTTCCATCTGGGCCAGGATGGAATCGAGCTGGGGCCGCAAATAGCGCGCGCCATTGTAGGTCGCCATGCAGATACTGACGTTCACAGGCGCCCCCGGCGACCAAGCAAGCCATCCTTCACGCCGCGCCAGCCCATCTTCAGGTGCAGGGCCGGATCTTCGCTATGGCGCCACTGCAGCAGGTGGTGCACCAGGGCGGCCAGCACCTGGCGCAAGGCATACAGCTTGCGGACGTGGCGATAGCGGAACAGGTGGAAGGCATTGCGCACACGGTAGTAGCAGCGCACCGGCCCGTGCACGAAGACATTCAGGCCCGCCGCCGCCACGCTGGCCTGCCCGATTGCATGGCGCATCACGGCATCAGGAACGGCCACGATGGCGAAGCCGGCGGCACGCACGCGCGCACACCATTCAAAGTCGACAAAGTCGATGAACAGGCCGTCGTCCATCAGGCCCGCCTTTTCCAGCACCGCCGCGCGAGCCAGCGAACCGGAGGAAATAGCCAGGTCGAGCGCGACCGGCGCGCTGGACGCGCCGGCATGCACCGGCACCGGCCAGCCCAGGCGGTTCAGGCGGAACGAGGGGTATTCCTGGCCGCTGCGGGCATCCAGGCAGACCGGGACCGCGACCCCGGCGCCCGTGGCCGCCAGCGCCGCGGCCAGCGCCGGCAGCATGCCTGCCGGCGGTTCGCTGTCCTGGTCGAAGAAGGCGACCGCCTGCGCGCCTTGGCGCAGGGCTGCGCGGATGCCGATATTCTGGGCGGTGGCGATGCCCAGGTTGTCGCCGTTGGCTATCCACGCGGCAAGCCCGGGCGCCGGCAGGGGCTTGCCATCCGGCGTGTTGTCGACCACGATGACCGAGGCGTCCAGCGCAAGTGCACGGCACAGGCGCTCCAGCCTCTCCGCGTCCGGCGCATACGCCACTACCACGGCAAAGATCGCTTGCTTCATGGCCGCTCCGCGCCCAGCGCAGCGACAATCTGGCGCACCGCATGCCCGACGGAAAACTCGCGCTCGAACAGCTCACGGCAGCGCGCCGGCAGCGCCGCATCGCCGGCGGCCTGCTCCAGCAAGCGCCCGGCCAGCGCGGCCAGTTCCGCGGCATCGTTCGACTCGCATACCTGGCCCACCTGCTCGGTCCGTATCATCTGTGCCAGGTCATTGCCTGGATTGACGTTGGCCAGCACCGGCAAACCACTCTGCATATACGTCAGGAACTTGCCGGGGATATTGTGCGACTTGTGGCGCGGGTCGAGGGCGACAATGCCGGCATGGCACTGCGCATACAGGTCGGGTATCTGGTCCGGATCGATTTCGTCAAAGAACAGCACATTCGCCAGGCCGCGGCTGCCGGCCGCCGCCTTCAGGCGCGGCACGTCGCTGCCGCGCCCCACGAACAGGAAGCCGACGTCGGCCCGCGGCGCCAGCGCAGCGGCCAGCTCGAGCAGGATGTCCATGCCCTGCGCCACGCCCATATTGCCGGCGTAGACAAAAATCTTGCGCCCGGCCAGGGCGGTATCTTCCACGCGGATCGGACAGCGGGCGCCGGCCGGCTTGTCCAGCCAGTTCTGCAGCACTTCCAGCTTGCGGCCGGGCTTGCGCTGCCAGCGGCTGAAGTAGCCCAGGTTGCCTGTTGTCTGCACCCCGATCACGTCCGCCACGCCGTACTGGTAGCGCGCCACGGCGGCAAAGAAACGGTAAGGCAGGCCGCGCCCCATCAGCCCCATGTCGACCGCCCATTCGGGGAAGATGTCGCGGATGATGAGGTAGCCCTTGCAGCCGCTGGGTTTCTTGAGCGAATTGGCCAGCGGGCCGTGGAAAATGGACGGCGCATACCACAGCACACCATCCCATTGCTCATCGGCCAGCGGGCTGCGCCGCAGGTTGCGCCGCATGGCGAAGGGCATCAGGAACTCGCCAATGGTGCGCCGCACGTAGCCGATGTCCTTGGTGCGCGGCGCCTTCAGGCGCAGCACGCGCACGCCGTCGGTCTGCTCCAGCCGCCAGTCCTGTTCCTGCTCCGCCGCCGGCAGCAGGACCGTCAGCGCATGGCCCTGGCGCGCGAACTCGCGCGCCAGGTCGCGCAGCTGCACGGCACCCGAGGTTCGAAACGGCGGAAAGGTATCGGCGATCAGTGCGATCCGGAGTGGCCGTGTCATCAGTATTGTTTCCAGACCACCCGCTTCACGTAATCCGTATAGCTGTGGATGATGCGCACCACCTTGTCGCTGACATTGGGCATGCTGTAGTCGGCCACCAGGCGCAGGCTGCGCTGCGCGCCGCGCGGCTGGCTTGCCAGGATGGCCAGGCCCTGGCGCACGCGCTCCAGTTCCAGGCCGACCATCATCACCGCCGCCTCTTCCATGCCTTCCGGGCGCTCGTGCGCCTCGCGCAGGTTCAGCGCCGGGAAGTTCAGGATCGAAGACTCTTCGCTGATGGTGCCGCTGTCGGACAAGACGGCGCGGGCATGCAGCTGCAGATGGACATAGTCGTGGAAGCCAAGCGGCTTCATCAGCCGAACCAGCGGATGGAAGCTGGCGCCCGTGGCATCCACCCGTTTCTGGGTGCGCGGGTGGGTCGAGACCACCACCGGCAGGCCATGCTCTTCGGCCACGCCGTTCAGCACCGCCACCAGCTTGCCGAAACTGCGCTCGGACTCGATGTTTTCCTCGCGGTGGGCGCTGACGACGAAGTACTGTCCGGCGGACAAGCCCAGGCGCGCCAGCACGTCCGACGCCTCGATCTGCGGCAGGTAGTGCTGCAGTACTTCGTACATCGGGCTGCCGGTCTTGATCACCTGGTCCGGCGGCAAGCCTTCGCGCAGCAGGTAGTCGCGCGCGATGCTGCTGTAGGTCAGGTTGATATCGGAGGTGTGGTCGACGATGCGGCGGTTGGTCTCTTCCGGCACGCGCTGGTCGAAACAGCGGTTGCCCGCTTCCATGTGGAAGATCGGCACCTGGCGGCGCTTGGCTGGAATCACGGACAGGCAGCTATTGGTATCGCCCAGCACCAGCATGGCTTCCGGCTGCACCTGCTCCAGCACTTCGTCCACTGCCGAGATCAGGTTGCCGATGGTGTTGGCGGCGCTCTTGCTGCCTTGCGCGCTGCTCAAAAAGAAGTCGGGCTTGCGCACGCCGAGGTCGTCGAAGAAGACCTGGTTCAGCTCGTAATCGTAATTTTGCCCGGTGTGCACGAGCACGTGATCGCAATGCTGGTCCAGCGCGGCCAGCACCCGCGACAGGCGGATGATTTCAGGACGCGTGCCGACGACCGACATGACTTTGAGTTTCTTCATTCCTTGGCTCTCACAGGGGGCAGGCAATGGTGTCGGGTTTGGCCCGGTCGAAAATCTCATTGGCCCAAAGCATCACGACCATTTCATCCGCGCCGATATTGGTGATGTCGTGCGTCCAGCCGGGAACGGTTTCCACGATCTCGGCCTTGTCGCCGCTGGTCAGCAGCTCATGCGTTTCGCCGGTCTGCATATGGCGGAACTTGAAGCGTGCCTTGCCTTTGATGACCAGGAATTTTTCCGTCTTGCTGTGGTGATAGTGCCCGCCGCGCGTAATGCCGGCATGGGCCGTGAAGAAGGAAAACTGGCCGCAATCGGGGGTCTTCAGCATTTCCACGAAGACGCCGCGCGCATCGCCGTATTGCGGCACGCTGTAGGCGAATTCGGCGGTCGGCAGATAGCTGACGTAGGTGGCATACAGGGCCCGCACCAGGCCGGTGCCGACGCGTTCGGTGACCAGGCTGGTCCGGCTGGCCTTGAAGGCCGCGAGCTGGGCGGCCAGCTGGCCGACCGTGGTCGTGTATTGCGGCGCGACCACCTCGAAGCCATCGGCGTCGCGGCTGGCGTCGGCGCCGTCCATCAATTGCAGGAAGCGGGCGATGACGTCGTCCACGTACACCAGGGTCAGCGCCGCGTCCGGGTCATTGACCTGGATTGGCAGGCCGCGCGCGATATTGTGGCAAAACGTGGCGACCGCCGAGTTGTAATTCGGCTTGCACCATTTGCCGAATACATTCGGCAGGCGGAAGACATGGACCGGCCAGCCGCGCCCAGCCAGCTCGAACAGGGCCAGCTCCGCGGCGCGCTTGCTGGCGCCGTATGGATTGTCGCGGCCGGCCTGGGTCGAGGAGGTGTACAGCAGCGGAATCCGGCGGCCGGTTCGCTCGATCGCCTTGCACAATTCCAGCGTCAGGTCGCGGTTGCCGCTGGCAAATTCCTGCGGATCCTGCGGCCGGTTGACGCCCGCCAGGTGGAACACGAAGTCGACGCCATCGAGCAGGCCAGGCAAAGCCGCTGCCGGCTCGCCACGCGTAAAGCAGGCGACCTCGACGTCCTGGCGCTCGGCCAGGTGCAGCTGCAGGTTCTTGCCGATGAAGCCATTGGCGCCGGTAATCAATACCTTCATGCTCAGGCCTCGGGCTCGGCGCGCACGCCGCTGACGCTGGCCTGCATAAAGCCCAGCTGCATGAGCAACTCTTGCATCTGGGCCACGTCAAGCCGCCTGGTGTTGTGCGAGTTGTATTCCACCGCTTCCGAAATCTTGATCTCGCCCTGCTCGACGAATTTGCCGTAGTTCAGGTCGCGCAGGTCCGGCGGGACGCGGAAGTAATTGCCCAGGTCCTGCGCCGCCACCATTTCTTCGCGGCTCAGCAGCACTTCGAACAGTTTCTCGCCGTGGCGGGTGCCGATGATATTGATCGGGTGGGATGGCACGCCGAGCAGGCCTGTCATGGCCCGGGCCAGGGTGTCGATGGTCGCCGCCGGGGCCTTCTGCACGAAGATTTCGCCCGGCGCAGCATGTTCAAAGGCGTACAGGACCAGGTCCACCGCATCGTCGAGGCTCATCATGAAGCGCGTCATGTTCGGATCGGTGACCGTGATCGGCTGCCCGGCCTGGATCTGGCTGGTAAACAAGGGAATCACGGAGCCGCGCGAGGCCATCACATTGCCATAGCGCACGGCGCAAATAATGGTGTCGGCCGTGGTGCGCGATTTGGCCACGATGACCTTTTCCATCATGGCCTTGCTGATGCCCATCGCGTTGATGGGGTAGACCGCCTTGTCCGTGCTCAGGCACACCACCCGCTTGACGCCGCAGTTGATGGCGGCTTCCAGCAGGTTTTCCGTGCCGAGGACATTGGTCTTGACCGCTTCCATCGGATGGAATTCGCACGATGGCACCTGCTTCAGCGCGGCGGCATGGTAAATGAAGTCCGCGCCGCGCACCGCATTCAGGGTCGACTGGTAATCGCGCACGTCCCCAATATAGAACTTCAATTTGGGATCGTTGTACTTCTTGCGCATATCGTCCTGTTTCTTCTCATCGCGACTGAAAATGCGGATCTCTTTCAAGTCGGAGCGAAGAAAACGCCGCAGGACGGCGTTGCCAAAAGAACCAGTGCCTCCAGTAATTAACAGCACTTTGTCTTTGAACATATGAAATTCCTAATTATTTGTCACGAGACCCTGGTGGATTTCATCCATTCAATGATCAGCCCTGTCTAACCGGAAAATTTTACCAAAATCTTTCTATTTCGCCTAAATGGGCGTCCTGTTCAGGTCCCAAGGGCGCGCAGCGGGCGCCGGGCCGATTTTGCCGGCCCAGGGAAAGTTGCGTTTCACGGATTCATCCCCTGCGATGGGATGTCATTTTAATCACGTTCCGGTGAATGCGGCGTCAGGCCGCAGTGGCCTTCCGCAGGGCTTTGGCGGCGTACATGGCCTGGTCGGCATGGCGCATCAGCTGGTCGATGACTTCCCCGTGTTCGGGGTACAGGGCGATGCCGATGCTGGCATGCGGCTGCAGGGTGTGGCCGGACAGCATCAGCGGGGTGGCGATCACCTGGCGGATCTTGCCGGCCACCGCCTCGGCCTGGGCCAGGTCGGCCACGTTTTCCAGCAGGGCCACGAACTCGTCGCCGCCGATGCGCGCCACGGTGTCGGCCTCGCGCACGCAGGAGGTGATGCGGCGCGCGATCGCATGCAGCAGCTGGTCGCCCACCAGGTGGCCGTGTTCATCGTTGACCCGCTTGAAGTCGTCCAGGTCGATGAACAGCAGGGCGCCGCGCGACTGGCCTCGCCGGCAGCGCGCAATGGCCGACAGGATGCGGTCCTGGAACAGGCGGCGGTTGGGCAGGCCGGTCAGCTCGTCGTAGCGCGCGGCGTGCGCCAAGTCGGCATGCAGGGCCAGCCTCTCGATCACGGCGCCGGCCTGGCCGGCGGCAAATTCCAGCAGGTCGATTTCCTGCGCCGACAGGGAGCCCGGGCGCTGCAGGTCGAGCCGCATTTCGCCGAACGCAATGCCGGAAGCCGGCAGGGTGACGTGGTGCCAGCCCGCCGCGTCGGCCGGCGCGGCGCCCTCGTGCGTGCTGGTATACGCCAGGCGTTCGCCGGGCTGCAGCACGACCACCATGCCGCGCAGGGGCAGCAGCTCGCGCAGGATCGCGTCGAAGGCGCGAAACAATTCCGGCAGCGATTCGGCGCGGTGGGCCGCCGTCGCCAGCGACAGCATGCCGGCCTGGCGCTGCTCCGCCAGTTTGCGCTCACTGACGTCGCGCGCCACGCCAATGCGCAAGCGGTCATGCTCCGACCAGCGCGCGGTCCACATGATGTGGGCCACGCTGCCGTCCTTGCGCAAGTAGCGGTTTTCGAAGCCCAGGCCGGGGCGGCCATTCAGCACATGGCCCATTTCGGCGATGGTGCGCTCCCTGTCGTCCGGATGGATGAAGTCGAGGATGACGCGGCCGATCATTTCTTCCGGCGCGTAGCCGAAGATTGCCCGGCAGGCAGGATTGACAAAAGCGATGCGCCCGCCCTCTTCCACCATGAAGACGGCATCCAGCAAGAGCTCGGGCAAGCGTTCCAATGCATCGGTCATTGGGCCAGCATACCGCAAAACCTGCGGCCGTCATACCTTTGGGCAGGCCTGTCTCAAATACGCGATCAGGTCGGCGCGCTCCTGGCGGTCCTTGACCCCGGCGTAGCCCATGCTGGTGCCGGGCACCGTTTTCATGGGATCGGCCAGGAAAAGGTCGAGCGTTTTGTCATCCCACACGATGCGCGAGCGCTGCATCGCCCCGGAGTAGGCGAAGCCCGGCACGCTGCCGGCGCGGCGCCCGAACAGCCCGCAGTGGCGCGGGCCGGTGCGGTCATATTCCAGCGCATGGCAGGCCAGGCAGCGCTCGTACACGGCCTGCCCGGCCGCAGCCCTGCCCGCCACGACGGACGGCGCGGCCGACGCTGGCGCGCAGCCCGCCGCCAGCGCCAGCACCACGATGGCCGGCGCGCTTTTCATGCCATGAAGGCCGCCGGCACCGGCGCCTCGCCCAGGGCGTTGCGCAGCACGGCCCAATGCATCGCTTCATCGCCCAGGATGCTGGCGGCAGCCTTGGCCAGGTCGCGGTTGCCGAACAGCGGGACAGCGCCGAGGTAGGCGCTGACGGCGCCCTTCTCCAGCGAGGCTGCGAAGCGCAGCACGTCCGCCTGCGACTTCAGCTTCTCGGTCGGGAAGGTGTATTTTTCCTTGGCGCTGACCGGCTTGCCGCCCAGCTTGGCGATGGTCTTGGCCAGGATGTCGGCGTGCTCCTTGTGGTGGCCCTGGAATGTCACGGCCAGGTCCAGCACCGGCTTTTGCAGCAGGCCGCTTTCCGCGCCCAGCTGGTAGGCGGCAATGGCTTCCAGCTCGGCGCCCAGCGCCGTGTTCAGGATGCGCACATCTTCTTCGCCGTCCTTGCCGGTTTTCGCCGCCAGCACGTCTTCGCCAGCCAGCAGCGCCACGGCGGCGCCGGACAGCAGCAGGCCGGATTTGGAAAGAAAGCTACGGCGCGCGCCCGGCGCCGCGTCGTCGAGGGACATCAGGAAGGACATGGTGTTTCTCCTTTGGTGGGTGGTCAGTCTTGCAGCCGTTTCAGCACGTTGGCGACGATGCGGTCGCAACGCGCGCCGTCGAACGCGAAAGCGTCGTCCAGCGCGTGATCGAGCTCGCGCGACAAGGCCTCGCGCAGCAGGCCCCGGGCGCGGAAAAAGCGCGTGCGCACGGTCGCTTGCGGGATGTCGAGGCAGGCGGCGGTCTCCTCCACCGACCTCTCTTCCAGCGCGCGCAGGACGAACACCGTGCGGAAGGCATCGGGCAAGCCGTCGATCTTCTGCTCGATCAGGCGCCGCGCCTGGCTGCGCAACAGCGCCTGTTCCGGTGCTTCATTGCGGTCGTCCATTGCTGCCTCCCCGTCAAGCTGGATGATGTAGGCCATGCGGCTCTTCCTGCGCAAACGGGCGATCGCTTCGTTGATGACGATCCGGGTCAACCAGGTCGACATGCTCGCTTCGCCGCGGAAGCCGGCCATGCCGCGAAAAGCCAGGATGTAGGCCTCCTGCAACACGTCCTCCGCCTCGGCGTCGTCCTTGACGATGCTGCGCGCCGTCCGGTACAAGGCGCGGTTGTGGCGGCGCATCAGCTGTTCGAATGCGGCTAGTTCGTTCATTGGTTTCCCCGTGTTTGGCTGTTTTCATGACATTGGATGCACAAAGATTGTTCCACGTTCCCGGAAAACAAAAAAAAGACCGAAAAATTTTTCGCGGAGTTGGCAAGGCGGTCATTGCCGTGCGGCAATCGAGTGCGCTATCTTGACTGGATTCCCCCCCCCACACCGGAGCCGTTCATGGCAGAGCAAGATATTTCCAGAATTGAAATTCCCGCCGCGGTGGCGGCAGCGCTGGGCGACTGGGTGCAGCAGGCGGCGCGCGACACCGGCACGCCTTTGCATGCCGAAATCGACACATTGCGCGCCCAGCTCGCGGCCGCCCAGGCCACGCTGGAAGAAAACGAGGACCAGATCACGCGCCTGAACGGCGAATTGCGCAACGCGCGCAACATCGCCGCCGACGCCCTGGTCGGCAAGGCGAAGGACCAGCTGGCGATCGAAGGCAAGGACGCCCAGATCGCCGACCTGCGCAACCAGCTTGAGCGCAGCATCGCCATCGCGGCCACCTTGTCCGACGCCAGGCTGGCCGCCGAAATGGAACTGGTCGGCGCCGCCACCGCGCGCGACAACTACCTGGCCGAGGCCAGCGAGCTGCGCACCCAGCTCGAAGCGTGCCGCGCCGCCCGCCGCGCGGCTTGATGCGCGGCTTGATGCGCAGGGCGCACGGCACGAAAAAGCGGAATGCCGCATAATCGCGGTTCCTTGTCCAACCGAGAGAGCTTGCGCATGACTGGCATTACCGATTTCCCCATCAACGCCAAATGGCCCGCCCAGCATCCTGAACGACTGCAGCTGTATTCCCTGCCCACGCCGAACGGCGCCAAGGTATCGATCATGCTGGAAGAAACCGGCCTCGCTTACGAGCCGCACCTGGTCGACTTCGAAACCAACGACCAGCTGTCGCCGGAATTCCTGTCGCTGAACCCGAACAACAAGATCCCGGCCATTATCGATCCGGACGGTCCGGGCGGGAAGCCGCTGCCGCTGTTCGAATCGGGCGCGATCCTGCTCTACCTGGCCGAGAAGACCGGCAAGCTGCTGCCGCAGGACCCGGCGGCGCGCTACGAGACCATCCAGTGGCTGATGTTCCAGATGGGCGGAATCGGCCCGATGTTCGGCCAGGTCGGCTTCTTCCACAAATTTGCCGGCCGGGAATATGAAGACAAGCGCCCGCGCGACCGCTACGTCGCCGAATCGGCGCGCCTGCTGGCCGTGCTGGACCAGCGCCTGGAAGGCCGCAAGTGGATCATGGGCCAGGAGTTCACCATCGCCGACATCGCGATCTTCCCATGGGTGCGCAACCTGGTCGAGCGCTACGGCGCCGGTGAGCTGGTTGGCTTCGAGAAATTCGGCAACGTGCGCCGCGTGCTGGCCGCCTTCCTGGACCGTCCCGCTGTGGCACGCGGCCTGAAAATTCCCGCGCGCGATTAATTCCTGTTAGTTGTTGGGCGTACAATGGCCGGGCAGAATCCACTTCAGCCCGGGAGCATCGCCATGGTACGTCTTCACCGATTCTTCGCCGTCTTCCTGCTGCTGGCCGCCGCGCTGGCAGCGCCCGCGCAGGCGGGCAAGCCATACCAGTATTACGCGGTGGGCGACCCCACCAATGTGGTGGTGGCGCCGCGCACCAAGTCCGCCATGGTGCTCATGGGCGGCGGCCCGGACGTCGATGCCGCCTTCAGCTGGATGATCCAGAAAGGCGGCGGCGGCAACTTCGTGGTGATCCGCAGCCGCGGCACCGATGCCTACAACCCCTACATCTACGCCATGGGCGGCGTGAAGTCCGTGGAAACGCTGGTCATCCCCAGCCGCGAAGCGGCCAACGATCCATTCGTGATCGAGCGCATACGCAACGCCGAAGAACTGTTCATCGCCGGCGGCGACCAGGCCGACTACGTCAACTTCTGGGCAGGCACGCCGGTGCAGGCGGCAATCCAGGAGCTGGCCAACCGCAAGACCCCGATCGGCGGCACCAGTGCCGGCATGATGCTGCTGGGGCGTTTCGGGTTCAGCGCGCTGAATGGCAGCATCACCTCCAGCGAAGCGCTGGCCAATCCCTTCGACAAGCGCATCACCCTGGAGCGCGACTACCTCACCATGCAGAACATGGGCAGCGTGATCACCGACGCGCACTTTGATGCGCGCGACCGCCTGGGCCGGCTGGTGACCTTCATGGCGCGCATCGTCAACGACGGCTGGGCAGGCATGGCGCGCGGCATCGGGGTGGACGTGGAAACGGCGCTGCTGGTGGAAGACGGCAAAGGATCGCGCACCGGCGCCGGTTCGGTGACCTTCCTGCAAACGGTGGGCGTGCCGCAGGTATGCCAGCCCAGGCAGCCCCTGACTTACCAGAACCTGCAGGCGCAGCGCCTGGCGGGCGGCGGCACGTTCGACCTGGCCAACTGGGCCGGCTACAGCGGCTCCACGGTCAATTACACCGTGTCCGCCGTGCAGGGCGTGCTGGTCACCAAGTGAAATCGTCGGGGATCTTGTAGTCGGCGTAAGGATCGTCTTCCGCCGGCTGCTCGCTGGCGGGCTTCTTGAGCGCGACCACCACTTCCGGCGCGCGCTCGGCGATCTTCTCGCCCACCACTTTCGGCACCAGTTCGGCCACGCCGTCCAGCACCACGATCATCAGGCGGCCGTTGACCAGGTGCTGCTGCACCTTGTCCGACACGTAGATGCGGTCGATCTTGCTGCCCAGGGTGAAATTGTAGGCCACGTCGCCGTTGCCCTTGGGCTGGCGGTGCTGCTGCACCATCTGCAGCACCTGGGCCATCAGGGCCTTCCGGGCGGCGGCGGCGTCGCGCTGCGCATTCAGTTCGCGCGCCCGCTCGGCGTTCTTGCGCTGCTGCTCCAGGGCCGCCTCGCGCGCCTGGTCGACCGCCTTGGCGCCGGTGCGCAGCTCTTCCTTGTGCTGCTTGGACTTGTCCTGCAGCGCCTTGTTGACCTTTTTCTTGTCGACCAGGCCGGCCTTCATCAATTGTTCTTGCAACGAAACCATGTTCACTCCTTTGTTGCGCGCAGTTTACCAGAGCGCGTATAGTGGCCGCATGAAGAGACTTATCATTCTCGCAACCGCATTCGCGGCGCACAGCCTGCCGGCCCAGGCCGGCGACACGGAGCAGCTGGTGGCCATGGTCAACGCCTGGCGCGCCGCGCCGGCCACCTGCCAGGGACGGCAGCGCCCAGCCGTGGCCGCGCTGGCGCCGCAGCGCCTGCTGTCGCAGTTCGCGCTGCGCCCCGGCATCATCCTGCTGGCCGTGCTCGACCAGGCCGGCTACGACGCCGAAGTGGCCGATGCGGTGAACGTGGAGGGGCCGGCCGACGCACGCGCGGCCTTCGACACACTGCGCGAAACGTATTGCGCCACGCTGGGCAGCACGCGCTACCGCGACATCGGCGCCCACAAGGCCGGCAACGCATGGACCATCGTGCTGGCGGCGCCGGCGCCGAACCCGGTGGTGCTCTTGCCCGACGCCGCCAGCGCCGCGCAGGAAGTGCTGGAGGCCACCAATGCCGCGCGCGCCGTGGGCCGCCAATGCGGCGATACCTGGATGGAGGCCGCCCCGCCCGTCGCCTGGAACGAGCGGCTCGCGGCCGCCGCACGGGCGCACAGCGAAGACATGGCGCAGCAATCCTACTTCTCCCACGTCGACCGGCGCCGCCAGGAAGTACCGCAGCGCGTCGAGGCGCAGGGCTACGCCTGGCGCAATGTCGCGGAAAACATCTCGCGCGGCCAGAACAGCGCGCGGGAAGCCGTCAACGGCTGGATCAACAGCCCTGGACATTGCCGCAACCTGATGAATCCCCGTTTCACCGAGATGGGCGCGGGCCTGGCCATCCACCAGGCCAAACACCCCACCGCCTACTGGACCCAGGTGTTCGCCACCCCGCGCTAAGCTTGACTTCCGCCCCCCGCGTACTAGGCTAATCTGATCGGCAGCCTGTGGCATGCCGCCGCAGGTGCCGGTGATTGGGGGATGCCATGAACACCAAAAAATTCATCAGCGAAGGCTATCAGCTGTTTGCGGCAGGCGATTTGAAAAACCTGCTGGAACGCTTCAACGACGATGCGGAAATGATCAATCCCGAATCGGACTACCTGCCCATAGGCGGCAGCTATCGCGGCAAGCAGGAGATTGCCGAATACTTCACGAAGCTGGCCGAAATCAGCCAGTGCACGCAACTCGAAACCAAGACCATGGTACAGGAAGGCGATACCCTGGTGGTGACCGGCGACTCGCGCTGGGTGGCCCGCAGCACCGGCATCGCCTACGACAACCCCTTCGTCCACGTCTTCAAGATGCGCGACGGTAAAGTCGGATCGCTGCGCGCGTATTTCGACACCAGCAAGCTGGAACATGCCCTGCACCCGGCGACTGCCGCCAGCCAAAGCGCCGGCAAGCCGCTGCACCATTGATTAGCGGCGCATATTCCTACCGGCCGCCGGGCGGCCGGTACTGCGTTTATCGCTTGCGCGAATTTCACATACACTAGCGGGATGTCCCTCCGCTCGCTGATCGCTGCCGCCCTGTTCGCAGCAGGCCTGGCCGCGCAAGCCGCACCGTCACGCCTGCTGTCCGATTACACCCACACCGCCTGGACCCGCCTGCACGGCGCGCCCAGCGACGTCGTCAAGTTCGCGCAGACGCCGGACGGCTGGCTGTGGATTTCCTCGCCGGGCGGCCTGCAGCGTTTCGACGGCGTCCATTTCGAGCGGGTCGAGTCGCTGGGCGGGCACCGCCTGCAGTCGGCCAGCACCATGGGCTTGCTGGCCACGCGCGACGGCGGCCTGTGGATCGGCCACCGCTATGGCGGCGTCACGGCCATGGTGGGCGGCGAGGTGCGCGAATTCGGCCAGGCCGAAGGGCTGCCGCCGTCCGGCGTCATGAGCCTGACCGAAGGGCCGGACGGCAGCATCTGGGCCTGCGTCAGCGGCGGCCTGGCGCAACTGGCGCCGGGCGCCGCACGCTTCACGCCCATCACGCCGGACAGCGGCCTGCCGGCCGGCGCCGTGCGCCAGGTCCTGTTCAGCCGCAGCGGACGGCAATGGGTCTCGGTACAGGGCGGCATTTATTGGCGCGACGCGCCCGGCCAGCGCTTCCGCCGCGCCTGGCCGCAGCTGGACCTGATGGCGATGGCGGAAGGACCGGACGGCACCATCTGGGCCACCGACGGCGTTCAGCGCGGCTACCGCGTGCTGCCGGAGGCGCCGCCCGGCCATCCCGCGCCGCGGCCCGAGGTGACGGCCAACGGCATCCACTTCGACCGCAACGGCACCATGTGGCTCTTGAACGGCAATGCGCTGGAACGCGTGCAGCCGGGGCCGGACCAGAAGCTGACGCGCGAAAACGGCATCAGCGGCGCGCTGCCGCAAACCTGGTTCGAAGACCGCGAAGGCAATATCTGGATCGGCACCACGGCCGGCCTGGACCGCCTGCGCCGCAACCGCCTGCGCCTGCTCGCCACCAGCGAGCCGCTGGACCACCCCGGCCTGCTGGCCGACAGCGACGGCCGCGTGCTGGTCAGCAGCCTGGGCGGGGCCCTGGCCAGCTACAGCGCGCAGGGCGAGCCGCTGCGGCGCGAGGCCAGGCAGATGTCGGCCGGCTACCGCGCGCCGGACGGCGCCCTGTGGTTCGGCAACGGCAATGAGCGCTGGCGGCGTGCGCCGTCCGGGCTGCTGTCCTGGTATCCGCACCCGGCCGCCTACGCCCAGCACGACGTGCAAGCCATGACGCTCGACCGCGACGGCCGCATGTGGCTGTCCCTCTCGCGTGCCGGCCTGTTCAGTGCCGAAGGCGGGCGCTGGACCAAGGACGGCGGCGTAGCCGGCCTGCCGCAGGCGCTGGCGCCAGCCGTGTCGACCGACGCGCAAGGCCGCATCTGGGCCGCCTATGTCGGCGGCCAGGTCGCCGTCATCGAAGGCGGCAAGGCGCGGGTGTACGGCGCAGCGGAAGGCATCCGGCTCGGCAACGTGCTGTCGCTGCTGGTCGACGGCCCGCGCGTGTGGGCCGGCGGCGAATACGGCGTCGGCTGGTTCGACGGCGCCGGCTACCACGCCGTCAATGCCGTCCTGCGCGGGATTTCCGGCATGGCGCGCACGCCGCAGGGCGAGCTGTGGCTGCACGGCACGGAGGGCATCACGCGCGTCGCCGCGCCCGAAGTGCAGCGCCTGCTGGAGGCCGGCGGCGATGGCGCCGCGCTGCGTTTCGAACGCTTCGACGCCCAGGACGGCCTGCCTGGAGGCGCGGAGCAATACCGCCCGCTGCCTTCGCTGGTGCAGGGCAGCGACGGCCAGCTATGGTTCGCCACTGCCAGCGACATCGCCAGCATCGACCCGGCGCGTATCGCGCGCAACCTGCTGGCGCCGCCGGTACAGATCCGCGCCCTGCGTTCGGGCGGCGCGTCCTACCTGCCGCTGCCGCAGGTGCGCCTGCCGCAGGGCAGCAAGGACGTGGAAATCGCCTTCACGGCGCTCAGCCTGTCGATGCCCGAGCGGGTACGCTTCAGCTATATGCTGGAAGGCGTGGATGCGGGCTGGCAGGAGGTGCAAGGCCGGCGCGAAGCCTTCTACACCAACCTGCAGCCGGGCAGCTACCGCTTCCGCGTGCTCGCCGCCAACGAGGACGGCGTATGGAACGGCGACGGCGCCACGCTGCAGCTGGAGATTCCGCCCACCTTCACCCAGACGCCGTGGTTCGTCGTGCTGCTGGCGGCGGCGGGCGCCCTGGCGCTGGCGGCGCTGTACGCCCTGCGCGTGCGCCAGATCACGGCGCGCATGCAGGACCTGCTGCAGGAGCGCCTGGCCGAACGTGCGCGCATCGCGCGCGGCCTGCACGACACCCTGCTGCAAAGCGTGCAGGGCCTGATCATGTTCTTCGAGCACCAGTCGGCGCGCATGGCGCCGGGCAGCGAGGAAAAGGCCAGGCTGGAACAGACGCTGGAGCTGGCCGACCAGCTGATGGCCGAAGGCCGCAACTACATCATGGACCTGCGCGCCGGCGCCCCGGGCCAGGAATTGCTCGAGTCGCTGCGGCAGTATGGCGCGGTGCTGCTGAACGAACGTTTTCGCGCCACCGTGCGCGGCGCCCCGCGCGCCATGCCGCCGCATGTGCAGGAAGACGTGCTGTCGATCGCGCGCGAGGCCCTGTTCAACGCGGCGCGCCACGCCCGGGCCGGCCAGGTCGAGCTGCTGGTCGAATACGGCGCCGCCTGGTTCCTGCTCGAAGTGCGCGACGACGGCCGCGGCCTGGGCGAGGCGCAGGGCGGACGGCCGGGCCATTTCGGCCTGGTCGGCATGCGCGAGCGCGCCGCCGCCCTCGGCGCCACCTGCAGCGTGCTGTCGCCGCCGGCAGGCGGCACGACCGTCCGGCTGCACATGCCGGCGCAGCTGGCCTTCATCGAACGGCGCGAGGCAGGCTGGCTGGGCAAGCTGCGGCGCTGCCTGCCCGGCGGCGCGGCCGCTGCAGCGCGCTTCCCGACCAAGTAAGATGCGCCCTTTGCGACAAACAGGAAAGAGCATGGTATTACATCCCCGGGCATGGCTGTTATGGTGCGCAATGCTGGCCCTGGCCCCGGCCGCACACGGCGCCGCCGGCGTCGCCGCGGACGCCGTGCTGCAGCCGGATGGACAGAGTTACGAGCTGCGGCGCTGGACCCAGGCCGACGGCGCGCCGCAACTGGCCCAGAGCGTCACCCAGACCGACGATGGCCTGCTGTGGTTCGGCGCTGCCTCGGGCCTGTACAGCTTCGACGGCCTGCGCTTCCAGAAGGTGGACAAGGTCTACGGCCACGCGCTGCCGTCGACCAATATCGCGTTCGCCCGCAAGGTGCAGGGCGGCGGCCTGGCGGTCGGCTATTACTTCGGCGGCCTGAGCATCTTCAAGCCGGGCGCGGTAACGCATTACGTCGCCGGCAAGGACTTCCCGCGCGGCTCGGCAAAAGGCATCGCTGTCGAAAAAAATGGCGTGATCCATGCCGCCACCGGCAGCGGCGTCTTCGTGCTGCGCGACGGCGCCTGGCTGCAGGAGGGGCGCTCCTCGCTGCCCAAGGGCCCGGCCAGCTGGGTCTCCATCGACCAGTCCGGCCGCCTGTGGACGTTCACCGGCAAGGATTACTATGTGCGCCCGAACGGCAGCGACGATTTCGTGCAGGTCAAGGTGCCGCCCGACTCGCGCGTCATGCTGCGCTCGGACGGCCTGTACGCGAAGGCCGCAAACGCGCACTTCGTGCAGCTCGACATCGTCCCCGGCCAGCCGGCGGAGCGCTATGAGCAGCCCGGCTTGTACCGCAGCGTGCCGGCAGTCGGCCCGCATGGGTCGCAATGGACCACGCGCGCCGACCGCCTGGTGCGCCTGGCGCGCGGCGCCGACGGCGTGCTGCGGGAAGCCGAAGTATTCGCCAACGACAGCGGGCACGACGAAATGCTGGTGCGTTCGACCGTGGACCGCGAAGGCAATTTCTGGATCGTCTCGCCGACCGGCGTGCAACGCCTGCGGCGCCACCGCTTCCACCGCCTGCCGCAGCTGACCGACCATTTCTTCTGGCTGGCCCAGCGCGGCTACGGCGACGAGCTATGGTTCGGCGCGAGCAACAGGGCGCTGTCCCGCAGCAAGGCCGACGGCAGCCAACAGGCCAGCCCGGCGAGCGGCCCGACCGCGATCCTGCGCCAGGCCGCGGACCACGTCTGGGTGGGCGGTGCGGCACTATGGGAATTCCACGGCGACAGCGAGCGGCGCTGGCCGCTGCCGCCCGAGGCCGGGAAACAGGCCGAGGTGCAGGCCCTGGCCGCGGACCGCGACGGCCGCCTGCTGGTCTCGATCGCGCGCAGCGGCCTGTGGACATTCGAGCAGGGCGTATGGCGGCAGGACCCGCGCCTGCGCGGCTGGACCGACCCGGTGCCGATCTCCATGCTGACCGACAGCAGCGGACGCACCTGGCTCGGCCTCACCGCGGGCCGCCTGGCCGAGCTGACCGCCGGCGAAGCGCGCCTGCTGCCGGCCAGCGCCGGCCTGCACGTGGGCAGCGTCCTGTGCCTGCTGGACGCCGGCGGCAAGCTGCTGGCAGGCGGCGACCTGGGCGCCGCCTGGATCGAGAACGGCCGGGCCCATGCGCTCCAGCCCGCGCGCAGCGATGGCTTCCACCACATCAGCGGCATGGTGCTCGACCGCCAGGGCAGCCTGTGGGTGCACAGCAATGACGGCCTGCACCGTTTCGACGCCGCGGCGCTGGCCCGCTTCTGGCAGGCGCCGGCGCAGCCGCTGGAAGCGGAACTGTTCAATTTCGAGGACGGCGTGCGCGGCGAGGCGGCGGCAGGGCGGCCCCTGCCCTCGCTGGCCGTGGCCAACGACGGGCGGCTGTATTACGCCACCATCTCAGAGATCGGCTGGATCGACCCGGCCCGCATCGAGCGCAATATCCGCCCGCCGAACGTGCTGCTGCAATCGCTGCGCACGCCCGAACGCGAATACCTGCCCGGCGGCGCACTGCAGCTGCCGCAGGACACCACGGCGGTCGAGCTGGCCTTCACCGCCACCGCGCTTTCGATCCCGGAGCGGGTGCGCATGAAGTTCCGCCTGTCCGGCGTGGACCACGACTGGCGCGAGGCGGGGCGGGCGCGGCGGGCGCAATACACCAACCTGGCGCCCGGGCATTACCGCTTCGACGTCACCGCCGCCAACGAGGACGGGGCCTGGAGCAATGAAGGCGCGCAGCTCAGCTTCGAGATCCTGCCGCGGTTCTGGCAGACCACCTGGTTCCGCCTGGCCGGCGCCGCGCTGGCGCTGGCCTCGGCCATGCTGCTGTACCGCTGGCGCGTCGGCGTGATCGAGCGCCGCGCCGAGGAGCATGCCGCGCTGCGGGCCGAGGCGACGCTGCAGGAACGCAGCCGCATCGCGCGCTCCCTGCACGACAACTTGCTGCAGGCGGTGCATGCCCTGCTGCTGCGCTTCCACCTGGTGGAGCAAAAGCTGGCGCAGCAGCCCGAATTGCAGCAGATGGTGTGCAGCGCACTCGATTACGCCGAGACGCTGGTGGCCAGCACGCGCGACGAGCTGCGCGACCTGCGCCGCGCCCAGGACGCCGATGAAATGTTCGCCGGCCTGCGGCACGCCGCCGCGCTGGCCTCCCCCGGCGCCGAGAAACGCCTGAGCTTCACCATGGAGGGGCAACCGCGCCTGCTGCGCGTGGACAGCTGCGCCGAGCTGGCCGGCGTGCTGCGCGAGGCTGTACTGAACAGCGTGGCGCACTCCGGGGCCCAGCGCATCGAGGTGCGCCTGGCCTTCCATGACGACGTGCTGCTGGCCGAAGCCTGCGACGACGGCGTCGGCCTGGCCGCCGCCGTCGCGCAATACGGCAAGGAAGGGCATTGGGGCATCACCGGCATGCGCGAGCGGGCGGCCCGGCTTGACGCCCGGTTCGAGATCGGGCCCGGGCCGCGCGGCGGCGTCGCCGTGCGCCTGGCCATCCCGGCGCAGCAGGCCTACGCCTGAATCGAGGGGGGGGAAGCCCCTCCCTCAAAAGAGGTAGGCGGCGCGCCCCCGGATGGGCGATTTGCGGCGGGCGCCGCGTGGCTATTCTTTTAGTGCAATTAACCACTAAAAAGAAAGGTCCACCCATGTCATCCCCTATCAGCAACCGCCGCCGCAACGTCCTGCTGGGCGCTGCCACCGCCGCCGTCGCCGCCGGCGCTTCCCTCTCCACTGCCGCCGCACCGGCCGCGGCCAAGGCCGGCCCCGCCGTCGGCCGCACTTCGGGCACCTTCACCACCCGCGACGGCGTGGAAATCTATTACAAGGACTGGGGCCCGCGCAACGGCCCGGTGGTCGTGTTCAGCCATGGCTGGCCGCTCAATTCCGACAGCTGGGAATCGCAGATGCTGTTCCTGGCCGAGCACGGCTACCGCACCATCGCCCACGACCGCCGCGGTCACGGCCGCTCCAGCCAGCCATGGGACGGCAACGACATGGACCACTACGCCGACGACCTGGCGCAGCTGCTGGACCTGCTGGACGTGAAGAACGCGGCGCTGTTCGGCTTTTCCACGGGCGGCGGCGAAGTGGCGCGCTACCTGTCGCGCCACGGCAGCAAGCGCATCGCCAAGGCCGGCCTGATTTCCGCCGTGCCGCCGCTGATGCTGAAGACCGCCGCCAATCCCGGCGGCTTGCCGATCGAGGTGTTCGACGGCATCCGCTCCGGTTCCCTGAAGGACCGCTCCCAGCTCTACCTCGACATCGCCTCCGGCCCCTTCTTCAACTTCAACCGCCCGGGCGCCAAGGCGTCGCAAGGCATGATCAACGCCTGGTGGATGCAGGGCATGATGGCCGGGCACAAGAACACCTACGACTGCATCAAGGCTTTCTCGGAAACCGACTTCACCGAGGACCTGAAGAAGATCGGCATCCCGATGCTGGTGCTGCACGGCGACGACGACCAGATCGTGCCGATCGATGCCGCGGCGAAATCGGCGGCAAAACTGCTGAAGAATGCTAAGCTGGTGGTGTATCCGGGCGCGCCGCACGGCCTGACCGATACCCACAAGGACAAGCTGAACGCCGACCTGCTGGCCTTCATCAAGGGCTAATCCATGGAACGCAAACTGACCACCGCTGCCGGCGCGCCGGTCGCGGACAACCAGAACGTGGAAACGGCGGGCCCGCGCGGGCCCATGCTGCTGCAGGACGTCTGGCACCTGGAAAAGCTGGCCCACTTCCACCGCGAAGTGATCCCCGAGCGCCGCATGCACGCCAAGGGCTCGGGCGCCTTCGGCACGTTCACCGTGACGCATGACATCACCCCTTACACCAAGGCCGCAATCTTCGGCGCGGTGGGCAAGAAAACCGAAGTGTTTGCCCGCTTCTCCACCGTGGCGGGCGAGCGCGGTGCGGCCGATGCGGAACGCGATATCCGCGGCTTCGCGGTGAAGTTCTATACCGAACAGGGCAACTGGGACCTGGTGGGCAACAACACGCCGGTGTTCTTCATGCGCGATCCGCTGAAATTCCCGGACCTGAACCACGCCGTCAAGCGCGACCCGCGCAGCAACCTGCGCAGCGCCGAAAACAACTGGGACTTCTGGACCCTGCTGCCGGAAGCGCTGCACCAGGTGACCATCGTCATGAGCGAGCGCGGCATCCCGGCTTCGTACCGCCACATGCACGGTTTCGGCAGCCACACCTTCAGCTTCATCAACGCGCAAGGCGAGCGGCACTGGGTCAAGTTCCACTTCGTAAGCCAGCAGGGCATCGTCAACCTGACCGACGCCGAGGCGGCGGAGCTGATCGCCAAGGACCGTGAATCGTCGCAGCGCGACCTGTTCGAGGCGATCGAGCGCGGCGAATACCCGCGCTGGACGCTGAAGGTGCAGCTGATGACGAAGCAGCAGGCGGCGCAGGCGGCCTTCAATCCCTTCGACCTGACCAAGGTCTGGCCGCACAAGGACTACCCGCTGCATGAAGTGGGCGTGCTGGAGTTGAACCGCAACCCGGACAATTACCACGCCGACGTCGAACAGGCCGCTTTCACGCCGGCCAATGTGGTGCCGGGCATCGGCTTCTCTCCCGACCGCATGCTGCAATCGCGCCTGTTCGCTTACGGCGACGCGCAGCGCTACCGGCTGGGCGTCAACCACCACGCGATCCCGGTCAACACGCCGCGCTGTCCTTTCCACAGCTACCACCGCGACGGCGCCATGCGCGTCGACGGCAACCAGGGCGGAGCCATCGGCTACGAGCCGAACTCCAAAGGTGCATGGCAGGAACAAGCCGCCTTTGCCGAACCGCCGCTGGCACTGGAAGGCGCGGCCGCGCGCTGGAACCACCGCGCCGACGACGACTACTACAGCCAGCCGCGCGCCCTGTTCCGCCTGATGGATGAACAGCAGCGCCAGGCCCTGTTCGACAACACCGCCCGCTCCCTGGCCGGCGTGCCGCTGGAAATCCAGCAGCGCCACATTGAAAACTGCAACAAGGCCGACCAGGCCTACGGCGCCGGCATCTCGGCCGCGCTCGATAAATTGCGACCACTCTGGTAAGACCACGAAAGGAATCAACATGACCATTACCGCCAAAGCCGCCCCGGGTTCCCTGCTGCTCACGCCCCAGGACCACACACTGATCATGATCGACCACCAGTCGCAGATGGCCTTCGCCACCCACTCGATCGACGCCATCGAACTGCGCAACAACGCGGCCCTGGTGGCGCACGCCGCCGCCGGCTTCGACGTCTCGACCATCATCACCAGCGTGGCCGAGAAGAGCTTCTCCGGCCCGGTGTTCGACGAAATCAAGGCCGCCTTCCCGGGCGCCGAGATCACCGACCGCACCTCGATGAACACCTGGGAAGACGAGAACGTGATCCGCCGCGTCAACGCCATCGGCAAGAAGCGCATCGTGCTGGCCGGCCTGTGGACCGGCGTCTGCATCGTGGGCCCGGCGCTGTCGGCGCTGGACCAGGGCTTCGAGGTGTACGTGATCGCCGACGCCTGCGGCGACGTCTCGGCCGAGGCCCATGAACGCGCCATGGAGCGCATGGTGCAGGCCGGCGCACGCCCAATGACCTCGCTGCAATACCTGCTCGAACTGCAGCGCGACTGGGCCCGCGGCAATACCTATGAACTGACCACCGGCATCGCCAAGAAATTCGGCGGCGCCTATGGCCTGGGCATCATCTACGCGCAGACCATGTTCCACGCCAAGGAAGGCCAGTGAAGATCTATCTTCTCTCGCTGGGTGCCGGCCTGCTGGCCGGCATCCTGTACGGCGTGCTGAACGTGCGCTCGCCGGCGCCGCCCGTGGTGGCGCTGGTGGGGCTGCTCGGCATCCTGCTGGGAGAACAGCTGCCGCCGCTGGTGCGCCAGTGGCTGGAGCCGAAGGACCAGCAGGTATCCTGGCTCAATGAGCAGGTCAAGCCGCATTGTTTCGGCGAACTGCCAAGCGCCAGCACCAAGGAGGAAACGCAATGACTGCTGCACCGGAGCTGATACTCCATAACGGCCGCTTCACGACGCTGGACAAGGGCCAGCCCGAGGCCGAGGCGGTCGCCGTCACCGGCGGCCGTTTTTCCCACGTCGGCGCGGCGCGCGAGATCCTGCCCCTGGCCGGAGCGCAGACCCGCGTCATCGACCTGCAGGGCCGGCGCGTGCTGCCCGGCCTGATCGACAACCACCTGCACCTGATCCGCGGTGGCCTGAACTTCAATATGGAATTGCGCTGGGACGGCGTGCGTTCGCTGGCCGACGCCATGGCCATGCTGCGCGCCCAGGTGGCGATCACCCCGGCGCCGCAGTGGGTGCGCGTGGTGGGCGGCTTTACCGAGCACCAGTTCGCGGAAAAACGCCTGCCGACCATCGAAGAGCTGAACGCCGTGGCGCCCGACACGCCGGTGTTCATCCTGCACCTGTACGACCGTGCGCTGCTGAACGGCGCGGCCCTGCGCGCCGTGGGCTACGAGCGCGACACGCCGGAGCCGCCGGGCGGCCAGATCCTGCGCGACAGCGCCGGCAACCCGACCGGGCTGCTGCTGGCGAAGCCGAATGCCTCCATCCTGTACGCCACACTGGCCAAGGGACCCAAGCTGCCGCCGGATTACCAGCGCAATTCGACCCGCCATTTCATGCGCGAGCTGAACCGCCTGGGCGTGACGGGCGCGCTCGATGCGGGCGGCGGCAACCAGAACTATCCCGAGGATTACCAGGTGATCCAGCAGCTGGCCGACGCCGGCGAGCTGACCATCCGCCTGGCCTACAACCTGTTCACGCAAAAGCCCAGGCAGGAGAAGGAAGACTTCCTCAACTGGGCGGCCAGCAGCAAGTACCAGCAGGGCGACGACTACTTCCGCCACAACGGCGCGGGCGAGATGCTGACCTTCTCTGCCGCCGACTTCGAGGACTTCCGCCAGCCGCGCCCCGACATGCCGGCCAATATGGAAGACGACCTGGAAGGCGTGATCCGCATCCTGGCGCAGAACCGCTGGCCGTGGCGCATGCACGCCACTTACGACGAGACCATCTCGCGCGCGCTGGACGTGTTCGAGAAGGTCAACCGCGACATGCCGCTCGACGGCCTGCACTGGTTCTTCGACCATGCCGAAACCATCTCCCCCAAATCCATCGACCGCATTGCGGCGCTGGGCGGCGGGGTGGCGGTGCAGCACCGCATGGCCTACCAGGGCGAATACTTCGTCGAGCGCTACGGCGCGGCCGCTGCCGAAGCCACGCCGCCGGTGAAATACCTGCTGGAGTCGGGCGTCAAGGTGTCGGCCGGCACCGACGCCACCCGCGTGGCGTCGTACAACCCCTGGGTCTCGCTGTCCTGGCTCACCACCGGGCGCACCGTGGGCGGCATGCGGCTCTACCCGCAGCGCAACCTGCTGGAGCGCGAAGCCGCGCTGCGCATGTGGACCGAGAACGTGACCTGGTTCTCCAACGAGGAAGGCAAGAAGGGCCGCATCGCCGTCGGCCAGTTGGCCGACCTGATGGTGCCGGACCGCGACTTCCTGCGCTGCCCGGAGGACGAGATTGCGGATACCACCTCGTTGCTCACCGTGGTGGGCGGCAAGGTGGTCTACGGCGCCGGGCCGTTCGGCGCCTTCGACCCGCCGACGCCGCCGGCCATGCCGGACTGGTCGCCGGTGCGGCAATACGGCGGCTACGGCGCCTGGGGCATCAAGCCGGGCGCCATGGCCGCCGGCGGCAGCGGCGCGGCGGCGGGACATGCGCGCACGGCCGCCATGGCGGCAGCGGCGGCGTGCGGCTGCGCCAGCCAATGCGGCATGCACGGCCACCGGCACGCGACGGCATGGACCCGCTCCCTGCCGATCGCGGACCTGAAGTCGTTCTGGGGCGCGCTGGGCTGCTCCTGCTGGGCGGTGTGACATGGCGCCGCACCTTCCCGGCGCCCCTCGCCTGCGCACCGGCCGCGCCGGCGCCGCCGTGCGCGCGGTGCGCTGGCTGGCCCTGCTCCTGCTGTGCGCGGCCTACCTGCAGGGCGGCTTGAACAAGCTGCTGGACTTCGGCGGCGCGGTCGGCGAGATGCGGCACTTCGGCCTGGCCCCGGCCGCGCCGCTGGCGGCCGCCGTCATCGTCTGCGAGCTGGGCGCCGCTGCCATGGTCCTGAGCGGCCGCCTGCGCTGGCTGGGTGCGGCCTGGCTGGCCCTGTTCACGGTGGCGGCCAGCTTCATCGCCAACCGCTACTGGGAAATGGCGGGCATGCAGCGCTTCATGGCGGCCAACAGCTTTTACGAGCACCTGGGCCTGGCCGGCGGCTTCCTGCTGGTGGCATGGCACGACCTGGCGCAGAAAGGGAGCGTATGGCAATCGCACGCGGCACAAGCCTGAGTTTCCTGGCCGGCTACGTGGACACGCTCGGCTTCGTCGCCCTGCACGGGCTGTTCACGGCCCACGTGACGGGCAACTTCGTGCTGCTGGGACGGGAAATTGTGGCGCCCGGTAACGACGTGCTGCTCAAACTGCTGGCCTTCCCCGCCTTCGTGGCAGGCGTGGTGGCGGTGCGCGCGCTGGTGCGGCGCCGGCAGAGGGTGAGCGACGACGCGCTGCGTTCGGCCCACCTGCTGCAGGCGGCGCTGATGCTGGCGGCTGCGGCCGGCGCGCGCTGGGACATGGCGGCCGGCCTGCTGTGCGCCTGTGCGATGGGCGCGCAGAACGGCTACGGCAAGCTGCTGCTGGCCAAGCTGCCGGCCAGCACCGTCATGACCGGCAACGTGACGCAGCTGGTGATCGATTGCCTGGACCGGGCGGGCGGCGCGGAAAGGCCGGCGCTGGCGGCGCTGGGCGGCGGCATCCTGGCCTTTGCCCTGGGCTGCGTGGCCGGCGCGCTGGCCTCGCGCTGGGGCATGGCGTTCGGCCTGCTGCCGGCGGTGGCGCTGCTGCTGGCGATGGCGGCCGGCTCAAAGGCTGATAATGCCCCGCTTTAAGGCGATGGTCACGGCGTGGGTTCGGTCGTTGGCATCGAGCTTGGCCAGGATGCTGCGCATGTGCGCCTTCACCGTTTCCTCGGAGATGGCCAGCTGGCTGGCGATGCGCTTGTTGGCGTTGCCGGCCGCCGCGCAGCGCAGCACCTCGACTTCGCGTTCGCTGAGCAGGGAAGCGCCAAGGTGGCTGGCCAGCTGCTGCGCGATCTCGGGCGAGATGTAGCGCTGGCCCTCGTGCACGGTGCGGATCATCTGCACCAGCTCCTTGCGCAGGCTGCTCTTTAGCAGGAAGCCGCAGGCGCCCGCCTCCAGCGCGCGCCGCACTTGGGCATCGCCGCCAAAGGTGGTCAGCATGACGACGCGGGCGGCAGGGAAGCGGGCGCGGATCGCCTGCAGCGCCTCCAGCCCGCACATGCCAGGCATGGCCAGGTCCATGATGGTGACGTCAGGCCGGCTGGCGTCCCAGGCGGCCAGCGCTTCGTGGCCGTTTCCCGCTTCGGCCACCACCCGCATATCCCCTTGGCCGGCAATGGCTTCCGCCAGGCCGGCCCGCAGCAGGGGATGGTCGTCCACCAGCAGCACCTTGATCGGCGCGGCGGGCGGCGGGAAATCGATGATGCTCAAACTTTAACTCCTGTTTTACTAGTTGTTCGGCCCAAATTTTACCAAGAGTGACACCGCCTGGGTTTGCGCGTACCATCGTCCGTACCTGCGAGACGAAGGATAAGCGCATGCCGGCCCCCGACCAGATCACCCACTGGCGCGAAAAGATCTTTGCACGCCTGGTGCAGGTGGTGCTCGTCCTCGGCCTGGCCACGGCCATCCCCAGCGTGGTGCAATCGGTGCGCGAGGAATTGTGGGGCGTGGTGGTGGTGGACACCGTCGCGCTGGCCTGGCTGGCCGCGCTCTGGCGGCTGCAAGGCGTGGTTGCCTACGCTGCGCGCGCCGTGCAATTCCTGCTGATCACCTTCGCGGTGGGCGTGGCGCTGATGCTGCAAGTGGGCCCCGTCGCACACACTTACCTGCTGGCGGTGCCCTGCCTGGCCGCCCTGCTGGTGGGGCTCAAGCCGGCCATCTGGCTGCTGCTGGCGGGAGCCGCGGCCATCGTGCTGACCGGCTTTGCGCCCGCGCCCGACCCGGCGGCCATGGGCCTGTCGGAGGACAACGCGCTGCGCGCGGCCATCGTGGCGCTCAATTACCTGTTCATCGCCGGCATCCTCACCTTCAGCTGCGGCGTGCTGCTGCGCCACCTGGCGCGCTCGCTGTCCGAGGGCGAGCAGCTGGCCTTCTACGACCCGCTGACCGGCCTGCCCAACCGGCGCCTGCTGCTGGACCGCCTGGCCAGCCTGCTGGCCAGCTCCGAGCGCCAGCAGGTGTTCAGCGCCGTGATGTTCGTCGACCTGGACCGCTTCAAGACCATCAACGACGCGCGCGGCCACGCCACCGGCGACCGTCTGCTGCGCCTGGCCGGGCAGCGCCTGTCGGAGCTGGTGCGCAAGAGCGACACCGTGGCGCGCATCGGCGGCGACGAGTTCGTGGTGCTGCTGTCGCACCTGGGCCCGGAGCTGGCGGCGGCCGGCAACGCGGCGCAGGCGGTGGCGGAAAAGATCCGGCTGACGCTGGCGCAGGAATTCGACATCGGCGGCCAGGGCTACGGCTGCTCCGCTTCCATCGGCGTGACACTGCTGCCCAAGGTCGGCCAGAGCGCCGACGACCTGCTGCGCGAGGCCGATACCGCGATGTACCGCGCCAAGGCCGCGGGCAGGAACGGCATCGCCTTCTTCGAGGCGGCCATGCAGGCCGAGGTCGAACGGCGCCTGACGCTGGAACGCGAACTGGCGCAAGCGATCGAGCAGGAACGCCTGCTGACGGTGTACCAGCCGCAGTTCGACTGCCAAGGCCGGCTGCACGGCGCCGAACTGCTGATGCGCTGGGAGCGCGACGACGGCAGCATGGTGGCGCCCTCGATCTTCATTCCGCTGGCCGAGGACGCCGGCCTGATCGTCCCGCTCGGGCTGTGGGCGCTGCAGCAGGCCTGCCTGGCGCAGCAGCGCATGGCGGCGCTGGGGCTATCGCTGCCGCTGTCGGTCAACGTCAGTCCGCAGCAGTTCCGCCAGGCCGACTTCGTGCAACAGGTGCGCAGCGTGCTGCAGGAGCATGGCGTGCAGCCCGCGCTGCTGATCCTGGAGGTCACCGAAGGCCTGCTGGTGGAGAAACTGGAGGAAACCGTGGCGCGCATGAACGAGCTGGCGGCGATGGGCGTGCGCTTTTCGATCGACGATTTCGGCACCGGCTATTCCAGCCTGGCCTATCTCAAACGCATGCCGCTGTACGAGCTGAAGATCGACCGCAGCTTCATCATGGACATGCCGGACGACGCCAGCGACGTGGTGATCGTGCAGACCATCCTGGCCATGGCCGGCCAAATGGGCTTGCGGGTGGTGGCGGAAGGGGTGGAAACGCAGGCCCAGGCCGACTTCCTGGCGGCCCACGGCTGCCATGCCTTGCAAGGCTACCTGCTGGGCCGCCCGGCGCCGTTGCCGGCGCTGCTGGACCTGCTGGTGGCGCAGGCGGCCCTGCAGCCGCACCACGCCACCCGTACTGCATCAAGACCCCTTAGCTGAACGGAACGGTCAGCGCCTTGCGCATGGAGACGCAGCGCTGGTCTTCCTGGTGCGCCACCAGCAGCGCGCGGCGGGTGCCGGCGCTCAGGTCGGGATTGGCCGCTGCCGCATCGGCCAGGCGCTGCACGCTGGCCGGGGTGCAGGTGGCGGGAATCATGGCGCCGGCGTAATCGCGCATGAAGACCGGGCCGGCCGACTTGTCCAGCAGCGGCAGCTGCGCCAGGCGCTCGGCGGCGCTCTGTTCGTTCAGTGCCACCTGGGTCGATGGATACAGGCTGTGCATCGCTGTGCGGATGCGCGAGAACGGCAGCTTGGTCTGCTGGTCGCCGATCCTGGCCAGCCATTCCTGCTTCACCTTCGCATCCGGACGTGCGGCCTGCGCCGCCACTGCGGCCAGTTCGCCGCTGTCGGACTTGTCCTTCGCCTGTTCGGCCGCGATGCGTGCTTCCGCACCGGGGAACGCATAACGGTTCAGGATGGCGATGATGTCCCAGCGCAGTTCCTGGCTCAGGGTCAGGCCCTTGACCTTGACCTGGCCGTCGAGCATGGCGGCCAGGCGTTCCAGCGACTCCTTGCTGCCGGCGGCGGCCATGTAGGTGTTGAACCAGCGGCGCTGGAAGTCGCCCGTGGTGGTCGCGGTGCGCGTCCAGGCCATCTTGCCGATACGCTCGGCGGTGTCGCGGGTGTACTTGGCGTCGGCCGACATGGTGCGCAGGTAGCGCAGCGCGTTCTGGGTCTTGCCCAGCACATCGCCCAGCAGCACGTAGTCGCGTTCAGCCGGCGCGTTGGCCAGCACCGTATCGAGGAACTCGTTCAAAGGCAGGTCGCCGTCGCGCACGTTGTCCCACATGCTGTGCCACAGCATGGTGCGCAGCAGCTTGTCTTCGACCTTGCTCACGTCCTTGCGGGCGGTGGCGGCGGAGCGCGCATCGAGCTTGGCTTTGACGAAGCCCCAGTCCTGGTAGTTCGGGTAGACCAGGTCCGGGCAGGCGGCGCCTTTCAGTGCCGGTACGTCGGTGCTGGCGCCCTTGTAGGTCACCGGCAGCACCTTGGCCACCGCGAGCTGCTTGCCCTTCTTCTGCATCAGGGCCAGTTGCACGCGCTGCTCGCGCAGGGTCGGGAATTGCGGCACGGCGCTCTGCTGCAGGCTGAAGGAATCGACCTTGCCGGCCTTGCAGCTGTAGTTGGCGGTGATGGTGTTCACGCCCGGCTGGTACAGCCAGTCCTGGGTCCACTGGCCCAGGTCGCGGCCGGCTGCTTCGGCCAGGCTGCCGATGAAGTCATCCAGCCTGGCGTTCTTGAACTGGTACTTGACCAGGTAATTGTGCACGCCCTTGCGGAACGTTTCCTCGCCCAGCAGGTGGCGCAGCTGCTTCAGGGTGGAGGCGCCCTTCGAATAAGTGATGGCGTCGATATTGTCGAAGGCATTGGCGGTCGACGGCACCGGCGTTTCGATCGGGTGGGTGGTGACGCGCTGGTCCTGCACGTAGGCGCCGGCCTTGCCCTGCGAGTAGAAGTACTGCCACGCCGAGTCCTTGAACTCGGTCGCTTCGGCGGTGGCCAGGGTGCCCATGAAGGAAGCAAAGCTCTCGTTCAGCCACAGCCCGTTCCACCACTGCATGGTGACCAGGTCGCCGAACCACTGGTGCGCCATTTCGTGCATGATCACGCTGGCCAGTTCGTGCTTTTCGTCGCCGGTCATCTTCTCTTTATGCAGGAAGGCGTGTTCGGCGAAGGTCACGGCGCCGGCGTTTTCCATCGCGCCGTACAGGAAGTCCGGCACCAGCAGCTGGTCGTATTTTCCGTACTGGTAAGGCACGCCGAAGTAGTCGTCGAACCAGGCCAGGCCCTGCGCGGTGTATTTGAACCATTCGGCGGCGTCGATCTGGTCGGCCACCGATTGGCGGGCGAAGACGCGCATCGGGTATTTGCTGCTCTTCGTGTCTTCCCACACCTTATACGGGCCGGCGTGCAGCGAGAAGTTGTAGGGGCTGAGTATCTTGGAGACCGGGAAGGTCCAGCGCTTGGCGTCGCCTGCCGCTTCCACCCTGGTTTCGCGCGTGGTCGAGACCACGGTCCAGTCGGCGGGGGCGGTCACGTTGACCTGGTAGGTGGCCTTCAGGTCGGGCTGGTCGAACAGCGCGAACATCTGGTGCGCGGCGGCGGGCTCGAAGTGGGAGTAGGTGTAGACGCGGCCATCGACCGGATCGACCATGCGGTGCAGGCCCTCGCCATTGGTGCTGTGCTTGCGCTCGAAGTCAACGGTCACCGTGTTGCGGCCGGGCTGCAGGTCGGCGGCGGCCAGGGTGATGAACCAGTTGTTGTACTGCGGCGCGGCGATCGCCTTGCCGTTCACCAGCAGGCGCTTGACGGTGGCCTTGTCCAGGTCCAGCGTGAGCGGCTGCGCGTTGTCTTTCAGGTCGAAGCTGACGGTGGTGGTGTTGCTGAAGGTTTCCTTGCCGGTCAGCGTGAAGTCCAGCACGTAGGCGACGTTCGACACGCGCGCCGAACGGGCGGCGGCATCGGCCTGGCTCAGGTAAGGGTTTTCCGCGCGCGCGGTGGTGGCGCTGTTGTCTGCTGCGATAGCGCTGGTGGCGCTGGCGGCGACAAGTGCACTGACTGCCAGTGTAATGGCGTGAGGAACTAGCGATTTCATGGTTATCCTTATTTCTGTCTCACCCCTGACCGACCCCGGTCAGGTGGCGCAGGGATGATACCATTGGGCGATGGACATCAAAATGAGCGACCTGCAGGACTTGCGCGAGCGCACGCGCGCCTTTGCCGCTGCGCGCGACTGGGAGCAGTACCACACGCCGAAAAACCTGGCCATGGCGCTGTCGGTGGAGGTGGCCGAACTGGCCGAGCATTTCCAATGGCTGCCGACTGGGCGCTCCGCCGAACTGGCGCCAGGCCAGCATGAAGCGATCCGCCATGAGCTGGCCGACGTGCTGCTCTACCTGGTGCAGATTGCCGACAAGCTGGAGGTCGACCTGCACGCGGCGGCGCTCGAAAAAATCGCCCTCAACGCGATCAAGTATCCGCCGCCGAAGGCGTGACCTCTTCTTTCCAGTAGCGGTCCCAGATGCGGTCGTGGTAGGCGACCAGCGCCGGCTCGCCCAGCACGTAGTCGTGCACCTTGCTGGCGAAGGGGTGGCGGAGTTCCGCATGCAGGAAACCGAACGCGGTCGCATCGATCAGGGTGGGCTGGGCACCCAGCAGGTAGGGCTTGTCGCCCAGGATTTCCGTGACCGACTTCCAGACCTCGATGCCCATGGCGTTGACGTCTTCTACCGTGTGGCGCCCCGTTCCCTGCTGCCAGGCCATGCGGCGATACTTCATTTGCACGAAGGGGAAAATCAGCGGCGCAAACGGCTTCAGGAAAGGCTTTTGCCACGCAGGCGCGCTGCGTTTCGCATAATCGAGCAGCAGCGGCTTGTAGGCCGTGAAGTTGTCCGGCACGGCGTAGCGGTTGTACAGCACCACGAAGTACAGGTGCTGCTCGAACAGGGCCCTCAGGGCGCAAGCCTGCGCGCGCTCGCCCGCGGTGAGCTGCTCGTCGGAGATTGCTTGCGGATGGAGATACTGCAGGCGCTTGATGATCAGGGAGGAATCGGGAACCAGTTCGCCGGCAATCCTGGCAACGGGTAGCTTCTGGTGCGGCATGGCCAGGTTGGCGCCGGTGCGGGTTTCGTACGGGATGCCCGACATGCGCAACCAGGTTTCCAGCTTGATCACGAAAGGACTGATGTCCGGGGATACCTGGGGATCGGGGTAGCCGAATTTGTAGATAATCATGGTCTTCTCGTTATTCTGATTTATCCACGTTCAGTATATCTACTCCCCCACCGATCTCCAGCTTTTATTCAGAGGCCAAGCGCTTTGCGGATCTGAGCGCCGGTGATCACCCAGGATTTGGAATCGGCGGAGACTTCGTCGAAGTGGCTGGCGCCCGGCAGCACCAGCACCTCGGCGCTGTCGCCGGCGGCCTTGGCGCGGCGGGCGTAGTTTTCGCCGGTCACCGTTGGCGAGATGGTGTCGAGTTCGCCGTGGATCAGGATGGTGTGCACGCCGGCCGGCAGCATTTCGGCCGGCGAGGTGTCGGCGAAGATGTCCTGGCGCTCGGCGCTTGGCTTGCCGGCGATGAAGGCCGATTCGCAATCGCAGCTTTTGCGGATCAGGGCCGCTTCGTTGCGCAGGTCGGCCAGGCCGCCCAGACTGATCACGGTCTTGATCGGCAAGGGCTGCGGCGCCCAGGCGGGACTCCATTGCGGCAGCTTGTGGCGCGATACGGCCCATTGCGCCAGGTGGCCGCCGGCGGAGTGGCCGACGGCGACGATGCGGTTCAAATCGAGCGCGCTGGTTTTCGCTTCGTGCTTCAACAGGTCGACGGCGGTGGCGACGTCCTGGTACATGCCGGGGTAGCCGCCGCCCTCTTCGTCGTAGCGCCGGTACTCGACGCTCCATACGGCAATGCCGTCTTTCACCATCGCGCCGGCCATATTGCGCATCTGTTCGATGCCGTCATAGTGGCGCGTCCAGCAGCCGCCGTGGATCAGCACCACCACCGGGTGCGGGCCGGGACCGGCGGGCTTGAACAGCTCGACGAACTGGCTCGGCGCGGCGCCGTAGGCGATGCGTTTGTCGGGCGCGGGGCCCTTCAGCGTGAGGTATTCATCGAGGGTCAGGGGCTTGGTCACGACGGCGTCGGGCGTGACCGTGGCGGCGCCGGCGCCAACGGCAGCGGCGCCGGCGGCGGCGCACAGGGAATGGCGGATCAGTTTGAGCATGGCTTTTCGGCTTAGTCCGGAACAGCCAGCAGAATAGCGTGGGGCTGGCTAATCTGGCAACAAGCCGTGCGCGACCGGGTCTCCAGCGCACACTTGTCGGGGACTACTACTGAACACTACTGAAATCGGCCACTGAAAACTACTGAAATCGGCTTTTCTGCCCGTGATAGCGCTATTTCAGGAAAATTTTCAGTAGTTTTCAGTGCATGTGTGCGACGACTTTGCGCGGGGAACCCGCGCCGCGGATTCCCCGGTGTTTGCCAAACTCAGCGCTTTGGCTTGGCGGCCGGCTTTTTCGGCGGGGTGTGCTTGCCGGACATCGGCGGCATGGCGTCGGCCAGCGTCATTTTCAGCTGCTTGCCGCCGACCCAGACCTTGCGCAGGTGCTTGAAGATATCGTCCGGCATGCCGTCGGGCATCTCGACGAAGGCGTGGTCGTCGAACAGCTCGATGCGGCCGATGAAGCGCGATTCGAGACCGCTCTCGTTGGCGATGGCGCCTACCAGGTTGCCCGGGTTGATGCCGTCCTGCGAACCGACTTCCACGCGGTAGGCGCGCATCGGCATCGGTGCGCCCTCGCCTGCCTTCTCCTTCTTCTTGCGCTTGGGCGCTTCCTCGAACATCGGCTCGTCGTCATCGGCACGGGCGGACAGCGGCGGCGCTTCGCGCTCGGCACGTTCGGGCTTGGCCGCACGCTCGGGCTTTGCAGCGCGCGGCGCCTTGGCCGCCGGTGCAGGAGGCGGCGTCTCGCCGTCGCGGTGCAGGCGCAGCGGCTGCCCGGCAACGCGCAGCGCTTGCAGCGCGTCGATGTCGCCCGGCAGCAGGTCGGCCGGCATGTCCAGCAGCGAGTAGTCGTCGTAAATTTCGATGCGGCCGATGAACTTGGAATCGATGCCGCCTTCGTTGGCGATGGCGCCCACGATATTGCCCGGCTTGACGCCGTGCTGGTAGCCCACTTCCACGCGGTAGGTCGCCATGCCCTGCTCCGGCTCGCGCTCGATGCGCTCTTTCTTCGGACGCGGCTCGCGTGGCTCACGCGGTTCGCGCGGCTCGCGGGAATCACGGGGATCGCGGCCCTGGCCTTCCTGGCGCGGCGCGCCGTCTTCATGCCAGCCCTTTTCGCGCGATTTGTCCAGCAGCAGCGGCTTGCCGCCGCAGGCCATCATCGCCAGCGCAGCGGCCACTTCCACGGCGGGAATATTGTGTTCGGCCTCGTACTCGCGCACCAGGTTTTCGAAGAAGGACAGGCCTTCCTGCGCCAGCGTGTCGGTGATCTGGTCCTTGAACTTGCCGATGCGGACATCGTTGACCGCTTGCAGGGTCGGCAGCGTCATCGGCGTGACGGGCTGGCGCGTGGTGCGCTCGATCAGCTTCAGCAGGTTGCGCTCGCGCGGGGTGATGAACAGGATCGCCTCGCCGCTGCGGCCGGCGCGGCCGGTGCGGCCGATGCGGTGGGTGTAGCTCTCGGGGTCGTACGGCACGTCGTAGTTGACCACATGCGAGATGCGCTCCACGTCCAGGCCGCGCGCCGCCACATCGGTGGCGACCAGGATGTCGATCTTGCCGTCCTTCAGCTGGCCGATGATGCGCTCGCGCGCCGCCTGCTGCATGTCGCCGTTGATGGCGCCGGCCGAGAAGCCGCGCGCCTGCAGGCGCTCGGCCAGTTCCTCGGTGCCGATCTTGGTGCGCGAGAAGATGATCATGCCGTCGAACGGCTCCGCTTCCAGGATGCGGGTCAGCGCGTCCAGCTTGTGCATGCCGCTCACCAGCCAGTAGCGCTGGCGGATATTGGTGTTGGTGGTGGTCTTGGCGGCCACCATCACTTCGGCCGGGTCGTTCAGGTAGGTGGTGGCGATGCGCTTCACCTGGGCCGGCATGGTGGCCGAGAACAGCGCGGTCTGGCGGCTGTCCGGCGTCTCCTGCAGGATGCGCTCGACGTCTTCGATGAAGCCCATGCGCAGCATTTCGTCCGCCTCGTCCAGCACCAGGGTTTTCAGCTGCGACAGGTCGAGCGAGCCTTTTTCCAGGTGGTCGATGACGCGGCCGGGGGTGCCGACCACCACGTGCACGCCGCGGCGCAGCGCCTGCAGCTGCGGGCCGTAGGATTGGCCGCCGTAGATCGGCAGCACGTGGAATTTCGGGATATGGGTGGCGTAGCGCTGGAAGGCTTCGGCTACCTGGATCGCCAGTTCGCGGGTCGGCGCCAGCACCAGCGCCTGGGGCGCGGCCTGCTTGATGTCGATGCGCGCCAGGATCGGCAGCGCGAAGGCGGCGGTCTTGCCGGTGCCGGTCTGCGCGGTGCCCAGCACGTCGCGGTTTTCCAGCAGATGAGGGATGGTGGAGGCCTGGATCGGAGACGGGGTCTCGTAGCCTACTTCTTTCAGCGCCTTCAAAATGGGGGCGCTGAGGTTCAAATCGGTAAACAGGGTGTCTGGCATGGCGGCACTCGTGGGGTTATTGTTGTATCGCCTTGATGCGACGGGAATTCGCTATTTTACCCTTTAAACCCGGTGAACCCGGGTCTGACACGAGGGTCAGACCCATCCGCCGCACGCCGCACTGACAGGGTCCGACCCTTGGGTCGTACCCAGGTTTACCGGGTTTAGGTGTGCGGCTTGACATCATCTTTGAGCGCATTCAATGCCATTTTCTCAATCAACCCCGGCGCCAGGAGCTTAAGCCACCGCCCCAGCTTCCCCTTGGCCGTCATCACCACCTCCCGCTTGCGCCCCTGCATGCCCTCGATAATGAGCCGCGCACATTCGGCCACCGGCATCGCCGCGTCCTCGCGCAGGGAACTCTTGCCCAGCTCCCCGCCCGCTGCGTTGTATCCCCGGTAACGGATCTGCGTATCCACCACGCCCGGATACGCCGTGGTCACGCTCACCCCGTGCGGCTTCATTTCCGCCCGCAGCGCCTCGAAAAAGCCCGCCATGGCGAACTTGGTCGCGCCGTAGGCCGTGCGCCCCGGCACCCCCACCAGCCCCGCCAGCGAAGACACCGCCACGATGCGCCCCTGCGACGCCTTCAGGTAGGGCAGCGCCGCATGCGTGCACCAGATGGCGCCCCACAGGTTCACCTTCATCAAGTCCTCGTACCAGCCCAGGTCAGTCACTTCCTCGAACAGCGCATGCGCCGAGCGCCCGGCGTTGTTGACCAGGACATCGATGCGGCCAAAGCGCTGCACGGCCGCCGCCACCAGCTGCCGGCATTGCTCCTGCTGTGCCACGTCGGTCGGCACCACCAGGGTTTCCGCACCGGCCGCCGCGCAGGCAGAGGCCACGGCCTGCAACGCGGCTTCGTTGCGCGCCGCCAGCACCAGGGCCACGCCTTTTCCCGCCAACTGGCGCGCCATCTCTGCGCCGATGCCGTCGGACGCGCCGGTGATGATGATCACCTGCATGGGGTCTCCTTTTTTTCAGCCATTATGGAGTAAGATCGCCGCCATGAATACCAAGTACCTGATCCCCGCCAGCCTGCTGCTGGCGGCCGCTTCCGCCGTGGCGCAGCAGGCGCCCACCGTCAAGCAAGCGCCGCTGCGCGCCCACCTGGCCTTCCTCGCCGACGACCTGCTCGAAGGACGCGGCACCGGCCAGCGCGGCGGCGACCTGGCCGTGCGCTATCTCGAAACGCAGGCCGCGGCCATCGGCCTTCAGCCCCTGGCCAATGGCCTGTACCGCCAGCCGGTGAAATTCCAGGGCACGCGCCTGCTGCCGGGCAGCGCGATCAGGTTCAGCGCCGGCGCCGCCACGCTCGAGCCGCGCCTGGGCGAGGACGTCCTCATCGGCACCGGCAGCGGCCAGGCCGAGGTGGTGTTCGATGCGCCGCTGGTGTTCGTCGGCTACGGCGCCGTCGCCCCTGAAGAAAACTGGAACGATTACAAGGACGCCGACGTCAAGGGCAAGATCCTGGTCATGATGGTCAACGATCCGCAGCCGACCGCCGAGGAGCCGAACCGCTTTGCCGGCAAGGCCTACACCTATTACGGCCGCTGGATGTATAAATTCGAAGAAGCGGTGCGGCGCGGCGCCGCCGGCGCGCTGCTGATCCACACCACGCCGTCCGCCGCCTACGGCTGGAACGTGCCGGCCACCAGCTTCTCGCTCGAGCGTTTCCATGCGCCGGGCGCCGGCAATCTGCTCGAAGGCTGGCTGAGCGAGGATTTCAGCCGCAGCCTGTTCCAGGCCGCCGGCTTGGATCTGGACACCTTGCGCGCCGCCGCCGAGCGGCGCGACTTCCGCCCGGTCGCGCTGAACGTCAGCGCCCACAGCGACATCCGCTCCAGCGTGCGCCAGGTCGAGCAGTTCAACGTGCTCGGCATCGTGCCCGGCAGCGACCCGAAACTCAAAGACGAAGCGGTGGTGTACTCCGCCCACTGGGACCACCTGGGCAAGAACGAAGACCGTATCTACAACGGTGCCATCGACAACGGCTCGGGCGCCGCCGCCCTGCTCGCGATGGCCGCAGCCGCCGTGCAGAAACCGGCCCGGCGCTCGCAAGTCTTCCTGTGGCCGGCCGCCGAGGAAGTGGGCATGCACGGCGCTGCGGCATACGTCGCCAGCCCGGCCTTCCCGCTGAAGCGCACACTGGCCGACCTGAACCTCGATTCGATGAATTTCGCCGGCCGCACCAGAGACATCGGCGTCGCCGGCGCCGAGCGCAGCACGCTGTACGCCAGCGCGGCCAAGGTGGCGCGGCAAATGGGCCTGAAGCTGGCCCCCGCCATCCCCGACCTGTCGGGCGCCTATTTCCGCGCCGACCACTTCCAGTTCGCCAAGGCCGGCGTGCCAGCCTTCAACGTCGGTTCCGCCGTGTTCTCGGGCGACGGCCATTTCGAATTCGAGCAGGCGCAGGATGCCTCGGCTGCCAGGATCGTCGCCTTCAAGGCGGACTACCACACGGTGCGCGACCGGTACCACGCGGACTGGGATCTGTCGGGCATGCTGCAGCAGGCCCAGTTCACCCTCAACCTGGGCTACGCGCTGGCCAACGGCAAGCAGATGCCGGCGTGGAAGAAAGGCGACCCGTTCAGCTTTGTGAAGCGCTGAAGGCCGAGTCAAGCGCCGCCTCGTGCTGCTCCAGCAGCGCCAGGAAGTCGGCCGCCGGCACCGGGCGGCCGAAGAAGTAGCCCTGCATGTTGCGGCAGCCATGGGCGCGCAGGAAGTCGAGCTGCTGCTGCGTCTCCACCCCTTCCGAAATCACTTCCAGTCCCAGGTTGTCGGCCAGCGCGATGATGGTGGTGACGATCGCCGCATCGTCCGGATCGACCGTCAGGTCGCGCACGAAGGTCTGGTCGATCTTCAGCACGTCGATCTCGAAGCGCTTCAGGTGCGCCAGCGAAGAGTAGCCGGTGCCGAAATCGTCGATCGCCAGCTGCACGCCCAGCTTCTTCAACTGGTGCATGACCTGCATGGCGTGCGCCACGTCGTCCATCACCGCGCTTTCGGTCAGCTCCAGCTCCAGGCAGCACGGCGCCAGGCCGGTCTCGGCCAGCACCTCGGCCACGCCCTGCACGAAGTCCGGCTCGGCCAGCTGGCGCGCGGAGACGTTGACGGCGACGCGCAATTGCGCGCGCCCGGCATTCTGCCAGTCGCGCAGCTGGCGGCAGGCGGTGCGCAGCACCCAGGCGCCCAGCGCCAGGATCTGCCCCGTCTCCTCCGCCAGCGGGATGAAGCGGTAAGGCGCCACCATGCCCATTTCCGGATGGCGCCAGCGGATCAGCGCTTCCATGCCCGTGATGCGCCCTGTCGTGCAGTCGACCTGCGGCTGGTAATGCAGCTCGAACTCGCGCCGCTCCAGTGCCGTGCGCAGCGCGCTCTCGATGCGCAGGCGCTCGCCCAGTTGCTCGTTCATGGCCGCCGTGTAGAACTGGTACTGGTTGCCGCCCATTTCCTTGGCGCGGAACATGGCGATGTCGGCGCGCTCGGCCAGCACGCCCGGCTCCTTGCTGTCGCCCGGGAAGGCGGCGATGCCGGCGCTGGCGGTCAGGAACAGCTCCGCCCCGTCCAGCACCAGCGGCGCGGCCAGGCTGTCCAGAACGCGCTGCAGCTGCTCCGCGCGCGGCGCCTGGCCGCCCCGCTCCGGCAACAGCAGCAGCGCGAATTCGTCGCCGCCGAGGCGCGCCACCGTGTCGACCGGCCGCACGGCCGCCTGCAGCCGCGCCGCCACGATCTGCAGCAGGCGGTCGCCGCCCTTGTGCCCAAGGCGGCTGTTGGTGAACTTGAAGCGGTCAAGGTCGATCGACACCAGCCATAACTCGTGCCCCTTGCGCGCCGAATGCTGGATGGTCTGCGCCAGCCGGTCCTGCAGCAGCACGCGGTTGGGCAGGCCGGTCAAGGCGTCGTGGGTGGACTTGTGCTCCAGTTCCGACTCGTAGGCCTTGATGGCGGTGATGTCGTGCTGCATCGAGATGAAGTTGACCAGCTTGCCCTGTTCGTCGCGCACCGGCGACATGTAGACATCGTTCCAGTACTGGCTGCCGTCCTTGCGGTAGCAGCGCAGCACGGCGTGGCCGTCGCGCCCTTCGCGCATGGCGGCGCGCAACTCGTCGACGCCGGGCTGCGCCTGGTCCGTGCCAAGCAGCATGCGCGGGCTGCGTCCCAGCGCTTCCTCGGCGCCATAGCCGGTGATGCGCTCGAAGGCCGGATTGACGTATTCGATCGGGCTATGCGGCGCGGCCGCTGTGATCACCACCGCATTGGTGCTCGCTTCGATGGCGCGCTGGCGCCACAGCAAGGCCTGGTTGGCTTGCTTCAATTCTTGCGTGCGCTGCTCCACGCGCTGTTGCACCAGCTGCTTGCGGCGCTTGAGCGAATCGACGAAGGCGGCGCCGATCAGGGTGGTCAGCACGCCCAGCGCCAGCGCGGCCAGCGACGCCAGGTGCTCGCTGGCCAGGGCGCGCTCGGCCGGCGACGCCACCAGCAGCCAGCGCGTCCCCGCCACGTCCAGCGGCTGCTGCACGGGGGCCGTGTGCGCCGGATACAGCCAGGCCGGCAAGGCCAGGCCGCTGCCCTGCGCGACCGGCGGCGCCACGTACACCAGGGTGCCCGAATAGGGCGCGGCGCTGGCGTACACCTGCATGTCCAGCGCGGCCGCTTCCGGCCCGGCGCTGGCAAAGATCTTGTCGATCATCTCGCCCGGCTGCAAAGTCAGCGCCGTTTCGCCCAGCACGCGCCCGGCGCCATACAGCGGCATCGACACCACCACGCCCAGCCGGCCGCGCCCGCCGTCGCGCTGCGCCAGCTTCACCAGCGGCCCGGCCGCCGGCTGGCCGCTGGCGTAAGCGCGCTGGCGCGCCGTCTCGTCGTGCTCGGGATAAAGGGTATCGAGGCCAAGCGCGTCCTCGTTGCCGGCCAACGGTTCGATATAGTCGATCACGCGGTAGCGCGGCCGCACCGCCGCCGGCCGCGCTACCCCGTCATGCAGTTCGCGCACGGTAGCGCCCGGCTTGACCGGCTGCAGCGCGGCCTCGAAGGCGGGCCGCTCGGCATGATCGATATAGCGCAGGTAGCTGGTGCCCAGCACATAAGGATGGCGCGCCTGCAGGGGCGCGACGAAGCGCCGGAACTCCTCGCGGCTGGTGGCCGGGCGGCTGACGAACAGCTGGTTGACCGCCTGCAGGCTGGCGATGGCGCCGTTGATGCCTTCGCGCAGCACGAAAGCGCGCGCCTGCACGCGCTGCTCGAACGCGAGCTGGGCACGCTGCGATTCCAGCCTGCTGACGCCGACAAAAAGCGCGCCCGTCAGGGCGAAGCCGCACAGCAGCGCCAGGGCCGCGGTGCGGGTGCGGAATGGCTGTCGTGGTGTGGTGCTGTCTGCTTGCTCCATATCTCCCTGCCTTCGCCGTGCGAGCTTACCACTGTCCATTTTCGCACGGCCTGGCGTCCAATTCCAAAAGGCAATAATTTCCACCCGGCTCACGCGCGCCGGGCGCAGTGCCGCCAGCCTATACTGGACCGCCAACACCACACTGGAGGCGACCATGGAGAAGACCTGGATCGTCGTGGCCGACAGCAGCCACGCCCGCATCTTCCAGCTGCGCGACGGCCAGCTGCCGGCGGAGGAAGTATTCGACCTGGCCAACCCGCTGGGGCGGGCCGACAACCGCCAGCTGGCTTCCGACAGCCACGGCCAGTTCGCCGGCCCGGACGGCCACGGCCACACCGCGCCGCGCGTGGAAGAACCGGTGCAGCACGAGGTGCGCCAGTTCGCGCGCGAGATCGGCCACCAGCTCGATACGGCAGCCGCCCAGAACCGCTACCAGCACCTGGCCCTGGTTGCCGCGCCGCGCTTCCTCGGCTTGCTGCGCGACAGCCTGGACAAGCACACGCGCAAGCTGGTGACGGCCGAAGTGGCGAAGAACGTGGCCGCCTTCGCCCGCGCCGACCTCGACGCTTGCCTGCAGGAACTGGCACGCCCGCGCCACGCGCCCTGAAGCGGAGCCGCCATGGATCTCAGCACGCAATGGACCACCGTGCGCGGCCCTGACGGCGAGTTCGACGCCTTCCTGGCGCTGCCGCGCAGCGGGCATGGCCCCGCCCTGCTCCTGCTGCAGGAAATCTTCGGCGTCAACGCCCACATCCGCGCCGTTGCCGAGCAATACGCCGCCGACGGTTACGTGGTGCTGGCGCCTGACCTGTTCTGGCGCCAGGGCAAGCGCCTGGAGTTCGGCTATGACGAGGCGGACTGGGGCCGCGCAGCCCAGTGCATGCAGCGCGCCGACGTGGCGCAGGCCCAGGCCGATATCGGCGCCGCCGCAGCCGCCCTGCGCGCCACGCCGGGCGCCGAGGGCAAGCTGGCCGTGCTCGGCTATTGCTGGGGCGGCCGCATGGCCTTCCTGGCACTGGCCAACGGCCACGCCGACCATGGTGTGGCGTACTACGGCGGCGGCATCCAGAATTGCCTCGAGCGCGCGGACGATATCCGCGCTCCGCTGCTCCTGCATTTCGGCGGCCGCGACACGCATATCCCGCGCGAAGCGGTACGCAATATTGCCGAACGTTTCGCGCACAAGGAGCACGTGGAAATCCATCTGTATCCCGAGGCCGAACACGGCTTCAACTGCAGCCACCGCAGCAGCTACCACCAGCGCAGCGCGGCCCAGGCGCATGGCCACACCCTGCTGTTCTTGAGTGAACATGAATAAGCGCTTGTCTCAAAGCGGATGAGACCAGGCGCAGCGGCGCAGGCCGTGCGCCGGCACGGCAAAGATCCGCAACAACGCCACGCGGGCAAGCACTGCGTGCGTTCGCGCACAGAGCGCCCAACAGTACAGTCCTAATCTCGAGTGCTGGACCCTTACGGAGGAAATGATGGCTGATGACCTGACTTCCCGGCCTGCGCCCGCGGCCGCCGCAATCTCCCCGGCCGCCACATTGGCCGCAACCCTGTTGGCTGCAATACTCGCTGCCTGCGGCGGCGGTGGCGGCGGCTCAAGTCCGGTGGTGCAACCGGAACCGCCCAAGCCCGATCCGACGCCGCCTGCGCCAGCACCGTTCACCCTGGCCGTGCGCGAGGTGGTCAGTGGCCTGCAGAGCCCGGTATTCCTCACCGCGCCCGCGGCCGATACGCGCCGCTTCATCGTTGAGCGAGGGGGGCGCATCCGCATCCTCGGTGCCGATGGCAGCCTGCGCAGCACGGCCTTCCTCGACCTGACCGGCCTGATCAGCACCGACGGCGAAGGCGGCCTGCTGTCGATGGCCTTCCACCCCGGCTATGCACAGAACGGCAAGTTCTACATCTACTACACCGACAAGTTCAACAACATCGCCATCGACGAAGCCAAGGTCTCGGCCAGCAACGCCGACCAGGCCGACCCCAATTCGCTCAAGCGCCTGATCACCATCCCGCACCCGACCTACAACAACCATTTCGGCGGGCTGCTCGCCTTCGGCCCCGATGGCTACCTGTATGCCGGCACCGGCGACGGCGGCGGCTCGGGCGACCCCAACAACAATGCCCAGAACCTCGACTCGCTGCTGGGCAAGCTGCTGCGCCTGAACGTCGACACGCCGGTCGCCCCGCTCTATTTGGTGCCGCCCGACAATCCCTTTGCCGGGCAGGAAGGCAAGCGCGGCGAAATCTGGGCCTACGGCCTGCGCAACCCTTGGCGCTTCGCCTTTGATCCGGCCACCGGTTCGCTCTACATCGCCGACGTCGGCGAGGCCACGAAAGAGGAAGTCGACGTGGTGGCGACCACGCTGAAGCCCGTCAATTACGGCTGGAAGACGATGGAAGGCAGCACCTGCTATAACGCGGCCAGCTGCTCGCAGCAGGGCCTGACCTTGCCCGTCTTCGAATACGACCACGGCGCCAGCAATGCCAACGGCTGCGCCATCACCGGCGGCTTCGTCTATCGCGGCAAGGCATTGCCGGAACTGGCCGGGCGCTACCTGTATTCGGACTACTGCAAGGGCTTCCTGAAGAGCTTCCTGTACGCCAATGGCGGTGTGACCGAAGCGAAGGATTGGGCCATCGGCGATATCGGCAAGGTGCCCGCGTTCGGCCAGGATGCCGCAGGCGAGCTGTATATGCTGAGCGAAGCAGGCAAGGTCTACCAGATCGTCAAGGGACCATAGCAGCGGCGAAGGCGCGCTACAATGTGCGCTTTCCCACTAGCCCATCCAAGACATGGCCAGACTGACGCTGACGTTCCCGGACGATCAATTTTGCTTTTCGACCCAGCTGACGGTGCGCGTGACCGATATCAACGGCGCCAATCACCTGGGCAACGATTCGATGATTTCCATGATCTCGGAAGCGCGGGCGCGCTTCCTGTTCGAGTTCGGCGTGCAGGAAACCGAGGCTGACGGTACCGGCATCATCGTCACCGACCTGGCCACCACTTACCGCGCCGAAGCGCATGCGCGCGACCAGCTGCTGTTCGAAGTCGGCGTGATGGATTTCAACAAATACGGCGGCGACGTGATCTTCCGCGTCACCCGCCCGGCCGATGGCAAGCTGGTTGCCATGGCCAAGCAGGGCTTCGTCTTCTACAACTATGCGCACGGCCAGGTGGTGCCGATGCCGGACGACTTCCGCGCCAAGTTCAGCCGCGTGAACTGGATCGACTGACTATTTTTTGCTGAGCTGGCTCGGCCCGCCGAAGGTGGCCTGGAACCAGTCGTCGATCATGGGTTTTTCATAGCGCAGTGTATCGCCCGACGAGTACCTGTTCAGCCGCTCCAGGTACATCATGTTTTTCAGGTTCTCCTCACCGCTGGCGATCACCTTGCCGTCCTGCTCCAGCGTATAGCTCAGCTTCATGGTCGGCCAATCGGCCCCGCCGCGCAGGAAGCGCACGTCGTCAATGAAGTGGCGGCGGTGCGGTTCCACACGGCCGGCCAGGTCGATATCGGTCACCGTAATGTTCAAGTGCTGATTGGCCGGCAGCTGCTTGGCCAGATGCTGGAAATGCTCGGTAAATTCCTTCAGCATTTGAGTACGGTCCTGCTCCCAGGTCGGCACGTCCATGAATTTGTCAGGCTCCTGGTATTTGACCGTCACCGTACCGGCCGACGCGGCACCGGCCGCAGCCAACAGCAGCGCAGCAGCGATAAGGACTCGGGTTGCGTGTTTCATGATTGGTTTCCTTTCGTAGATAACCTTAAATATACTCCTCGCCCACTTCCCCGCTGTCGTTGAAACAATTTTTGACAAATAAAACCATCGGGAAAAGAGCGCAAGCATGTGCGTACGCGCACCGCCCGCCGCGGCACGCAGCTGCACACTGCGGGCAAGGAGGTAACCATGCCCGAAGGCCCCTCGATCGTCATCCTGAGCGAACTGGTGCGCAGCTTCGAAGGCCGCACCATTGCCGCCGCCAGCGGCAACAGCAAGGCCGTGCCCTTCGACGAACTGCCCGGCCAGCCCGTCCTTTCCTTGCGCAGCTGGGGCAAGCATTTCCTCATCGAGCTGCCGCTCTTTACCTTGCGTGTTCACTTCCTCATGTTTGGCAGCTACCGCATCGACGAACGCAAGGAAGGCTCGGAGCCGCGCCTGTCGCTTCAGTTTGAGGAAGGCGGCGAACTGAACTTCTATACTTGTTCGGTCAAGCTGGTCGAGGGCGAGCTGGACCAAGCCTACGACTGGCGCAGCGATGTGATGTCAGACCATTGGAGCGCGCGCCTGGCATTGAGAAAACTGCGCGACAATCCTGAACGGTATGTCTGCGATGCCTTATTGGACCAGACTATTTTTTCAGGGGTTGGCAACATTATCAAAAACGAAGTATTGTTTCGATTGCACATACACCCTCTCTCCACAGTAAGCAAATTGCCGCAGGGAAAGTTGAGGGAATTGGTGAAGCAGGCGCGCCAATACAGTTTCGAATTCAAGGCCTGGAAGCTGGCCTACGAATTGAAACAGCATTGGCAGGTGCATAACCGCCGTGACTGTCCCCGCTGCCATATCAAGCTGCACCGGGCTTATCTCGGGCTCACACAGCGCCGCACTTTCTGGTGCGGAAAATGCCAAAAGCTGTACGGCGACGCGGATGTTGTAAAGATTTAGCTGAATCCAGTATTGCCTGTTGTTAATAACAATAGGTCAGACTACAATCAATTGGATGCGCCTAAAAATTGCGCATTGCCCAGGGACTGTGTGTCACATTTGGAATTTGCCAATATGTCTTTCTTGTCTTCTGCTACGCCAAAACTCGCGCCGTGGCGAATCCTGCTGGTCGATGACGAACCCGATATCCACGACATCACCAAGCTGACCCTGAGCCGCTTCCGCCTGGAGGGACGGGGCCTGACTTTCCTGCATGCCTACAGCGGCGCCGAAGCGAAAGAAGTGCTGTCCAGGGAAAAAGACATCGCCCTGGTCTTCCTCGACGTGGTGATGGAGAAGGAAGACTCCGGCCTGGAAGTGGCGCGCTGGATGCGCGAAGACCTCGACAACCAGTTCACCCGCATCGTGCTGCGCACCGGCCAGCCCGGCCAGGCGCCGGAAGAACGCGTGATCGTCAATTACGACATCAACGATTACAAGGAAAAGACCGAGCTCGATCGCACCAAGCTGTTCACCACCACCTTCGCCGCCTTGCGCGCCTACCGCGACATCATGAAAGTGGAAGAGGCGCGCCAGCAGCAGCTGCATTACCGCGAAGGCCTGGAGCGCGTGATCGCCGCCTCGGCCCACATTTTCCAGCAGCGCAACCTGAAAGACTTCGCCAACGGCCTGCTGCAGCAGGTGGTGGCGCTGCTGCGTCTCGAGCAAAGCATGCTGGTGCGCCTGCGCGGCGCCACGGCCGTCACCGGCGAAACCGATTACGAAGTGCTGGCCCAGATCGGCCAGGAAGAAGACAGCCTGCTCACGCCCGAGCTGCTGGCGCAGCTGAAGGACGTCGAACGCAACCAGATTTCGCGCATGGCCGGCGACACCTTCGTCGGCTACTTCCCCAACATCAGCGGCAAGGCCTCGCTGCTGGTGCTGAAGGGCGTGGATGAAATTTCCGAGATCGACCAGAAGCTGCTGCAGATTTTCTGCAGCGGCGTGGCGATCGCCTTCGACAACATCCTGCTGACGCAGGAGATCACCGACACCCAGGCCGAGCTGATCATGCGCCTCGGCGACGTGGTCGAATCACGCTCCAACGAAGCGGGCAACCACGTACGGCGCATGGCCGAATTCTGCCACCTGCTGGCCAGCGCTGCCGGCATGCCGGAAGAAGAAACCGCGGTTCTGAAGCATGCCGCCCCGATGCACGACATCGGCAAGATCGCCACCCCCGACTCGGTGCTGCTGAAACCCGGCAAGCTCGACGCCGCCGAATGGGAAATCATGAAGCAGCACCCCACGGTCGGCCTGTCGATCCTGGACGGCTCGCAGCGCCCGATCCTGAAAGCCGCCGCCGTGATCGCCCACCAGCACCACGAAAAATACGACGGCAGCGGCTACCCGCAAGGCCTGAAAGGCGAAGCCATCCACGAGTATGCCCGCATCGTCGCCGTTGCCGACGTCTTCGACGCCCTGATGCACAAGCGCTGCTACAAGGACGCCTGGCCGGTGGAGCAAGTGGTGGCCCACATGCGCGAAGTCGCCGGCCAGCACCTCGACCCCAAATACGTCGAGCTGATGGTGAAGAACATCGACAAAGCGCTCGCCATCAACGACCGCTTCCCGGATTAAATTCGGGGTAAAAAAGGGGACGTTAAAAAAGGGGACGTAACACATTTAGCGCTAGGCGCTAAATGTGTTACGTCCCCTTTTTTAACGTCCCCTTTTTTCGATCAAGCGGATTGCTTGCGCTGGTCGCGCGGGAAGCGCAGGTGGTAGTGCAGGCCCATGCCGGGCGAGCTGACTACCTTCACCGTGCCGCCCAGCGGGCCGGTCACCAGGTTGTACAGGATGTGCGCACCGAGGCCGCTGCCGCCTGAACCGCGCTTGGTGGTGAAGAAGGGGTCGAACAGCTGCTGCAACGTGGTCGAATCCATGCCGACGCCGTCGTCGCTGTAGTCGAACAGGATATGGTCGCCTTCGAGCTTGCCGCTGATGCGGATGCTGCCCTTCTGCCCGTCCTCAAAGCCGTGCACCAGCGAATTCACCACCATATTCGTGACGATCTGCGACACGGCGCCGGGGAAGCTTTCGCAGTGGATGTCGGGCGGGCAGTCGACCTGCACCTCGATCGGCTTGCCTTTGAGCTTGGGCTGCAGCGACAGCAGCACCTCGTCCAGGTATTTGCGCAGGTTGAAGTGGCGGATATTGTCGGAAGACTGGTCCACCGCTACCTGCTTGAAACTGCGCACCAGGGCGGCGGCGCGCTGGGTGTTGGTGGTCATGATTTTCAGCGACTGGTCGACCGTGTCGAAGAACTGGTTCAAGCCGTCTTCGTCCAGTGCGCCATCGGCCAGGTCGAGACGGCACAGGCGCAGTTCTTCCACCAGGTGGCTGGTGGCGGTGACGCAGATGCCGAGCGGGGTGTTGATCTCGTGCGCCACGCCGGCCACCAGGCGGCCCAGCGAGGCCAGCTTTTCCTGGCGCACCAATTCCGATTGCGCAGTCTGCAGTTGCGTCAGCGCCGCGGCCAGCGCCGTGTTCTGCTCTTCCAGCTCGGCCTTGGCGCGGCGGATCGCCAGGTCGGCGCGCGTGCGGGCAATGGCGGCGGCGGTGTGGTTGGCAACGTAGGCCAGGATGTCCAGCTCGGCCTGGGTGTAGGTCACCGACGGATCGTAGCTTTGCACAATGATCACGCCCAGCGCCTGCTCGCCCACCATCATCGGGCTGCCCATCCAGCTGGCGATACCCTGGTTGCCCAGCGGTTCGTTGATTTCGCCGCTTGCCATGAGGGCGGCGAAGGCGGGTCCATCGAGCAGCATGGGCTTGCGCTTCTTCAGCACAAAGGAGCTCATTCCGATGCCGAATTCGAAGCGTTTGACCGGCGCCTCCAGGTCCTTCTCATCGACAAAATAGGGAATCGAAATTTCATCGCGCTTGGGGTGGTAGAGCGCCACCAGGAAATTGCGGGCGGTGATCAAGCCGCCGACAATCTCGTGCAGGCGCCCGTACAGCTCCGTGGCATCCGATTCGGCCGAGGCGGAGGCGGACAGGCTGGCGATCTCATACAGCGCGCGCTGCAGGCGTTCGGCCTTGCTGCGCTCGGCCACTTCGCGCTCCAGCTCCAGCGTGCGTTCGCGCACGGCGCGCTCCAGACGGTCCATGCTCTGCAAGCCTTGCAGGGCGCTGGAGACGTGGTTGGCGATCTGCGCGAACAGGGCTTGGTCTTCTTCGCTGTAGGTGTGCTCCTTGTCGTAGCTCTGGATCACCATGGCGCCGAGGATTTCGTGGTTCTGGTCCAGCAGTGGGCAGCCGATCCAGTGTTCGGCCACGGTGCCGATGCCGAAGACTTCGTTTTCATCGCGTGCACGCTGCTCGTCACCGGTCATGACCAGGCGCTGCTTGTTGAGGATGACCCAGGCGGTCGGCGACTGGTCGGGCGTGGCCAGCTGCACCAGCTGATCCTTGTAAGGGTGATCGTCGACTTCATCGACGAAATAGACGAAGCGCACGGCATTGCCGGGCGCGTCGCGGTCGCTCAGGGCCACGTAGAAGTTGGCGGCGTACATGATGCGGCCCAAGGCCGCGTGCACGGATTGCAGGAAGACCGTGATGTCGGTGCAGGTATTGGACAGTTGTCCGATTTCCAGCAGGATTTCCTGGACGGCTTCCAGGCGGCGCAGACGGTCTTCCATCTTTTTCCCAAGGTTACATGCGTCTGGGCAATATAGCAGGCGGCGCGCGGGCGGGCCAGCGGAAAACAAAGCCCGCGTTGTACGCGGGCCGTCCGGATTTAACGTCGTTTGTGTTAGATCAATGCAAGGACATGGCGGGCCGTCGCGGCGGCATGACCGGCGGGCCGAGCGGCGTGATGCGCGGATCGATGGCCGGGTCCGGCGTCTGGTATTTGAAGGGATTGATGATAATCGGTGGAATCGTCGGTGGCGCCGAGGGCGGGCCTTTGGGGCCGCCGCCGAACCAGGAAGATGCGCTGCGCTGGCGCGGTTCGCTGTCGATTCCCGGAAGCAACGATTGGCTCCCGTCTCTTACTTGCCAAGCCATATTCCCCTCCATCTCAGAGATCGGATATTCAGTATAGGCAAACAGTTAATGAATTCAAGCCGCAATCCGGCTCTTTTTCCACTCATCATCGCAATTCCACCGTTCGTCGCAATCCGGTGGCCGGCGCGGTGCGCGGCGCCTACAGTGACACCATGTTCAACGCCAAGAGGCCCATCATGAAAAAGGTATTTGCCCTGACCCTGCTGCTGCTGTTCTTCTGCATGATCGCAGCCTGGATTTCGATCGACGCCAACGACCTGGTGGTCACCGTGGGCGATTCGGATTTCGACGGCCCGCTGGGCGCCTTGCTGGGCACCGTGATCGCCGGCGGCGTGTTCGCCATCGTGGCGGTTGCGCTGACCTTCGCCGCGGTGCTGGTCGGCTTCATGATGGCCGGTGTCGGCGTGCTGGTGATCCTGGCCCTGGCCCTCGCTGCTGTGGCGACCATGGCCGCCGTCTCGCCGCTGCTGCTGCCGCTGCTGATCCCCTTCGGCATCTACTGGCTGATGAAGCGCCGCAGCCGCAAGCCTGCCGCGCCGGCCCTGGAACATTCGCCGGCCTAAGTTGCTGATGAGTTGCCTGGGTCGGGTGCTACAATGCAAATTTGATAACTCGAAATTTGCTTTCATGCGCCCGACCATTTTGCTGCTTCCCATCGCCTTCGCTGTTTCCGCGCCCGCCTTCGCCGACAAGCTCGATGACGCCATCCTGGCGGAAATGAAGCGTAGCCATATTCCCGGCGTGTCCATCGCCGTCGTCAAGGACGGGAAGATCGTCCGCGAACAGGGTTACGGTGTGGCCGACCTTGAAAATGATGTCAAGGTCACGCCGCAGACCGTGTTCCAGTCCGGCTCGGTCGGCAAGACCTTCACTGCCGCGCTGGTCATGCTGCTGGCGCAGGATGGCAAACTTTCACTGGACGACCCCATTTCCAAACACCTTGCCAACACGCCCAAGGCCTGGGAGGGCATCACCATCCGTCATCTGCTGACGCACACCTCGGGCCTGGGCGACCCTTATGCCAAGCTCGATTTGACCAAGGACTACAGCGAGGAGGAACTGATCGCGCTGGAGGCGCAGATCCCGGTGCTGTTCGCGCCCGGTGAAAAATGGTCCTATTCGAACATGGGCTACCACCTGCTCGGCTTCATCTGCAACAAGGCTGGCGGCCGGTTCTATGGCGACCAGCTGCACGACCGCATCTTCGCCCCGCTGGGCATGGGCACGCGCATCATCAGCGAAGCGGACATCGTCCCGCACCGTGCACGCGGCTACGAGCGCAAAGGCGGCCGCATGGTCAACCAGTCCTGGGTCGCACCGCGCCTGAATACGACCGCCGACGGCAGCTTGTACCTGACGGCGCGCGACCTGGCCAAGTGGGACCTGGCGCTGTACGGCGACACGGTGCTGCCTGCGAACGTGCGCCAGGCCAGCTGGACGCCGGCAAAGCTGAATGACGGCAGCGTCACCGAATACGGCTACGGCTGGCAGCTGTTCGACCGCAACGGCCACAAGGCCATCGCGCACGGCGGTGCCTGGCAAGGCTTCCGTGCGCAGCTGTACCGCTTCGTGGACGACAAGCTCTCGGTGGTGGTGCTGGCCAATTCCGCCACGGCGCGGCCAGGCAAGCTGGGCGACATCGTCGCTGCACATTACCTGCCGGCGCTGGCCGTCAAACCGAAGCCGGCAATCGCGGAAACCGAACCTGCCGTGGCCGAACGCGTGCGCGCCATGTTCGCCAGCATTGCCGACGGCAAGCAGCCGGACGGCTTGAGCGCCAAGGTGGCCGAGGCCCTGTCGCCCGAATTCATCCAGATGGTGTCGGCAGATTTGCGCGAATGGGGTCCGCTGCGCAAAGTCGAAGCGCTGGCGCGCAGCACCGATGGCGAAGTACGCAAGTACAGCTACCGCCTGGACTACACCAGCGGTGCCTTGCTGGTCGACCTCAGCCTGGGCAAGGCCGACAAGGTCGAACAGCTGCGCCTGCGCCCTGACTGATTAACCCTCGACGCGATTGCGGCCGCCGCGCTTGGCGCAGTAAAGAGCCTGGTCGGCCCGCACCAGGGCCGCATCGCCGCCGCTCTCGGCCGGCGCCAGGCTGGCAATCCCGATACTGACGGTAATGTAGATGGTGCTGCCATTGCGGCCCATCGGCGTGTCGGCAATGCGCTGGCGCAGGCGTTCGGCGAAGGCGCGCGCTGCCTCCAGGTCGGCGCCCGGCAGCAGGATGGCGAATTCCTCGCCGCCGACGCGGCCCAGCATGTCGATCTTGCGCTGCGAGTCGCGCATCAGGCCCGCCAGGTGGCGCAGCACGGCGTCGCCCCAGTCGTGGCCGTGGGCGTCGTTGATGTCCTTGAAATGGTCGATGTCCAGCATCAGCACGGCGGCGCGGCCGCCGACGTCGCGCTGCAGGCGGGCCTGTTCGTCTTCCAGGCGCGCCATGAATTCGCGCCGGTTCGGCAAGCCGGTGAGGAAGTCGGTGGTCGCGAGCTGCACCAGCTCTTCGTTCATGCGCTTGCGTTCCGTGATGTCGAGGGTGGACACGATGACGAAGTCCAGCGCGTGTTCGTGGCCCGGCATGACCAGCAGCGTCAGTTCATTCTGGCGCTCCACGCCGTCCAGGCGCAGGAAGCCGGCCTCGCACTGGAACAGGTGGGCGCCCCCTTCCAGCGCCAGCAGCGCGCGGCCGAATTCCTGCATGGCAGAGGGGGCGAAATTCTGCGCAAGGCGCAGGCGGCCCAGTTCCTTGTTGGCCGGATCGGCGCCGACCTGGGCCAGCGCCGCCGCATTGACGTCGGTGATGCGCACCATGCTTGCCAGCCGGTGCAGGTGGCTGGGGTTGAACTGCAGCCATTGCGCCACATCCTCCACCCCGGATTCCGACAACTCGCGCAAGGCCGCGCGCACGGCCGACCAGTCCTGCTGCCATAGCGCCACCGGCGCGTGGTCGTACAGGCTGCGGAAGCGCGCCTCGCCCACGCGCAGGGCTTCGGCGGCGCGCGCCTGTTCCACCGCGATGCCGACCAGGCTGGCCGCCTGGTCGAGCAAGGCCAGGTGGGCCACGCTGGGGCGCTGCGGTTCGCGGTGGTAAATCGCGAAAGAGCCCAGGATCTTGCCGTTGGCGCCGTGGACCGGCTCCGACCAGCAGGCGCCCAGGCCGGCGCGCAGCGCCAGTTCGCGGTAAGGCGCCCATAGCGCGTCGGTGCGGATATCTTCCGCGATGACGCGGCTATTGCTGATGACGGCCCTGCCGCAGGAGCCGTTGCCAAAGCCGACCGGCAGGCCGTGGATGGCATCGTTGAAGAAGGCAGGCAGGCTGGGGCCGGCGGCCACGAACAGGTGCTTGGCTTCTTCGTCGAGCAGCATCACGCTGCAGATCATGCCGGGGTTGACGGCTTCGATGCCGCGCAACAGGCTGTCGAGCACTTCCTGCTGCGGCGCGCCGGCGGCCAGCAATTCCAGCACCTGGTGGCGGCCCTCTTCGCGCCGCTCGTTCATGGTGCGTTCGGTGATGTCGCGGAAGGACCAGAGCCGCGCCACCTCGCTGCCCAGCTGCACCGGCCGCGTGGCCACTTCCAGCACGCGTCCATCGCGCATCTGCAGCTGGCTGCGGCTTTCGTCGTCGGCCGCTTCGTCGCTGGCGCAGGCCTGCAGGAAGGCGTCAGGCTGCTCCAGCTGGCCGGCCATGTGCGCCAGCAGGATGGCACCGTCGTTTTGCCAATCCAGCTGCTCAGGCACATTCCACAACTGGCGGAAGCGGCGGTTGGAATTCAGGATGGCGCCGCGGTAGTTGTCGACCAGGATGCCATCCACCGTGGAATCGAGAATGCAGCGCAGCACCGCTTGGCTGCCCTGCGCATGTTCGGCCATCGCCAGCAGGGTCTCCTGGCCTTCGCGCAATTCGTCGCCCATGCGGCTGCTCTGCTCCAGCGCCACGCGCAGGCGCTGCCGGCTTTCCGCCAGCACGTAGGACAGCAATGCCAGCAAGGCGCTGAACAGCAGGCCGCCGGCCAGGATGGCGTGCGGTTTATCGGACAGCACGCCGCCCGGTCCGGGCAGCGCGCCGATTTGCAGCGTCCAGCGCCGTCCTGCCAGACTCAAGTGCTTGACCGTGTGGCGCCGCTCCTCGCTTGGCGCGACGGCCGGCGCGCTGTCGTACATGCGGTTCATTTCATTGGGCGCTTCGCCGTCGTAGATTTCCACGTCGAGGGCGCGCAGCGCGTCGTGGCCCAGCGCGGACATCACGTCGTCCATCCGGAGTGGTGCATAGACCCAGCCCTTGACCGCGCTGCGGCGCTGGAGCACGGTGTAGCGGCCCACGTCGTTCTGGTAGACCGGCAGGGCGATGAGAAAGCCGGCCTGCACCGGCGCGGCCGTCTCCTGCTTCAGCAAGACCTTGCCGGTCATGGTCGGCAAACCCGTATCGCGCGCCTGTTCGAACGCGGCGCGGCGCACCGGTTCAGACAGGCCATCGTAGCCGAAAGCGCGCTGGTTGCCGCTATCGAAGGGCTCGAGGTAAACCACCGGCGCGTACTGGCTGCGCTGGCCCGGCGGCGTTACCGTGTAATCGGGAAAGCCTTCCGCCCGCACCGTGGCGATATGCGCCGCCAGCTGCGGGCCGGGTACCAGGCGCATGAAGCCGATGCCTTGCATGCCGGGAAAATTCTGGCTCAGTTCAAGGCGCTCGACATAGGTGCGGAATTCCTGGCGGTCGACAAAGTCGGAGCTGGCGAACAAGCCCTGCACGCCATACAGGGCCTGGACGTAAGCCTGCATGCGTGCCGCGACATTGTTGACCAGTTCGCGCGCGCGGTACTCGAAATCGGCGCGGGCATCGCGTTCGGCGTCGCCGCGCGCCCCCCACCATAGGCTGGCCGTAGCGCTCAGGCACAGGCCTGCCACCACCCCCGCCAGCAAGCGGGGTTGGAGCAAGCGTTGTAGCGGCGGGCTGGCAGGTGGCCTCTGCATACAACCATAATAGTTTGTTTAGAGCAAAGTAGTTGCCCTATAGAAAAAGTCAATCAGCGCCAGTTTGACGATTGCCAGCCAGGGTGGACTGGTATAGGCGGTAGCCGCGCGCGCGCAGTTCGCAGGCCGGGCAGGCGCCGCAGCCGTAGCCCCAATCGTGCAGGTCGCCGCGCTCGCCCTTGTAGCAGGTGTGGGTATCGGCGCGGATCAGGTCCACCAGCGGCTGGCCGCCCAGTTGCCCGGCCAGTTGCCAGGTCTGCGCCTTGTCCAGCCACATCAGCGGGGTTTCCAGCTTGTTGCGGGTGTCCATGCCCAGGTTGAGGGCCACCTGCAGCGCCTTCATGGTGTCGTCGCGGCAGTCCGGATAGCCGGAAAAATCGGTTTCGCACATGCCGCCCACCAGGACGGTGAGGCCGCGGCGATAGGCCAGGGTGGCGGCCACGGTCATGAACAGCAGGTTGCGGCCGGGGACGAAGGTGTTCGGCAAGCCGTTTTCCTGCATCACGATCTCGATGTCTTCGGTCATGGCCGTCTTCGACAGTTCCGAGATCAGGCCCAGGTTGACCATATGGTCTTCGCCCAGGCGCCCGGCCCATTCCGGCTTCAGGGCGCGCATTTTTTCGAGCAGGCGCGGGCGCACGGTCAGCTCGATGGCGTGGCGCTGGCCGTAATCGAAGCCGATGGTTTCGACGCGCGGGTAGCGCTCCAGGGCCCAGGCCAGGCAGGTGGTCGAATCCTGTCCGCCGCTGAACAGGACCAGTGCGGCGTCGTTAGTCAGCATCGCTGCATCACTTTCTTGTATTTTCTTCTGGTTATTTTAAAAATCTTAGGGATACGACATCTTGGCTGCTGATCCGGTAACATTCGGTTTCGACTTCCAGATCACAGACCACGAATTTTGGCACAAACCGGCATAAAAGTATTGAGGGGCCTTGTACTGGGCTGCGCCGCCCTGCTGCTGCCCTTGCTGGCGGCTGCCCAGGACTGGCACTACCAGGTGCGCATCAAGGCGCCGCGCGAGCTGGAGTCGCTTCTCGAAGACAACCTGGACCTCGTGCGCTACCGCACGAATGCGCGCGTGGACCGCGACCAGCTGCAGCGCATGCTGCGCTCCGCGCCCGAGCAGATCAAGACCCTGGTCGCGACTGCCGGTTACTACACGCCCGAAGTCAATATCCGCCTGGACGAAAGCGATACCCCGACCGTCAATGTGGATGTGGTTCCCGGCGAACCGGTGCTGGTGGGCGAAGTGGAGATCACGCTGGAGGGCTTCGCGGCGACGTCGGCCACGCCGTTCGACCAGGCCGCGCTGAAAGCCGGCTGGACTCTGCCCACTGGCGCCGTGTTCCGCCAGGACGACTGGGAAAAGGCCAAGCGCGATATCCTGCGCGCCCTGGTGCAGACCCGCTATCCGCGCGCGCAGATGACGGCCAGCGAGGCGGTGGTTGATCCCGATACGCAGCGCGCGCTGCTGCACGTGACCCTCGACAGCGGACCGGAAATGCGTTTCGGCGAATTGAAGATAGAGGGATTGCACCGCTATCCGGAATCGGTGGTGCGCAACCTGAATCCGATCAAGCCGGGCGACTACTACAGCGAGGCCGCGCTGCAGGCTTACCAGGGCAAGCTGCAGGATACCGGCTACTTCGCCAACGTCGAGGTGAGCGCCGACCTGTCCGCCGTGGTGGGCGAACAGATCGAAGCCGCGCAGGACAAGGCGGTCGGCGTGCCGCAGCCGGCGACCATGGCGCCGCTGCCCTTGCTGGTGCGGGTGGTGGAAAACAAGCGCAAGAATGCCAGCGTGGGTATCGGCTTCAGCACCAATACCGGGGCCCGCACCTCGGCCACCTACGACGACCTGAACGTGTTCGGCCTGAAGATGAAGAGCGCGCTGACGCTGGAAACCAAGCGCCAGGCGGCGCGCAGCGACTTCTACTTCCCCACCACGGCGGACGGCTACAACGACAGCTTCGGCGCCCAGCTGGAACGCAAGGATATCGAGGGCGAGATCACGCGCACCGCTTCCGTGGCGGCCAAGCGGGCCTGGGGCACGCCGCTGCTCGAGCGCAGCGTCTCGATCGAGTACCTGAACGAGAGCAAGACCGTGAACCGGGTCGTGTCCTCGCACAGCCAGTCGCTGCCGCTCACCTGGGCCTCCACCTGGCGCAAAGTCGACAACCTGGTGTTCCCGACCAAGGGCTATGTGATCAACGCTACGTTCGGCGGCGCGCTGCTGCCCGTGCTGACGGACGAGAAGTTTATCCGCGCCACGGCGCGCGGCATCACTTACCGGCCGCTGAACGCCAAATCCACCGTGATCCTGCGGGCGGAACTGGGCGCGCTCGCTTCGAAGCACCAGGACGGCGTGCCGACCACCTACCTGTTCCGTGCCGGCGGCGACAACTCGGTCCGGGGCTACGCTTACCAGGAGCTGGGCGTGCAGCAGGGCGACGCCACAGTCGGCGGCCGTTACCTGGCCACCGGCAGCGCGGAATACCAGTACTGGTTCAAGCCGACCTGGGGCGCGGCCGTGTTCTATGACGTCGGCAATGCGGCCAATTCGCTGGGCGGCCTGCATCCCAAGTCCGGCTACGGCCTTGGCGCGCGCTACAAGAGTCCCGTCGGGCCGATCAACGTCGACCTTGCGTACGGCCATGCTGCGCGCAAGGTGCGCCTGCACTTCTCGCTGGGGTTCACGTTCTGATGGATACGCCACGCAAGCCACCGACCCCGCCTGGACCGCCAGGATCGCCAGGATCGCCAGTGCCGGCAGCCGGACGCAAATGGCTGCGCCGCACGCTGATCGGCGGCGGCGTGACGCTGGCCGTGCTGGGCGGCGCGCTATGGCTGCTGGGCCGCGAAACCACGCTGCAGCAGATCATGGCGCAGATTGCGCGCTCCAGCGGCGCGTCGATCGTGGTCACCGGCGTCAGCGGCTCGCTGTATGGCCGCATGCACATCGGCCACGTCACCTACCGCGACGAATCAAGCGTGCTCACGCTCGACGACGTCGACATCAACTGGTCGCCGCTGCAGTACTTCAGCGACGGCGTGGCGATCAGCGAGCTGCACGTGGCGCGGGCCGAGTCGCGCGCCACCGGGCCTTCCCAGCCGGCGGTGATGCCGGCATCGATCACGCCGCCGTTCCGCCTGAGCATCAGCGACGGCCGCGTCAGCGCCCTGTCCATCGTCGGCCAGGACGGCAGCCGCACGGAACTGCGCGCCATCAAGCTGCAATTGCTGGGTGATGGCGCACGCTGGCGGCTGAAGGACGCCAGCGCCGAGACGCCGATCGGCGCGCTCGCGGCCAGCGCTGAAATCTCCACGCTGCACCCATACAAGCTGAACGCAACTGCGGCCCTCGCGCCGATGCCGCCTGCACCAGCGCCTGCCGCCAAGGGCGCTGCGCAAGCGCCGGACCCCAGCCTGATCCAGCGCAGCGCGACACGCCTTGAAATCTTCGCCAGCGGCGACCTGGCGCAACTGAAGCTGGACGTCAAAGGCAAATCGCATTACGCCAACGGCGACGGCAGCCTGATGCTGGCACCCTTCGACGCCCTGCCGCTGCGCAGCATCCACCTGCAGGCACGCGACGTCGACCCATCGCGCTTCGATCCCGCCTGGCCGAAAGCCGCCATCGACCTTGCGCTGGACGCCGCCATCAACGCCGACAAACTTTCCGGCAAGCTGGCCGCCGCCAACCGCAGCGCCGCCGGCCCGTTCGACCAGCAAAAGCTGCCGCTGGCCAGCGCCGCCGCGCAACTGGGCGGCACGCTGGACAATGCTGCCCTCAGCGGCCTGCTGATCGACCTGGGCGAGGCCGGCAAATTCATCGGCAGCGGCGCCCTGCACCGCCTGCCCAAGGACGGCGGTATCGACACCGCCAGCCTGCGCCTGCACACCGACCGGCTCGACCTGCGCGGCCTGCACAGCGCCGCCATCCGCACCAGCATCGCCGGCGACATCAGCGCCGAAACCAAAGGCAAGCAGCATACGCTGCGCGCCGCCCTCGGCGAAGGCAAGCTGCGGCTCGATGCCCAGGCCACGCTGAAAGACCTGCTGCTGACGGTGCAGCAAGCTCGCCTCAGCGCGGGCCAGGGCAGCATCGCCGCCACAGGCCAGGCCAGCCTGAAAGAGGACAAAGCCTTCAAAGCCAGCGCCACGGTCAAGCGCTTCGACCCCGCCGCGCTGGGTGACTTCCCTGCGGCCGAGCTGAACGCAGCATTGCAGGCCAACGGCAAGCTGGCGCCGGACTGGCGCGTCAACGCCGAGGCCACCATCGAGCCCAGCAAGTTGATGGGGCAGCCGCTGTCGGGCAGCGTCAAGCTGGCCGCCGATGCCCGGCACGTCTCCGGCATCGACGCCCGCCTGGCCTTTGCCCGCAACAACGCCAGCGCCAAAGGCGCGTTCGGCGCCGCCAACGACAAACTGGAATGGCAGCTCGACGGCGCGCAGCTCTCCGCACTCAAGCCGCAGCTGCAAGGCAGTGCGACAGCCAGCGGCACCCTGGCCGGCGGCTACTCCGCGCCGCGCACCAGCTTCACCATCGAGGCGCGCGGCCTGGCCTACCAGGGCGCGGCTGCCGGGCAGCGCAACGCGGCAACCGCGGTCCCGGCCCGCTCCGACAGCGTGATCCGCGCCAGCGGCGAAGTGGCGCTCTCGGGCGCGATGGACGTCAAGCTGTCCGGCAGCGCGACGCGCGTCAACCCGGCCAGCTTCGGCGCCCCCGTGGCCGGCGACGTCAATGCCGGTTTCAGCGCCACGCTGCGCGCCAGCGCCGACTGGCTGGCCAATGCCGACATCCGCCTGCAGCCGGGATCCTCGCTCGGCAACGCAGCGCTGAGCGGCTATGCAAAATTCGCCGCCGCTCCCGGCCGCGTGCAGGACAGCGACATCGACCTGCACCTCGGTCCTAACCTGCTGCAGGCCAAAGGCTCGTTCGGCAAGCCGCAAGACCGCATCGAATGGAAGCTGGACGCCCCGCAACTGGCCGTGCTGGGCAGCGGCTGGTTCGGCAACCTGCGCGGCAGCGGTTACGCGAGCGGCGGCAATACCGGCAGTGCCAACACCGGCGGTGCGCGCCGCCGCAACGGCAGCAGCGAGACCGCGTTGCCAATCCTGAGCGCCACACTGGACGGCGCCCACCTGCGCCTGCCCGGCCAGCGTGAAATCTCCACCGTCAAGGGCAGCGCCACCATCGGCGCCGCCTTCGGCCCGGACGATCCGCTGCAAGCCGACCTGGCGATCACGGGCCTGAGCGTCCCCGGCCTCCAGCTCGACCGCCTGCGCCTGCAAGCCAGCGGCACGGCCGGCAACCATACGCTGCAACTGGCCGCCGCCAACCCAGACTTCGACGCCGGCACCAGGGTGCACGGCAGCTTCTCCGGCGACAGCTGGAGCGGCAGCATCGACGCCTTGCAGAACAAGGGCCGCTTCGCGCTCGCGCTGCAGGCGCCGGCAACGCTGCGCGTCAGCGGGCGCAAAGGCGAAGGCGTGGCCGGCCTGGCACATCCCGAGCAGCTTGCACTGGGCAGCGCCACCATTGCCATGCCCGAAGGCAGCCTGCACATCGACATGCTGGAAAAGGACGGCCTGCGCTGGCGCAGCAAAGGCAGCGCCACCGGCGTCAATGCCGGCTATCTGGCCCAATTGTCCGACACCTGGCGCCGCAACGTCGCCAGCAGCATGACGCTGGGCGGCGACTGGTCGCTCGACCTGGCAGCGCCGGCGGCCAAAGGCGCCGCACCGGCGCTGGACGGCTACCTGCACGTGTTCCGCGAAAAGGGCGACATCACCATCACCGGCGGCGAACGCCCCGCTCCGCTAGGGCTGAAATTGCTGGACACCCGCCTTACCGTGGCTGGCGACCAGTTGCGCGTCCAGGGCGAACTGGCGGGCGAGCGCGCCGGCAATGCGCGCCTGGAAGCCAGCGCCCAGTTGCGCGATGGCCGCATCCCCTCCGACAGCCCGCTCACCTTCGGCGCCAGCGCCAGCCTGCCTTCGATCGCCTGGCTGTCGCCGCTGCTCGGCGTGCAGGGCATGGAACTGGGCGGCGCGCTGCGCGCCAGCGCCTCCGGCCACGGCACGATCGCCAATCCGCTGCTCGACGGCGAAGTCGTCGGCGAACAACTGGTCATCAACTGGGCCGAGCAAGGCATCCGCCTGCGCAACGGCGAGCTGCTGGCCAAGGTGGCCGGGGACCAGCTGCAGTTGCAGCGCCTGCGTTTCGACGGCACCGAGGGCAGCGCGCAGGCCGAAGGCTGGCTGCGCCTGGCCAACGGCGACATGACGATGGACCTCAAGCTGGCCGCCGACAAGCTGGAAGTGTTCAATCGCCCCGACCGCACCCTGGTCCTGAGCGGCAACAGCACCCTGGTGCGCGACGCCAGGCGTTTTGAATTGGGCGGCAAGTTCAAGGCCAACCGCGCCACCATCGAGCTGCCGTCGCTCGACACGCCGACCATCAGCGACGACGTGGTGATCCTCGGCCGCGAAAAGCCGAAAGCCCCGGCAGCCGGCGGCCAGCCTTTGAACATCGATGTGGAGGCCGACCTGGGCGACGACTTCACCCTGCGCGGCAAGGGCCTGGACGCGCAGCTTGCCGGCTCGGTGCGGGTACGCATGACCGACCGCCGCCCGCCGCGCGTCAACGGCAGCATCCGCGTCGTCAGCGGCACTTACGCCGCCTACGGCCAGCGGCTGGCGATCGAGCGCGGCGTGCTCAATTTCACCGGCGCCTACGACAACCCGAGCCTGAACATCCGCGCCGTGCGCAAGCGCCCCGAAGGCGAAGAGCTGAGCGAAACCAATGTGGAAGCCGGTGTGGAAGTGCGCGGCACGGCCCTGGCGCCGGCCGCCAAGCTGGTCTCCACCCCATCGGTACCGGACAGCGAAAAGCTGGCCTGGATGGTCCTGGGCCACGGCACGGCCGACATGGCCGGCAACGAAATGAGCCTGCTCGGCACCGCCGCCGGCGCCCTGCTGGGCGGCAGCGGCGGCCCAAGCCTGGCCAACCGCGTCGGCCTGGACGAACTGGGAGTCAGCCAGGCCAAGGGGCTGGAAAGCACCGTGGTCACGGTCGGCAAAAAGCTGTCCTCGCGCGCCTATCTCAGCTTCGAACAAGGCGCAGGCAGCGCCACCAGCCTGGTCAAGCTGCGCTACAAAGTGAACACGCGCGTCACGCTGCAGCTGCAGACGGGCACCAACAACGCGCTGGACGTGCTTTACAACTGGGCTTTCGACTGAGGCGGCGCCAGTTCCGGATTATGGCTGGGCACCGGATCGTCTTGCGGGACGGGAGTGTGCGGACTGTGCGGATGCACCGGCTCGGGGCGCGGCTGCGATTCATCGACAGGCACCGGCAAGTCCGGCGCCCGGTGGGCGTGGATAGGGTGTTTTTCCATGGCTGGTACTCCCGAAAGCGAGATCACGGAGGACTATTCTACGCCTCCGGTTAAAATCCTTCTTTTTCCACGAATTGCGCGCCCCAATGCAACTGACTGTCACTACTGTCGTCCTGCTCATTCTCGTCCCGGCGCTGATCTGGCGCGTGTACTCGCGCCTGAAGCTGATATTCCGCCGCCAGGAATCGGTGGCGTGGCGGCACTGGGTCGCCGCCGCCGGTCTGCCTGTCCTGCTGCTGGCCGCGGCCCAGTCGATGCTGGGCAATATGCCCGCCCTGTCGATGATGGCCGCCGGCGTGATCGCCGGCGCCTGGATGGCTTTCTTCGCGCTCAGGAAGACCCGCTTTGAAAACACGGGCCTGAAGCTCTACTTCACGCCGCCGAGCCGCACCGCCATCCTGGTATGCATGCTGTTCGCCGCCCGCGTGCTGCAGATTGGCGTCGAGTTCTACGTCAACCGCCAATCCGAACACCCGAAGATCATCAACCAGCTCGAAGTGATGCAGCATCCACTGACTGTGATCCCCTTCGGCCTGCTGATCGGCTACCTCACCACCTACTCCATCGGCCTGCTGCGCTGGCGCATGGCGCAGAAACCGCAAGAATAATAGTCAAACCAGATCTGACAGGGCTTTTTCCACCGTCGGGAAGCGGAAGGTGAAGCCGCCCGCGAGCAGGCGCGTCGGGGCGATGGCGGCGCCTTCCAGCAGCAGGTCCGCCTGTTCGCCCAACAGCAAGCGCACCGGCCAGGCTGGCGTCGGGATGAGGCATGGGCGGTGCAGCGCGGCGGCGGCGGCTTTGGCGAAGGCTACTTGCGTGGGATGCTCGGGCGCCGTGAAGTTCCAGGCGCCGTCGGCCTGCGCACCCGTGCGCCAGATGTGCGCCATTGCTGCCAGCAGGTCGCGCAGGTGGATCCATGAATTGCGCTGGCGTCCAGTCCCCATCCTGCCGCCGAAACCCAACCTGAACGGCAGCAGCATCCCCGGCAGCGCGCCGCCGTGGCCGAAGACGACGCCGAAGCGCGTCAGCGCGACCGGTACACCGTATTCGCGCGCCCTGGCGGCTGCGGCTTCCCATTCCTGGCAAAGCTGCGACATGAAGATCGCTTGCGGCGGACTGGCTTCGTTCAGCACCTGGTCGCTGCCCTGCGGCTGGATGCCGTAGTAGCCGATCGCGGAAGCGCTGATCATCAAGCGCGGTTTGCGCGCGGCAGCCGCAATCCAGTCCACCAGGTCTTTCGTGAGCCCTGCCCGGCTGCCGCGCAGCACGGCTTTGCGCTGCTCGCTCCAGCGCCAGCCCAGGATACGGGCCCCGGCCAGGTTGATGACCACGTCCACGTTTTCCGCCGGCGACAGGTCGGCCATGCGGGCGACGGCACGCACAGCGCCGCCGTATTCCCAGGCAGCCTTGCGCGGTTCGCGCGACAGGACAATAACCCGATGGCCGCTTGCCAGCAGGGCCGGCACCAGCGCGTGCCCAATGAAACCGGTGGCGCCGGTCACCAGCACGGTCTGCGCTGGGCCGTCGAAACGGACGGGGTCCGCCGCCGCGGCAGGCAGGGCGCGCGCTGCGAAAGCGTCGCGCATGCCGGACAGGAACACGCCCATGCCGCACAAGGCGAGGAACACGCTAAGCCAGCCCTGCGGCGCATATGCGAAGCCGGTCGGCGCCGCCAGCGCTTCCGGCGCGCCCAGCGCCAGCAGGCAGATGAAGGCACCGCCGTTAATTGCCAGCACCGTGTGGGTCACGCGTTCGGTTGCGGGCAGGAGGCGCGTCCGGTCTTCCACCACGAAGTCCCACAGCGTGAGGACAATCTCGACGCCAAATAGCCCGAGCAGTGCCCAGGCCCAGGCGCCCTGCCATACCCAGGCCGAGAGCCCGACAAACAGGACGCCATAAATCGACGCGCGCACCGCATGGATGGCGAGCTCGCACCTTGCGGTGGCGCGCTGCGGCAGCGCTTCCGTCAGTTCGTGGTGATAGATGGTGTCGAACGCGCCGAGGCAGCCTTGCGCGGCCATCAGCTGCATTGCGATTAGATGCGTGTTCATGCTGCCTCTTTCTGCGCTGGCTGCCGTTCATGGAACACCCCGGCCTGCACAAACGTCGTGCCGAACAGGGCGTGCCGGATCTCGATGCGGATGTTGAAGCGGTTGGGCGCCTCATTGCAGTGGCGCAGGTAGGTCTTGCCCGGCGTGAGCAAACCTGGCAACGGCAAGCGCCATCCGAGGATGTCCCAGAAATAGCCGTCGCTGGTGAAGTGCAGGTTGCCCTCGGCGACGTGCAGCTTGAGTTTCATGCCAAGGCCCAGCCCCACATATTCCAGCACTTCGCCCCGCTCGCCTTCCGCCATATAAGACGTGAACTGGATCGGCTTGCGGCCATTCAGCATGTAGATGCGCTGCTTGTAGATGTGCGGCGAGCCTTCCTTGCCGTAGACCTGGATATCGACCGGAAAATCGCCGTCGTCAAACGGAATCAATGCGCCGTGGATGAACGGCCTGCTGATGAACCCGAACAGCTTGCCAACCGGCGAAGCGCGCAATTCGGACAAAGCGCCGTAGTACAGCAGCGGTTTGCCGGGCGCCGGATTCTTGGCGAAACGGTGCTGGATATCCGGGTGCAGCTTGCTCCATTCGCTGCCGAGGACTTTCCGGAACAACTCACCCTCGCCGACCACCGGCGAGGTTCCGGCGCCAGCGCGGGTGGCGGCGTCGATCCGGTACAGGCGCCATGCGGCAGGCAGCAGCAATGCCAGGGTGGCAAGGTCGATCCAGACGTTGGGCCAGATAGCGGCGCGCAGGGAAACCATCATGTCCTGCGGCCCCCATAGCAGCAGGCCGGCGGCGATCCACAGCCATGCCGCGGGTTCGCGGCGCTGGTCACCGAGCCATACCAGCGCCAGCATCCACAGGCCGACACACTGGATGGTGGGACCGAACAGCGCCAGCCACCAGGCGTGCAAGGAGCGCTCGGACGGAGCGCCGAGCCAGGCGTGGTACCAGTCCAGCGCGGCGGCATTGGCGATCCATGGCAGCGCCAGGCCGATCACGAGGTGCGCGACGGCACTGGCATACATCCAGCGCACGAGCCATTTACGTTCCATGGTGGTTACCGAACCGGCCATCCCCGAACTCCCTTGTTTAAAAAAAACAACAGTTTATGAACTGGCGCGAGGACACGATTAACACCCCTGCACAGCCCCAAAACAGTCGCTTTCAGAATGAATATTTGTTGATTTATGTTATTTTTCATTTATTTCTGTCGTTACAGAAATTAAAGACCATATTTCGTATGATGTCAATCGCTTAAAGGTCGTGTATTCTAAAATCACACAAAATGATTGCCATGAGGAAATATTCTTATGACGACTTACAATAAAACCGATAAGGGCCGGGAAGAGATCTCGGCGCGCACATACGGACTGCAGTCCCGTATGCGTACCCTGCTGGTGATGATTGATGGCCGCCACCCAATGGAAGAGCTGTTGCCGAAAGTTACGGGACTGGGGCTCGATGCGAGCGCCGTGGCTGAGCTGCTGGCACAAGGTTTCATCGAAGAAGGCGAAGCTCCGCCACCGCCGCAGGCGGCGCCGGTACTGCCAACCGAACAGGAGCTTGCTGCGCAGTATCAACAAGCGCGCGACTTCTATGCACGTACGATCGAGCCGACCCTGGGCCTGCGCGGACAGGTGCTGCAAACGAAACTGGAGGCTGCGCAAACGCTGGACGACCTGAAGGCCATGCGCATCACCTTCTTCGAAATGGTGAACCGCATCCGCGGCCGCCCCGTCATGCTGGCACTGAAAAAGGAGCTCGACACCATCCTGGGCGCCTGTTCCAAGGAAGCAGCCTGAATTTGACTTAGGTCATTTTCGACAGCACAGGGCTTTCTCCATACTGGTGTCCAGTTAAAGGAGAAAGCCATGAGCATCATCGAGAATATCGGCACGGTGGACCGTGCCTTGCGCGTTGCTGTCGGCGTGGGCCTGATTGCAGCGGCCCTGCTTGGCTATATCGGCCTGTGGGGCTGGATCGGCGTAGTGCCGCTGCTGACGGGCACGATCAAGTTCTGTCCCTTGTATCGCGCCGTCGGCATCACCACCAACAGCGATTAAGCGGATTAAGCGGCAGCGGCCTGGCGCCGCTGCAGCACGAAGATCGGCTGCGCCCAGGTGGTGTCCTTCTTCTTCTTGCTCGTGATGAGCGTGAGGTCGGAAGGATCGTAGACGTCCGTATTGTGGGTCAGCGGCGTCGTCATCAGGTACTGTGCATCGGTGTTCTTCAGGAACTCGCCGACCAGCTGGATGTTGCGGATATCCAGGTGGGCGAACGGTTCGTCGATGAACACGAAGCCGCCGGAGCCGTCTTCCGACTTCAGCAAACCAATCAGCAGCACCAGCGACTTCATCACCTGCTGGCCGCCCGACGCTTCGCCGTCGTTCAGGCCGATCGGGCCCTTGCCGTCGAACTTGAAGCGCACCTGCAGGCCAGCCTGCGCCAGCAGCAGGTCGTCGTTCTCCAGCTTGACCGGCTCGACATGCACGTCGATGTTGGCCAGTGCGCCCAGCTCCTTGATGTTGGCCGAATAGGTCTTGATCGTGTAGCGCAGACGCTCGATGTAGGCGCCGCGCGCATTGGCGGTGGCTTCGATCGCGCGGTTGTTCTGGTAGCGGCGTTCTTCGGTTTCCGTCTTGCGATTCGACAGCTGCTCGTTCAGGCGCGCGTACTGGTCGATCACGGTTGCATCCAGCTCCCAGTCGTCGCGCGCCAGTTGCGATTGCAGGCTGGCGATACGCAGGTCGACCTGGTGCGCATTCTGGTGCTGCTGCACCAGCGCCAGGCGGCGCGCTGGACGGCGCCATGCCCCCGGCAAGTGGCGCCACTGGCGGCGCAGCGCGAGCATCGCACGTGCGTGGTCGGAGCGCTGCTCCATCTGGCGCTTGAAGTTCAGGCGCATGCCCGCTTCCGCTTCGGACAGCGACATGCGTGCGCTTTGCCACGCGGTGTCGGCCTTGGTGCGGGCCACGGTGGCGTTTTTCATCAGCCCTTGCAGTTCGCCCAGGCGCGAACCCACTTCCAGCCGTTCGGCACGCAGCGGCACGGCGGAGCGCGCGGCTTCGTCGAATTCCTCGGTGCGGGCGCTCAATTCCTTCACCGCATCGACGCCGGCCAGGCGGGCCTTGAGCGCGGAGGTTTCGGAAGCGAGCTTGGAAATCTGCAGCGTGTACTTGTCTTCCTCGGCTTCCAGGTTCGGCAGGTTCTTCTGGATCGCATCCATGCGCGAAGTCTTGCCGGCGGAGCCGAAGCGGTAGCGCGATGCTTCCACGAACAGCGAGCGGCCGCCGCGGCGCTCCTTGTGGTAGGCCTCGGGCGTAATCCATTCTTCGATATTGCCCAGCTTGGCGCCCTCTTCCACCGACTCCACGCGGGTAATGCGCGAGAGCTGGTCGATCAGCCATTCCGGCGCCAGGCCACTGAACTTCACGACCGACAGCAGGCTTTGGTTCCTGGGCTCGTGCGCCTTCACGCAGTCCGGCACGATGAAGTGGCGATAGCGTTCCTTCTCCGCCAGGCGGTAGGCGGCCGATGCGTCGGACGAGCGCTCCAGCAGCACCACGGAAGCGTAGCCGCCCAGCACGCCCTCGACGGCGCCCTGCCATTTCGGATCGGTCACTTCGACGATATCGGACAGCATGGCGTGCGGGATGCCCGCATCGTTCAGGGCGCGGCGCATGGCGCGCACATTGTCCGGCTCCGGCATGGCGGTCTTGCCCGACAGCGCGTTGATGGTGGCCTTGTCCTGCGCGATGCGGCTGGACACGGCATCGCGCTGCGAGCGCAGTTTCAGCAGTTCGCTTTCCTTGGCTTCCAGCTGCGCGGCGGCATCGGCCACATCGGCGCCCGATTCGGCGGCCAGCTTCTGCAGGCGCGCCTTCTGCTCCGCCAGCGATTCCAGCGGCTTCAGTTTGCCGTTGATGTGGTGCAGGCGCGAAGTCAGCGCGGTCTGCTCCTGTTCCAGCAGCGTTTCCTGCTGCTGCGCGTCCTGCAGGGCCTTGGCCTGCTTCGCTACTTCGTTGCGCTTGTCGGCCAGCAGCTGGTCGGCCTGCGCCAGCGGCTTGCGCGCTTCACGCAATTGGCGGCTGACATTGGCCGCCTTCTCGCGCGCCTCGTGGTACTCCAGCGAAGGCAGCACTTCTTCCTGCAGGTTGCGGCGTTCCTTGTGCAGCGTTTCCCACTGGTGGTAGTTGGCCACGCGCAGGCGCAGGCCTTCCAGGTTGGTCTTGGAACCTTCCAGTTCGGCCTCGAAACGCTTCAGTTCTTCCTCGGTGTCGCGCTGGTGGCGCTTGGCCTCGTCGTAGGCGTCCAGCACTTCCTTGTCGCCGAACACCTGGAACACCAGGTCCAGCAACTGGCGCGGCGCGTATTCGCACAGCTTGTCGGTCTCGCCCTGTTCCAGCGCCAGCACTTTGGACATGGCTTGCGACAGGCCGGCATTGGCCAGGCGCTTGCGGTAGTTCTCGACGCCGAGCCAGTCGTTGGCTTCGGTGACTTCTTCGATGTCCACGTTACCGGGACGCATCAGGTACTGGCGCTTCCAGTCGCCGCCGTTTTTCTGGATCTGGCAGAACAGGGTCACTTCGTCTTCGGCGAAGAAACCGCTGCTGCGGAAAGGACGGTTGGACAGCTGCTTGCCCTGCGGCTTGTTGTCGACCACGGCGCGCAGCCAGGCGGTCTGCTGGCCGCTATGGCGGGCGTAGTGCTTGTAGGTGCGGCCCATCGAGCAATCGAGGCCGAACAGCGTGCGCAGCGCGTCGAGCAAGGTGGTCTTGCCGGAGCCGTTCTGGCCGGCGATGGTGATGATCTTCGCATCCAGCGGAATGTTCTTGATGCGCTGCCAGTAGTCCCAGTGGACCAGCTCAAGGGATTTAATTTGGAACATCGATTATTCTTCCGTTGGGGTTTCTTCGGCGACCGGCTGCTCCGGCTCCGGATCATTGGCCGCTGCCAGCACTTCGCGCGGAATGTGCACGATCTGCGCCGGTGCGCGCTTGAATACGTCGGCCAGTGCGCCGTTGATGATGCGCTCTTTCAGCAGGTCGGTATCCATCAGCAGGTCCAGCAGCGGGCCTTCGACGATGATCTCGCCGCGGCGCTCGATGAAACCGAGCTTGCCCAGGATGCCGAGGTTCATGTCCATGCGGGTCTTCTTGCCAAGCTTGTCGCCGAAGTCGGCCAGCAGCGCCTTGTACGGGATGCCGATCGAGGTGTCTTCGGCGCGCGGCACCGGCTTCTCGGTACCGAACATATCGTTCTGGTCGTCGTCCGCCGCCTGGTGGGTTTCCTGGCGTTCGCGCTTGGGCAGGATGATCAGCGCCCACAGCACGACCAGCAGGGCCACGCCGTCGCGCGCCAGGCCGAAATTATTGTTCTGCCAGGTGTCGCGCGCGCCGAAGACCTTCGGCTCGATATTGCGCTGCAGGGCCAGGGTCACGTGGTCGGCGTAGACGTTATCGAGCAGCTTCATGCCGCAGGCCGCCAGGCGCGCATCGACTTCGGCGCGGAACTGCTCGTCCGACAGCGCACGCTTGATCATCTTGTCGTCGCGGCGCAGGGTCTGGTGCGCCATCAGGCGCGCAATCAGGATTTGGGAATCGTCACTCATCGGACTTGCCGCTTTCTTTCTTGTCTAATTCGAGGGTGAGCGCGGCCAGGGACATGGCGGCGATCTCCAGATCCGGCAGCTGCACCATCTCATCCTGCGGCGCAAAGCGCACCGGCAGGCGGGCCAGGTCGGCGGTCGTGCCCTGCATCGACGCTTCGGCCTCGTCGCCCAGCAGCGGCAGCATGGAAGCGCGGTAGGACGCCACGGCGAAGGAGGCCGGCAGCAGCGCCTCGTGCACCTTCACTTCGCGCGGCGATTCCTCGGCCACGGACGGGAAGTTGTTCAGCTGCGCGAAGTCGGACAGGCGGGTCAGCCAGTCGTCCAGTTCCTTCTGCATGGCAGGGCTGTCGTTGATCGTGGTCGGCGCATCCTGGCCGGCAGGCAGGCCGTTGAGCCCATTGTTATTAACACGTTCTGTCATCAATTCTGTCTCGGCGACGTCGATCATCTCGGCTGGCGTGATGAACAGCGGTTTCACCGGATGGTCGATCGCATCTTGCGCCAGCGAGGCCAGGTCTTCATGGGCCAGCAGCCAGCGTTTGATATCGGTAGTGGAAAGGCCGGACTGGCCCAGGTGCACGCGCTGGCGCTCGATCTGGTTCAGCGCACGCGAGAACATGCCCTGCATGTTCAGCAGCTGCGACTGGGCGCGGCCGATCGCCTGCGCGGCGCGGTGGGTAGCGCTGTCCGCATTTTCGTCGGTGGTGATGGCACGCAGGATCTCGGAGCCCTTCTCGACCCAGTCGCAGGCCTGGTGCCACTTGGCCTGCGACTCGCGCAGGCGGAATTCGGAACCGGACGCGATGGCGTCGCGGAATTCTTCGGTCAGGTCGACCAGGCGGCCCAGCAGGTGCTGCAGCTGCTCGGTGGTGACGCCGCCCACCGCCTGCGCGCCGGCCACCTGGGACAGCAGGAAGCCCATCTCGGCATCGTCTTCCGGCGCCGCCAGCGCCAGCAGGCTGTCGATGGCAGCGAGCACATTGCGCGCCATCGGCGTCACGCGGTAGACGGACTGCTGCGCATCCCAGGCCAGCAGGCCGTTGGAACGCAGGCGGTTCAGCACCGTCTCCAGGCTCTCCGGCAGCAGGTAGGCCAGGCGCGTGTTGATATCGGCCCGCGAAAACGCGGACGAAGTTGTCTCATTGGCAAGTTCACGCAGGACGAGCAGGCGCACCAGCACCCCCTCGAAGCCGCCGTGGAACAAGGCCGTAAACACCTGCAGCAGCGGCTGGGCGCGTTTCAGGTGGTAGACCTGCTCGATCTCGTCGGCGGAAATATGGGGCTGGAAGTGGGCCTGCAGGGCATCCTGCTGCTCTTGCTCAGTCGGATTGGTGTCGGCCAGGGCCGCACTTGCCATCAAGTCAATCATTACACTCCATCACACAGCCAAAATAAAAAAGGGGACGTACCCCTTTTTTCAAGTCCGCCAGTATAACAGGCTGAGTGTGGCTATTTTCGGTTGACTTTCTCTAGGACTTGCTCAAAGGAATCACCGTTATCTTCCTTGAACAGGATGCGGGCGGGGTACCAGTCCAGGCCGGGCGCCAGCCAGACGTCGACGTCCTGGTCGTTGCCGGCTACCGGCTTGCGGGCGAAGTGCAGGACCTTGATGTCGCCCAGGCCGCCGCTTTCCATCGTTTCATTGCCGACCACGCGGAAGGTCCAGGGCGCGCCGTCCTTGCGGCCGGCCACGTAGAAGGTCCATTCGCTGCCAGGGGTGAACTTCTCCGGAGTGGCACGGGCCAGCACCGCCAGCTGCCAGGTCACGCTGCTGCGGTCTTGTTCGCCACCGCGGATGGCGTGGGTGGTCTTGCCGTCTTCATATTCGATGCGGTGTTCGTTGCGGTCGAAGCGGGTGATGGTCGGGTCGCGGCGGATGCGTTTCTCATAATAGGTCACCGGGGCCAGCCCGTACGCGTCCACCATGCCTTCGCTGCGCTGGTCGACGACCTTGCCGAACAGGCCGGAGCGCGCTTCAGTGTGCAGCGCGTACTGGTCGTCGCCGTGGCTCCAGCTGATCACGCCCGTGCCCATCAAGGGAATGCCATGGCTGCTGCCTTTGACCACGTAAGACAGGTCGGCTGCCGGCGGCAGGCTGGTGGCGCGCTTGACGACCGGGTAATCGGGAACCTTGGCACTGGCCGTCGCGGCAACAGCGGCGCTGGCGGCAACGAGGACGAGGGTCATCAGGGTTTGACGCATATTTGTTCCTTACTTGGTGATGCGGGTGACTGTTTGGGTGGTGACGGCGCCGTTGCCTTCCGTATTGCGGATCTGGACCGGGTACCATTCCAGGCTCGGCGCCAGCCAGATATCGAGCCGGGCGTTGTAGCTGCCGGGCTTGGGCGGGCGTGCGAGGTGCCAGGTCACCAGCTTGCCCATCTTGGTTTCCAGTTCTTCTTCGCCGACCAGCTGGAAGCGGTAGACCACGGCGTCGCGGTCTTCGCCGACCAGGATGTCGATGTCCTTGCCGTACTGGTTGACGTCGGCGCGGCCGATGCCGGCCAGCTGGAACAGCACCGTGGCGCGGTCCTGGGCGCCCGGCGTCAGCGGGATCACGCGCTCGTTGGCGGAGAACGTGACCTTTTGCTCCTGCTGGTTGAAGTGGGTCGCGGTGGCGGACCGGTTGCGGCGCTTTTCGTTGAACGTCGCCGGCGCGATGCCGAACTCGTTGATCGTGCCTTCGCTACTCACCTGCAACAGGTTGACCCGCGCGAACACAATCGTCACGCCCACCTCCTGCGTGGCTTTGTAGCTGGCGCCATCCTGCTGCCAGCCGATATTGGCCGAGCCGCTCCAGTTGGTGCCGTTGGCATCCTTGCGCTTGACGTCCAGCTCGAAATTGGCGGACGGCGGCAGCGCGACTTTCCAGCGCGTTTGCGCTTCCGCCGGCGCCGGCGCGGGCTGCGGTGATTCTACAGCCGCCGACGCGGGCGTGGCGTCCGCCTGGCTGGCCGGCGCCGCATCCGTGCCGTCGGCAGGTGCCGGCTCGGTGGATGCAGCGGGTCCAGGCCCGGCGGCGGCATCCACGGCCTCGGGCGGCGGCGCGGCCGGCTTCGGCGGTCTGGGCGCCTTGCGCGGCCTGGGCTTGGGCGGCGGCGGCGTCTCGGCCGGCTTCACTTCGGGCAGCGGCGGCGCCAGGCGCAAGTCGGCCTGGATGACGTCCTTTTCGGCGTCGCGCTCGCGTTCGGCCGCCCCAATGCGGCCGCTGACCCAGTCGATCGCAACCACATGCAGCGCCAGCGTGGCGGCGCAAATGACCACTATGCGTCGTCGGCGGCGGGGTAAAGGTGCGATCGTCATGGTCGACAGTTTAACGTGCCTCCCCGCGATTCCGCTGACAACAGCCTCAATGGCATAATTTGCTGGAAATTTTGATAAGGAGTCCCGATGTCCCTTTTGCGCCAGCGCGGCCAGGCCGATTCCGGCAAGGTCGGCATGGTCGAGCTGTTCTTCGATCTTGTCTTCGTTTTTGCCGTCACCCAGCTGTCCCACACCTTGCTGAAGAATCTCGACGCCCAGGGCGCGCTGCAGGTCGGCCTGCTGTTCATGGCCACATGGTGGGTGTGGATCTATACGGTATGGGCCACCAACTGGTTCGATCCGGAAAAGAAAACCGTGCGCGCCGCCCTGTTTGCCCTGCTGGTGGCTGGCTTGCTGATGTCGGTCTCGATTCCGCGCGCATTCACCGACCTGGGCTGGCTGTTCGGCGCCTCGATCATGCTGCAGCAACTGGGGCGCACACTGGCCATGGTCGCCGCCTGCCGTGGCGAAGATGGCGCCCTGCGCCTTAACTTCCTGCGCATCAGCATCTGGCTCGGCGCCAGCGGCCTGCTGTGGGTGGCAGGCGGATTGGCCGCGCCGGAAGCGCGCATGGCCTGGTGGCTGGGCGCATTGGCGGTGGACCTGGCGGCGCCCATGCTTTTTTATGCCGTGCCGGGCCTGGGAAGCTCCACCCTGGCCGACTGGAACGTGGACGGCAGCCACATGGCCGAACGCTGCGCCCTGTTCGTCATTATCGGCCTGGGCGAATCGCTGCTGGTGACCGGCGCCACGTTCGCCGAGCTGCCTTTCGACGCCCTCACCGTGTTCGCCTTCCTGCTGGCCGTGCTGGGCTCCATCCTCATGTGGTGGCTCTACTTCGACCATGGCCTGGAGCAGGGCCATCACCGCATCGTGCATTCGCAGACGCCGGGCCGGCACGCCCGCAACAACTACACCTACCTGCACGTCCCCATCGTCGCCGGCATCATCGTCGGCGCGGTGGGCGACGAGCTGGTGCTGAGCCATCCCTGGTCCGGCAACGCGGCGGCGATGGCGGCCATCGTCGGTGGGCCGCTGCTCTTCCTGAGCGGCCTCGCGATGTTCAAGTGGCTGGCGCACACGCGCGCCTGGCCGCCGCTGTCCCACCTGATCGGCGTTGCGCTGCTGCTGGTGCTGGGTGCGCTGGCCTTGGCGCTGCCGCTGTCGCCGCTGGCCGCGACGGCAGGCTGCGTCCTGGTGCTGCTGTTCGTTGCTGTGTGGGAGAGCTGTGTGCTACGCTAAACATTCAACCCTCGGAGACCCGAAATGACCAATCCACAAATGCCTCACATTCCCGGCGCTGCAGTGATGACGGATACGCTGGACTTCGTCAAATCCCTGTGGGGCAGCATGGGCGTGCCGGGCATCGGCATTCCCGGCATCGCCGCCCCGACGCTGTCGATGGATGACCTGGACAAGAAAATCAGCGAGCTCAAGGCCGTCGAGTCCTGGCTCAACCTCAACGCCACCATGCTGCGCTCGAGCATCCAGGCGCTGGAAGTCCAGCGCGGCACCATCGCGGCGCTGAAGTCGATGGGCCAGTCGCTGGCGGCGGCCGTGCAGCAGCAGCCGCACCATGATCCTTTCGCCAACGTGGGCAAACCGAAGGAAGCCAAGCCTGCGGCGCCTGCACCGGCACCGGAGGCCAAGCCTGAAGCCAGGCCGGAAGAAACAACGGCCACCGGCGCCAAGCCTGCCGGCGATGCAGCCAGCGCCGCCGCCAACCAGATGGCCAACCCGGCCGCCTGGTGGAACCTGCTGCAGGAACAATTCACGCAGGCCGTCAACACGGCCATGGCACCCGATCCGGCCGGCAAGGCGGCCGCAGCGGCGAACGGCGCCGCGCACGACGCCGGCAAGCCTGCCGCCAAACCGGCAGCACGCAAGCCAGCAGCCAAGCGTGCCCCAAAGGCGCCGCCCAAGCCCTGATCAGTTCAGCTTCTGGATGCGGATGGCCTCGATCAGGCCATCCGCATCGCGCTGCACCTTCATGATGTTGATCAGGCCTTCGTCTTCCAGCGCCTTGGCCGCATCATGCGCAGCCTGGAAGGACTGAAGCGTGTCGCCCTTGGCGCTGACCGGGCGAATCCAGGCAGCGGCTCCCACTTTCATCTTGTTGTAGACCTCTTTGGCGATATCGCGCATGGATCACTCCTCGTCGTGGTCATCTTTCATGGCGGCCGTCAGCTCGGCTTCGATTTCTTCCGCCGACATACGGCCGGGAATCAACTTCTGCAACTGCTCGATCAGCTGGGCAAAGCGCTGCTGGCCCGGTGCGATCCGGTCAACGTGCATCAATACTTCGTTTGCTTCATTCATCAGGGCTTCGTCATAGCCCCTGTCCTGCATATGGGAGATCAGGATCTGGGCGGAGTTGAACAGGATGCGCATATTGTCCGGCAGGCTGCGGCGCGCCTCGCGCATCCAGGCCACGGCATCATCGAGCTTGTTGGATTTCCATAGCAGCACCCCCTTGTTCATCATCTCGGACGCTTCGCGGCGCGCCTGGTTGATCAGGGCCGTGCCTTCATCGCCCATGCGGGCCTTCTCGAAAATGCGCTGCACTTCGTCGTGGATCACGGTGTTTTCGTCGTTATTGCGCACCACGTAGCACAGCAGTTCGACCGGGGCGTCTTTCACGCCGACGGCGAACAGCAGCGTGGCCATTTCCAGGCAGGTCGCCGTGTCGGGACGTTGCTCGTCCTCCTTCAGCATTTCTTCGAGCTCGTCGCCGGACTTGCGCGCGCGGCGGTAATCGCCGCTCTCGTGATACACCAGGCCTTCGGTGATCTTGGTGCGCAGCTCCACCAGGCGGCCGGAGAAGTCGCGCTGCACGGCGGCCAGCAGCAGCAAGGCTTCCTTGGCGTCGTTCTTCTGGCCCAGCACGCGCGCCAGGCCAAGGTAGGCGTCCACCGTTTTCATGATCGAGTACTCGCCGACCTGCAGGCATTTGCGGAAGGCCTTTTCGGCCAGCGCGATATTCCCCAGCTTGAGCGCCGCCGCACCCAGCGCGCGCTGGCGCGGCACCGAATTGGGCGACATCTTCGCCGCGCGTTCCAGCACTTCGCAGGATTCTTCGACGCGGCCCATGTTCTGCAGCGACTTGGCCAGCTGGTCGTAGGCATCCAGGTAGAAGCGGTTTTCGGCGATCACGCCCTGGAACATCTGCCGCGCCGCCTCGTTGTCGCCGTTGGCCATGCGGATCTTGCCGACGCCGGTGCGCGCCCAGTTGTAGTCGCGCTCCTGCAGCACTTTTTCGTAGACCTGGCGCGCCTGTTCCGGCTCACCCGCCTTGAGCAGCAGCGTCGCGCGCATGCGCTGCAGGTCGAGTTCGTGCAGCTTGTCGCTCGTGGCGGCTTCGCTGCATAACCGTGCGGCGCGCAGGTAGTCTTTTTCCAGGTAGGCCTGGTCGATATCCTGGAATACCTGCTTGCGCTGCCAGGCGCGGTTCAGGCGCGTAAGCAGCACGCCTTCGGTGATCGGCTTGAGCAGGTAGGCGTCGGGCTGGTGCTCGGCGGCGCCCATCACCGCTTCCACGCTCTTTTCGGCGGAGACCATCAGCCACACGCAGCTTGGCAACAGCAGGTTGCGCATGCGGGCTTCTTCCAGCACGTGCTGGCCGTTCTTGCCGTCGCCCAGGTTGAAGTCGCACAGGATCACGTCGTATTGCAGGCGGGCCAGCAGGCCCATTGCTTCGCCGCCGCTGGAGGCCTGGTCGATATGGCGCGCGCCCAGGCTGCGCAGCGCTTCGCGCAGCAACTGGCGGATGCCCACAAAATCGTCGACGATCAGGTAGCGCTTATCGGCCCAGTTGACCTGTTGCGCGTTTTCCGGCGCCGCTGCTTGCGGCGTAGTGGGGGCCGGCGCGTTCATGGCAGACGCAGGATAAAACAGCCGCCGCCCAGCGTGCCGCCGTTTTCCAGGGCGATGCTGCCCTGGTGCTGGCGGTGCTTGTGGGATTTGGCCACTTCGCTGGCGAAGTACAGGCCAAGGCCGCTGCTATTGGTCAGGAAGTTGATGCCCTGCCCTGCCAGCCTGCCCGCTTCCAGCATATTGGAGGGGAAGCCGGCGCCGTTGTCTTCCACCCGCACTTCCAGGAAGCCATCCCGCTCGCCGATGACCAGGGCAATGCGGTCGCGCGTGTAGCGCACGGCGTTGTTGATGGCGTGCGCCAGCAGGCCTAGCACCAGGTCTTCATCCAGGGTCCAGATCAGCTCGCGCGGGAACCCGGTGACAAGTTGGATACCTTTCGATTGCAGCAGCACGCGCTGCTGGGCGGCCAGCTGCTCAACCAGCTCGCTGACGCGCACCGGCGCCGGATCAAAGGGGTAAGCGGGGCGGCCCACTTCCTTGTAGAGTGCAAGTAGCTGGATCAGGTGGTCGTTCAGGCGCTTGGTCTGGTACAGCATGTGCGCCATCTGTGGGTAGGCTGGATTATCTTGCGCGGTATCCTCGGCCTGCACAAGCAGGTTCTCCAGCGTGCCCGATAGCACGCTGATGGAATTCTTCATGTCGTGCACCGTGGAGGCGAGGAACATGAACAGCTCTGGCGAGCCGGCGCGGTCTTCCATGGATTCTCCAGCCATTGGATAGGAGACCATTATAGCTTGCGGCGCTGCTTGAGAAGGAAGCGTCCGGGGTCCAGTGCGGCAGCGAGTGTCGCTTCGACGGGAAGGGGTTCGCCTTCCAGTTGACAGGCCAGGATTTCGGCTGCGAGCGGGGCCCAGATCAGGCCCCTGCTGGCGTAGCCGAGCAGCGCGTACAGGCCCGGGTGGCGCGGCAGCTCGCGCAAGCGTTCGGCCCGGCCTTCGCTGCTGCCGTCCGGCAGTTGGCCGACCAGAGGCAGGCGGTCCGGGGCCATGGTGCGAAAACCTACGCGGCCTTGCAGTGGAGCGTTTGCCGCGTGCGTGCCGCCGAGGATTTCCTCCGCGCGCTGCAGGTTTTCATCCTGGCTCGATTGCCAGAGCTGGCGGTCGTCGGATTTGTCGTAAGTGGCGCCGACGCTGACGATGCCTTCGACCGAAGGGGTCATATAGGCCTCCCGGCATACCACCAGGGGCAGGCTGGGGAAGCTTTTTTCCTGCAGGTGCGTTACCTGGCCGCGCATGGTGTACAGGGGCAGGTCGCGTGCCTGTTCAAGCGCCGTCGCGCCGGCGCCGTTGGCGATGATGACGGTGGGAGCGCTGGCCAGCAGGCTGCCGTCGGCCGCCAGGACACGCCAGTCTCCGGCCGCGCTGTCCGCTTCATGCGATATGCGCTCGATGCGCAGGGCTTCGGCGTGAAAGATGCGGTGCAGCTTGTCGCCGCAGGCACGCAGCATGGCGCGGCAGGCGGTGGCGGGCGTCGCCCAGCCGCCTTGCGGGAAGTGCCAGGCACCATAGGGCGTCGGTGCGCCGAGCATGGCGCTCGCCAGCTTCGCGTCGAGCCAGCGGACGTATTGCTCCGGGTAGTGCCAGGCGTCGACGACTTCCTTCTGCAGCAGCGCATGTTCGGCATCGCGCGCCAGTTGCAGCACGCCACACTGGTCACCGCGGATCGCGGGACTGCCAGGCGCCGCGCCGGTGTCGTCCTCTGGGCCGGGCGCATGCGGGCCGATGCCGCCGAGGTTCTGCCAGGCGCGCATCGCGTGCAGGTAGGCGGCACGCGTCAGGCGGGTCGGGATGTTGTCGTCCTTCGAGAGCAGCGGCATGAAAATGCCGGCGCGGTTGCCGGAAGCCTCTTGCGCGGGTGCGTGGTGGCGCTCGATCAGGGTGACTTTCCAGCCTCGTGACGCGAGCCGTTCGCAGGCTGCGCTGCCCGCCACGCCGGCGCCGATCACGATGGCGCGGCGCTCAGGCGCCGGCGCACGGGGCGGCTGTGGCTTGCGGCTGGTGTAGGCGGCGCGTAGCCAGCCGTCTTCTGCGTCGCCTTCCATGCTGAAGCCTGCGGCGCGCAGGGAGCGCAGTGCCTGCTCGTCCGGCCGGCGAATGCGCAGCGTCGATGCCTGCGCGGCGAGGCGCTGCAAGGCGCGGATCTGGTCCAGCGGTTCGGGGATGATGAATTCATCGACGCGCGCAACGATTTCCGGCAGCCATGCGTCGACCGGCCCGATCAGCAGGTCAAGCGTGAGATGCTCGGATGGCAGGTGCAGGCGGTGCAGGCCGGGCACGTCGACCGGCCATTGCGCCGCCAGGCCAGGCAGGGTTCCGGCGACAGCGGACACGGAAGGCATGCTCGGCGCAATCGCAAGATAATGCAGATGGCGCTCTTCGGCGCGCGCACGACGGCTGGCGAGCGTTGCGAGGAACTGGGCGCCGTCGCCGAATGCGGCATCAAGGACGACGCGGCCCGGCTCAGCCACGGCATTCCTTGTGGCGGAAGCACGCCAGGTCATGGTCGTTCACCATGCCGATGCCCTGCATATAGGCATAGATAATCGTCGACCCGACAAACTTGAAGCCGCGCTTGGCGAGGTCCTTGGAGATGCGGTCCGACAGCTCGGTACGCGCCGGCCGGTCGCCCTGCGCCACCACGCGGTTGACGATAGGCTTGCCGCCCACGTACCCCCACAGCAGCGACGACAGGCTACCGCCTTCTTCCAGCAAGCGCAGGTAAGCCCGTGCATTGGTGACGACCGCATTCACCTTGAGCCGGTTGCGCACAATCCCGGGATCGGCCAACAGCGCGGCAATCTTGGCCTCGTCATACGCGGCAATCTTGCGGGCATCCCAGCCGTCGAACGCCGCACGATAATTTTCGCGCTTATTGAGGATGGTTTCCCAGCTCAGACCCGCCTGCGCGCCTTCAAGGTTCAGCATCTCGAACAGCCGCAGCTCGTCGCGGCAAGGCACGCCCCACTCCTGGTCGTGGTAGGCGATATAACGCGGATTGTTTGGATTGGCCCAGGAACAGCGGTGTATGCTCATGGGGGGTGATTATAGTGTGCTGCCCCAGGCTGGTCACGATGCGCTCAGCAAGCCTGTGGCTGGCCCGTGCGCGACGCGCCTGGCTGGTCGTGCCGGCGTACGAATTCCAGCAGCGCGTGTTGGGCGACGTCCGCCGCCCCGTCCAGGTCGGCGGAAAGGCTGCAGGATAGCGCCCGCTCCAGCTCACGGCACGCCGCCCGCACAGGCGTTTCCGCCGCCGGCAAAAGAACAGCCAGTGCGTTTGCCGCGCCAGCACACTGTGCCGCTTTTACAACATCGCGCTGCCGCAGGCGCCAGGCCGTGCAGGCACAGGTCCGCTCCGCGCTCCCCCGGCGCGAGACGGATCGGATTTTTCGCGGTTGTAGCCCGAATCCCGCTTAGCGTCGTTCAGGTTTGCTGCCGGTGCTGCGCGTGCCGGCATCGGGCTTGTTGCCGCCGGTGGTGCCCTGGTCGCGGTTAGTCGCCTCCTCCTGTTGGGTATTGCCGCTGCCGCTGGCGCCCTGCGTGCCGCTGCTGCCCGCCGCCGTGCCGCCGCGGATTGCCGCGTTCAGCTGCTCGGCATTGTTCAAGTGCTGGTGTATGGTTGGCTTGAGACGGGTAGCCAGCGACTTGAGCTCGCTGTCCTGGGCCGATGTTTCGGTTTTGGAGACCAGCTGCTGCGCTTCCTTGTGGGAATGTACGCCAGCCTGCTCCATATAACTGCGGTCGAATTTGTCGCCGGACAGTTTTTCCAGCTTGGCGGCCAGGGCTTTGTGCTTGGCGTCCAGCTCATTGGGCAGGGCGACGCTGCGCGCGGCCGCGACTTTGCGCACCTCCTCCAGGCCTTTCGTGTGTTCGTCGACCATTTGCTGGGCGAAGCTCTTGACCCGGTCGCTCTGGGTCTTTTGCAGCGCCAGCTTCGCGGTTTCGATTTCGGCCATATTGGCCATGGCCAGGTCGGTCAGCAATTTCTGGTCCGATTTGGCGAGGCCTTCCGCCCAGGCACTGCCGCTTCCCAACAGTGCCGACAACACAGCTACACGCATGAAATTGTTCATTACATCCTCCGTGACAAAATAGGCAGAAAATATTTTAGGGACGATGGAATAAGCCGACCACACGCTACGTATACGCAATACTTCCCACCTGACAAGGAGACTTGCAATGAAACTGATCGCCCTGGCCCTGGCCGCCCTGGTAAGCAGCACCGCCACCGCCGCCGAACCGCTGAAAAAAGCTGATGGCGTGTACGTGGACGCCGCCGGCATGACCGTGTACACCTTCGACAAGGACGTTGCCGGCAGCGGCAAGAGCGCCTGCGTTGAAGGCTGCCTGAAAAACTGGCCTGCCGTTCCCGCCAGCGGCGACTTGTCCGGGCCATGGTCGTCCATCACCCGCGACGACGGCAGCAAGCAGCTGGCCTACAAGGGCAAGCCGCTCTACCTGTTCGCCGGCGACAAGAAGGTGGGCGACCGCGCCGGCGACAACGTCAAGGACATCTGGCACGTCGTCAAGGACTGAGTGCATGCAGGAGCTGCATGAGCGCCTGCTGGCCTGCCTGCCGCGCCTGCGCCGTTACGCGCGGGCGCTGACCGGCGACAGCGCCAGCGCGGACGACCTGGTACAGGATACCGTGGAACGCGGCTGGTCGCGCATCGCCCAGTGGCGCCCCGACGGCGACCTGCGCGCCTGGCTGTTCGGCATCATGCACAACCTGCACATCGACCAGCTGCGGCGGGCGCCGCCGCCGTCCGTCGAGCTGGAGGATGGCGATATGCCCTGCGCGCCGGCCCCAGCGGCGCTGGACATGCGCGACCTGGAGCGCGCCCTGCAGCAGCTGCCACCTGCCCAGCGCGAGGTACTGCTGCTGGTGGCCCTGGAAGAAATGCGCTACGAAGACGTGGCGGCCATGCTCGATATCCCGCTTGGCACGGTGATGTCGCGCCTGAGCCGCGCACGCGAGAATCTGCGGCGGCTGATGACGGGCCAGGCGCCCGCCGCCACCTTGAAGGTCGTGAAATGAACGAAGCCGAATTGCAAGCCTGGGTCGATGGCCGCCTGGCGCCGGATCGGCAAGCGGCGGTCGAACGCTACCTGGCCGACCACCCCGCCGAAGCCGCGCGCCTGCAAGCCTACCGCGCGCAGAACGCTGCGCTGCACGCGCTCTTCGACGACGTGCTGCACGCAGCGATCCCCGAACAGCTGCACCCGCAACGCCCGGACACGAGGTCCGCCCCCGCCTCGCCGCCACGCAGCGCTGGGGCCTGGGCCGTAGGCACGGCCGATGCTGCCTCGGAGTCCCTTGTCGACGCGCCTCCCGTTCCCGCCGCGCCGCCTTCCGGCGCCGCGGCCGGGAACCAGGCCGGCCGCCCGGCGGCATGGTCCGTCCCAGCCTGGCGCCGGATGGCCGCCATGGTGGCGGTGGCAGCCGGTGCGGGACTTCTTGGCGGCACAGCCGGCTGGACGCTGCGTGGCGCAGGCGGACTCACGGCCAGCGCCCCCTCCCAAGCGCTGGACACGCTGCCGCGTGAGGCCGCCATCGCCCACGCGGTCTACACGCCCGAAGTCAAGCACCCGGTGGAAGTCGGCGCCGACCAGCAACAGCACTTGGTGGCCTGGCTGTCGAAGCGCCTGGGCAAACAGCTGCGCCCACCACAACTGGCGAAGCAGGGATACGAACTGGTGGGAGGCCGCCTTCTTCCGGGCGACAGCGGACCGGTCGCCCAGTTCATGTACGCCGACGCCAGCGGCCAGCGCCTGACCCTCTACGTCAGCTCGGGGCAAAAACTGAACCGCGATACGGGCTTCCGTTTCGCACAAGAAGGCAATGTGGGAGTGTTTTACTGGATCGACGGCAGCTTCGGCTATGCGCTGTCGGCTGCCGTCGGCAAGAAAGAGCTGTCGCAGATCGCCAACGCGGTCTACGAACAGCTCCAGCCTTAATTAGGCATGCGGCGGCTGGCTTCCGTGATGCGGTTGCGCATCACTTCAGGCGCGGCAGGCCCTGGCGCAAACATATAGTCCTCATCGTTGATGGCCAGGCCGCTATTCGCATCGACGAGAACCTGATCCGCAGGCTTGCCGGTTTCACGGCTCACCACGAGCAGGCTGGCGCCTTCCGGCGACAGGTGCTCATTTCCCCAGGCAATGAAAGCCAGCAGCACCGGCTTGAAGTCGCGGCCAGCCTTGGTCAGGATGTACTCATAGCGTGGCGGACGGGTGCTGTACTGGCGGCGCTCCATCAGGCCGCCCTCCACCAGACCGGCCAGGCGGCGGGTCAGCATGTTCGGCGCGATCTTCAGGCTCTTCTCAAATTCATCGAAGCGGGTCAGGCCATAGAACGCATCACGCAGAATCAGGATGCTCCACCACTCGCCTACCTTGCCGAGGCTACGTGCGATCGGGCAAGGCATTTGGCCAAAGTCGGTATGTTTCATGTTGCCTCCTAGTCAGTTGGATCGTCTGGTTTAACCAGTTGAATGCTTCAGGCTCAATTGAACATCGAAAACACCCCTAAAAGACTCACCAAAAATCACTCTTGCAAGGGACGTAGCTATCTTCTTTCCATTCTGTGTTGTTGCGGCGCACACAACCTTTGCTGGATGCGATAATTCCTTTGCCGGATGTGAAATGCGCAACTTTTTTTGAAACATGGGCATAATGAACTCATGTATCTGACCAGCGACGCCCAAGTGCGCAATATCCTCGTCGTGGATGACTCCGCGTTCGAGCAGCGCATGCTTGTGGACTTATTGAGCGAAATGCCCTACCGAGTGTCGGTGGCCTTCAATGGCGAACAGGGCTACCAGTTGGCGCTGACCGGCCAGCCGGACCTGATCCTGCTCGACGTGCGCATGCCGAATATGGATGGCTATACCTGTTGCAGGTTGCTCAAAGCCAACCCGGCGACGCGCGACATTCCCATCATTTTCCTGAGCGGCACCGAGGCGGTGGAAGACCGCATCATGGGCCTGCAGCTGGGTGGCGTCGATTTCGTCAGCAAGCCTTTCACCCCGGGCGAACTGGCGGCGCGCATCCACGTGCACCTGAACCTGATGAAGCGGCCGGCCCAGGAAGCGCCGCCGGCCGAAGTGATCGACACCGATTCGGTCATCGTCAATGCGGCCAAGCGCCTGATCTACGACAACCTGGCCGCCCTGCCCGGCCTGGCGGAAATCGCCGCCAGCGTAGGCACCTACCGCGAAAAGCTGAACCAGCTGTTCCGCACCCACACCGGCATGACGGTATTTGCCTACATCCGCGAAGCGCGCATCCAGCGCGGCATCCACCTGCTGCGCGATACCGACATGGACGTGCAGGATATCGCGCTGCTGCTGGGCTTTGCCAATGCCGGCAATTTCGCCACCGCCTTCCGCGAGCGGATGGGCACCACGCCCAGCAGCTACCGCGCCGCCATCCTCAGAACTTGTGATTGAGCCTGACTGAGGCGAAGCGGCCGCGCGGGTCGGCTTGCGTGAAGTCGAAGAAGGCGAACGAGCTGTCCCACGAAGGCTTGCGGTCGAACACATTGGCCACGATCAGGTTCACGCTGGTTGCTGCGCTGATCTTGTAACCCACGTTCAGGTCCACGGTGGCGAATGGCTTCACGCGTTCGCCGGGGCGGGTGGTCTGCTCGTAACCGTCGACATAGTTCCATGCCGCGTTGGTGGTCCACTGGCCCAGTTCCCAGGCAGCGCTGGTGGTGCCGCGCCATTTGGGAATGGAGCCGAAGTAGTTGGTGCCGGCGCCGTTGGTCAGCGCTTCGCCGTTCGACAGCGGCTGCCCGTATTTGAACACGCGGCTCAATTGCGCATTCAGCGTCACGGTGCCATAGGCGGTCTTCGGCAACTTGTGGCGCAGGTCGACGTCGATGCCGCTCACCACGCGCTCGCCCTGGTTGGCGTACTGTCGGTACAGGGTCAGGATACGGCCCTGCGCATCGCGCAGCACTTTCTCGGGATGGGTGGCTTCGTTGGCCAGGATGGTATCGGTGCTTTCGGTATCGATCACGCCCTTGGTTCGGATGTGATAGAAGTCCACGCCCACGCTGCTGTTGGCAGATGGCGACACCACGAAGCCCAGGTTGAAGTTCTTTGAACGCTCGGGCGAGAGCTCATTGTTGGCGACCGTGATATTGGTGACGCCGCGCGGCTGGGCCGGCGTGATCGGGTCTTTTGCATCGATCACGGAGCTGTAGCTGACCGATGTCGAATTGGTGATTTCCGGCAGCGACGGCGCCCGGAAGCCGCGCGACGCGGTACCGCGCAGCAGCAGCCACGGCGCGGCCTGGTAGCGCACGCTGGCCTTGGGCGAGAAGGCGGAACCGAAGTCGCTGTATTTGTCGGCGCGGCCGGCCAGGTTGACGGTCAGGTCGCGCAGCAGCGGCACGTTGAATTCGGCAAAGGCCGCGGTCACTTCGCGCTTGCCCTTGATGATATTGATCGCGGGACGCAGTTCGGTGCCGGACAGCACGGCGGTGGAAGTATTCGAGTTCATTTCCTCCTGGCGCCACTGGCCGCCGAAGGCGAAGCCCAACGCGCCGCCCGGCAGTTGCGCCAGTTCTTTCGAGGCATTGAAGTCGGCCACGGTCAGCGTGGACTCAGCAGGGCGCAGGGTCGACAGGCGCAGGCGGTTGCGCACCTCTTCGCTGTTCTTCGACTGGTCGGCGAAGTTGTAGCTGCCGTCGGCCAGCACTTTTTCGAACTCGTAGCGGTTGACGAAATTCTGCACGGTTTCCTTCAGCTTGCTGCCGGAACGGGCGATGGATGCGTCGTAGTCCCAGCCACTCCAGTTGCCCTTGATGCCGGTCAGTACACGGTAGAAGTCGACCTTGTCCTGTTTCTGTCGCGCGCCCAGGTCGAACAGCGTTGCCGTGAAAGGCAGCGGCGTCGAGCCAGGATTATTCGGGTGGCCGACCGGCAGCACCACGCTGATGTTGTCCAGCTTTTGCAGGGAGTTGTTCCATGCGCGCAGGCCGCTGCCCACGGTCAGCGGAGCGCCGAAAGTCTGCTCGGCCCAGGAGTAGCCGTACAAGCCTTCCGCATAGATTTCGGTCTCTTCGTTGAGTTTCAGAGTGCCGCGCAGCGAGGTGTGCACGCGCTCCACGCCCGGAATGAGGGTACGGTATTCGGCCGGGTTAAAGGCCAGCACCTTGCCGCTCTTGCCCGGCGTGATGTCGCCGTAGTTCTGCACCTGCAGCGGGCCTTGCACACCGCCCAGCTGCCTGGTCGGATCGGAGGTGCCGTAGTAATTGGTCGGCGTCCAGGCCAGCGTGCCGTTGGCATTGCCGCGGAAATCGCTGCCGCGCAGGTAGCTCACGTCGCTCTGCTGCAGCTTGTCGCGCTTCAGCGCATCAAGCGAAAACACCACGCTCCAGCCTTTTTCATCCAGGCCGCCAAAGCCTGTCTGCAGCGAGGCGCTGCGTTCCAGCTGGCCGGTACCCTGGGTGGAGGAACCCACTTGCGCACTTGCTTCGGTGCCCGTGAATTCCTTGTACAGGATGATGTTGACCACGCCGGCCACCGCATCGGAACCGTAGACCGAGGAAGCGCCATCCTTCAGCACTTCGATGCGCTGCACCGCTGCCAGCGGCAGCGAGTTCAGGTCGACGAAGACTTCCTGCAAATCCTGCGCAGTGGCGTAGGATGCCACGCGCTTGCCGTTCACCAGGATCAGGGTGTTCTTCTGCCCCAGGCCACGCAGCGACAGGCCCGCCGTGCCGGCCGAGAAGCTGCCGGTGTACTGCTCGTTGTAGCTGTTGCCGCTATTGGCGGAAATCGTGCGCAGCACGTCGGCCACGGTGGTCTTGCCGGTGGCGGCCAGCTCCTTGGCGCTCAGCACCTGCACGGCGCTGGCGCCTTCCTTCTGCGAGGTGCGGATATTCGATCCGGTGACGACGACACGCGCCAGTTCTTCTTCTGCGATGGCAAATTGCGGGAATGCGGCGGCAATGGCCAGCGTAATGCTCAGTGGCTTGATCATGTTTTTCCTTTTTGGGGTGTACAGGGCCATGGCCGCGTATAGCGGACCTGGCTCAGGGTGTTGCGGCGATGAGGGACTTAGCAGTGGCACATGCACTGCGCCATGCAGAGCATGTAGATGGTGTGGCGGCGATGTAAGACTGGCGTTTTCATGTGGCAACTATAAGGCCGGCATTTCATTTCTGAAACGAATTAATACTCAGACCTTTATGCACTTTGGATATATAGACAGTGTTGTCTACATTTCGCAACAGGGAGCATCACGAAGTATACAACTCTGTCTAGACAGGCTATTCTAGTCAAAACGTTACAAGGAAATAAACATGGCTAGCATTCCGAAACCTACTCCAGCCGAGCTGGAACTGCTGCAAGCGATCTGGCCGCTCGGCTCCGCCACCGCCAAACAGGTGCATGAGGCCATGCTGGCCGAAAAGCCGGACCTGGCCTACGGCGCCGTGCTGCGCCTGATGCAGATCATGCACGGCAAGGGCTTGCTGATCCGCGACGAGAGCCAGCGCTCCCACATCTACGCCCCCGCCGTGGCGCGCGAAGCAATGCAGGGCAATATGCTGCAAGACCTGCTGCAGCGCGCCTTCGCCGGGTCCGCCAAGGCATTGGTGCTGGCTGCGCTGAAAAGCGGCATCTCGAAAAAAGAACGCGACGAAATCGAACAACTGCTGAAACAGGAGAACAAGCCGAATGAATAACGTCATCAACGCCGCCGGTTGGACCCTGATCCACTTCCTGTGGCAAGGCGCCCTGGTCGGCATCGCCGCAGCCGCCTTGCTGCGCACGATGCGCGGCGCCAGTCCCGCTTCGCGCTACACGGTGTCCTGCATGGCACTGCTGGCCTGCCTGCTGTGGCCTGCCTACGAATTCGCCAGCGCGCTGAATATTTCTCCACGCTCCCTGCAGGCCCTGGTCCTGGCGAACGGCGACGGCGGTTTTGCCCGTAGCGGGCTACTGACAAGCATTGACAGCCATTTGCCTGAGCTGGTCGCCGCCTGGCTGGCCTGCGTCGGCGCGCTGGTGCTGCGCAGCGCCTTCGGCCTCGCCTGGATTGCCCGCGCCCGGCGCACTGGCGGCCGCAATGAGCATTGGCAGCAGCGCCTGTCCAGCCTTGCCGCACACCTCGGCATCGGCCGCCCGGTCGGCCTGCGCATCGTTGAGACGCTGGCCAGCCCGATCACTGCGGGCTGGTGGCGTCCGGTCGTTCTTGTGCCGGCGGCCTTGGTGGCGCGCATGCCGGCCGACCTGCTGGAAGCCTTGCTGGCGCACGAACTGGCCCATGTGCGCCGTCACGATTTCCTGGTCAACGTGCTGCAGAACCTGGTCGAGATCCTGCTGTTCTACCACCCGGCGGTATGGTGGCTTTCGCGCCGCATCCGCCACGAACGCGAGCTGGTGGCCGACCGCATTGCCGCGCAGTTGACCGGCGAGCCGCGCCGCCTGGCGCTTGCGCTGTCCGAACTGGAGAAGATGCAGTTCGCCACGCAACGCCTGGCGCTGGCCGCCGATGGCGGTGACCTGATGCAGCGTATCCGCCATCTCATGGTTCCGCCGCAGCAGCGCAGCAACTGGAAAGGCGTGCTGGCCGCACTCGGCGTCACCGCCGCCTGCCTTGCCGGCTATGCCAATGCCTGCGTCGAAACGGGCAAGGTCCCGGCGCCGCGCACCCACGCCGTTGTCGATTTCAGCAGCTGTTCCAAGCCCTTGTGGCCGCACGAAGATCTGCAGGCCCAGCATACGGGCACGGTCACGCTGTCATTCAACATCGACGAAAAAGGCAATGTTGCCGGATCCCGGATCGTCCGCTCCAGCGGCCATCCTGGCCTCGACCAGGCAGCGCAGACCGGCATCGCCAAGTGCCGTTTCATCCCCGCCACTGTGCGCGGAAAGCCGGTGACCACCTGGCAGCAAATGCAGTACGTCTGGACCCTGGAGTAAGCGCATGAATGTGAGCACCAGCATCGCAGCACTGGCCCTGTTTGCCGCCTCCGCCGCCTGCGGTGCGCAAGCGGCGGAGACGGCCCTGCCTTCGCATCCCTTCGTCAGCACCAGCGGCAAGGCGCAACTCTGGATGCGGCCCGACATCGGCGAGGTGAGATTCGAGGCCGGCGTGCAGGATGCCAGCTCGGAGGCCGCCGCCGCCGAGCTGCAGCAACTGAGCGCCAGCGTGCTGCAGCTGCTGGCCGAACATGGCGTGCGGGAGGCGGACGTTGAATGCTACGAAGTCGAGAAGAAGACAGTTCCCGTCGATGGAGGGAAGCCGCCGGTCTATTCGATGGGACGCCTGTTCCATGCCCGTGTGCGCGACCTGGCGCGATGGCCGGACCTGATTGCCAGCCTGGTGGAAAAGGAACACGTCACCAACGTCAGCTCCAGCTTCGACCGCACGGACGGCGACGATATCAACACCCAGCTGATGGCAGCTGCAGCCGACGACGCCCGCAGCAAGGGCAACTCACTGGCCAAAGCCTTCGGCCGCAAGCTCGGACCGGTGGTCGCAGTCTCGCGCGGCCCTCTTGCGCAAGTGAGCGCGCCTTTCCTCGACCTGCAGCAAGAACGTGAAACGCGCGGCACCGCGCCACAGAGCGGCAATTACAGGGTGCCGGATTCGATCGCCTATTCGCAAACCGTGAATGCCATCTTCGTCCTGAAGTAAGAAAAAATCCATGAAACTTCGCTTGATCGCCTGCGCGGCGATGGTCTTCGTTCGCGCCTACGCCCAGGAAATCCCGCCCATCGTGCGGGTAAAAGCCAGTGCCGACCTGCAGCGCCAGCGCGACACAGCTTCCCGCACGACTATCACTCGTGAGGAGATCCTCAAGTTCGGCGATGCCAGTGCGCTTGACGTGCTGAAACGCCTGCCCGGCGTTACCATCAGCGACGGTGCCCCGCGCATGCGCGGCCTCGGCGCCGGCTATACGCAAATCCTCCTCAACGGCGACCGCCCGCCGCCTGGCTTTTCGCTGGAGAACCTGACGCCCGATATGATCGACAAGATCGAAATCATGCGTGCAGCGACGGCGGAGCACAGCACGCAAGCGGTTGCAGGCACCATCAACATCGTGCTGCGCAAGTCGGCGGCCAAGCCGTCGCGGGAATGGCGCGCCAGCGCCACCGTGCCGGCGCACCTGCCGTCGCGCAGCGCCAGCCTGGGACTGGCGGACAAGGGCGATGCGCGCAGCTATACGTTCAATGCCAGCGTCACGCAAGGCAATCATCACCGCCCGGAACACATCAGCGTTCTCGAAACCGATGCCGCCGGCACGGTCACCAGCCAGCGCGCCGAAGATGAGCGCAGCCGCAATCGCTTCCTGTTCATCAACGTGAACAGCCGCGTGAACTGGAATCCCTCCGCCGATGAAACGCTGGGATGGCAAACCTTCGCCAGCGTCGTGCGCTTCCACGCCGACCGTGAGCGCAAGGTGCAACTGTCCGGCGGCACCGTTCTGCCATTCGCACGCTCAGGCTACTGGCGCAAGGACGAAGCCGCAAACCTGCGCACGGAAGGAAGCTGGTCGCGCAAATGGAGCGACGGCGGCCGCATCGAATCGACAGTCAGCATCAGCGGCGACGAGGCGCAGCGCGACCGCATGTCCGGCTACGAGGTTCAGGCGGGAACGCCTACCCTCACGCGCCGCTACGATGTGGACGTGAACAGCCGGCGCGCCGGCTGGATCGGCAGGCTGGCCCTGCCGCCGGTACGAGGCCATGCGTCCAGCCTTGGCTGGGACGTTTCATCCAGCCACCAGCGGGAACACGAACTGCAGGACGAGACCGCGGCAGCCGCCGCGAACGCCAACGATTTCGACCGCGCATCAAGCGCACGGCTGAAAAGCCTGGCTGCTTATGTGCAGGATGAATGGGAAATCGGCGAAGGCTGGTCGGTGTATGGCGGCCTGCGGCGCGAGACGAGCGAAACGCGCAGCAGCGGCTCGGACTTTTCCACCGTGATCACGCGCTCAGGCGTCAGCAGCCCTATCCTGCAGGCCTTATGGAAACTGCCAGGCGAGCAGCGCCGCCAGTTGCGCTTCGCCCTGGCGCGGACCTACAAGGCGCCAACGACGGCCCAGCTTATGCCGCGGCGCTTCCTGAGCCTGGTCAATACGGAGCTGGCGCCAGATTCCAGCGGCAACCCGAACCTCAGGCCCGAACTGGCGCGCGGCCTGGACATCGCCTTTGAGTCCTATGGCAAGGACGGCGCACTGTTTTCGCTGGCCGCCGGCACGCGGCGGATCACCGACGTCATCTTCAACGCGGTCGGAGAGGTGGATGGGCGCTGGGTCTCCTCGCCATCCAACTTCGGCACGGCCCGCACCAGTAGCGTGGAGCTTGAGTGGAAAGGTCCAGTCCCCGCCACGCCGCTGCGCTTTTCGCTCAACGCGGGCCGTTACTGGTCGCACGTGGAAGCGGTGCCTGGGCCCGATAACCGCCTTGCGCGGCAGCCCCGCTGGACAGCGAATGCCGGCGGTGAATACCGCTCTGGCCCCTGGGGAGCGGGCGCCAGCCTGACGTACAGCGCCATGGGGTGGGTCCGCATCACCCGCTGGCAGTCCGTTTATAACAGCGTTGAGCGGAATCTGGAGGGCTATGCCAGCTATCGGCCTTCGCCGGTCTCACAATGGCGCGTCACGGCGGGGAATCTGCTGCGCCAGGCATCGCTTTCAAGGGCTCTTTACGCGGACGCCAACGGCCGCAAGGCGAGCGCCACGGCCATCGGCAACCCGGCCTGGATACGGGCCAGCTATGAACTCCAGTTTTAAATGCCGGCGGCACGCTGGCGGCGCCAGTGCCGCCAGGCGACGAGGGCGTTGATCCAGTAGGCAGCGTACAGCGCGGCGGTCAGGTACAGGCCGCGGCTGGCGTAGAGCGGCACCGAGACGGTATTCACCAGCAGCCATACCGGCCAGTTCTCGATGCGGCGCCCCATCAGCAGCACCTGGGCGATGATGGAGAACATCAGCACCGCCGAATCGATGAAGGGCGCGTAGGCGTTCGTATAGTGCTTCAGCATCAGCCCATAAGCTGCCGTGGCGGCCGCGCCTGCCAGCGCCATCTTCGCCAGCGTCCCCTTGCGCGTAGTGCGGATGTGCAGCGAGTGGCCATGGTCGCCGCGCAGCCACTGGCGCCAGCCGATGATGCAGGTGGCGATGAAGAACAGCTGCAATGCCACGTCGGCATACAGCTGCGAGCCGTAGAAGAGCACCGCAAACAGCGAGCAGCCGACGATGCCGGTCCACCAGGAGTGGATGTTGTTGCGTCCCGCCAGGAAAATGGAGACGGCCATGACCGCGTTGGCGACGATTTCGAGGAGGCTACTCTGCATGGGTTCCCAATACCACCAGCAAGCCGCGCATGTCCTCGCCGCTTTCCTGGCGCAACGTGCTCGGGGTAATTTCATGGATGGTGAAGCCGTGGCTGCGCGCCAGCGCCTCAATGCCTGCGCGCGAGTGGGCATAGCGGCCCGAATTCCTCAGCGCGAAAGCTTCCGTACCGTCGTGCTCCTCGACCGAAAAAGCGAAGACGCCGCCGCCGCGCAGCGCCAGCCGCGCCACGGAAAACACCGGCTTCAAATCGCCAACGTAGACAAACACGTCGGCCGCCACGATCGCGTCGATACTGTCGGGGCGCACGCGCAGGTAGCCCACCATCTCGCCGCAATACAGGCCGTCGTACAAACCGGTATCGCGCGCCTTGTCCAGCATGTGCGGCGACAGATCGACCCCTTCCAGCAGGCACGCCAGTGGCCGCAGCAGCGGCCCGCACAGGCCCGTGCCGCAGCCTGCATCCAGCACATCGAGCTCGCCCAGCGGCAAATGGCGGCGCAGCGCCTCCACCAGCACGGACGGCGTGCGGTAGCGCAGCACGTCGACCAGGTGGTGGTCGAAGTTGCCGGCGTACTGGTCGAACAGCGCTTTCACATAGGCGGATGGCGAGGCGCCCGGCGCTGGCTGCGCGCCCATGATGGCCAGCATATAGCCGACGGTGCCGGCATCGGCGCCGAAGTCCAGCGCGCCCTGGTAGGCTTGCACTGCTTCCTCGTTGCGGCCCATGGCGCGCAAGGTGTTGGCCATGCCCAGCTGGGCGCGTGCGTAACGCGGGCGAATGGCCAGCGCGTCCTGAAAGCTCGCCAGCGCTTCGTCCAGCTCCTGCATCCGCAGCAGCAAGGAGCCGCGAGCGCACCAGGCTTCCGCATATTCGGGCTGTATTTCCAGGGCGCGCTCGAGCCCTTCCAGCGCATCGAGCGGCTTGCCCAGCGCCAGCAGCGAGACGGCGGCGCCGTGCAGCGCTTCCGGATAGGTGCGGCGCACCGCCAGGGCGGCGCCGAAGCTGTCCAGCGCCGCTTCGTGGCGGGCTATCGCTTGCAAGGCCAGGGCGCGGTTGCATAGCGCTTCGGCGTAATCGGGCGACAGCCGCAGCGCGGCGTCGTAGCTGTCCAGCGCACGGTCGATGTGGCCCAGGTTGCGCAGGGCGTTGCCCCGGTTGCTGAGCGCCATGGCGTAATCCGGCTGCAGGGCCAGGGCGTGCTCGAAGCTGGCCAGCGCTTCGTCGAACCGTCCCATGTCCTGCAGCACCACGCCGCGGTTGCAGTGGGCCTTGGGGCGTCCGGCATCGAGAGCCAGTGCGCCGTCGATCATGGCCAGGGCGCGCTCAGGCTCGCCCTGCTGGCGCGCCACCACGCCGCTCAGGTGCAGGGCATCGAAATTGAGTGGTTCGGCACGCAGCACCTCGTCGTAGAGTGCTTGCGCACGGCCCAGTTCGCCCTGCTGGTGGAACGCCACGGCTTGTTTCAGGAGTGCATTTATTTCAGTCATAGCGCAGTATGACATCAAGCCGTCACGCAGGCGTCAAACCGCCGTCACATTCCGGCCGCAGAATGCGTGCACTTGGCGCTGCGGCGCCACTACCGGGGCCGGCGGTCGGGAAATATACCGGCACCATAGCAGCTTTCTACTTTACAGCGACGCTTTCATCTGAAACACTGTCCTCGTGGATACTTTCGGATGCCCTCAGCCATGAGGCTGTTGCTTATTGCCCTGCTGATTCAGCTTGCCAGTCCTGTTGGCGCCTGCACGCTGCGCCTGGCGCCGGAAGAATGGCCTCCCTATTTTTATCACAATGATAAGTCTGTGCTGGGTGGCGTGGATTTCGAATTGCTGCAGGCTATTCTCAGCCATGCGGGTTGCGGCTTGGTCCTGGAAAAAGAAATGCCTGTTGCCCGGCGCAATGTCTTGTTTCAACAAGGAAAACTCGACTTGTTGATGGCGGCGTCGGCCACTGAAGAGCGGCGCGGTTTTGCCCGCTTCAGCCTGCCTTATCGGCAAGAGACCGTCGGCCTGTTCACTGTGCCGGAAAAGCTGGACAAGCTGCGCCATATCGACAGCTTCCAGGCGATGGCCGCCCTGCATGCCAGCCTGCTGACGCCGCGCCTGGGCTATTACGGCGACGATTACGACCACGCCTTGCCGATGCTGAATGCGGAGGCGCGCCGCAGCACCTTCAGTACGTTCGAGCAGGGCATCAAAATGCTGGAAGCCGGCCGGGCAGACTTGATCATGGGCGACGCTACCGCCTTGCGCCATGTTGCGCGCCAATTGAACGTCAAAATCGTGCAGCTTGCCTACATCCCCTATCGCGCACCCGTGCACCTGATGCTGAACGCGGCCAGCACGACGCAGGCGCAATTGGCGCGGATTAACCAGGCCATCACCCAGCTTGAGCAAAGTGGCGTGCTGCCGGCCATCCGCGCCCGCTACGGCATCAATTAGTCGAAGAATTCACGTACGGCTTCATAGAGCTGCGTTCGAGCCGCCTCCAGATGCATGACATGGGTGCCGCGCGCGATGGTGAGGTAGCGCTTTTCGCGTGCAGCGCCCATTGCGTTGAACAACTGGCGGTAGTCGGCGTCGTTCGGCCACGCATCCCATTCCCCGCGAACCAGCAACACCGGCATCTCCAGCCGGCCCGGGTCGTAGTAGGAATGGCCTCGCAGCAAATCGGCCAGGTCGGCGCTGGGCCCGGAGGGGAAGCGTACCGCGCCATCGTTGCGGCCGTCCGAAGCCAGCCAATGCGCGCCCCAGCGCTGGAACACGTCGCCGTGCAGCTGCGGCGGCTCCTGTTGCGGGCGCAGACCGTCCATGGCGGCGATGCGCTGGTCCGGCGTCAGCTCTTCATAGGCGCCGGCTGGAGGCTGCGACAGACTGGTGGCGTCGGCGGGTGCAGGGCGCGGCGTAATTGCGGCAAACAGCACCAGCTTCGCGACCTTGTCCGCGTGATCCTGTGCATAGCGCGCGGCCACCGAGCCGCCCCAGGAATGCCCGATCAGCAGCACCTGCCCCCGGCCGCTGCGGCGCAGGATCGCATCGACCGCCCTGTCCACGTCATGGGCGACGTCCCGCGCGCGCCCCGGCGCTGACGGGGCGTCGGCGGCATAACGGTCCGACAGCCCATAGCCGGGAAAATCCAGCGCAAAAACGTCGTAGCCGCGCAGCGCCATCCAGTCCATCCAGGATTGGCCATCCATGCGGAAATCGAAAGACAGGCCGGAAGGAAACGAGGAACCGTGCACGAACAAAACGGGCAGCGCGCCGTTGGCACGGTCGGGAATGGTGTGGCGGACGCGCGCCACCAGCGCGGGCTGGTGGCTGGGAACTTCGATCACTTCGTACGCTGGCATGTGCGGCTCCTGGAAAAGCCATCATGCTAGCGAGCGCGCTCGCACAACAATTCGTTGCCGGGCGAATAGTGGATGCAACAGCGGACGAAGGGCCTTACTTGAGGACGTAGCTTGCCAGCACGGACTGCACTTCGTAAATGCTCAAGCGCTTGTTGAACTTCTGTGTGAACGGTTCCGCGGTACTGGAAATCCAGATCTTCAATTCCGCGTCGAGATCCAGTGTGCCGCCGGTCTCGATGCTGAAATGCGTCACGCTCTTGTAAGGGATGGAGTGGTACTCCTTCTTGCTGCCGGTGACACCCTGGATATTCACCACCACCAGGCGCTTGTCGGTGAACACAAAATAGTCGCGCAGAAGCTGGTAGGCATGTTCGACCCGCTCGTTGGGCGCCAGTATCCTGGCGAAATCTTCGCGCAAGTCCGCCACGTCGATCTTGGACGCGTTGCCCAGCATGCCATCGAGAATTCCCACTTCCGCTCCCATTCGTGTTGAGGTAAGGGGAATCTACCACGAAGCGCCGCATTCCGGTCAAGCGGCGGCAGCTTCCCTTTCCTCCAGCAGGTAATTGGTTGCCGCGTAGGCTGCAAGCGGACGGGCGAAATAATAGCCTTGCAACAGGTCGCAGCCCAGCTCACGCAGCTGCGCCGCCTGCCCTGCGTCTTCCACGCCTTCGGCGACAAGTTCCAGCCCGAGGTTGCGCGCCAGGCCGACGGCCGTGGCGCAGATTTCCAGGTCTTTCTCCGATTTGCCGATATCGCGCACAAAGCTGCGATCGAGCTTGAACGAATGCACCGGCAGCATCTTCAGGTAGCCAAGCGAGGAATAGCCGGTGCCGAAATCGTCGATCGACAGCCGCACGCCGAGGCTGCGCAGGGATTCCAGTTTCTCGATGGAGTGCTGCGGGTCCTGCATCAGCACCGATTCGGTGATTTCAAGCTCAAGGTCCGCGCCCATCAGGCCGGCGCGCTGCAGGGCCGCCTGCACATTGTCGCGCAGGTCGCTGAGCAGCAGCTGCTGCGCCGACAGGTTGACCGCCATCCTCACCTCGCTGAAGCCCAGCGCACGCCAGTCCTGCAGCTGCTTGCAGGCGGTTTCCAGCACCCAGGCGCCAATCGCCGCAATGGAGCCCGAAGCTTCGGCCAGCGGAATGAATTTGTCCGGCATCACCAGCCCCAGCTCCGGATGCTGCCATCGGATCAGCGCTTCCATGCCCATCACGCGTTCGGTCACGGCGCAAACCTGCGGCTGGTAATGCAGGAAGAATTCGCCGTTGGCAAGCGCTTCCTTCAGCTCATTCTCAAGGCCGATACGCTCGCTCAGCGACTGCTGCAGGGAAGGATGGAACATGCGCAGGTTGCCCGGGCCCAGGTCGCGCGCCTCGTGCAGCGCCAGGCCTGCCGAAGCGAGCAGGTCTTCCGCCGTGTTGGCATGGTCCGGATAGATTGCGACGCCGGCGCTGAAGGTCATGTTCAATACGGTGCCGGCGGCGGTGAACGGCGCCTTGACAGCGTCCAGCACGCCCTGCACTTCGCGCTCGATGCCCGCCAGGGTCTTGTGGCCGGCAATGCCAACCGCAAAGCGCGCACTGCCAAGGCGCGCCACCAGCCGGCGCTTGCCGCAATGATCGCGCAGGCGCTGCGCCACTTCGATCAGCACCTGGTTGCCGGCCTCGTAGCCGCGCGTGCCGTTGATGATGGCCAGCCGGTCCAGGTCCAGCAGCAGCACGGCCGTGCGAGTCAGGCTCGACTCGCTCCAGGCGAACATGGCGCGCAGCTTTTCCAGGGCGCCCTCGCGGTTCGGCAGGCGGGTCAAAGCATCGTTGGTCAGCGCGCGCTCGAAACGCTGGCTGGACAGCTTGTGGCTCTCCACTTCGCGCTCCAGGGCGGCGCTGATGCGGATTTTTTCGGTCAGGCGCTGCGTTGCTTCGCGCCGGATCAGCAGCAGGAAGGACGCCGCCAGGAACAGGAAGCCGAAGCCGGTCATGTAGGGCAGCTTGAGCATGCCTTTGTCCGCGGCGCCGCCCAGCGCCCCGGCCAGCGCGACCAGGGCGACCGAGGTCCAGACCAGGCGGCTCCTGAAACGGGCGCGCTGGCGCCAGTCGCGGACGCAGATCGTGCCGGCAAATACCGCCGCGCCCAGCAGGAGCAGATGGTTGACCCGGTACGCAATCGTCGTTTCACCGGAAATCAGGAAGGCACGCTCGCCCCACGCCAGGTCGACCGGGGCGTCGACCGCCAGTGCGGAAAAGCGGTAGCCAAAGGGCGCTGCCAGGTTATCCAGCACCAGCACCAGCGAAACCAGTGCGACGCCATGACTTGCGCGCAACGCGGCCTGGCGCCTGTCGAGCAAGGCAAGCAGGTACCAGACCTGCGGCACCAGCGCCAGAGAGAAGAAATTGACCCATTTATGCGCCCTGACGGCCTGCTCCAGCTCCAGCGCCATCTGCTGCTGCACATTGGCGTACTGGAAGCAGGAGAACGTCAGGCAGATGAGGGCGAAAGTCCAGCATGCCCGCACATAGGAGCTGTTGCGCGCCAGCAGCGCCGCCTGGAATGCAGACATTGCTAGCGCTCCCACGGAGATAAGGTAGAGCGAAGCAAGGGGGGTATTCATTCAGTCACCAGATCACTTTGGGCAAACCCGGCTATTCTATTACATACCTTTATTGCTGCCATCCCCATTGGGCTACTGCGGCCGCTCAATCGAAGACGATGACCTCGTCGCCATCCTGCGGAGCGCAGCCCGGTCCCAGCGCATCCCATCCGCGATGAACGACGATATGGCTGGTGTTGTAGCAAAGCTCGACGCGCCGCGCCTGGGGGACCTGGCGGCGCACGAAATGTTCGATTGACGACGGCAGGCTGACGCGCATGGTCGCCGCACGAAGATCGTCGTCCGGATGGTCGAGGACGTGCACCATCGGCACGAAATGCGCAGCGAAGACCAGCGCACGGCCAACGTCGACCGGCTCCGCCTCGTAGCCACGTTCGCTCAGCCAGCGCTGCGCTTCTTCGCGACGAACGGTTGCCGCGCCCCAAGCGCTGGCGATCAGCTCCACCAGCCACTGGTTGCAATTCTGGTAGCGGGTACTGTAGGCGTAAGCATTGGCGCTGTACTCGCCGGCCAGCAGGGCCAGGGGGGTTTGCGCATCCAGCGCCGCCGCCTGCAGCGCGGCGCCCTGCTCTTCCGGCAGCAGTACCACCGACAAGTGCCCCTCAGTCGGCTGTTCCGCGCCGAGCACGAAGCCTGCCATACCCTGGTCGAAGATGCGCGGGCGCGCTTCGTCGCAGGCGTAGTACAGCTGGCGTACCGACCAGGGGCTATTGGGATTCGATTTGAGTGCAAGTCCGGCGTGCGAGTAGCGCAGGCCAAAACGCGCCAGGTCAAGCCCGGCGCGCGACACCACGGCGGCGGTAGCGCCGGAGCGTTCCAGTTCTTCTTTTACAACTGCGCTGAAGCGCAGCAGGTGATCCTGCTCCGTCGCCGTCACTTTGGCGGGACGGTCGCAGAACATCATTCCACCAGCCTGCGCCGTGGCATTGAAGCCCAGCGCCAGGCAGGCGGCGATCAGATTGCGCGCGAGCGCAGTTCGCGTTGCCATGCGTCGTCGAGGGCCAGGAAGAAGGCCTGGCGGGTATCGGCGTAGGCAAATTCGTAGCCATATGGACGCTCGTTTACCTGCACCAGTGCGCCGGCAGGCAGCGCGCGCTGCGCCAGGGCGGCCTTCGGCAGGTCGAGGAAGAATTCATTGCCTTCACCTTGCAGCTTCAGGCGCGCGGAGCCTGGCTTGCCTGGCGCTTCGGCCACGTCGATCACGCGGTACTGGCCGGCGGCCACTTTCTTGTCGTCGCCGCTGGAGCTCTTGCTGGAGCCGCTGATCGAATCGGACACGCTGCCCGAGATATCGGAACCGGCGCTCGATGCGGAGGAAGCGGAGCTGCCCGCCTGGGCAGGGATGGCGATGGCGGCAGCCAGCGCGGTCAGCGCAGCGGCGCGGCGCAGGAATTGCATAGACATTAATAGGTCTCCAGTTAAAAACGTCGCGTGGATTATACGCGGTGCCGTGGACGCGGGTCGCATTCAAACGGCGCGCGGATAAGTGAAAGCGACGAAATGGGCGAGGTTGAGCAGGAAGTGGGCGGCGATGGGGATTTCGATCAGTTTCGTACGCGAATACAACAGCGCGTATCCCAGCCCGGCCAGGCTGGCGAGCGCGGCGAATTGCCAGCCACCACCCAGGTGCGCAGCGCCGAACAGCAGGCCTGAGACGGTGACCGCCAGGGTTTCGCTGTAACGCGCGAGCTGCCCCTGGATGACGCCGCGGAAGAAGGCTTCCTCCGCCACGCAAACAAACAGCAGGTTGACGATGGCGAACAGCGGCAGGAATGGCGACAGCTTGAAATCAGGATGAACGAATCCCATTGCCCAGCCAAGGCCCAGCACTCCGCACAGCAGCGCGGCAATAACAAATGCTTGCGATTTCCATGCGGCGGCAAAGGCCCGCCACGAATTGGCTCGGTTACAAAGGAATGCCAGGAGCACAAGCCCGACCACTCCCTTGTCGAAGTTGGCGTACATGGTGAACGGTGCGGAACCGGCTGACAGCAGGACATCCTTTGTCAGCAAGGGGTTGTCGTAGCCGGGAACGGCGTGTACCGCAAGCGCGAATGCCAGCAGAAGTGTCAGTAGCGTAAACAGCGCTCTTACAACGGCCTTGTCATGCCGGTCCGCCAGCCACGCAAAAGCCAGCAGGGCAGCGATGCTGGCCCCGCCGACGGGGCGCAGCACGCCTGCCGCCAGTCCGGCGCCGGCTGCCAGCGCGAGCAAAACCAGCCAGAGGTAACGCAGGAAAGGCACCCGCTCTTTCTGCGCAGCCGCCAGTCCGGTGCTTGCAATTGAAAGGCCCAGTAGGCCGAACGGGAGCCATGCCGGTGCGGAGATCAATTGCATTTTCCTGTCAGGCGAACTTGGAGAAGTCAGGTTTGCGCTTTTCGAAGAACGCGGTGAAGGCTTCCTTGGCTTCGGCGCCGGTCAGCATGGCGCCGAACTGCGCGCTTTCCACGTCGATGTGGGCTTTCAAGGCTTCGCGGCCGGCCTTCATCAGGCGCTTGGTCTGGCGGATCGATTCGGCAGGCAGGGCGACCAGCTTGGCCGCTTGCGCCTGGGCATGGGACAGCACCTGGTCGGCTGGCAACAGCTTGGAGATCAGGCCCATGTCGTAGGCTTCCTGTGCGCTGAACGGTTCGCCCAGCATCAGCTTTTCTGCCGCGCGGGCATGGCCGCCGTTGGCCGGCAGCAGCATGCTGGAGCCGAATTCAGGGCACAGGCCCAGTGCTGCGAAAGGCACGGAGAACTTGGCGTTGTCGGCGGCGTATACCAGGTCGCAGTGCATCAGCATGGTGGTGCCGATGCCGATGGCGGCGCCGTTCACCGCAGCCACCACTGGCTTGGTGCTGTTGAACAGGGCTTTCATGAACTTGATCACCGGGCGCTCGGAGAATGCCACGCCGTCGTTGGCGGCGGTGGTGGTTGCGAAGTCCACCAGGTCGTTACCGGCGGTGAAAATCTCGGGCTTGCCGGTGATCAGGATGGCGCGCACTTCGGTATCCGTCTCGGCGGCGTTGATGGTGTCGGCCATGGTCTGGTACATGGCGGAGGTGATAGCGTTCTTGCGGTCCAGGCGGTCGAATTCGATGGTCAGGATGCCGGCGGCTTTGCTGGTCAGGATTGCCATTGATGTAGTCCCCAAATGTGAAAAAGGCGGGCCATTCGACCCGCCTTGCTAGCTGCGTCTTGCGCGGATTATACGCGTTCGATGATGCCTGCTGCACCCATGCCGGCGCCAACGCACATCGTAACCATGCCGTACTTCAGCTGGTTGCGGCGCAGTGCGTGCACCACGGTCGCGGCGCGGATCGCGCCGGTTGCGCCCAGCGGGTGGCCCAGGGCGATTGCACCGCCCATCGGATTCACTTTGCTGGTGTCCAGGTTCAGGTCGCGGATCACGGCCAGGGCCTGGGCAGCGAATGCTTCGTTCAGTTCGATCCAGTCCAGCTGGTCCTGGGTGATGCCGGCAGCGGCGCACGCGGCTGGGATGGCGACCTTAGGACCGATGCCCATGATTTCCGGCGGCACGCCGCGCACGGCGAACGAGGAGAACTTGGCCAGCGGGGTCAGGTTGTGTTCCTTCAGGATCTTCTCGGACACCACGATCAGCGCACCGGCGCCGTCGGACATCTGCGAGGAGGTCGCGGCAGTCACGGTGCCCTTGGCGGCGAACACTGGCTTCAGCTTGGCCATGCCTTCGGTCGATGCGTCGGCGCGCGGGCCTTCGTCCAGGTCCACGGTGCGCTTGCCAACCTTGATCTCGCCGGTGCGCAGGTCAGGGGTGCGGGTGGTGATGTCGAACGGGGTGATCTCGTCCTTGAAGAAGCCGGCTTGCTGGGCGGCGATCGCCTTGCGGTGCGATTCCAGGCCGAAGGCGTCCTGGTCTTCGCGGGACACTTTCCACTGCTGCGCCACTTTCTCGGCGGTCAGGCCCATGCCGTAGGCCAGGCCCACGTTTTCGTCCTTGAAGGTGTCCATGTTGATCGATGGGTGGTGGCCCATCATCGGTACCATGGACATCGATTCCACGCCGCCGGCGATCATCACGTCGGCTTCGCCAACGCGGATGCGGTCGGCAGCCATGGCCAGGGCGGTGATGCCCGAAGCGCAGTAACGGTTGACGGTCACACCGCCCACGGTGTTCGGCAGGCCTGCCAGCACCACGGAGTTACGGGCGATGTTGAAGCCCTGCTCTGCTTCCGGGAAGGAGCAGCCGACGATGGCGTCGACGATCAGCGCAGGATCCAGGTTTGGCACGGCAGCCATGGCACCGCGGATGGCGGCGACCAGCAGGTCGTCCGGGCGGGTCTTGCTGAACATGCCGCGCGGTGCTTTACCGATCGGGGTGCGGGTAGCGGCGACGATGTATGCGTCTTGGAGTTGTTTGCTCATTTTTAAGCTTTCCAGTATCTGTGTTCGTTAGCGTTTGGCGGAGAGGTACCAGTCCACCTGTACTTGTGCTGCCAGCGTGCCGTGTTCGTCGAAGATGTCGACGTTGACCGGGAACGCGATCTTTCCTTCATCCTTCAGCTGCGCTTTCAGCGCGGCGATGTCGCCCGGTACCTTGCCGGAGGCGCGCGTCGCGCCCTTGGCCACTTTCTGGTACTCGATGCGCGACTGCTTGGCGACCGGACGCATATCCATGATCAGGTCGGCGAAGCCGCCTGCCATGGCCGCGCCGGACGCCGTTTCCGCCAGCGTGAAGATCGCACCTGCATGCGGCGTGCCGAGGTGGTTGTGCAGCTTGCCGTCGTCCGGCATCGACACTTCGGCCGTTCCCGGGCCGATGCTGTCGATGCGGATGCCGAGCA